>NZ_JBEPMN010000001.1:0-594463 GCF_040545755.1 Aquamicrobium ahrensii
TCGGCCGAGAACCGTCTGCGTGTCTTCATGCTGGATCGTCCTTTTCATCGGTCGATCCACCTTATGCCCCTGTCTCGGAAACCGGGACCACCTCAATTTTTTCGAGGGAGGGCGCGCTTATACGTCGTTCCGACGTGCGCTTGGCCGTGCCAATGCTTGATCGCGATGGCGATCTATCATCTTCACGTCAAGGTCATCGGCCGCAAGGCCGGATCAAGCGCGGTGGCGTCCGCCGCCTACCGCTCAGCCTCGCGGCTACGCGACGAGCGCATCGGCCGCGTGCAGGACTTTTCCAGCAAGCGCGGCGTCATTCATTCCGAGGTGCTGTTGCCGGATGGAGCGCCCGAGCATTGGTCCGACCGTGAACGGCTCTGGAACGATGTCGAGGCGTTCGAGGTTCGCAAGGACGCCCAGCTTGCGCGCGAGGTGGAGTTCGCCATTCCGCGCGAGATGACACAGGTGCAGGGCATCGAGCTTGCCCGCGACTTCGCGCAGGCCGAATTTGTCGATCAGGGCATGGTCGCCGACCTGAATGTGCATTGGGATATTGGCGAGGACGGGATGCCGAAACCCCATGCCCATGCCATGCTGACCATGCGCAGCGTGGACGAGAACGGTTTCGGGCAGAAGGTCCGCGACTGGAACCGCACGGAGATGGTGGAGCGTTGGCGGGAACGATGGGCCGAGCATGTCAACGAGCGATTGACCGAACTCGACATTGACGCCCGCATCGACCATCGCAGCCTTGAGGCGCAGGGGATCGGCCTTGAGCCGCAGACACAGATCGGCGCACCCGCGCAGCGCATCGAAGGCGAAGAACTAGAAGCCGCCGACCGCGCCGACATGCACCGGGAGATCGCCCGCAACAACGGCGCGCGCATCATCGCCGATCCATCCCTGGCGCTGGACGCGATCACGCATCAGCAATCCACCTTCACGCAGCGCGACATGGCGAAGTTCGCGCATCGCCACAGCGACGGGCTGGACCAGTTCAACGAGGTGATGGGCGCGATGCGCAATGCGCCCGATCTGGTCGAACTCGGTCAGGACGGACGCGGCGAGGATCGGTTCACCACCCGCGAGATGATCGAAGCCGAACAGGGCCTGCACCGTGCGGCGGAATTGATGGCCGGGAAGGAATTGCACGAGGTCAGCGACAGGGACAGAGAGGCCGCACTTGTGCGTGCCGAACAGCGCGGCCTTGTTCTGTCCGGTGAGCAGGCGGATGCACTGACGCATGTCACGGACGGGCGCGACCTTGGCATTGTCGTCGGTTATGCCGGGACGGGAAAGAGCGCCATGCTCGGCGTGGCCCGTGAGGCATGGGAAGCGTCAGGCTACGAGGTGCGGGGCATTGCCTTGTCCGGCATCGCCGCCGAGAATCTGGAAAGCGGATCGGGCATCGCGTCCCGCACCATCGCCAGCATGGAACACGGCTGGAGACAAGGCCGGGACATGCTCACCAGCCGCGATGTGCTTGTCATTGACGAGGCGGGCATGGTCGGCACGCGGCAGATGGAGCGTGTGCTGTCCCATGCCGCCGAGACTGGTGCAAAAGTTGTGCTGGTCGGCGATCCGCAGCAACTCCAATCCATCGAGGCGGGCGCGGCGTTCCGTTCGATCCATGAGCGTCATGGCGGCGCGGAGATCGGCGAGGTTCGCCGCCAGCGCGAGGACTGGCAGCGAGACGCCACCCGCGATCTGGCGACCGGCAGGATCGGCGCGGCGATCCATGCCTATGACAATCATGGCATGATGCATGAGGCGCAGAGCCGGGAACAGGCGCGCGACGATCTGATCGACCGTTGGGACCACGACCGGCAGCCCGCGCCGGACAGCAGCCGCATCATCCTCACCCACACCAACGCCGAGGTGCGCGAACTCAACGAGGCCGCCCGCGACCGGATGCGGGAGGCTGGCGATCTGGGCGAGGACGTGCGCGTGACGGTCGAACGCGGCGAAAGGCACTTCGCCGCCGGCGATCGCGTCATGTTCCTGCAAAACGAACGCGGGCTTGGCGTCAAGAACGGCACGCTCGGCACCATCGAGCAGGTCAGCACGCAGAGCATGACCGTGCGCACCGACGATGGCCGTTCCGTCGCCTTTGACTTGAAAGACTACAATCGCATCGACCACGGCTATGCCGCCACCATCCACAAAGCGCAGGGCATGACCGTGGACCGAACCCATGTGCTGGCGACACCGGGCATGGACGAACACGGCAGCTATGTCGCGCTGTCACGGCACCGTAACGGCATGGACCTGCATTACGGTCGTGACGACTTCGCTGATCAGAACCGGCTTGCCCGCACGCTGTCGCGGGACCGGGCGAAGGACATGGCGTCGGATTACGAACGCGCCGACCCGGCCCAAAGCTACGCCGAGCGGCGCGGCATCAGCTTCCGCGAGCGGATGCAGCGCGCTGTCGAGATCGTCAAACAGGTTCCCGACAAGGTGCGCGACATGTTCGATGGCCTGCACCTGGCGGTAGGTGACGCGCCTGCTTCGGACGCGGCTCGGCAGCCGGACACGAAGGTAGCGGAAGACCCGGAGAACGCCTTACGCCCGCCGCGCCCGCAGGCAGGCGCTCATTCGCCATGCGCGCGCATCCGATGCGATCCTCGACGCCAAGCAGCAGGGTCTGCCCCCTTCCGATGAGCAGCGGCGCGAGCTTGGCGCGGCGCGGCGCGCCTTCGAGGAGGTTCGCCCGCACGGCTGGCAGGACGCAGAAGCCGCCTACAGCAAGGACAACGGCCTTGCCCGTGAGGCAGGCGGCGGCAGGATCGACCGCGCAATCCGCGCTCTCCAACTCGAAACAGAAATCCGCACCGATCCGGCCCGTGATCCGAACTGGCGCGCGGATCGTTTCGTGGAGCGCTTTCAGGAACTCAGGCAGGCGGGCGAGCACAGATATGCGGCGGGCGATTATTCCGGCCACAAGGCGGCGCGCGCGGAGATGGGCAACATGGCGATGAGCCTCGAACGCGATCCGCAGATGGAATCTCTGCTCGAAGGCCGCAAGAAGCAACTCGGCATCAGCATGGATTTCGACTCAGGCATGAGGCTCGGGCGGCAACTCGCCCTCAGTCATGGTCTCGGCAGGGGCCGGGGCATCGGTTTGTAGATCGTAGAACCTACCTTTTTGCCGCCCTTTGTACGCCGCAGCACTACGACGGCTAAATACCTCTTGTACAACGATAATTCGTTGCTCTCACTGGTCTCTGCAATAGCCAGAAACAACCAGCAGGAGGCAGCGCAGCCATGCGTCAACCAGACCGTATCGTCCGTTTGAAGACCGTTCTCGCCCGCACCGGGCTGTCCCGGTCCACCATCTATCGCAAGATCGCCGAAGGCACCTTTCCACCCCAGATCAAGATCAGTACCAACGGCGCGGGATGGAAGGAATCCGATATCAATCGCTGGGTCGCCAACCCTGCCGGATGGCGGCAGCGTTCGTTCAACGAATTTGACTTCCTCGATGACTTCTGACCGCAGCGGCGACCGCAAGCCAGTGACGGCATCCCGTTCCCGGCGTAGCAAACGACCGCCTACGGCGTCGGAGCAGCTTGAGGAACTACTGGGCTATCCGTGGCCGTTCCCCGGCAGGCCGCCCAAGCATGACCTCAGCACATGGACCGTGACCGACGACTGGCCCGATCCCGTTCCGGTCACGGAAGCCGAGATCGAGGTTTTCGAGCGATGGTTCGGCGATCTCTTCGGTGAAATGTTCGGCTCCGACACCGGATCGCCCGACACAGGGCCTGAGATTGATCTTGAAAACGGTACTAAATAATGATACTGGATACTCCATGAAAAAGCGTCACAGAGCCACGCTGGAACTGATCTTCGCCCGCCCGGTCAACGGCTCGATCCGCTGGGCCGACATAGAGGCGCTGTTTGTGAGCCTCGGGGCGGAAGTCAGCGAGCGGGAAGGTTCGCGCGTTGGCGTGTTCCTGTTCGGCGAAGTGCGCGTCTTTCATCGCCCGCATCCGTCACAGGATACGGACAAAGGTGCGGTTCCCAGCATCCGTAAATGGCTGGACGAACACGGAGTAAAGCCATGAACAATGTCGTTGAAATCGATGGCGAGAAGGCGGTTATCGCTTTCGATCCCGAGATTCAGATGCTGCGCGGCGAGTTTGTTGGCCTTAATGGTGGGGCCGACTTCTATGCCGAGAGCGTCCACGACCTGATCGAGGAAGGCCGCAAATCGCTGGCCGTCTATCTGGAAATGTGCCGGGAGAAGGGCATCGAGCCGCGCCGAAAGTTCTCCGGCAAGTTCAATGTTCGCCTCACCCCTGACGACCATGCCGCCGCAGTCATTGCCGCAGCAGCATCGGGCAAGAGCCTGAATGAATGGATCGTCGGGACGATCAGGGAGGCCGCTGAATAGCGGCCCTGTTCGGGACGACCGGCTTTGAAAGGAGACAGATTATGACCGCTTCTACCGTGCCGCTACGCGCCGCCCTTTACCTGCGCGTTTCGACAGCGCGGCAGGCCGAGCATGACGTTTCCATTCCTGACCAGAAGCGGCAGGGTGAAGCCTATTGCGAGGCGGGCGGCCTGCAACTGGTCGAAACCTTCATCGAACCGGGCGCATCGGCGACCAATGACCGTCGCCCCGAGTTCCAGCGCATGATCGAGGCGGGACGTCCAAGCCCGCGCCCTTCGATGTGGTCGTGGTCCATTCGTTCAGCCGGTTCTTTCGCGATCACTTTGAGCTTGAGTTCTATGTCAGGAAGCTCGCCAAGAACGGCGTGAAGCTGGTTTCGATCACACAGGAAATGGGGGATGACCCCATGCACGTCATGATGCGGCAGATCATGGCGCTGTTCGACGAATACCAGTCCAAGGAAAACGCTAAGCACGTCATGCGGGCCTTGAAAGAGAACGCGCGCCAAGGCTTCTGGAACGGCTCGCTTCCTCCTATCGGTTATCGCACCGTCGCCGCCGAGCAGCGCGGCGCGAAGGTCAAGAAGAAGATCGAGATCGACCCGCTGCACGCCGACACGGTGCGGTTGATCTATCGTCTAGCTCTGGAAGGCGACGGCACGACCGGGCAGATGGGCGTTAAGAATATCGTCTCGTATCTCAACAGCCGCCGCATCTTCACCCGCGACGGCGGGCGTTGGGGCATCGGTCAGGTTCACCGCATCCTCACCCGCCGCACCTACATGGGCGAGCATGAGTTCAACAAGCGCAGCAAGACCAAGGAATTGAAGCCAGTCAGCGAGATCGTGACGGTTCCTGTCCCGCCGATCATCGACAAGGAGATGTTCGACACAGTTCAGAGGCTGCTCAAGGCTCGCAATCCCAAGGTGATGCCTGCCCGCGTCATCGGCGGCCCGACCATGCTGACCGGCCTGATCCATTGTGCCAAGTGCGGCGGGGCCATGACCATCCGCACCGGCAAGGGCGGGCGCTATCGCTACTATTCCTGCTCGATGAAGGCGCGGCAGGGGCCAACCGCCTGCGAGGGCATGGCCGTGCCGATGGACAAGCTGGACGCTCTGGTCGCCGATCACCTTGAGCAGCAGATTCTCCAGCCCGAGCGGCTGGAAACAGTGCTTGCCGCCGCGCTCGACCGCAGGGAAGAACACGCCGAGCGCCGCCGCGAGCATATCGCCGAGTTGAACAAGCGCTCAGCCGAATCGGAATTGCGCCTCAAGCGGCTCTATGACGCCATCGAGGCGGGCGTGGCAAACTTGGACGACCCGGCGCTGAAAGATCGCATCGACGGCCTCAAGGCCATACGCGATCAGGCCAAGGCCGATGCAGACCGGGCGCAAGCCATGCTCCAGAACACCGGCCAGAAGGCTGTGACGCCGGAAATGCTGCGCAAGTTCGCCGCAACCGCCCGCGAGCGTATCCGGCTGGAAGGTGGCGGCTATCGCCGCACCTGCGCGCGCTTGTACAGCGCGTCGAGGTCGCAGAGGGCGAGGTTCGTATCATGGGATCGAAGTCCCGGCTGCTACAGACGCTGGTGGCGGGTAATGGCGTAAACTCAGTGCCCACTCAGGGACTGAAGTGGCGGAGAGAGAGGGATTCGAACCCTCGATAGAGTTGCCCCTATACACGCGTTCCAGGCGTGCGCCTTCAACCACTCGGCCACCTCTCCGTATGTGTGCAGACATCGGCCGGTTTCGCCGTGCTGGTCGGGAATGCACACTCCCCACGGATATCGGTATGAAACCGCTGTGCGCCCCTGACCCAAGGCCGCATATCCGCTGCGTCGAAGCAAAGCAACGGACGCGGGGCTCATCTAGTCGATCCTGCAGCGAATGCCAAGACATAACCGACAAACAATCTGTTTATGCGCCAAGAATTCTCAGCCGCCCGGATAACCGAAGCCCGGGAGGCGGCAGGAAGCGCAGGAAGCGGAAGAACGGCCGCCGGAAGTGCCTGCGCCTGCCCGGATCGCAGCCCGAGATCGCAGCCTTCAGGAGCGGCAATCGCGTGAGGGAGCATCGCGCGGCGCGCATCTCCCGCCGTTCCGCCTGCAAACAGATCGTTGAAAAGGAAAGCCGTCTCGATGGCGGCTCCCAGGGAATGGATGCAGGCCACCGAAGTGGCCTGCAAAGTGATGACCGGTGATCAGACCGAGTAGTACATGTCGAACTCGACCGGATGGGGTGTCATCTCGAAGCGCATCACCTCGGCCATCTTCAGTTCGATGAAGGAATCGATCTGATCATCGTCGAACACGCCGCCGGCCTTCAGGAAGGCGCGGTCCTTGTCCAGATTCTGAAGCGCCTCGCGCAGCGAACCCGCAACGGTCGGGATCTTCTTCAGTTCCTTTGGCGGCAGATCGTAAAGATCCTTGTCCATAGGCTGGCCGGGGTGAATCTTGTTCTTGATGCCGTCGAGACCGGCCATCAGCAGCGCGGCAAAGCCGAGGTAGGGGTTCGCGCCCGGATCGGGGAAGCGCACCTCAAGACGCTTCGACTTGGGCGAGGAGCCGAACGGAATTCGGCAAGAGGCCGAACGGTTGCGGGCGGAGTAAGCCAGCAGCACCGGCGCCTCATAACCGGGAACCAGACGCTTGTAGGAGTTGGTCAGCGGGTTGGTGAAGGCGTTGACGGCCTTGGCGTGCTTGATGACGCCGCCGATGAAATAGAGGCAGTTTTCCGACAGGCCCGCATATTCGTTGCCGGCGAAGGTCGGCTTGCCGTCCTTCCAGATCGACATGTGGACATGCATGCCCGAGCCGTTGTCGCCGAAAACGGGCTTCGGCATGAAGGTGGCCGTCTTGCCATAGGCGTTGGCGACCTGATGCACGACATACTTGTAGATCAGCATCTTGTCGGCGTTGCGTACCAGCGTATCGAACTTGATCCCGAGTTCGTGCTGGGCGGCGGCGACCTCATGGTGGTGCTTTTCGACGCGCACGCCCATCTCGGTCAGGACCGTGAGCATCTCCGAACGCATGTCCTGGCACGAATCAATCGGCGGGACCGGAAAATAGCCGCCCTTGACGCGGGGGCGATGGCCGAGATTGCCGGTCTCATAGTCGGTGTCATCGTTGGAGGGAAGCTCTGTGGAATCAAGCTTGAAGCCGGTGTTGTAGGGATCGGCCTTGTACTTCACGTCGTCGAAGATGAAGAACTCGGCTTCCGGCCCCACGAAGATCGTATCGCCGATGCCCTCGGCCTTCATGTAGGCTTCGGCTTTCTTGGCGATGCCGCGCGGGTCGCGATTATAGGCCTCGCCCGACACCGGGTCGAGAATGTCGCACAGGATAACCATGGTGGACTGGGCGAAGAACGGATCCATATGCACCGTCTCGGGGTCGGGCATCAGCACCATGTCGGACTCGTTGATCGCCTTCCAGCCGCCGATCGACGAACCATCGAACATCACGCCATCGGCGAACATGTCTTCCTCGACTTCGGCGACGTCCATGGTGACGTGGTGGAGCTTGCCCTTCGGATCCGTAAAGCGCAGATCGACGAACTTCACGTCGTTGTCCCGGATCTGCCTCATGATGTCGGCGGCTGTGGTCATTTTCAGGCTTTCCTTGGCTTGAGATGGGAGGATGGAGAGGATGCGCGTCAGATGGCGTCGGTGCCGGTCTCGCCGGTACGGATGCGGACCACTTCCTCGATGTTGGAAACAAAGATCTTGCCGTCGCCGATGCGCCCGGTCTGGGCCGCCTTGCGGATAGCTTCCACGGCCGTATCGACCGCGTCATCGCCCAGAACGAGCTCGATCTTCACCTTCGGCAGGAAGTCGACGACGTACTCCGCGCCGCGATAAAGCTCGGTATGGCCTTTCTGGCGACCGAAGCCCTTTGCTTCGATGACGGTGATGCCTTGCAGGCCGGCTTCCTGAAGGGCCTCCTTCACCTCGTCGAGCTTGAACGGCTTTATGATCGCTTCGATCTTCTTCATGAACTGGACCTCCAATGGCAAAGGGTGTGAAACCGCTCGCGCAAATCTCAAGCATGAACCGTGCCAATTTCATTTTACCGTGATCTTCAGCGAGATTTTCGCGGGTTTCAGCGGCAGGGGGAACTGGCGATCGCCATCGAAAGGCAGCCGCGCGGCAATGTCCAGCGCGCAGTTGCACAAAATTCAGGCAATATGTGCGTTTTCGATGCAGCAGGTTTCACGCGCAACCCCATCGTCCCGGACGATGTGCGCTGCTAGTGTGAGCAAGTCATCATCTTCCGGCCTGCGGGAGCCGTCTCATGAGCAATGAACTCCTTACGCCGGCCGAAATGGGAGAAGCCGATCGCAAGGCCATCGAAGCCGGGCCGTTCGATGGAATAAAGCTGATGCGCAACGCCGGCGCTTGCGTGGCTCGCGAGGTGCTGAGACGATATGCGGCGGCTGAGCGGGTGCATGTGTTGTGCGGCCCGGGCAACAATGGCGGAGATGGTTATGTCGTGGCGCGGCTGCTGGCTGAAAGCGGCGTGCCCGTTTCGCTATGGTCGTCAGGGGAGCCGCGACCGGGGAGCGATGCGGCGCTCGCTGCCGGGGAGTGCCCGCTGCGGCCGATGCCCCTTGCAGGGTTTTTGCCCACAACAGGCTCGATCATTGTCGATGCGCTGTATGGAGCAGGGCTCTCCAGGGCGATTGAAGGCGACACCGTCCGTGCGATCGAACTGGCCATAACTTTCGGCCTGCCGGTGGTCGCCATCGACCTGCCTTCCGGAATCTCCGGTGCAAACGGCAGGGTGATGGGAGCGGCTTTTCGGGCGGAGCTGACCATCACTTTCGCCCGCATGAAACCTGGCCACCTGCTGATGCCCGGCAGGGAATATTGCGGGGAGATGGTTCTATCCGACATCGGCATATCGGATGCCGTCATCGACGAATTGCAGGTGTGCACCTTCAGGAATTGCCCGCAACTATGGCTTGGAGAGTTTCCTGTGCCGGGCGTCGATACGCATAAATACAGGCGCGGCCATGTCGGCGTTTTTTCGGGCGGGCCGGCGTCCACAGGTGCAGGGCGTCTTTCCGCGCTTGCAGCCGCGCGTAGCGGGGCAGGGGCGGTGACGGTGCTTTCGCCGGGGAATGCGCTGGCCGTGAACGCGATGCATCTCACCTCAATCATGCTGCGCAAGGCGGATGACGGGACCGAGGTGGAGGCATTCATTGGGGACCGGCGGCCGTCGGCGTTCGTGCTGGGTCCCGGCTTTGGCGTGGGCGACAAGGTGCGCGAATTTGCGCTGGCCGTGCTGGCTGTGCGGGCGGGCGTTGAAGGTCTGGTTCTGGATGCCGACGGCATCACGTCTTTCCGTGAAGAGCCCTCGGCACTGTTTACGGCGGCGGCCGCGCCGGACGCGCCAGCGCTGGTGCTGACCCCGCATGACGGCGAGTTCGCCCGGCTGTTTCCCGATCTGGCGGCGGATGAGGGCTTGTCCAAACTGGAGCGGGCGCGGCAAGCCGCCGCCCGCTCGCATGGCGTGGTCGTCGCCAAGGGGGCGGATACGGTGATTGCCGCGCCGGATGGACGCGCCGCCATCAACGCCAACGGTACGCCATGGCTGGCGACCGCCGGCTCGGGCGACGTTCTGGCAGGCTTGATCGCCGGGTTGCTGGCGCAGGGCATGCCGGCTTTTGGGGCGGCCTGCGCTGCGGTGTGGATACATGCTGAAGCGGGCGCGCGCTTCGGACCGGGGCTGATCGCCGAGGATCTGCCTCTGGCTCTGGCGCCGGTGTTGCGCGAGTTGACATATTCAACAGAAAGTTGATTCACCAACAGCAAGTTGACTCGCGCCAGCCCATCCGATTTACCGTGACGACGAATCCCGACAGTCTGGACCCCAATTCCATGCTTGAAAAAACCTACGACGCGAAAACCGTCGAGCCTAAAATCGCAAAAACCTGGGACGAGGCGGACGCCTTCCGCGCCGGCGCGGGCGCGGAGGAAGGGGCGGAAGCCTTCACCATCGTCATCCCGCCGCCAAACGTCACCGGCTCGCTGCATATGGGCCACGCCCTCAACAATACGCTGCAGGATATTCTGGTGCGGTTCGAGCGCATGCGCGGCAAGAACGTGCTGTGGCAGCCGGGCATGGACCATGCCGGCATCGCCACGCAGATGGTTGTGGAGCGGCAGCTTGCGGAAAAGCAGATCCACCGCCGCGACCTCACCCGCGAGGACTTCATCGAGAAGGTGTGGGAGTGGAAGGCCGAGTCGGGCGGGGCGATCTTCAATCAGCTCAAGCGGCTGGGCGCGTCGTGCGACTG
Organism: Aquamicrobium ahrensii; assembly: GCF_040545755.1. Classification (NCBI taxonomy): domain Bacteria; kingdom Pseudomonadati; phylum Pseudomonadota; class Alphaproteobacteria; order Hyphomicrobiales; family Phyllobacteriaceae; genus Aquamicrobium; species Aquamicrobium ahrensii. The sequence continues at coordinate 10,698 of NZ_JBEPMN010000001.1, forward strand.
GTCGCGTGAGCGCTTCACCATGGATGAAGGCCTGTCGAAGGCGGTGCTCGAAGTTTTCGTCACGCTCTACAAGGAAGGGCTGATCTACAAGGACAAGCGCCTTGTGAACTGGGATCCGAAGCTGCTGACCGCCATCTCGGATCTTGAGGTCGAGCAGAAGGAGGTCGACGGGAATCTGTGGCATTTCCGTTATCCGGTCGAAGGCGAGACCTACGATCCCGAGAACCCGGCCACCTACGTCACCGTGGCCACCACCCGTCCCGAAACCATGCTGGGCGATACGGGCGTCGCGGTTCATCCGGATGACGAGCGCTACAGGAATCTGGTCGGTCGCAACGTGGTGCTGCCGATCGTCGGTCGTTCCATCCCGATCGTCGCCGACGAATATTCGGACCCGGAGAAGGGCACGGGCGCGGTCAAGATCACGCCGGCGCACGATTTCAACGATTTCGAGGTCGGCAAGCGGCGCAAGCTGCGCGCCATCAACATCCTCACGGTCGAGGCGACCATCGACATCAAGGACAATGACGATTTCCTTGAAGGTGTCGAGGTTACGCCCCTGCGGGAGGGCGTGTGGGACCAGCTTCACGGAATGGACCGCTTCGAGGCGCGCAAGCTGATCGTCAGAATCATGGAGGAGGGAGGCTTCCTCGCAAAGGTCGAGCCGCACCGTCATATGGTTCCGCATGGGGATCGCGGCGGGGTGCCGATCGAGCCTTTCCTGACCGACCAGTGGTATGTGAATGCCGCCGAGCTCGCCAAGCCGGCCATTGCATCGGTTCGTGAGGGGCGCACCAACTTCGTCCCGAAAAATTGGGAGAAGACCTACTTCGACTGGATGGAGAATATCCAGCCCTGGACGATTTCGCGTCAGCTCTGGTGGGGGCACCAGATTCCGGCATGGTATGGCCCCGATGGCCATATCTTCGTGGAAAAGAGCGAGGAAGAAGCTCTGGACGCCGCCATCCAGCACTATCTCGCCCATGAGGGGCCGTGGAAGGCGTGGGTCGAGGAGAGGCTGGAAAATTATGAGCCGGGCGCGATCCTCACCCGTGACGAGGACGTGCTGGACACGTGGTTCTCTTCCGCGCTGTGGCCGTTCTCCACACTCGGATGGCCGGACAAGACGCCCGAACTGAAGGCCTATTACCAGACCGACGTGCTGGTGACCGGCTTCGACATCATCTTCTTCTGGGTGGCCCGGATGATGATGATGGGCCTGCATTTCATGGACGAGGAGCCGTTCCACACCGTTTATGTGCATGCGCTGGTGCGTGACAAGCACGGCGCCAAGATGTCGAAATCCAAGGGCAATGTCATCGACCCCCTGGAGCTGATCGACGAATATGGGGCGGATGCGCTGCGCTTCACGCTGGCCATCATGGCCGCGCAGGGACGCGACGTGAAGCTCGATCCGGCCCGCATCGCCGGCTACCGGAATTTCGGCACCAAGCTGTGGAACGCCACGCGCTTCGCGCAGATGAACGGTGTGGCGCGCAACGACGACTTCTGGCTGGGCGACGCCAAACTGGCGGTCAACCGCTGGATTTTGACGGAGTTGACACGCACGGCGCGCGCCGTCACCGAGGGCGTCACCACCTATCGTTTCAATGAGGCGGCGGGGGCGGCCTATCGCTTCGTCTGGAATCTCGTTTGCGACTGGTATGTCGAACTGCTGAAGCCTGTCTTCATGGGCGACGACGACGAAGCCAAGGCCGAAAGCCGTGCCTGTTTCGCCTTCGTGCTGGATGAGATTTACAAGTTGCTGCACCCGATGATGCCCTTCATGACCGAAGAACTCTGGGCGCAGACGGCGGGCGAAGGGCGCGAGCGCTCGACATTGCTGTGCCATGCGAAATGGCCGGCCCCCGAATTCGAGGATGGAGAAGCGGCGGCCGACATCAACTGGCTGGTCGATCTTGTTTCAGGCATCCGCTCCGTTCGTTCCGAAATGAACGTGCCGCCGGCTGCAATTGCGCCGCTGGTCGTGGTGGACGCCAACCAGTCCACGCAAGAACGGCTGGTCCGTCATGAAACGGCTATTCGCCGTCTTGCCCGCGTCGGCGATATTTCGCTGGCGGATGCCGCGCCGAAGGGCTCGGCCCAGCTTGTGCTGGGCGAGGCGACCATATGCCTGCCGCTCGGCGCTCTGGTCGATCTCAAGGCTGAAGAAGCGCGCCTCAGGAAGGACGTCGCCAAGGTTACCGAGGAAATCGCGCGGCTGGCCAAAAAACTGTCGAACGAAAAGTTCGTCGCCAACGCTCCTGAAGAGGTGGTGACGGCCGAGCGTGAAAAGCTCGCTGAATTCGAGGAAACCCAGTCACGGCTTGCCGTTGCACTGGAGCGGGTGCGCTCCGCCGGCTGAAGTGAACTGCGCGAGAAGAATGCAGGCCCGGTGACCGGTTTCGGTCTTCGGGCCTTTTTCTTTGCGGGTGATTCGAAGCTGTTTCCGATGGATATCTTACGTTTCGTCACCCGGCTCGATGCCGGCTGCCGCAAGGTAAGAATTGACGTAAACGGAAGATTTGAACCCATTGTTGCCAGAATGTAACAATCTGGGTCGCAGAAGCCCGATATTCGGATTTTTGAAAGGTATCTGGCTTTATATGTTTCAAGTTCAGGGGATTCGGTGCTGGAAAATGGCGATTTCTTCCCTTCTGAAAAGATGTCGCCAAGACTGTCTGGTGGTTCACGGGAGGTTCGTACTTGTACGTCATGAGCATCGATCTTGCGTCATCGGGCTGAATTGAGTCTAGCTGGTAATTGCGAATTTTCGGGGAGAGGAATTCATGAATAAAAAGGGTTTCGCGGCGCTTGCGGGAGCAACGGCGCTTTCTCTTCTTGGCGCTGCTGCAGCTGACGCAGGTGGTTTCAACCGTGGTGCCGCGGATACGGACATTCTGTTCGAGCAGGGCAATTTCAACGCTCGCACCAGCATCACGGTGGTGAGCCCCGAGCGAAAGATCATCAGCGGCCCGTCCAACGTCGGCCATGACTATGCCGACACCTATGTGATGCCGTCGCTGGCAGCCAAGTTCCGCATCTCGGACAATCTGTCCTGTGCGGGCACGATTGCGAATGCCTATGGCGCAGCTTCCTCTTTTGATTCTCCGCGCCTTACGGTGCCGTCTGTCCCCGGAGCTCAAGGTAAACTTGAGGAAACTTTCACAGTTATGGAATACGGTGCAACCTGTGCGGTAGGTTTTGATCTCCAAAAGGGCCGCGTGTCATTTCTCGGCGGCGCTTTTGTTGAAGACTTCGATTATGATTTGACCGTCGGGGCAATTAATCCGCTTGCACCTGATGGCTTTGTAACGGCTTTGACCTCTGAGCTTTCCGGAACTGCTTGGGGCTGGCGGGCAGGTGTTGCTTACGAGATTCCGGAAATCGCATTACGCGGTCAGTTGCTGTATCGCTCGGGCACGAAAATCGAAGCTGATGGATATGGAAATCTACTAGGCACCAGACTCGGCGCCGGCGGCGAAGGCAAGTTGCCGCAAAGCGTCGAGGCCAAATTCCAGACAGGTATTGCGCCGGGCTGGCTGGCCTATGGCTCGGTGAAATGGACTGACTGGTCCGTCAACAAAACCCTCACGCTCGACGTTGGCAATGGTGCTCTCCAAACTCAAAACGAATACTACTGGCGCGACGGCTGGACCGTCATGGGCGGTATCGGCCATTCCTTCACCGACAAGATTTCCGGAACGGCCTTCCTTATGTGGGACCGTGGTGTGTCCACCGGTCATGATTTGTATGGCGATGTCGTCACGCTGGGGACTGGCCTGATCATGAAAGACCAGTTTGGCGGAGAACTCCGACTTGGTGGTGGTGTCTCGCATGTGGGGTCGGTGAAGGAGACCAAGACGACCGGGCTATACGCCGTGGGTAATGGTTGGTCTTTCTCGGGTCTCGCCGGCTACAGTATGAAGTGGTGAGGATTGATCCCTTGTAGAATGGGAGCCCGGCTATGCCGGGCTTTTCTCTTTTACGTCAAGGAGTTGCCGATCTTTCCGGAATCTTTTTGGCAGCCATCGTTCACCATCGATTAGCGACGTGTCGAGTTTGTTGTGATTCTGCAACAGTCGTTCAACTTCCCTTGTGCTAGGCCTGCCGCAGCGAGAACCGCCCACTTCCCGCCATAAACCCGGAGCACTTCCTTAAGGCCCCGGAAAAAGCGGAAAGACATAACAAGGGGTCCCGCGGAATATTCGGCGCGCAGACGCATCGGCTCACGATGGAACTGCAGGCCGGCGGAGTGGCAGGCGCAAGGAAGAGTATGGAAGTCCCGGTTATTTCCCGCTCAGGCTCGATTATGCTCCCTGTGATGGAAGGGAGGACGCTCGCATGCTCGTTGCGGACGGACGCAAGACCCGATGCCCCGGGGGTCTTCGCATGGGTGCTCCGCTGTTGTGTCGTGGGCGCGATCGTGGCCTGCGCTTCGATCTCCGGCGCCGATCGCGCGCTGGCGTTTGACGACAAGGTTTTCGACGACAAGACCGGCGTGAAGCCAAAATCCAATCCCTTTGCGGTCTTCCGTTTTGGATTCTCCGCCTATCACAGCGGACACAAGGAGCAGGCGGTCGAGGCTTACCGCTATGCTGCGGAGAATGGTCAGATCGGAGCCACCTGGAAGCTCGCGCGCATGTATGCCGAGGGTGATGGCGTCGCCCGCAACGATTATGAAGCCTTCAAGTTCTTCAGCGAGATAGCCGATCAGGACGTGGAGCCGGGTTCGCCGGAAGAAAGCTATGTCTCGGATGCGCTGGTGGCGCTCGGTGACTATATGAAGAACGGCATACCGGGCACTCCCGTTCAGCCTGACCCTATGGCCGCGCAGGAATATTTCATGCGCGCTGCTGCAAATTACCGTAATCCCAACGCGCAGTATGAGATGGGCAAGATGTTCCTGAACGGCGAGGGCGGCATGAAGGCCAGCGCCAGACAGGCCGGCCGTTGGCTACAGCTCGCGGCCGAGAAAGGCCATGCCGGGGCGCAGGCTACCCTTGGCAACCTGCTCTTCCACAGCGGCAAGGTGGTGCGTGGCCTCGCAATGATGACGGCAGCGCTCGAGCGCGCTCAACCGGCCGATCAGGGCTGGATCCGCAACATGCAGGAAGAAGCGTTCGCTCTGGCTGCCGAAGCCGATCGCCGCACCGCGATCGCGCTGGCGGACGATATGCTGTCCAGAGGCATCAACCAGTAGCGTTTTTCTGGCGCGGTTCTGGTTTTCACTGAATCGGCAGAAGCGCCCTATCTCTTTGTTCTGGCCGCATTCCCGGGCGCAAAACCGCTTCACACTTTTGCTGGAAATGCTCCAGCCTTCGCCCTGAGGGGGAAGTCTTTTTTGATTCCCTATCAGACAGATAGACGCCTGCGCTGAATCGAAACCTCAGCTTGAAGGGCTCAGGCCGCTTCAAGCTTGAGGGAGATCGCCACCGGCACATGGTCGGAGGGCTTCTCCCACGCCCGAACATGCTTTTCGATGGAAGCCGAACCCAGCATATCGGCGGCTTCCGGCGACAACAGCAGATGGTCTATGCGGATGCCGTTGTTTTTCTGCCACGCTCCTCCCTGGTAATCCCAGAAGGTATAGATGTCGGGCTTGTCGGTGACGGCGCGAACGGCTTCGGTGAAACCGAGATTCTTCAGACGCCGGAACGCCCGACGACTCTGCGGCTGGAAGAGGGCGTCGTTCACCCAGGCTTGCGGGTTCTTCGCGTCGACCGGCTCCGGGATCACATTGTAGTCCCCGGCCAGAACGAGCGCTTCCTCAAGCTCCAGCCGCTCGCGCGCCCAGCGCTCAAGTCGTTCCATCCATGACAGTTTGTAGGGAAACTTCACCGGGTCGTCGATCGGATTGCCGTTGGGCAGATAGAGCGAGACGACCCGAAGCGCGCCGCCGGACGTGGAGAACACCCCCTCGATAAAGCGGGCCTGCTCGTCTTCGTCGTCTCCCGGAAGACCGCGCTTCACCTCATCGAACGGCAGTCTGGAAAGCAGCGCCACGCCGTTGAAGCCCTTCTGGCCGTGAGTCTCGACATTGTAGCCAAGCGCCTCGATTTCAGCCCTGGGAAACTGCTCGTCGACAGACTTGATTTCCTGAAGACAGACAATGTCCGGCTCGCTTTCGCGCAGCCAGTGCGTGAGATTGCCGATGCGGGCGCGCACGCCGTTGATGTTCCAGGTGGCGATTTTCATGAAGTTCTCGCGACTATCTCAAACGGTTCTTGATGGCCTGTCGCCATGTCGCTGCGATCCTGCACCATCGCGGCAGCTTGGGGAACCCGTTTCCGGCCGTTGCGCAAGGGAAGGCGCATGTGTCAACAGCATCGATGCGCATGGGTTCAAACAGGCGGCGCTTTCGGCCGAAGCCTGATCGCGTGGCGTCCAAATGAAAAGGCCGCTGGCGGGCGGCCTTTTGTAAATGCGTCGATGGAAAATCAGATGGAGAAGCTGGTGCCGCAGCCGCAGGACGCGACCGCATTCGGATTCCTGATCTGGAATGACTGGCCCATCAGATCGTCAACGAAATCGATGACCGATCCGCCCAAATAAACCAGCGAGATGTCATCGATGAGCACGGTTGCGCCGTCCCTTTGGATTGCGGTGTCGCCATCGTCGGGGCCTTCGACGAGATCGAATTTGTAGGAGAAGCCGGAACAGCCGCCGCCTTCCACGGAAACGCGCAGCGCAGTCTTGCCGGGTTCTTTGGAGACGATGCCTGCAATGCGCTTTGCAGCGGCTTCGGTTACTTCGACATTCACAATGTCTGCGGCGTTCGCGCCCATGGCGTCACCTTGCGTTTGATTTCGCTTGATAGGTATGTACGTCGTGCCATCAAGTCAACAATCGGTCGCCGGCGCGGCGTCACTGAGGAGAGCATGGACGAACGAAAGCCCGGTCATGAGAGGCTCGGCGACATCGGTTTCGGTTATCGGCCGCGAGCCTCCTATGCGACCGACCCGGCCCGTACGCGCGGGCGTTTGGTCCCGGAGCCGGAAAGTCCGACGCGCACGCCGTTCCAGCGCGACCGCGACCGCATCATCCATTCGACAGCCTTCCGCCGCCTCAAGCACAAGACTCAGGTGTTCATCGCTCATGAGGGCGATCACTACCGCACGCGGCTGACGCACTCGATCGAGGTGGCGCAGATCGCCAGGGCGCTGGCGCGTGCCTTGCGCGGCGATGAGGATCTCGCCGAGGCGGTGGCGCTGGTTCACGATTTCGGCCACACGCCCTTCGGCCATACGGGCGAGGACGCGCTGAACGCAAAGATGACCCGGTGGGGTGGTTTCGACCACAATGCCCAGTCGCTGCGGATCGTCACCCGGCTGGAGCGCCGTTATGCCGAATTCGACGGGCTCAATCTGAGCTGGGAGACGCTGGAAGGTCTGGTGAAGCACAACGGACCGTTGATCGGTGAGAAAGGCGAAGGGCTGCACGGGGAGCTGCCGGCCACCATCCGCTCCTACAATGAATTGCACGACCTCGAACTCGACCGTTTCGCCGGGATCGAGGCGCAATGTGCGGCGATAGCCGACGACATCGCTTACAACACCCATGACATCGACGACGGTTTGCGCGCGGGCCTGCTTGAACTCGACATGCTGGAAGACCTGGCGCTGCCGGGCCGGATTTTGCGTGCGGTGCGGGATCGCTACCCGGCGCTTGACGACGTGCGGATCGGCCATGAACTGATGCGGCGCCAGATAACCATGATGGTCGAGGACGTGATTGCGGCTGCAACCGGGAATCTGGCCCGGCTGCGCCCCGGCAGCGCCGAGGCGGTGCGTGAAGCCGGTGAGACCATAGTCGCCTTTACGCCCCGGATTGCGGCGGAGGAAAAGGAGCTGAAAGCCTTTCTCTACAAGCGCCTTTACCGGCACCCGGAAGTCATGCGGGTGCGCGCCAATGCGGAAAGGATCGTCTGCGACCTGTTCGATGTCTATTTCGCCGATCCGCGCGCCATGCCGGAAGGCTGGCGCGAAGGGCTCGACCTTGCGGAAGATCGCATCAAGGCCCGCCACGTCGCCGATTTCCTCGCCGGCATGACCGACACCTACGCGCAAAAAGAGCACCGACGGCTGTTTGACCACACGCCGGATTTGAGCTAGGCGCAGAAAACTTCACTTTTATTGTGATTTTCACGTTGGAATGCGTGAAGCAAGTTTACGCTGTTATCGAAAGCCCCGTCATGAACATCTTCGCCGACTTCACCGCGCGGATCATCCAGGCCGTAGAGGCGCTCGATCTGAAAGACAAGGACGGGGCGTCGCTCGATCTTTCGCGCGTCGCCGTGGAGCCGCCGCGTGACGCAAGCCACGGCGATCTGGCGACCAACGCCGCCATGGTGCTCGCCAAGCCGGCAGGGCAGAACCCGCGCGCGCTGGCCGAACGTCTCGTGGCCAGCCTGAAGGAAGATGATGACGTCGCCAGCGCGGAAGTGGCCGGACCGGGCTTTGTCAATTTGCGTCTCACCGACGCTTTCTGGCACCGCCATCTGATCGGCGTCATCGGCCAGGCGACCGATTACGGCCGCTCGAATGCGGGCGGCGGGCGCAAGGTCAACGTCGAATATGTTTCGGCCAATCCGACCGGCCCCATGCATGTCGGCCACTGCCGTGGCGCGGTCGTCGGCGACGCTCTGGCCAACATCATGGGCTTCGCCGGCTATGATGTGACCAAGGAATACGTCATCAACGACGCCGGCGCCCAGATCGACGTGCTCGGGCGTTCGGTGATGATGCGCTATCGCGAGGCGCTTGGCGAGACGGTGGGTGAGATTCCGCCGGGTCTCTATCCGGGCGACTATCTGGTTCCGGTCGGTCAGGCGCTGGTGGCGGAATTCGGCCGCAAACTGCTCGAAATGCCCGAGAACGAAGCGCTGGCGATCATCAAGGACCGCACCATCGACGCCATGATGGCCATGATCAAGGAAGATCTGGCGCTGCTCAACGTGCATCACGACGTGTTCTTTTCGGAGCGCACGCTGCACGCCAACAATGCTGGCGCGATCCGTTCCGCCATCAACGACCTGACGCTGAAAGGCCACATATACAAGGGCAAGCTACCGCCGCCCAAGGGCGAAAAACCCGAGGAGTGGGAAGATCGGGAACAGACGCTGTTCCGCTCCACGGCCGTCGGCGACGATCTCGACCGGCCGCTGGTCAAGTCGGACGGCTCCTACACCTATTTCGCGGCGGATGTCGCCTATCTGAAGGACAAGGTGGATCGCGGTTTCGTCGATCTGATCTATGTGCTTGGCGCCGACCACAGTGGCTACGCCAAGAGGCTGGAGGCGCTGGCGCGGGCGGTGGGCGGCGACGCCATCAAGCTGACGGTTCTGCTGTGCAGCCTCGTCAAGCTTTTCCGCGATGGGGAACCCGTGCGCATGTCCAAGCGCTCCGGTGATTTCGTCACCCTGCGCGAGGTGGTGGAGGAGGTGGGACGCGACCCGATCCGCTTCATGATGCTCTATCGCAAGAACACCGAGCCGCTTGATTTCGATTTCGCCAAGGTGACCGAACAGTCGAAGGACAATCCGGTTTTCTACGTGCAGTACGCCTCGGCGCGCTGTCACTCCGTGTTCAGGCAGGCGCGCGAGCAGATGGGCATCGATGCGCCGGAGCGGGCAACGCTTGCCGCGGCGGTTTCCGGCCTGTCCGACGAGGGCGAAATCGGGCTGGTGCGCAAGCTTGCGGAATACCCGCGCCTTATCGAGCAGGCCGCGTCCTCGCAGGAGCCGCACAGGCTGGCGTTCTACCTCTATGATCTCGCCAGCACGTTCCATGCGCACTGGAATCGAGGCACGGATAACCCGGACTTACGTTTTGTTAAGGTTAACGATCCACAATTGACTCTTGCCAGACTAGGGCTGGTGCAGGCCGTTGCGGATGTGCTTCAATCCGGTCTGACGCTTGTCGGCGCAGATGCTCCGAAGGAAATGCGTTAGACTTCAGCGAATCACCTGTCACCATTTGCCCACATTGCGCTGGTAGGGGCCAACCTTACGCGACGTCGATGGCGTCCGATTGTGCGAGTTCGGGAACGACGATGGCAGACAGAACCCAGCAGAGGATAGCAGACCGCGACGACAACATCGCGGAAGATGATCCGTTCGCGGAACTGACCCGGATCATGGGTTTTGATCCGCGCGTTCCGGTCAAGCCCGAAAGCGAGTCCCGCTCCGAAGTCGTCGCTGAAGATGACTTCGCCATCGATCTGGAAAAGGAGCTGATGGGCGAGTTTGGCGATGAGCCGCCGCCTGAGCCGGAAGCCGTCTATGCGCCTGAGGCGACGCCGGCTCATACATCTGCGCATGAAGCCGGCTACCCGCAGCCCCATGATGCCCATTTCGACGCAGAGCCGGATTTCGATCAGGCAGCAGCCTCGTCTCTGGCCGATGATCTGTTCCTGGACGAACCTGCTTTCGACGAGGCTTCCGCAGAGGCGCATGCCGCGCCGGTGGATTTCATTGCCGATGACCGGTCGGACTTCGCCGATTTCGACGATATGCTGGCATCGGAATTGACCGAAACCCGTGCGGACGCCAATGCTGGATTGGTCCGACCGGACGAGCCGCTCGCTGCGGAATTTTCGGAACCTGCCCTGGCAGAGGATGATTTTCTCGCTTTCGACGATGCGGATTTTGCCTTTGACGAGCCGCAGGCGGAAGTCCCGGCGCAGCAGCCCATCGCCACCGGTTTCGATGACGCCGGATTCGGTGACAATGGCGACGAATTTGAGCGAGCCCTGGCGGCTGCCGTTTTTGACGACGCCGCGGAGCGGACCAGCGAGCAGTTCGCCCCGGAAGGCCCGGTCGCGGAAAACTATGCGCAGCAGTTCGTTGAAAGTGTTCAGCCTGAAGCGGTGGCGGAAGCGCCGCAAGTCTCGCTGGAGGACGAACTCAGTGCATTGCTGAACCGGATGTCGGCGCGTCCTGAGCCGGCTTACGAGCCCGGGTTCGAGCTTGAGAAGCCGCTCGACGTTCACGTTGAGCACGTCTCCGATCCGGCTCATGAGGATTTCGATCTCGATCTGGACCTTGCGGCTTTTGATGCCCAGCCCCAACCCGCTCCTCAGCCATTTGTTCCGGAAACGCAGGCTGACCCTGTGGAGGCTCTGCAGCCGTTCGTTCCCGCTGCGGCGGTCGCGGCCGCTTCTGCCCATGCGCAGAGCTGGAGCCGGGGCACGCCTTTTATTCGCCAGCAGCCGGCCCAGGACCAGCAGGCGGAGCCGGCAGCCTATCAGCCGCAACAGCCTGAACCGGCATTTGCCGCCGTTGCGCCGGATTATGTGGTTTCCTCGCCGTCTCACGCGGCAGTTTCCCCGGAGTTCGGGCACGCTGCGCCTGTCGCACAGCCTGCGCCACGCCAGCCGGCTACCGAGATGCCGGAACTGGAAACCATTGAAATACCGGAGAAGGCCGTTGCGCTCGCCGACGACCTCGATATTCCCGACGTGCCCTTCGAGGAAGACAAGGCCGAGGCTCCTGCCTATGACGACCTCGATGCCGAATTCACCAGCCTCATGGGCGAGATGAACGTCAACGAGGTGAGCCCGGACGAGTCTGCGTCCTCCTTCGAGGCTCCGGGCCAGCAAACGGCTACGCACGCCGCTGCTCCGGTTTCGGCCGGAGTTTCGAACCAGCCTGCCGACGATACCCCCGAGGCTTTCGGGGGCTTTGATTTCAATGAATTCTCCCGGCAGCCTTATGCGGCTCAGCAAGGTGTCGAGGATGGTTTCGACTACGATCCCGACGCCGGTGAGGCGATGTCCGAAGCAGACGATATGGACGAGCAGCGTCCGCGCAGCCGCATGTTTCTGGTTGCGGCCGTTGTCGGCGCGGTGGCGTTGGTCGGTGGCATTGGCGCGTTCGCCCTGTCCTTCGGCGGTGGCGATTCCGGCGATGCGCCCGTTCTTGTGAAGGCCGACGAAAGCCCGATCAAGGTCAAGCCGGAGAACCCCGGCGGCGCGGTGATTCCCAATCAGGACAACAAGGTCTACGACATGGTGGCCAAGGGCGGAAAGCCTGTGGCCCCCACGCAGGAGACACTGGTTTCCGACGCCGAGCAGCCGGTTGACGTCGCGGCCCGTGCTCCCGATGCCCGCATCGTGGGCGAGGGCGCGCCGGCGAAATCCGAAGACCGCATCGAACCGGCGCAGGTAGACGACGAATCCGCCGTGGACGAGACGCCTGCCGTCGCGCCGCGCAAGGTTCGCACCATGGTCGTTCGCCCTGATGGCACGCTGGTGGCGCGTGAGGATCCGCAACCCGCCCAGCAGATCGCCGCCACGGAGCCGACAGACCCTGCGCCGCAGACAGTCAGTGTTCCCGGCGCTGAGCAGACAGGCGCAGTTACGCCGGCCGTCAATCCGCAGCAAACCGCCAGCACGCCGTCCGCCGCGCCGGTCGCGCCGCAGCGCCCGGCCGAACAGCCGGTCGATATCGTCGGCGAGGTGAAGCCCGGTCAGGTCGCCGCTCTTGATCCCAACGCCGCGGCAGCCGGCGCCTGGGCCATGCAGATTGCTTCGCAGCCCAGCGTGGAGGCGGCCCAGTCCACCTATCAGGATCTCGCACGCCGCTATGCCGGCGTGCTGCAGGGCCGCAGCGTCAACATCGTGAAGGCCGAGGTGGCGGGCAAGGGCACCTTCTACCGCGTGCGCGTCGCCGCGGATTCGCGCGCCGAGGCGATCAGCCTTTGCGAAAAGTACAAGGCGGCCGGCGGCGCCTGCTTCGTTTCGAAGTAAGACGCAAGCTCTCCGTTTCGCAAAGGGCCGGTGCAAATACGCGCCGGCCCTTTCTCATTTGGAAGGGACGATTCCCTTTCCGGCCCGAACCCTCTAGATTCGGGATATGACCGAATCAAAGACGCTCATTCTCGGCTGCGCCGGCCATTCGCTTACCCGCGAGGAGATTCGCTTCTATCGAGGGGAATGTCCGTGGGGGTTCATCCTGTTCGCCCGCAATATCAGCGAGCCTGAGCAGATCCGCGATCTGGTCGCCTCGATGCGCGATTGTGTCGGGCACGAGGACGCTCCCGTTTTCATCGATCAGGAGGGCGGCCGGGTGCAGCGGCTGCGTCCGCCGCTGGCGCCGAACTACCCGCCCGCCGCCGCGGTTGGCGAAATCTACCGGCGCGATCGGGAAGCCGGCCTGCGCGCCGCCTGGCTGCATGGGCGCATGCACGCCTTCGATCTCGCCCGCTACGGCGTCAGCGCGGATTGCCTGCCGGTGCTCGACGTGCCGGTGGAAGGTGCGAGCGACGTCATCGGCCAGCGCGCTTATGGCCGCGACCCGGAGACCGTGGCCGAACTTGGCCGCGCCTCGGCCGAGGGCCTGATGGCCGGCGGCCTGCTGCCGGTCATGAAGCATATCCCCGGTCACGGCCGGGCTTCGGCCGATACGCATTTCGAGCTGCCGACAGTGCATGAATCCTTCGATGACCTGCGCCGACACGATTTCGCCCCCTTCAAGGCGTTGAACGATCTGCCTGCGGCGATGACCGCGCATGTCGTGTTCAGCGCCATCGATTCCAGGGCCCCGGCAACCACTTCTGGCAGGGTGGTCGAGGAGGTGATACGGGGCGAGATCGGTTTCGACGGACTGCTGATCAGCGACGATATCTCGATGAAGGCGCTTTCTGGGGATTTCGGCTCCAAGGCTGCGGCAATCCTTGCGGCCGGCGTCGATATCGTTCTTCACTGCAATGGCGTCATGGAAGAGATGGCCGCCGTCGCGTCGAAGGCGAGGGTGCTGGAAGGCGAGGCGCTGAGGCGAGCTGAACATGCGCTGTCCGTGATCGGCGTTCGTGACGAGGGGGGCGAGGAAGAGCTTCGGGCGGAGTTCGGGGAGTATTTCGCGGCGGTGGCCTGACGCCGCTGGCCGGGGCGGAAGCAACCGCCCGGCGGGCAGATCGGAGAGCAAAAAGCGTGGCGCAACCGGCAACAGGGGAGCAGAAGGCACCGAGGCCTACGCCCATGGAGCGGCTGTGGGCGGACGATGAACGGCGTACCGACGACCCGGCGCTGGTTGTCGATGTCGAGGGGTTCGAAGGCCCGCTCGACCTGCTTTTGCACCTTGCTCGCAACCAGAAGGTTGATCTTGCGCGCATTTCCGTTCTGGCGCTGGCCGAACAATATCTGCTTTTCATCGACAAGGTGCGGGCGCTGCGTCTCGAACTCGCCGCCGACTATCTGGTCATGGCGGCGTGGCTCGCCTTCCTGAAGTCGAAGTTGCTCATTCCCAAGCAGCCGGGCGAGGAGGGACAGAGCGGCGAGGAACTGGCGGCTGTGTTGCAGTTCCGTCTGCGCCGTCTGGAGGCCATGCGTGACGCGGCCGTGCGGCTGGTCAATCGTAACCGGCTGGGGCGGGATGTCTTTGCGCGCGGCATGCCCGAACTCGTCATCGTCGAGAAACGCAACCAGTATTCCGCGACGCTGTATGACCTGCTGAGCGCCTATGCGACGCAACGGCAGCGGCAAGCGGTCACCAACGTCCAGATCGCGCGGCGTGGTGTGTGGTCGCTCAAGCAGGCACGCGATATCCTGACCCGCATGATCGGCGAACTGGACGACTGGGCCGCTCTCGACGGCTACCTGATCCGGTATCTCGCTTCGCCTGAGGACAGGCGCACTGCGATCGCCAGCTCGTTCGCGGCTTCGCTGGAACTGGTTCGCGAGGGCAGGGCGGAGGTGCGCCAGCAGGAGCCTTTTGCGCCGATCTACCTGCGTGGACGAGAGCGCCAGGCCGAAGGAGAGGCGTCGTCATGAGCGACGGCAGCAACGCCTCCGTCATTCTCTTTCCGGGTGAGGATGAAGCGCGGGACACGAAACATGTAAGTTCGCCGGGCGCGGAAGAAATCGTGCGGATGGCGGAGGCGATCGTTTTCGCCAGCGCCGAGCCGGTCAGCGAAAAGCAACTGGCGGCGCGTCTGCCCGAAGGCGTCGATCTGGCGGCCACCATGCGCGAGTTGCAGCAGATCTACGCCATGCGCGGCGTCAATCTCCTGAAGATCGGCGAAGGCTGGGCGTTTCGCACGGCGGGTGATCTCGCCTTCCTGATGAGTCGCGACACCGTACAGCAAAAGAAGCTGTCGCGCGCCGCGCTGGAGGTGCTGGCCATCATCGCCTACCATCAGCCGGTGACCCGCGCGGAGATCGAGGAAGTCCGCGGCGTTGAAACTTCGAAGGGAACGCTCGACACTTTGCTGGAAACCGAATGGGTGCGCATGCGCGGTCGCCGCAAGACGCCTGGACGACCCGTCACCTACGGTACGAGTGAGGCGTTTCTCGATCATTTCTCGCTGGAGGAACTGCGTGATTTGCCCGGCATCGAGGAATTGAAGGGCGCGGGGCTTCTATCCAGCCGGATGCCAGCCAATTTCACCATACCGCTACCGCCCGTCGATGCCGATATGCTGGCCGAGGATGAGGAGCCGCTGACCGACATCGACCTGGAGGACCTCGGTCTGTTGACGCCGCGTGTCACGGAAGATTGAGGCGTGCGGCCGGGCGGTGCGCGCTTTTGCGCGACCTTACAGGCCGAAAGCGCGTGACATTCGCAAATCATTCGTGAAGATTGCTTCGGTAGCGTTTGAAACGCGGCGCGAAAGCGCATAGATCAGTTGCAGGAACACTTACTAGAGAGAGTGCAATGGGTTCGTTTTCGATTTGGCATTGGCTTATCGTGCTGGTGATCGTGCTGCTGGTGTTTGGCCGCGGCAAGATTCCGGAATTGATGGGCGATATGGCCAAAGGCATCAAGAGCTTCAAGAAGGGCATGGCCGACGACGATGACGACACGCGCACCGTCGAGCATCGTTCCGATGAAACGGTTTCCCCCACCAAGGAAAAAGCCGGCAAGAGCTGATTCCGTTTCCGTACCCGGGTTGAATAGCTATGCTTGATGTCGGCTGGTCCGAAATGCTGGTGATCGCGGTTGTGATGATCGTGGTCGTCGGACCCAAGGATTTGCCTCAGATGCTGCGTACTTTCGGTCGCATGACGACCAAGATGCGCGGCATGGCAAATGATTTTCAACGGCAGTTCAACGAAGCGTTGAAGGAAGCCGAGCTCGATGACGTCAAGAAGTCTGTCGATTCGCTCCGCGGCCTCAATCCGGCGGCGGAAATCCGCAAGCAACTGAACCCGTTCGAAAAGGCGGCGTCGGATGTGAAGGCCAGTCTCGATGACGCCGCCAAGCCCAAGGCGACGCCTGTGCCGGAGGTGACGCCGGCTGCCGCCGATGCGCCTTTCCCGGCCATGACCGATGGCTCCGCGCCTCCCGCGCAGGCCGCCGATGTCGCCACGAAGACGGCCAGGTCACCGGGCAAGGGAACGAGAAAGGCCGCCGGCAAAGCGAACGACAAGGCGGCGGCCGTCAAGGCGCCTCCGGCCAAGGCCAAGGCGCCTCCGGCAAAGAAGGCAAGCCCGAAGACGGCGGCGCTCAAGGCCCCCGCAGCAGCAGGCCCAAAGGCTGGGAAGCCCGCCGCAAAATCCCGTAGCGCCGGCAGTGCAAGCAAGACGACGAGGACGCCCAAGTGAGCGCCAGCAAAAAGGATGAGATCGACCAGTCGTCGGCGCCGCTCATCGAACATCTCATGGAACTGCGGACCCGGTTGATCTGGTCGATTGGCGGGTTTTTCGTCGCGTTCCTGTTCTGCTTCTTTTTCGCCAAGACGCTGTTCAACGTGCTTGTCATTCCCTTCAAATGGGCGACGAGCTGGGCGGGCCTGGACCCGACCAAAGTCGAGCTCATCTACACGGCTCCGCAGGAATTTTTCTTCACGCAGATCAAGCTCGCCATGTTCGGCGGCATGGTCATCGCCTTTCCCCTGATCGCCACGCAGATCTATAAGTTCATCGCGCCCGGTCTCTACCGCAACGAGCGCGCCGCGTTCCTGCCCTTCCTGGTTGCATCGCCGATCCTGTTCCTGATCGGCGCCTCGCTTGTCTATTTCTTCTTCACCCCGATGGTGATGTGGTTTTTCCTGACCATGCAGCAGGCCGGCGGCGAGGGGGAGGTGCAGATTTCCCTGCTGCCGAAGGTTTCCGAATATCTCAGCCTCATCATGACGCTGATCTTCTCCTTCGGCCTGGTGTTCCAGTTACCGGTCGTCACCAGCCTCATGGCGCGCGTGGGTCTGTTGTCTTCGCAGGCGCTGGTCGACAAGCGCAAATGGGCAATCGTGATCGCTTTCGTGGTGGCGGCCATCCTGACCCCGCCCGATCCCCTCAGCCAGATCGGACTCGCCGTCCCGACCATCATTCTCTACGAGATTTCGATCTGGATGGCCCGGATGATCGAGCGATCCCGAGCCAGGGAAGAGGCGGAGCGCGAAGCGGAGAGCGACGAGCAACCCGCATCCGCAGACCCCGCGCCTCCGGATCAGGCAGCCTGAACGAGCCGTCTGTCACGGGCCATATCCCCACCTTGAACTGCCTCAGGCGGCGGCCTGAAATATCTGACCCGATGCCCTGAAGGAGGGCGTCGGGTTTTTGTTTCTGACCCATGTCCGCAGCGTCAGTGGAACCAGAAGGCGGCTCCTTTCATTGCTGGAGAAGGCGGGAGCTTCTTTTCTTCACGAGGACCAAGCAATGAAAACTCTGGCAGATTTGTTCGAGCATACGCTCAAGGATGTCTATTATGCTGAAAACGCGCTGACCAAGGCGCTTCCAAAAGTCTCCAAGGCGGTGAAAAGCGCCGATCTGAAAAAGGCGGTTGATGGGCACCTGAAGGAAACGAAGGGCCAGATCCAGACCTTGAAAAAGGTTTTCCAGACCATCGGCGTGGAGCCGGCAGGCGAGAAATGCGATGCTATCGAAGGACTTGTCAAGGAAAGCGAAGGCTTGATGGAAGAAGCTTCGGGCAACGCGCTTGATGCTGGGTTGCTGGCAGCGTGTCAGGCTGTCGAACATTACGAGATCGCCCGCTATGGCTCCTTGCGGGAATGGGCCAAAGTACTGGGCAATACGGAAGCCCACAACCTGCTGAGCGAAATTCTTGATCAGGAAAAGGCGGCCAATAACAAGCTCACCAATCTGGCCGTTTCATCCCTGAACAAGAAGTAACCGCCGCCTACAGGGAACACCTTGCCAAAGGTGCATGGGGCCGGCCGCAATGGCGGCCTCACTTCGGCACGCGATTGTCAGGACCGACGCCGAGTTCATGATAGGCGTGTCGGTATCGGCAGCATGGCCGCGCCACCCCCGGCCCGCCACAATGACGAACGTGATGGCTGAAATCAACCGATCCTCGCGCGTTTGCGTGCGAGACGACTCCCTGATTTCTGATCAGTCCGCGCCTGTAGCTGCAGCGCTCTCGTGGTCAAACTCACATGTTCTCAGGCCAGATGACGTTTGAACCAGTCGATCGTTCGCTCCCACGCCAGTTTCGCGGCGGCCTCGTCGTAACGCGGCGTCGAATCATTGTGGAAGCCATGATTGACGCCGGGATAGATGTAGGCCTCATACGTCTTGCCGTTCTCCTTGAGCGCTGCTTCATAGGCGGGCCAGCCTTCGTTTATGCCAGTGTCCAGTTCGGCGTAGTGAATCAGCAAGGGCGCTTGAATGCGCGGCACGTCTTCGACGCTCGCCTGGCGTCCGTAGAATGGCACGGCCGCGCCGAGTTCCGGATAGGCGACCGCCGCCGCATTGGCGACACCGCCGCCGTAGCAGAAGCCTGTGATACCGATCTTGCCGGTAGTGGCGTCGTTTCCCATCAGGAATTCGATCGCCGCGAAGAAATCGTTCATCAGCTTGTCGGGGGCGACCTGCTGCTGCAACTCCCGCCCCTTCTCGTCATTGCCGGGATAGCCGCCAACGGAGGTCAGCCCATCGGGCGCCAGCGCGACGAACCCTGCCTTCGCAACGCGGCGCGCCACGTCTTCGATGTAAGGGTTCAGGCCACGATTCTCGTGGACGACCACCACGCCGGCTACCGGCTCAGACGCCGCCGCCGGGCGAACCAGATATCCCCGTACCTCGCCATGGCCATTGGGGGAGGGATAGGTGATGTATTCCGCAATGATGTCCGGGTCGGTGAAATCGACCTGCTGGGCCAGCGCATAGTCCGGGCTGAGTGAGGCAAGGATTGCGGCCGCGGTCACGCCGCCCACCGCGAACTTGCCGGCGCGGTCGAGGAATTCACGCTTCGTGATCTTGCCGTGCGCATAATAATCGTAAAGTTCGAGCAGTTCCTGCGGGAAGTCTTTTGCTGTGAGACGGGTCATGCCTGTTCCTCCTCGTTTTGGCGGTGGACCAGTATAGGCAAGCCTGTCACAGGCTGGCGTTCACAAATTCGTTTGAAGGAAAGACGCAGTTGCGGTTCCCGGACCGTCGCCGTCCTCAATCCAGATGCAGCTTGTGCAGAATACGGTGTACGACCGGTGCGAAGATGATGCCGAAGGCCGCAAGGAAGAACATGCTGGCGTAAAGGCCGTAGAAACCGATGAAAAGCTTGCCTGCGAAACTGTTGGGAACCTCCAGCAGACCCAGGCCGCTCAGCATGTAGGCTGAATGCAGGACCGCGTCTTCGATCTCCTTTCCTTCAAGAAGGATGAAGCCGACGACGCCTGCCAGTATTGAGGCGGCCATCAGCACAAGCACGAAAGCTGCGTGAGCCATCATCCGTGCAAGAAATTTCCGCCTCGAAAGAAAGTTCTCCGACAGTTTCTCATACATTTGCGCCTGCCTGCCGCTCGCACCCGGTGGTGCACCCCGTCATCAGCATGCCCAAGGCGCAATGCGTGTCAACAGAGGGAGCGAGGGCCCGGTAAGTGCCGCCATAAAGAACAGAAGAAAGGAGATAAAACGTAGCAAAAGGAAAACCATTTTCCTGTGAACGGAAAATGGTGGGCGATGTAGGGATTGAACCTACGACCCCACCCGTGTGAAGGGTGTGCTCTCCCGCTGAGCTAATCGCCCGCTCGCAACCTTTCGGCCAAGCGCGCCGCGATATAAGGGGCGGCATCCCTTTCTGTCAACCTCCCCGCGAGCACGGAAACGCAAACATTTTCACATGTCTGCAAGGCGCAGAAGCGCGGGCGTCAATTCGCCGACTTTATGAGGTTGTGAGCCAGATCGAGCGTGATTTCATCGAAATGTGAAACGACGACGGAAGGATCGAATTCGCTCACATGCCGGTCGGTGTAGCCAAAATCCACCGCAACCACCGGAATACCCGCCGCCTTGGCCGTATCGATATCTGTCCGGGAATCGCCGACCATCACCGCGTGGCCCGGATCGCCGCCGGCGCGCAGGATGGTTTCGGTGAGATGGCGCGGATCCGGTTTGCGGAACGGGAATGTATCCTGCCCGCAATTCGCCGCAAAATGCCTGCTCAGCCCGAGCGCATCGATAAGCGCAAGCGAATTGGCTTCATATTTGTTGGTGCAGATCGCCAGAATGTAACCTTCGGATTCGAAGCGCGTGATGGCGTCGGTCGCACCGGGAAACGGCTGCGATCTGCCGGGAATGTTGGCGGTGTAATGTTCGAGGAAGACGCCCAGCAGCCGGTCATGTTCCTCGGTGTCCAGCGGGCGATTTTGCGCGGCGAACGCCCGTTCGATCATCACCCGTCCGCCATTGCCAACAAAACGCCGGAACGAGGGCTCGTCAACGGCCGAAAGCGCGCCAGCGGCCAGCGTATGGTTGAGACTGTCCATCAGGTCGGGCGCGGTGTCGACCAGCGTTCCGTCGAGGTCGAAAACTATGATCGGTCTGGCCATTTCTTTCCCTGCATTCTGTTTCCTTCAGGCGATAGCCCGTCGTCTTCGGGCAGGCAAGCTTCGGTGTGAGCATCGGGGTTCGACACAGAGCTTTGACCGGATCGGCAAAAGTGCTAGGAGCCGGCATCGCAAAACAGGGCAGACCTTCCGATGGACCAGAAGCAGCTGAAGATCGAAGCCGCGCGCAAGGCGCTGGAACATGTCTCAGGCGGCATGAGGCTTGGCATCGGCACGGGCTCGACCGCCGAGGAATTCGTGCGCCTTCTGGCGGAAAAGGTTTCCGCCGGATTGCAGGTCGTCGGCGTTCCCACCTCCGAGCGCACGGCTGCGCTGTGCCGCGAACTCGGCGTGCCGCTTTCCACGCTGGAAGAAACGCCGGAGCTCGATCTGACCGTCGATGGTGCGGACGAAATCGATTCGGAACTGAGCCTGATCAAGGGCGGCGGCGGCGCGTTGTTGCGCGAAAAGATCGTGGCTGCGGCTTCGGCGCGCATGATCGTCATCGCCGATAAAACGAAGGTGGTGGAAACGCTGGGCCGTTTTCCACTGCCGATCGAGGTCAACCGCTTCGGTTTGCGCGCCACCGAGATTGCTGTCGCGGCCGCCGCAAGCAGGCTCGGCCTGTCAGGCGACATCAAATTGCGGATGACGGGTTCGCAGCCATTTGTTACAGACGGCGATCATTTCATCCTGGATGCATCTTTTGGCCGCATTCCGGATACAAGAGCGCTATCCAACGCTTTGCACGCCATTCCGGGCGTGGTGGAGCACGGTCTTTTCATCGGGCTGGCGTCTGCGGCGATTGTCGCCGGCAGCGACGGCATCGAGACAATCCAAGCCGTCCGGTAAATCAGGGAGCCCTGTCAGTCATGAAATTTCAGCACCGGATTCGTCGTCTTGCAGCCGCCGTCGCGGCAACTCTTGTCATGGCTGTCGCCATGCCGGCATTCGCGCAGGAAATTTCGGAGAGCCATCTGAAGGCTGCCCGTGACGCCGTAGCATCCATCAACGCCACCGATTCCTTCGACGGCATCCTGCCACAGGCGGCCGCCGCACTTCAGGCCAGCCTGATCCAGAAGAACCCGGACCTGCAGGAACTGATCAGCAGCACGGTTTCGGCCAAGGCGCTTGAACTGGCTTCCCGCCGCGCCGATCTGGAGCGTGAGGCCGCCACCGCCTACGCCAGGGTGTTTTCCGAGGAGGATCTCCAGGCCATTGCGGCATTCTACAATTCGGCCGCCGGCAAGAAGCTTCTCGAAAGCGGCCCGATCGTTTCGCGCGAACTGGCTCGCGCAGCCGAAATCTGGCAGAACGGCATAGCGCGCGATCTGGCGCTGGAGGTCGGTGAAGTCTTGCAGGCCGCGCCAGGCGCACAGGTCGAGCCGGCGGACGGCACGGAAGCCCCGGCCGAAGGGCAGGCTCCCGCAAGCGGCGACTGATCCGCATTCCGCTGACGCAATGTCGCATCGAGCCCGGCCTGTGCCGGGCTTTTCTTTTGGGTGGTTGCGTCCTACCTGTAAGCATCGTTCCCGCCTGAAGGATTCCGCATATGGCCGCTTACGACTACGACCTCTTCGTCATCGGTGGAGGTTCGGGGGGCGTACGCGCGGCGCGCGTGGCCGCTGCGCTCGGCAAGCGTGTGGCCGTGGCCGAGGAATATCGCTTCGGCGGCACCTGCGTCATCCGCGGCTGCGTGCCGAAGAAACTGTTCGTCTACGCCTCGCAATACAGCGAGCATTTCGAGGACGCCGTCGGTTACGGCTGGGACGTTCCGCCCGCGAGATTCGACTGGAACACCTTGCTTGCCAGCAAGGACCGCGAGATCACGCGCCTGGAAGGCATCTATCGCCGCAATGTCGAGGGTTCGGGGGCTACGATCCTCGACACGCGCGCCGAACTGGTCGACCGCCATACCGTGCGGCTGGTGGCGGACGGGCGCACCGTCACCGTCGACCAGATACTGATCGCCACCGGCGGACGTCCATCGCCACACCCGGCGCTGAAAGGCAATGAGCACTGCATCACCTCCAATGAAGCGTTTCATCTGGAGACCTTGCCGAAATCGATCATGGTCGGCGGCGGCGGCTACATCGCGGTCGAGTTCGCCAACATTTTTCACGGTCTTGGTGTGGAAACGACGCTGGTCTATCGGGGCGTGGAAATCCTCAATCATTTCGATGACGATCTGCGTGCCTGTCTCCATGAGGCGATGGCGAACAAGGGCGTCGAAATTGTCTGCCGCGCGGTCGCGGAGGAGGTCGTGCGCCGTGATGACGGCCGGCTCGACGTGAAACTGAGCAATGGCGAGACGCGCACGGTAGACCAGTTCATGCTGGCCATGGGGCGCTCACCCAACACGGAAGGGTTGGGGCTGGAGGCGGTCGGTGTCGAAACTTCCGTGACCGGCGCGATTGTCGTCGATGGCTATTCGCGCACCAATGTCGACAACATCTGGGCTATCGGCGATGTCACCGACCGTGTGCAGCTTACCCCTGTCGCGATCCATGAGGCGATGTGCTTCGTCGAGACCGCTTTCAGAGATAATCCGACCGCACCCGATCATGATCTGATCGCAACGGCTGTCTTCTCGCAGCCCGAGATCGGCACGGTCGGCCTGCCGGAGCATGAGGCGGTAAAGGCTTTTGAGGAAATCGAGGTCTATCGGGCCTCGTTCCGCCCCATGCGCAATACGCTCTCGGGCCGCGACGAAAAGATGCTGATGAAGCTGATCGTCGATGCCGCCTCGCGCAAGGTGGTCGGCGCGCATATTATGGGCCCGGACGCCGGCGAGATGGCGCAACTGCTCGGTATCCCCCTCAAGGCCGGTGTCACCAAGGACGATTTCGACCGCACCATGGCCGTTCACCCGACTGCGGCCGAGGAACTCGTCACCATGTACAAGCCGACCTACCGGGTGCGAAAGGGCGAGCGGATCGACTGACCCGCCCGCCGCTCATCTGACTTACAAAATGGTGCCGGTCAGGATCAGGGCTGCTACCGTGAAGTAGATGGCGAGACCCGTCACGTCGACCAGCGTCGCCACGAACGGCGCCGAGGCGCTGGCCGGGTCGAACCCGATGCGCCTCAGGATGAAAGGCAGCATCGAGCCCGTCAGCGAGCCGAAGGTGACGATGCCGACCAGAGCCAGGCCCACCGTCAGCGCGATCAGGTGCCAGTAGGGACCATAATCGTAGAAGCCGAGATATTGCCACAGAATGATGCGCGTCATGCCGACAAGTCCGAGCATCGTGCCCAGCACGACTCCGCTGGGCAGCTCACGCAATGCAACGCGCCACCAGTCGCCCAGCGTCAGTTCGCGCAGCGCCATCGCGCGGATCACCAGCGAGGTCGCCTGCGAGCCGGAATTGCCGCCCGAGCTCATGATGAGGGGGATGAAGAGGGTTAGCACGATGGCCTTCTCCAGCTCGACTTCATAGTGCTGCATGACGCTCGCCGTCAGCATCTCGCCGAGAAACAGGGCGCACAGCCAGCCGCCGCGTTTGCCGATCATGGAGAGGAAGCCCATCTTCATATAGGGCTCGTCCAGGGCTTCCATACCACCGAGGCGATGCACGTCCTCGGTGTTCTCCTCGATCATGGTGTCCAGCACGTCATCCACGGTCACGATGCCGAGGATCTTGTCGTCATCGACGACCGGGACGGCCAGAAGGTCATATTTGCGGATGAGGTGGGCGACCTGCTCGACGTCCATCAGCGGCGGCGCCGTCACTGGCGTGGTGTCGGGCGCGATCGAGACGATCCGCGCGTCGGGCTCGCTGGTGATGAGCTTTCTCAGGCCGAAAGCGCGCAGCAGATGGTGCGTGTCGGGATCGACCACATAGATGGCGTAGACGGTTTCACGGGTGCGCTCGACCTGACGGATGTAGTCCAGCGTGCGCGTGACCGTCCAGTCGGGCGGCACGCTGACATATTCGGTGGTCATGAGCGAGCCGGCGCTGCCTTCCGGATAACCCAGAATGGACAATAGCGAATGCCGCAACGCCGGCGCCATGGCGTGCAGCAGTTCCGAGCGCACCGGCTCGGAAAGCTCGCGCAGCACATCGGCGGCGCGGTCGGCGGACATTTCGGCAAGCAGCCTGCCGGCAAGATCGCGCGAGAGGGTGATGATCAGCTCGGGCGCGTCGTCCAGTTCGGGCTGGTCGAATATCTCGACGGCGCGCTCGAACGGAACCTGCGAAAGCAGCTCCGCGGCGAGTTGGCGAGGCTCGTTGTTGAGCGCTTCGACAATATCCGCGACGTGATCGTTGGCGAGAACGCGTGCGATGGCGATGGCGTCGCCGCTCATGGCGGGCGAAAACGTGGTCATGGGCTCACTCCTTGCCGTCGGCCGGAGAGGAGCCCGGAAGGGTCACATCAGGCAGACGGCGATTTTATTCGACTGTAACTGTCGCCAGACATGGCGTGGTTGACCTTTCCGCCCGCAGATTTGGTTGAAGGCCGCGAGCGGACGCAACATAGGAGAGCAGTTGCCCAAGTCAACCGGGAATAACGCAGCTTCGAGCGAGAAAGATATCAGCCGCTTCTGGCGGTCTTCAGACGCCGTCGCGCCAGGCTGAGCCAGCCATCTGCAAGGACGGGAGGCTGCTGGGTGAGAATTTCGGTGAGTTCGGCCGGCAAGGCGGGCGCCACCGGCTCCTTCGTGGCGACGCCATCGGCGATGGTCAGGACGCTGTGATAGAATTCCTCGCCGGAAGCGGAGCGTGGCGGCGCGGGTTCGTGCATCACGCTGATGACGGTGACGCCCGGACAATTGTCCTTGATGGCCTGATGGAAAGCGATCTTGCTTTCCGGATCGAGCGCGCCTGTCGCTTCGTCCAGGAAGAGCAGGCCCGGCTGATGCAGCAATATGCGGGTCAGGACGAGTTTCTGTTTCTGCCCGCCGGACAGAAGCTGGTCCCAGCTCTTGCCGGCGCGCGCTTCGTCGCACAGATGCTCGATGAATTCGCCAAGGCCGGCCTTGTAGAGACAGGCGGCCACCGTTGCGTCGTTATGATCGTCCGGCGCCTCGGGCAGGCAAACCAGTTCCTTGAGCGTGACCGGCGGAAGCTTGACTTCCTGCGCGGCGTAGAAGCTGGCCACCCCCTGCGGGAATGCAATGACGCCGCGCCCATAGGGCCACAGCCTGTTGAGCGCCTTGATCAGGGAAGTCTTGCCGCAGCCGGACTCGCCCCTGAGGAAGGTCCATTCGCCGCGCCGGAAGCCAACCCGTTCGCAAATGAGGAACGGCTCGCTGTCCTGACCCTGATGGCTGAGGCGCAGATTCTGGATGCCCAGGCCGAATACGGGATTCTGTGAGATGTAACGGAACTCGCATTTGCCGGTGCGGCGATAGAACTGGACTGGATCCTGCACAGCTTCGATCGCCTGCGCCAGATCGATGACGCGCCGGCTGTTGGCGCGCAGCGTCGCGATCGCCGGCATGACATGGATGAACCACGAACACTGGCTGATCAGCGAGTTCACCAGTTCAGCCCCGGTGATATAGCCTTTCAGGTCGATGCGGCCATGGATGAAGGGCAGCAGCCCCGGCCCGTAGGCGACGACGCGCGCGCCGACAAAATTGTAGATGCGCTCGAATGAACCGTACCCTGCATTGATCCAGTTCAGCCTGCCCCATGTGCGATCTATTTCCGTGTAGAGGCGCTCGTGCATGGTTCTTTGCACGGCTTCGCCATGAGCGGAAGCGACGTGGAAGCTGCGCCGCAACAGCGTGGAGAGTTCGCCGCGATAGCTGCCTTCCGCTTTCTGCATCCTGATTGAAAGCCGTTCCAGCATTCCGCCAAGCTTCACCGCGATCCACGTATTCATCGGAACATAGGCGGCCACGGCGACGAGGGCGAAGACGACGCTGCCATATTCACCCAGGAACTCGAAGCCGCGTACTTCGGTGGAGGTTTCAAGCAGTTTCTGCCCCACGAAGAAAACCGAACTCGCCACCGCCATGACGCCCATTGCGAGGCCAATCGCCCCGCCGGTCATGCCTTTGATCGACTCCTGTATACGCTGGTCGATATTGTCGGGCGCGCTGTCCGCACCGTGCTGTGCGTGGAAGTGGGTATGGTTTGTATCCAGCAGCGCGTCGTTGAACCTGCCGTTCAGCCAGCCGCGCCAGCGCCGGTGGAGCGTGGCGGAAACGAAACTTTTGGTGCCGGTAATGCCCGCATCCTTGAAGATGACCAGAGCGACAAGGAAGGCTGCGTTGCCAAGCAGCGTGGCCAAGGGCGCATCGCTGGTGGAGCTGTGGAAATAGGCGATCGAGTTGATGAGCTCGCCGGAAGCTTCCGCGAACCATACGCCCGCCTTGCTGGAAAGTGCGGTGAAGAAGGCCACCACCAGCGTGAGGCTCCACGCCTCCTTCCATTTGTCCGAGAACCAGTAGGCCCGCATCAGGCCCCAGAAGGAAAGCATCGTCGACACCGGCGTGCGCAGAAGCGGCTTCGGTTCGCCGCCGCTCCTTTTCGCCTCCGGGCGTGTTCTGCCGAGCCTGAACACGTTTTCGCTCACACCTCGTTCGATCTGTTACAAATGGTAACACTGCTTGATCAGATTCAATGAAGATTATGGGATTAACCCATGCGTCGACTGGCTGACGTTGCCGCGAGGCAACAGCTCGCAATGCGTGCAAGTAAGTTGTAGGAAAGATATAATATCAACGAAAACAATGAGATATTGAGATATCTTGAATCGACCGAATGGTTGACGTTTGGTAAATCGGATTCGCCGGGCCGTTTTGTCGGCAGGGCGTGGAAGGGCCGGTTTTGTGGCTCCCTTCGTCGTCGGTCGTCAAATTCCCGGCCGAATCGAATCATATTTCAGCCCGGCTGACGTCATGAAGAGCACCCGCTGCTTCAGGCCGAGGGAACGTAAGGTAAATTGCGGACTGGCACAGAACTGTCGCTTCATGTATGGAGCGGCGTTTCCTGTACTTATATATGGGAGTGATGGGCTGCGTGCCCCCAATAAAGAGTGGTTACGACAATGACGAAGTGGTCCCCGAATTCTTGGAGAGAAAAGCCGATCCAGCAGGTTCCGGCTTATCCGGACATTGACGCCCTGAAGGCTGTCGAGGCCCAGCTCTCCAGCTTTCCGCCACTTGTTTTTGCAGGTGAGGCGCGCAAGCTGAAGAAGCAGCTTGCAAGCGTGGCTGCCGGTGACGCATTTCTCCTTCAGGGTGGCGACTGCGCCGAGAGCTTCGCCGAACATGGCGCGGACAATATCCGCGACTTCTTCCGCGTCTTCCTTCAGATGTCGGTGGTGCTGACCTTCGCCGGCTCGCAGCCGGTGGTGAAGGTTGGCCGCGTTGCCGGCCAGTTCGCCAAGCCGCGTTCCGCCGACAATGAGACCAAGGCCGAGGTGACGCTGCCCAGCTACCGCGGCGACATCATCAACGGCATCGATTTCGAGGCGGCGTCCCGCGTTCCCGATCCGCGCCGGCAGGTCATGGCCTACCGGCAATCGGCTGCGACGCTCAACCTCCTGCGCGCTTTCGCGCAGGGTGGTTATGCAAGCCTCGAGAACGTGCATCGCTGGATGCTGGGCTTCGTTTCCGACAGCCCGCAGGGCGAGAAATATGAATCGCTGGCCCATCGCATCACCGAGACGATGGACTTCATGAAGGCCGTCGGCATCACCTCGGAAACCAATCACGCGCTGCGGGAGACCGATTTCTACACCAGCCACGAGGCCCTGTTGCTCGGCTACGAAGAGGCGTTGACCCGTGTCGATTCGACCTCCGGCGACTGGTACGCAACGTCCGGCCACATGATCTGGATCGGCGACCGCACCCGCCAGCCCGATCATGCCCACATCGAGTACTGCCGCGGCATCAGGAACCCTCTTGGCCTCAAATGCGGTCCGTCGCTCACCCCGGATGGGCTGCTCGACCTGATCGACAGGCTGAACCCGGAGAATGAGCCCGGCCGCCTGACGCTGATCGCGCGCTTCGGCGCTGACAAGGTGGACGAGCATCTGCCAAAGCTGGTGCGCGCGGTGAAGGCCGAAGGCCGTTCAGTGGTTTGGTCTTGCGATCCCATGCATGGCAACACCATCACCGCCGCTGGCTACAAGACGCGTCCGTTCGATCGTATCCTCAAGGAAGTTCAGAGCTTCTTCGAGGTGCATCGCGCGGAAGGGACGCATCCGGGCGGCATCCATATCGAGATGACGGGCAAGAACGTCACCGAATGCACCGGCGGCGCCCGCGCCATCACGGCCGAGGAACTGCAGGACCGCTATCACACCCATTGCGACCCGCGCCTCAACGCCGATCAGGCCATCGAGCTTGCCTTCCTGGTCTCCGATCTGTTGCGCAAGAACAATCCGGTGGAGCAGAAGCAGGCTGCAACCGCCTGATAGCCACGGCTGGAAAATGTAAAAAGGCGCTTCCATGTGAAGCGCCTTTTTGTTTGAGGTATGCTCACGGTTTGCCGGAAGGCTGAGCCTCAATCCTTGCGGTAGAGCAGCCATTTGTTGTTGCTGTGGTTCGGCAGGGACGAGTGCTTCGTCACCTTGTTGCGACCGCTTACCTTCGAGCGATAGAGTGCGCGGTCGGCCTTGATATAGAGGTCGTCGGAGGTGTCCGCCTCGGCTGCCATGCACACGCCCATGGACACAGTTACCGGACCGTAGTCGGCGCCAGTCGCCGGATCGACGAACTGCGTTTGTTCGACCAGTTTGCGCAAGCGCTCCGCTATTTCGAAAGTCGTGTCTTCGCTGCTTCCTTCCACGATCAGCGCGAACTCCTCTCCGCCCGTGCGGGCGACGAACACGTCGCGGCGCACGCTGCTCTGGAAGATGTCGGCTATGGTGCGGATGATCCTGTCACCGACCGGATGGCCGAAGCGGTCGTTGATCTTCTTGAAATTGTCGATATCGGCGAGGATCAGCGCGTTGAACAATATGTCCTTGCGACTGCTGTAGATGCGCGCAATTTCCTTATCAAAGGCTCGGCGGTTGAGGATCTGGGTCAGCGGATCGGTGTCGGCGAGGCGCTTGTATTCTTCCAGCTTGCATTTCACCGCCTCGAGTTCGGCCGATTTGTCGCTGAGGGCGCTTTCCACCTGCTTGCCACGGTCGATGGTCGAACTGGTCGCCGCCGCTATCGCTCCAACGATCTTCTGAAGCAATTCGTGGGAAATGGCGGAGCGATTGGCGAGCCCGTCCGAGGTCTCGTGAAGAATGCGCCCATACTTCTCCACCTGCGTCCTTTCGGAACGCAGAAGCCCGGCGACTTCTTCCAGCTCCCGGGCAAGCACATGGCGCGCCTGTTCGATGACGCCCTGGCCGCAGTGGTGAGCGAAGAAACGCCGGCTGATATCGTCAAGCTGCTGCTGTGTCGGGCGGTTGCCGAGCGCGATCACCGCCAGACCAAGCGCGGGATTGCCGCCGCTAAGGGTTTCGTAGAAAATCTCGTAATTGCGGGGCAGGCCTGTCACGCCGAGCTTGCGCATGGTGGCCAGAACGGTGCTTGCGGCATCCTTCTGGGGCATTTGCTGGGGTGCTGCAGCCGGCTGCATAGGTGACTCGTTCGCCCCTTGTTCCGGCCGCCCGCAGGCAGATGCCGGATCGGGGGCATCCGGATGGCCCAGGCATGTCGCGGGCCCTATGCCCCCAATACGAGCCCCACCCGAAAACCCTTATCCGCTGTTGGCTAAAGCTTTATTAAAATGCCGGTTGGTGCGGATGCCGAAGCTGAAAAAAGCGCGTTTTCGATCGGTCCACGCCCGCGATCAAGGTTGCCCACTGGCGATCCTTGGTGGATAAGCGCAGCCATTTCATCGAACGGTCACAATCGTTCCGTTCATCGCCCGCGTTCAGGAGAAATGACGACATGAAGCGGCTGATCGATGCGTTCTTCAATTCGGTGCGCGCCTTCCGGCGTCTTGCGGGCAGCGAGGCGGCCTTCCAGCAGGAACTCATCCTGCTGCTGATCGCCATCCCGGTGGGTTGGCTGGTGTCGTCGTCATGGGCCGGTTATGCGCTTCTGATCGCCGCCGTTCTGTTCCTTATTCTCATCGAAGTGCTCAATACGGGCATCGAGGCCGCCTGCGACGCGGTTAGCCGGGAGTTCAATATCGACATTCGGCTCGCCAAGGATTGCGGCTCTCTCGCCGTGCTTATCGCCATCCTGCTGACTTCAGGCGTATGGCTGGTCGCGATACTGGAGCGGTTGTTCGGCACGCCGGTTTAGGCGACGGACTGTTTCCTTCGGCGCGGACTCCCGCTAAACCGGCATCCATGACCAGCAAGACAACTCCCGACATTCTCCGTATCGCCATAGCCCAGCTTAATCCGACGGTTGGGGACGTCGCCGCCAATCTCGCGAAGGCGAGGCAGGCGAGGGCGGACGCGGCCATCCAGGGCGCGGACCTTGTGCTGTTCACGGAACTGTTCATTTCCGGCTATCCGCCGGAGGACCTGATCCTGAAGCCAGCCTTCCTTCAGGCCTGCGAGCGCGCGGCCGAGGATATCGCCAGGGACACCGCCGACGGCGGGCCGGGCATCGTCATCGGTGTGCCGCTGAAGCGCAAGAGCGGCACGCACAACTCCGTCATTGTGGCCGATGGCGGAAAGATCATCGCCGAGCGCTTCAAGGTCGATTTGCCGAACTACGGCGAGTTCGACGAAAAGCGGGTATTTCAGCCGGGCCCGGATATGCCGGGGCCGGTGAATTTCCGGGGTGTGCGGCTGGGCATTCCGATCTGCGAGGACATCTGGGGCGAGCATGGCGTCTGCGAGACGCTGGCTGAAAGCGGCGCGGAACTGCTGATCGTGCCGAATGGCTCGCCTTATTATCGAGGCAAGGTCGATATCCGCCACCAGATCGTCATCCGGCAGGTCATCGAAAGCGGCTTGCCGCTGATCTACGCCAACCAGATCGGCGGTCAGGACGAACTGGTGTTCGACGGCGCCTCCTTCGCCATCGGAGCCGACAAGTCGCTCGCCTTCCAGATGAGCCAGTTCGAGGAGACGCTCGCCGTCACGACGTGGAAACGAAACGGCGAGGGCTGGGCTTGCGAGCAGGGGCCTATGTCGCAGATTCCGGAAAAGGAGGAGGCGGATTACCGTGCCTGCATGCTGGGCCTGCGCGACTATGTGAACAAGAACGGCTTCAGGAACGTGGTGCTCGGCCTTTCCGGCGGCATTGATTCCGCCATCTGCGCGGCGCTGGCGGTCGATGCGCTGGGCGAAGAGCGGGTGCGCTGCGTGATGATGCCTTACCGCTACACGTCGAAGGAATCGCTCAAGGACGCCGAGGACTGCGCCCGCGCGCTCGGCTGCCGCTACGACATCGTGCCGATCGCGGAGCCTGTCGAAGGTTTTCAGCACGCGCTGACGCAGCTTTTTGAAGGCACGCAGCCGGGCATTACGGAAGAGAATCTGCAAAGCCGCGCGCGCGGAACGTTGTTGATGGCGGTCTCCAACAAGTTCGGCTCGATGGTGGTGACGACAGGCAACAAGAGCGAGATGTCGGTGGGCTATGCGACGCTCTATGGCGACATGAACGGTGGGTTCAATCCGATCAAGGACATATACAAGACGCAGGTCTACGCCATTTCGCGCTGGCGCAATACGCAGACGCCGCCCGGTGCGCTGGGGCCTTCGGGCGAGGTGATTCCCGTCAACATCATCGACAAGGTGCCCACTGCTGAACTGCGCGAGAACCAGACGGATCAGGATTCGCTGCCGCCCTACGACGTTCTGGACGACATTCTCGAATGCCTCGTCGAAAACGAGATGGGCGTGGATGAAATCGTCGCGCGCGGGCATGATCGCGAGACGGTCGCCCGCGTGGAGAACCTGCTTTATATCGCGGAATACAAGCGTCGGCAGGCGGCGCCTGGCGTCAAGATCACGAAGAAGAATTTTGGCCGGGACCGCCGCTATCCGATCACCAACAGGTTCCGCGACCGTGGCTGACAGACCGCGCAACAGAACGCCAACTAAATGATACGGCGCTGTTCCAATGGTTGTCTTGTCAATTTCCGCTGTATCCATTAGGCCCCGGGAATGACTGTCACCGTCCGCTTCGCCCCATCGCCCACCGGCCGCATTCATATCGGCAACACCCGCACGGCCCTGTTCAACTGGCTGTTCGCGCAAAAGAACAGCGGCCGTTTCATCCAGCGTTTCGACGACACCGACCTTGAGCGTTCGCGTAAGGAATATGCGGATTCCATCCTCTACGATCTGCACTGGCTGGGCGTCTTTCCAGACAGCATCGAATATCAGTCGAAGCGCTTCGACGTGTACGATCAGGCGGTGGAGAAGCTGAAGGCGGCTGGCCTGCTCTATCCCTGCTACGAGACAGCGGAGGAACTCGACCTTCGCCGCAAGATCAGGCGCACGCGCGGCCTGCCTCCTGTCTACGGGCGCGAGGCGCTGGCCTTGACGCAGGAAGAGATTGCGCAGTTCGAGGCGGACGGGCGCAAGCCGCACTGGCGTTTCCTGTTGCCGAATTTCGTCAGCGATCCATCCGAAACGCAGCGCACCGAGGTGCAGTGGAACGATCTGGTGCGAGGCGAGGAAACCGTCGATCTGGCCTCGCTCTCCGATCCTGTTCTGGTGCGCGAGGATGGCACCTATCTCTATACGCTGCCTTCGGTGGTGGACGACATCGACATGGGCGTCACCCACGTCATTCGCGGTGATGATCATGTCACCAACACTGGCGTCCAGATCGCGCTGTTCAGGGCCCTCGGCGCGGAACCGCCGGTCTTCGGTCATCACAACCTGCTCACCACCTCGTCAGGCGAGGGTCTTTCCAAGCGCAGCGGCGCACTGTCGGTGGAAAGCCTCCGGGAGTCCGGCGTCGAGCCGATGGCGATTGCCTCGCTGGCGGTGCTGATCGGCACCTCCGAAAACGTCCAGGCCATGGCCTCCATGACGGAACTGGCCGCGCATTTCAATCCGGCGTCGACATCCAAATCCGCTTCGAAGTTCGACCCGGACGAACTGTTCGTTCTGAACCGTACGCTGCTGCATCACATGGCTTTCGAGGACGTGCGCGACCGGCTGCAATTGCTGGGCATCGCCGACGAGCGCGCCGAGACGTTCTGGAATACGGTGCGCGGCAATCTGGACAAGCTTTCCGATGCGCGTGACTGGTGGCGGATCGTCAATGAGGGGCCGTTGGAGAAGCCGCATTTCGAACCGGAGGATCTCGAGTTCCTGCGGCAGGCGTTCGATCTGTTGCCCGAGGCCCCCTGGGATGAAGGCGTTTGGAAGAAATGGACCGCCGCCGTGCGCAAGGACACCGGGCGCAAGGGCAAGGAGCTGTTTGCGCCACTGCGGCTTGTGCTGACCGGCAGGGCTTCGGGGCCTGAGCTTGCCGAGCTTCTGCCGCTTATCGGTCTGGAAGGAACATCGGCCCGACGACCCTGACCTTGCGGTTTTCCTCGACTTCCCGTTCCGGCAAAGGCTGCGCCGTTTCAACGGCCGCAGCCTTTTCCCTGCCGCGCGGCGCTTTCACATCGATCACGGAAGAACCGGGGTTCGCCGAAATCAGGGTGTCGGGCGCTGCTGATTCGCCCACGAATGACGCCCCTTGCGCGACTGAGCCACCGCAACTGCATCCGGCCTCGACCGGAATATCCAGCCGCCGGAACACCAGTGCCCGGGGCAGGTCGGCATAACGCCTTCCCGTGACGGCGGACACCATGTCGGCGGAATTGGCGGAACCGGCTTCGCTGTAGAACATTTCCACCCGCGTGCCGGGACATGCCGCCTCGCAGCGGGCCTGATCGCGCTGGAAATCGGCCGGTGTGCTTGATTTGGACATCGGAAAGAAATAGCCGTCGCATGTGCGCACGCACTGGGTGCGATAGGGCCGGTTGGCGGGGTAGTAGATCGAAGAACCACCGGCGCCGCGAATGACGACCCCGGCATTCGCCTGCGCGCCCTTGTTCTTAGACGATGTGTCGCTGCCCCTGGCCGTAGCGTCGCTTTTCTTCGGCCTGCACCCCTTGCTCTCCAGAGCTGCGAGAATGCGCGCACGGTCTGTTCTCCCGGCCCCCTTGCTCAGTTGCGTTCGCGTGGCCTGCAAGCTCGCCAGATTGGCTTGCATGCGCTTGATGGTTGCGTTCAGTTCTCCGCATTGGGAGCCGGATCGCGCGAAGAAGGAAAAGCCGCAACCGGCGCTGCGGGCGCGCTGGCTGGTTTTGGCGATCTGGTCGCGTTGGCGGGCGATGGCGTCGTCATATTTTCCTGTCGCCCGGTTGCCGGCAGATGGCGAGGGGCGTGCGAGTTCAGCTTCGAGCTGCCGGCACGACGGCGCAGCTTCGACGAGCGAGATGCAGGCGAGCGCCAGCCCGAAAGCTGACAATACCGCTGCCGCCAGTCTGCGAACCGTACCCGCCACTTAAACCTCGCTGCCTCTTGCAGGAGCATGAAGGTAGCAGCGGCGGGTTAACCTGGCCTTGCCGTTATTCCGACGCCGCCGCCAGCAGGGCGTCCATATTCACGGTCGCCTGCGCCTTCTGGGCCGCCTCGACCACAGCGATCGCGGTCATGTTGACCACGCCGCGCGAGGTGACGGACGGTGTCAGAATGTGCGCGGGCATGGCTGCGCCGAGCAGAATCGGGCCGACATGCAGCGCATCCATCATCTGCTTGACGGTCGCCATGGCGATGTTCGCCGAATCGAGATTGGGGAAGACCAGCAGGTTGGCTTCGCCCTTCAGGCGCGAATGCGGATAGACGCGCTGCCGCAGCGCTGGTGACAGGGCGGAATCGGCATTCATTTCACCATCGCATTCGAGTTCCGGCGCGATCTCATGGATGATCTCGGCGGCGCGCCGCATCTTGTGGGCGCTGGGCGTATCGCGCGAGCCGAAATCGGAATGCGAAAGCAGCGCGGCCTTTGGCTCGATGCCGAAACGGCGGATTTCCTCGGCCGCCAGAACGGTGATCTGCGCGATCTCCTCGGCCGACGGATCGACCGTCACATAAGTATCCGTGAAGAACAGGGGGCCGCGCTGGGTGATCAGCATGGACAGCGTCGACAGATCGCGGTCGCGGATGCCCGGCCTCGGCCCGATGATCAGGGAGACATTGCGCAAATGCTTGCCGAAGCGCCCTTCCAGTCCGCACAGCATGGCGTCGCCATCGCCGCGTTGCAGGGCGAGCGCCGCAATCACCGTATTGTCGGTGCGCACCATGGTGCGGGCGGCTTCCTGCGTAACGCCGCGCCGGCCTGCGATCTCGATAAGCAGATCGACATAGTTGCGATAGCGTGGATCGTCTTCAGGGTTGATGAGTTCGAAGTCCTCGCCGGCGCGGATACGCAGGCCGTAGCGCTTCAGACGCACATCCACGACATGCGGGCGTCCGATCAGGATGGGACGTGCGATATCTTCCTCGATCACCACCTGCGTGGCGCGCAGCACTCTCTCGTCTTCGCCATCGGCGTAGACGATGCGGTTCTTCGTCGAGGTTCGGGCTGCGGAGAAGACAGGCTTCATGACCAGGCCGGAGCGGAAGACGAAGCGGTTCAGCTTGTCGATATAGGCCGCGAAATCGGTGATCGGGCGGCTGGCGACGCCGGTCTCGCCGGCGGCCTTGGCCACTGCGGGGGCGATACGCAGGATAAGGCGCGGATCGAAGGGCGAGGGAATCAGGAACTCCGGTCCGAACATGGGCGTTTCGCCGGAATAGGCGCGCGCTGCGACATCGGATGGCTCCTCGCGGGCAAGCCCGGCAATGGCCCGCACTGCAGCCATCTTCATTTCTTCGTTGATCGCTCTGGCGCCGCAGTCCAGCGCTCCCCGGAATATGTAAGGAAAACACAGTACATTGTTGACCTGATTGGGATAATCGGACCTGCCCGTGCAGATCATGGCGTCCGGCCGTGCTTCGCTCGCCACTTCAGGCATGATCTCGGGCGAAGGGTTTGCAAGAGCAAGCACCAGAGGCTTGTCCGCCATCAGCTTCAGCAGATCGGGCGTCAGGACGCCGGCAGCCGAAAGGCCGAGGAACACGTCCGCGCCCCGGATCACATCGGCCAGTTTGCGGGCCTTGGTGTCCTTGACGTAGGGCTCCTTCCAGCGGTCCATCTCCTCGACGCGGCCTTTGTAGGCGACGCCGAAGCGGTCGGTGACCCAGATGTTCTCGATCTTCGCACCAAGCGAAACGAGCAGGTTGAGGCAGGCGAGCGCCGCCGCTCCCGCGCCCGAGGTGACGATCTTGACGTCCTCGATCTTCTTTTCCGCGATCTCCAGACCGTTGAGGATGGCGGCTGCGACGATGATGGCCGTTCCATGCTGGTCGTCATGGAAGACCGGAATGTTCATTTTGGCTTTCAGCCGCTCCTCCACCTCGAAGCACTCGGGCGCCTTGATATCCTCCAGATTGATGCCGCCGAAGGTTGGCTCCAGCGCGGAGATGGTGTCGACCATCTGGTCGATCTCTGGCGCGTCGATCTCAATATCGAAGACGTCGATCCCGGCGAATTTCTTGAACAGGACAGCCTTGCCTTCCATGACGGGTTTGGAGGCGAGCGGTCCGATATTGCCGAGGCCAAGAACCGCGGTGCCGTTTGAGACCACGCCGACCAGATTTGCACGGGTGGTGTAGAGGGCGGCCGATTCGGGATTTTCCTGAATTTCGAGACATGGGGCCGCCACGCCCGGCGAATAGGCGAGCGCGAGATCGCGCTGGTTGCCCAAAGCCTTGGTGGCCTGGATCTCCAGCTTTCCCGGCACCGGATGCTGGTGGAAGAACAGCGCGGCCTCCTCGATGTCGGAGCGTGTTCTCTTGCCGTTGCCGTTATCCATCAAAAACTGTCCCCCTGACTCACTGCGAGAGGTGTTTTAGCACGCACCATGGCAAATGCGAGGCAGGTGCGCCGCCGATTTGACCCAGGCGCGATCGGTATTGATCACCCCCACAATTCCGGTGTCGGGGGGAACACGAGAGAGCCACGATATTCAAGGCCGGGCTGGCGGTCCCGGGCGAGCAGGAGAGGCCCGTCGAGGTCCACGAAATCCGCGCCCTGAGCCAGCAATACGGCGGGCGCCATGGCCAGCGACGTTCCGACCATGCAGCCGACCATGATCTTCAGGCCAAGTTCCCGGGCGCGATCGCGCAACAACAGCGCTGATGTGAGGCCGCCGGCCTTGTCGAGCTTGATGTTGATCGCGTCATAAAGACCGGCGAGAGCATCCAGATCGGCAGCCTGATGCACGCTTTCATCGGCGCAGATGGGAACGGGATGGGCGATTCGGCGCAGGATTTCGTCCTGTCCCGCGGGCAGAGGCTGCTCCACCAGAGCCACGCCGAGTTCTGCTGCCGCCGCGAGGTTGTGCTCGACATCGGCGTTCGTCCAGCCTTCATTGGCGTCGATGATGATGCGGCTGTGCGGCGCGGCGTCGCGAACCGCGCGGATGCGAGCCGCATCGTCGCCACCACCACCGATCTTTACCTTGAGAAGCGGCCGGTCGGCATTGAGCCGCGCTTGCGCGGCCATGGTTTCGGGTTCGCCAAGGGAAAGGGTGTAAGCGGTTTCCAGGGGCGCGGCTTGCGGAGCCAGGACGCTTGCAACCGTTCGCCCCGAAGCCTTGGCTTCCAGATCCCAAAGAGCGCAGTCCACGGCGTTGCGCGCCGCGCCTGCGGGGATGGCGTCGAGCAGCGACCGGCGATCCAGCCCGGATGCGATTTGCGTGGCGATTCCTTCGATGGCGGCCTGAACACCCTCCACCGATTCGCCATAGCGTTTGTATGGAACACATTCCCCACGCCCCACATTCTCGCCATCCCGAATCGTGCAGGTCACCACTTCAGCTTCGGTCTTGGACCCGCGCGAAATGGTGAAACTACCCGCTATCGGGAATTTTTCGACCTCGACTGAAATGACACGCGCCATATCTTTCTTTCTCCCGGGCACCCCTCGGAGGTTGCCTGCAAATCGACAGCCCGGCATTGCCGGGGTAAACAGGTGCCATGTTGACCATCGGCAAACGCGACGCAAGCGCAGCTAAGGCAGGAGACGACACGCATGGCCCGCGCGTCGATCTCGGCGAGCGCGACGGCGCGCTGGTTTGTACGCTCTCGGGCGTCTGGACGACACGCACTGTGGCGGACATCGATAGCGGGATGCGCAAGGCGGAGCGTCGTTCCGCGGGGCAAGCTCTGGTCATCGACCTCTCGGGCGTCGAAAAACTCGATACCGCCGGCGCATGGCTGATCGACCGGCTGGTTTCGGCCCATGAAAGGCAGGGCAGTCAGGTCCGCGTGATCGGCCAGAGCGATGCCGCGGCAATATTGCTGGGCGCGGTATGCGAGATTTCGCGACGCAAGACGGAGACGGCGCCGGAACCCGCGGCCAACATCGTCATCCGCTTCTTCGAAGCCGTCGGTCGTGGCGTCTATTCGATGCGTGACGATTTCATCGCCGGGATGAACATTCTGGGCGCGACCATCCGCGGCGCGCAGATGAAGCTTGGCCGCGGCCATGCCGTGAACCCGGCGGCGATTTTCAACCAGATCGACCGCATGGGCGTGGGCGCTATTCCCGTCGTGTTCCTGATGTCGTCGATCGTGGGGGCGATCGTCGCG
This sequence comes from Aquamicrobium ahrensii, assembly GCF_040545755.1. Taxonomy (NCBI): domain Bacteria; kingdom Pseudomonadati; phylum Pseudomonadota; class Alphaproteobacteria; order Hyphomicrobiales; family Phyllobacteriaceae; genus Aquamicrobium; species Aquamicrobium ahrensii. Next base: position 50,000 of record NZ_JBEPMN010000001.1, read on the forward strand.
CAGCAAGGCGCCTATCAGCTCAGCTACTTCGGGGCCGATATTTTCGTGGTCGATCTGGTTGGCGTACTGGTGTTGCGTGAACTTGGCGTTTTGTTGACCGCAATCATGATCGCCGGCCGCTCCGGCAGCGCCATCACGGCCGAGATCGGCTCGATGAAGATGCGTGAAGAGATCGACGCGCTGAAGGTGATCGGCCTCAACCCGATCGGTGTGCTGGTGTTTCCGCGTCTGGTGGCGTTGGTGATCGCGCTGCCTTGTCTCACCATACTGGCCAATTTTGCCGCGATTGGCGGAGGCATACTGGCGGCATGGCTCTATTCCGACATCCCGCCCGCCGCCTTCATCGACAGGTTGCGCGTGGCCATCGACGTCAGCACCATCTCGGCCGGTCTCATCAAGGCCCCGTTCATGGCCATCATCATCGGCACGATCGCCTCGGTCGAGGGCATGAAAGTGGGGGGCAGCGCCGAATCCCTTGGGCGTCAGGTGACGACCTCGGTGGTGAAGGCGATCTTCGTGGTCATCGTGCTCGATGGCCTGTTCGCCATGTTCTATGCGGCAATCGATTTCTGATGGTGGCTGTTATCGCAAATCCGGTGGAGAGGCCGCAGGCGGAGGAGCAGGGCGAGATCGTCCTGTCCGCGCACGACATCACGGTCGCTTTCGGCACGAAGACCGTTCTAGAAAATCTCTCGCTGGAGGTGCGCCGCGGCGAAATCCTGGGCTTTGTCGGCGCATCCGGCTCCGGCAAGTCGGTGCTGCTGAGGACCGTGCTCGGCCTCACCACCAAGCGTTCCGGTACGATCCGTCTGTTCGGGGTCGATGTCGATAAAATCAGCGACGCTGAACGTATGCGGATCGATATGCGCCTTGGCGTGTTATTCCAGCATGGCGCACTGTTTTCGGCGCTGACCGTTCTGGAAAACGTGCAGGTGCCGATGCGCGAATATCTCGATCTGCCGCGCAAGCTGATGGACGAACTGGCCATGCTGAAGATCGAACTGGTCGGCCTGCCGGCGGATGCCGCATACAAGTTTCCTTCCGAGCTATCCGGCGGCATGATCAAGCGTGCGGCGCTGGCGCGGGCGCTGGCGCTCGATCCCGATATCGTCTTTCTTGACGAGCCGACTTCCGGTCTCGACCCGATCGGCGCGGCCGAGTTCGACGAACTGGTCATCAAGCTGCGCGATACTATGGGGCTTACCGTCTATATGGTGACGCACGATCTTGATTCGCTTTTCACTGCCTGTGACCGGATCGCAGTTCTCGGCAAGAAGCACGTCATCGTCGAAGGCACGATCGAAGATATGCTCAAGAGCGAAGAACCGTGGGTAAAATCCTATTTCCGCGGAAAACGGGCTCGGCAGCTTGATCTCAAAGGTCGTGCATAGCGATAAGTGATCTAATGGAAACAAGAGCCAATTACGTCATTGTCGGCATCTTCACTCTGGTGGCGATTCTTGCCGCGTTCGGTTTCGTCTACTGGACGGCGGCGATCGGCGAGCGCGGCGAGACCGTGATGGTGCGGGTGCGCATTCCCGGATCCGCCTCCGGACTGGGGCGCGGCAGCTTCGTGCTGTTCAACGGCGTGAAGGTTGGCGATGTGCGCCGCGTCTATATCGATGTGGACAATCCAAGCGTCGCCATCGCCGATGCCGAGATCGACCGCCTGACGCCCATCACCCGTTCCACACAGGCCGACATCGGCCTGGCGGGCCTCACGGGGCAGGCCAATATCGAACTGAAAGGCGCGAACCGTAACGAACCGAAGCTGCTGGATGAAGCCGAGGCGGAAGGCAGGATTGCCGAGATCACCGCAAACCCCTCGGCGGTGACCAACCTGCTGCAAACCGCGCAGGACATCTTCTCGCGGGCCGACAAGGTTTTGTCCGAACTGGAAGGTTTCGCCACCGATGTGCGCGGACCTTTGACGCAGACCGTGCAGAATGCCCAAAAATTCTCGGACGCTTTGGCCGGCAATGCCGATTCCATCGACAAATTCCTGAGTAGCGTCAGCGCCTTGTCCGAGGAGCTTCAAGGCGTTTCGGGCAAGCTTGACGGCACCATCAAGGCCGCCGAGGGCTTGCTCAATTCAATCGATCAGGACCGTGTCAGGCAGATCGTCACCAATATCGACGACTTCACGAAGAACCTGAACCGGTCCGGCGAGAAGTTCGACGATATCATCGATGGCGTCGACAAGGCCGTCGCTTCCATAAATGAGTTTGCGCAACGCACCCAGACGACGCTGGCCAAGGTGGATGGCGTTCTGGATGGCGTCGATCCGAAGGACGTCCGCGAGGCGTTGTCGAACATCCGCACCGCCAGCGAAAACGCCAACAAGGCGGCTGCTGACGTGGCGCAGATCACGGAGAAATTCAGCAACCGGGGTGATGACATCGATCAGACGATATCGGATGCGCAGCAACTGGCCGAGCGGCTCAACAACGCCTCGGTTCGGGTCGATGGCATTCTGGCTAAGGTCGACAATCTGCTGGGGTCGGACCAGGCAAATGGCGTGATGGCCGATGCGCGGGAGACGCTGAAGTCGTTCAGGCAGGTGGCCGACACGCTCAATGCGCGGCTTGGTACGATCACCGCCAATCTGGAGCGTTTTTCGGGCAAGGGTCTGCAAAATGTCGAGGCGCTGGTGAATGACAGCCGTCGTTCCATCAACCGGATCGAGCAGGCGGTCTCCGACCTGCAGCGCAACCCCCAGCGCATCCTTTCAGGCGGGGACGGCGAGGTCAGGCAATATGACGGAAGGGTTCGCCGTTGACGCCGTTTCCTTTCCGGTTTGCAAGGCCGTCCGCAATCATCCGGGTTTTGCCGGAAACCGAGCCTTTGAAGGCGGGGTACGCATCATGGGGCCCATGAAATTTCGTCTCATCGCCATGCTGCTGGCCGGCGGCCTCGCCGGGTGTGCGGCATTGCCGGGCGGCGGTCCTGCGCCGCTCGACACATTTGAGCTGTCTGCCGCGAACGTCGATTCCGCCAGAAGCAGCCGTCGCCAGATATTGATCGCCGAGCCCTCGGCGTTGAAGGCGTTCGACGGCCAGAACATCGTCATCAAGCCTTCGGACGGCTCGATCCAGTACCTGAAGGGCGCGCAATGGGCGGACCGCCTGCCGCTGATGGTTCAGGCGAGGCTGGCCGAAACATTCCAGCGCTCGGGCCGCTTCGCCGGTGTCGGTAAGCCGGGCGAGGGGCTAGCGATCGATTATCAGGTGATAGCCGAAATCCGTTCCTTCGAGGTGCGGGTATCAGGCGGCGAGCGGGCGGTCGTGGAGTTGTTCGTGCGCCTGCTCAACGACCGCACCGGCGAGGTGAGGGCGGGGCGGAGCTTCACCGCGTCGGCGGCTGTCTCGGGCGCGGGAAATCAGGCATATGTCGCGGCGCTCGACCGCGCTTTCCGGGATGCCGCCGCACAGATCGCGAGCTGGACCGCAAGCACCATCTAGAGCGATCCCAGAAAAAGTGCGTGCCGGTTTTGGGTTCGGAACGGCGTTAAAACAATGAGTTGGAGCATTCCCGCCATTTGGGGAAAAGCGGAAACGTTCCAACGGATCGATAGCTGAAAAAACCAAAGGGCGGATCACCTGATCCGCCCTTTTAGTCAGAGAATTTCCTTATCAGACCTTGGCCTCGATCAGCATGAAGGCCGGAATGTCGTCGCCGAAACCAAGCGGCGTATGGCCATCATCGTCGTCGTAGCGGCGGCGATGATTGCGATTGTCGCGAGCCGGCCTCGAGTCGTCGTTGGCCCACTCGCGCGGCTTGCGATCGGCGCTCACCGTCTGGGCTGGGGCTTTCTGCACCGGCTGTTCCTGCGCGTCTGCGCTGGCGTCATCGGAGGCTGCCTCATGATGGCGACCGCCACGCGGCTTCTTCTCGCGGCTTTCGTCCTTGCGTCCACCGCGACGCGGCGCGCCTCTGCCCCGGCGGGGCGCGTCGACTTCGGCGGCGCTTTCCTCGACGGTCGAAAGGTCGCCATCCATCCATTCGACCGTCTGACCGATCAGCTTTTCGATGGCGTCGATATATTTGGTGTCGTTGCGCGTGGCGATGGTGAAGGATTTGCCGAGGCGGCCGGCACGGCCGGTGCGGCCGATGCGATGGACGTAATCTTCGGCGTGGATGGGCACGTCGTAGTTGAAGACGTGGCTGACATCGGGAATGTCGAGGCCGCGCGCGGCGACGTCCGACGCCACCAGCAGCTTCAGCTTGCCGTCGCGGAAATTGCTCAGCATGGTCATGCGGGCCCGCTGGTCCATGTCGCCATGCAGTGCGCCTGCATTGAACTCATGACGGGTCAGCGAGCGGAACAGTTCGGAGACATCCACCTTGCGGTTGCAGAAGATGATCGCGTTCTTGAGCGTATCCTCCTCCTGCTTGATCAGGCTGCGCAGCACATCGCGCTTTTCCCATGGCTTCGAGCCCGATTTCACGAGCTTTTGCGTAACGGTCGTGGCGGTGCTCGCCGCACGGGCGACCTCGACGCGCACGGGAGCCTGAAGGAACTTCTCCGTGAGTTTGGTGATCTCCGGCGGCATGGTGGCCGAGAAGAACAGCGTCTGGCGGGTGAAGGGGATCATCTCGCAGATGCGCTCGATGTCGGGGATGAAACCCATGTCGAGCATCCGGTCGGCCTCGTCGATGACCAGGATGTCGACCCCGTTGAGCAGCAGCTTGCCGCGCTCGCGATGGTCCAGAAGGCGGCCCGGCGTGGCGATCAGCACGTCCGCGCCGCGTTCGAGCTTCTTGTCCTGCTCGTCGAAGGAAACGCCGCCGATCAGCAGGGCGATGTTGAGCTTGTGGTTCTTGCCGTATTTGATGAAGTTTTCCTCGACCTGCGCCGCGAGTTCGCGCGTCGGCTCGAGGATGAGCGTGCGCGGCATGCGCGCACGGGCGCGGCCCTTTTCAAGGCGCGTCAGCATCGGCAGCACGAAGGAGGCGGTCTTGCCCGTGCCGGTCTGGGCGATGCCCAGAACGTCCTTGCCCTGAAGGGCATGGGGAATTGCGCCTGCCTGAATGGGAGTCGGCTGCGTGTAGCCGGCATCGGTCACGGCGGAAAGAACCTTCGGCGACAGGCCGAGGTCCGCGAATGTCAACGCTTCTTGAGCGGTCTGGGTGTCTGAGGACAAGTTCGCTTGCTGTCTTTGGCTGGTTCGGAGGTGCGCGGCGGTCTGCGTCGCGGCGTGCCATACGGACACGCTATAATGTGCATCGCGATATGCCCAAGCCTGCCTCTTGTCAACAGAAACGGGCCGAAATTGCAGCATTTCCCGTGGCTAAGCTTAATCAAACCGATTTTATAGCGAAAAAATCGCCATCAATACCTGAATTGTTCCTTCAGAATGCGCTCATTCCAGGAATGACTCGGGTCGAACAACAGTGTGGCCGTGACCTTTTTCGATTGCCGTACGGTGACGGACCGGACGCTCTTGACCTCGGTGTGATCGGCTGCGGCGTTTACCGGACGCTTGTCCGCCTCCAGGACGTCGAAGCGAACTTCCGAGCGGTTGGGCAGGAGCGCGCCGCGCCAGGCGCGTGGCCGGAACGGGCTCACCGGCGTCAGCGCCAGAAGCGGCGCATCGAGCGGCAGGATCGGCCCGTGGGCCGACAGATTGTAGGCTGTGGAGCCGGCCGGCGTCGCCACCATAACGCCGTCGCAGCTCAGTTCCTCCATACGCAACTTGCTGTCGACGGAAATACGAATCTTGGCGGTCTGGTAAGATTGGCGCCACAGCGCGACTTCATTGATGGCAAGCGCGGTCACCGTTTCGCCGTCCATGGTGGTGGCGCGCATTTCGAGCGGGCGGATGGTTTCGGCAATGGCGGCGCCGATACGTTCGGGAAGGGCATCGACGGCATATTCGTTCATCAGGAAGCCGATGGTGCCTCGGTTCATGCCGTACACCTTCTTGCCCGACCCCATGGTGTCGCGCAGCGTCTGCAGGAGGAAACCGTCGCCTCCCAGCGCCACGACGATATCGGCTTCTTCCACGGGGACATGACCATATTCGGCGGAGAGTTCCGCCAGAGCGGCGCAGGCGTCCTGGGCATCGGACGACACGAACGCGAACTGCCTCGGCTTCTTCGTTCCTGGCATGTTTGTCATTGTTCTGGTGATGATTCCCGATCGAAATGGCCGCGAGGAACTAACACGGCTGGAGAAAACTGGCAAAGGCGTCCATGGAGGGCAGAGAGCCGCCCGGATCAGTTTGCGATTCCCGGGATTGGCTTTAAGGTGCCGTAAAGGCATGCAGTTGATGCTGCCCGGGATACGGAGGGCGGGGGCCTGGCCGACAGGGACCGCCATTGCCGTTTACACGTATGTTCATCGTCGCGCTGATCATGGCCGCCTTTGCTGTCGGGTTTTCGAATCTGGCGAAACGCACCGATTCCGTGGATGCGCGCCCGGATTCTTCATCTCTCACCTGCGGCGAGGCGGCCGGAGTGGCCTGCCCCACCAAGCGGCCCATGTAGTCATTCCCCCATGCAGTCATTCCCATGTCACGCAAACGGGACAGGTTTTTCCATTATCCGGTCCGGCTGGACATAGTTTGCTTGGCCAGACCGCTTCTGGACGTCATAATGCCTCTTTCGGCGAAGGAGATGGAATGAGGGCGCGCACGGCCACGATCGGCGATCTTGAGACGGTATTTCGCGACCTTTCCGGTCGCATGTCGGCAGACTATGTCGCGGCAGGCCTTACCTTGCGGGGCGCGCAGGACAGCCTGATGATGGATTTGAAGGAAGGCCGCGCCCATGCCTTGCTGGACGGCGATACGGTGGTGGCCATCATCACCTGGCATGAGACCGATCATGCGGCGGAGACGGCGTTCGCGGCGCGTGAAGGCTTCTTCAGCGCTTCGACTGTCCGTTTCTGCAAGAAGCATATAAGGCGCATACAGGAACTTACCGGCAACCTGCCCATCCTGTCGCGGAGCTGGCTGGATGGTCCCGAGGTTGCCCGATGGTTCCGCATCATCGGCTATGAGCAAAAGCAGGGCAACGGCGAGAAGGTTTTCAAGCTCCCGCCCGCTTGAATCAGTCGGGAGCGTTGACGCCGCAGGTCATCCCGATGCGGCCGAGGGCTGATCTCGACACGATTGTGGTCGCCTTGTTTTGCTGCGTAGAGCGCAAGGTCCGTAAATTGGCGTGAAAAGTCCCTGTCCTGGGGGCCTCGTATCGCAACGCCTCCAGATATCGTGATCTTGATCATCTCGCCGTTGGTATTGAGAAGACGCATTATCCACGGCCTTGCGCCGGCTTTCGATCTTTTCGCCGCCACTGACGTCAATATTTTCGAGGATGGCGTCGATTCCCTCCAGGAGGGCCCTACATCACGCACTTCTGCGCGCTGAAAACCAATTTTCAGAAACAGCAGTTCATTTCGAAAACAGGAATTGCGATGATCTTGGACCTGCTGAAACGGCGTTTCCTACTTTTCCGCCGCGAAGCCGTGATGCTGTGGTACGCCTTTCGCGATCGGCGCACACCGTTCTACCTGAAGGCGGCGAGCCTGTTTGCGGGGCTCTATCTGCTGAGCCCGATCGATCTCATCCCCTTCCCCGTACCGGTGCTCGGAGTGATCGACGATCTGGTGATCGTGCCGTTGCTGGTCGGCTTCATCGCAAAACGACTGCCGCAGGATGTTCGGAACACGGCGGGGGGCAAGGCCGACAATTGGCTGAAGCGCTGGTTCAGGCGGCCGCTGATCGCCGTCGTTGTGATACTGGCTCTGCTCGTTGTCGTCTGGGTGGCGCTGCTCTACCTCATATATCGATATCTGGCGGGATGAAGCAGCAGAATTCTCAGGAGCCAGCCCGAAACTCGCCGGCCGCCATACGCACCGCAACAGTTTTGCGGAATTCGCCGCAGTGTCCGGCTGTAAGGGTGAGCGCCCCTATATATGAGTGGGATCGTTTTCGTTCAGAATGAGCCGTGCGTCGCGTTCGAGGATGGCGCTCATGACCTCCGCCACCTCTCGCAGCAACGCTTGCGTCTGGTTTGCGTTAAACTGGTCTATGTGGTCCGCAGCGTCCATGACTTTCAGTAGTACGTCGACGCCCCTTTGATGTAATTGCACGCCACCCTCCCGCGATCGGAAAATTTCGATCAGTTTCCATCATCATGCCAGCATTCCGGCATCATGGCGGTGAATAAATGTCACGATATATTACGTAAGGGAGCGCCCATAAATAGCGTCCGTTCGCCCTTCACGTGCTGTTCATGGCGAAGCGCTTCGGAGAGCAAAAAGGAGGTCGATGAGAGGCTGGGCACCCCGGCACTTCGCGAAGGACCGCGGGAATGCCTCGGAAGCCGACCGCAAGGGCGGGAAGCACTAAGGTTGATCCTCAGATCAAAGCCCGTCACCCAAGGGTGGCGGGCGTCTTGCCTTTGACTCCGTTAGCCTTCTGCTTTCATCGTTCGTGCGATTTCAAGCAGTTTCTCGCGATCGTTGCCATGCTTCTCGATCAGTTCTCGCGCCTGTTGCGGCGACAGGTCTGTCTCCTCCGCAAGAAATCTCACGTCGGGATCGTCGTCATAGGGCAGGGTTTTGCGCGTGCTGTTCATTGCAAGCTCCTGTTTCGAATAGAGCCAGATGGCGACCGGCCCCCGCACGCCGGCCGACAAAAGTTATTCCGCAGCCTGAAGATTGACTCGCGATTCAGCCATCTCGGTCAATTTCTTGTCCGTCGCCTTTTCTTCCTGAAGGTTCTGCTCCAGAACTGCGGCGCAATCAGCTCGCCCCAGTTCGTTCGCCCAGGCGATGAGCGTCCCGTACCGGGTGATTTCGTAATGTTCCACTGCCTGCGCGGATGCGATCAGGGCGGCATCGAGAACCTGCTTGTCGTCGATCTCGCCCGAAACGTCATCCGCCTCTTCGAGGATGCCGTCGATGGCCGGACAGTTTACGCCCTTCGCCTTGACGTCATGCATCTCAAAGACCTGTTCCACGCGCTCTATGTGGCCCTTTGTCTCCTGCAGATGCTTTTCGAATCCTGCTTTCAAAGCCGGATTGGTCGCCTTTTCGATCATGGCCGGAAGCGCTTTTTCGATTTGCTTTTCCGCATAGTAGATGTCGCGCAAGGTATGGACGAAAAGGTCGTCGAGAGACTTGATGTCTTTTGAAAAGAAACCCATGGGGTGATCCTCCGTGTTGCTGGATTGAGTAGGAATTCTCGCCCGGGACTGGGAGGCAACGCGCCCCTGTTTCGATAGTTCCAGCATTTGTCGGGGAAGGCTCAAATGTGAAGCTGGATCGGCATCAGTGAAATGGCGTCCGTGGTTGGGGCGCTTCTGTCCCTCAGCCCAACGCTTCTCAAATGCTGTGAAGCATCCCGCACGGCCGGCTAAAGCGGGAACCATGTCCTGCCGATGACGTTATCCGTCGCAATCGTCGGAGGATTCATCATGCACGGCATTATCTATCTCATCGGCCTCGTTGTGGTCATCCTGTTCATTTTATCGGCCCTTGGCCTGCGTTGATCGGAGGACGAAATGGCTATTACAGAACCGGCCCGTGGTGCGTCCGTGGTGCTTGAAGAATCCACCTCAGTTGATGCAGGTCGCTCATATGTCGACTGGCCCGCGATCCTGGCCGGTGTGGTTGTGGCCAGCGCGATTTCCCTTATCCTGCTGACCTTCGGCTCGGCTGTTGGCCTGAGCCTGACCTCGGCGCGAGAAGGGGAGTCGGCGTCCCTTTTCTGGATTTCGATCATCGGAGGCCTTTGGATTGTCTGGGTTCAGATAACCGCATCGCTGTGCGGCGGCTATCTTACGGGTCGTATGCGCCGGCGCGCCGGAGATGCAACCGAGGCCGAATCCGATCTCCGAGATGGATCAAACGGATTGGTGATGTGGGGCCTGGCGACGATCGTTGCAGCCGCCATTGCATGGACCGGCTTGACTGGCGCCGCCCATATCGCGGGTCAGACAGCCGGCGCGGTCACTACGGCTGTCAGTCAAGCCGCGGATGCTCTCGATCCATCCACGCTTCTGCTCGACCGGACGTTGCGAGGACAGCCGGATGCTCCCGTAGTGGCGGAGGCGGACCGGGAAGCCATTGCTCGCATCCTGCTGGCCGGTGCGGCAGGTGAAGAAATCGATGCTGAGGATCGCGATTATCTTGTTGGCGTGGTCGCCTCAAGGGCCGGGCTTTCCACGGAGCAGGCTACCGCGCGCGTCAACCAGTTGTTCGAACAGGCTCAGGCAATTGAAGCACAGGCACGCGAAGCGGCGGAACGCGCGCGTCGTGCGTCCATAGTAGCTGCGTTCCTGACAGCCGCAGCACTGGTAATCGGCGCCGCCGCCGCATATTACGCTGCAACCCTGGGAGGCAATCACCGCGACAGGCAAACGGTTTTCGAGGGATGGTACCGCCCCTGGTGAGCGACATAAGTCGAGGAGGGCGGTCTGCAGCGTAACAGGACCGTCCTTCTTGCCTGTCCGGGATTGTGTGTCAAGCCTCCGCTGGAACCAGGAAAGCGCGCCGCCGCAAGCTCATTGCGGGCAGGGCGGCGAACAACCTGCAACGAAATGGTCGCACCATTCGACATGGTGGAAAAAGGCGGGGCGAGGCCGCCCCATTTATCGAAGGATTCAATAGACTTTACAGGAGATGGTGCCCCCGGCAGGGATCGAACCCGCGACCTTCGGTTTACAAAACCGCTGCTCTACCAGCTGAGCTACAAGGGCAACGCGCTCCCGATAGCATATTTGTTGCGCCCGTAAAGACAAAACCGAACCGAAGCGATCTTTGGTGGGCTGAAACCGCCGGCTCCGCTCCCTAAATGAAGGGAAGATCTGCGCTGGAGAGAGAAGGTGATCCGTTTCGTCATCATCGCCCTGATCGTGCTGGCCGCCTGGCTTTTGGCGCTCAACACCATCAGGCTGGTCAGGGGCGTGAAGATCGACTGGACCGGCATCGCCTTCATGGTCGGGTTTGTGACGCTTGCCTTTTATCTGCGCCATGTCACCGGCATGGGCGGATGAGGCCGGCAGCAGGCTCAGTTCTTGCCGCCGATCATGGCGGTGATTTCCGCGGCCGCATCGCGCACCGCCGGCCCGATCCGGGTCAGCCGTTCAGGCGTCACCCGAACCGTAGGTCCTGAAACCGAAACGCCACCCACCGGCTCGCCATATTCGTTGAAGATGGCGGCCGCCACGCATCGCATGCCGAGGTTGCGCTCCTCATCATCGACAGCCCAACCGCGGGTTCGCGCCTCCCCAAGGTTTTCCAGCAATTCGGGCAGGGTGGCAAGCGTGCGATCCGTATAGGTTTCCAGACCCGACCTCGCGATAATCGCAGATACGCGCTCAGGGTCGAGATGAGACAGCACCGCCTTGCCGATCCCCGATGCATGGAACGCCGTGCGGGTGCCGGGCCGGAAGAAGGCGCGTATGGCCTGATGCGTCTCGACCTGACTGACGAACACCACGCAATCATCCTCCGCAAGCCCCAGATTGGCCGTTTCCCCCGTCTTTTCCATCAGTTCCTGCATGACGACGCGGGCGCGGTCGACCAGCTTGCGTCCGCGCAGAAAGGCCGATCCCATGCGATAGGTCTCGACGCCGATCGACCAGAGCTGCTCGGTGCGGTCGAACTCGACCATGCCGTGCGCTTCGAGGGTGGTGAGCATGCGATAGGCGGTGGCGGCGGCGATACCGGATCGGTCGGCGATCTCGCTCAACGAAAGCCCGCCGCCTTCGGCCACGATGGCGAGGATGCGCAGAGCGCGGTCCAGCGCCTGTACGGGCCCGGGTTCCGCGGAGGCATTGAAGGCGCGCGGGCGCCCGCGCTGGCGCTTTTCGGTCTTTTCCATGGTTCAGGCCACCATTGCTCCCCATATAGTGAAAAAATTTATTAACTGTCGTCCATAGGGTTGTGCTGAAAAAAGAATGATAATTTAAAATCAAAATGTTAAATGAAAATATCAAAAATGAAAAACTTTTTTGAAAAAATTGAAAAATAGAATTGGGAGTGCAATGCTTTCAGCACAGGATTTTGCTGGAGGATGCCGCCATGGCCAGAATGCGTGCTATCGATGCTGCCGTTCTCGTTCTGGAGAAAGAAGGAGTTTCCTGCGCCTTCGGCGTGCCGGGAGCTGCTATCAATCCGCTCTATTCAGCCCTGAAGGCCCGGGGCTCCATCCGGCATATCCTTGCCCGTCACGTCGAGGCCGCATCTCACATGGCGGAAGGCTATACTCGCGCCAGGGCGGGCAATATCGGCCTGTGCATCGGAACCTCGGGCCCGGCTGGCACCGACATGATCACCGGGCTGTATTCCGCCTCGGCTGACTCGATCCCGATCCTGTGCATCACCGGGCAGGCGCCGCGGGCCCGGCTCACCAAGGAGGATTTCCAGGCGGTCGACATCGCCGCAATCGCGGGGCCGGTCACGAAATGGGCGGTCACCGTCATGGAGCCCTATCTGGTGCCGATGGCCCTTCAGAAGGCATTTCATCTCATGCGCTCGTCGCGGCCGGGGCCGGTGCTGATCGACCTGCCGATTGACGTCCAGCTTGCCGAGATCGAGTTTGATATCGATGCCTATGAGCCCTTGCAGGCGTTCAGGCCCGCAATGACGCGCGGGCAGGCGGAAAAGGCGCTTTCCATGCTCAACGAAGCTGAAAAGCCGCTGATCGTGGCCGGCGGAGGCATCATCAATGCCGATGCTTCCGATCTGCTGACCGAGTTTGCCGAAATCACCGGCGTGCCGGTCATACCAACCCTGATGGGCTGGGGTTCCATCCCTGACGATCATCAACTGATGGCTGGCATGTGCGGGCTGCAGACTTCGCACCGCTACGGCAACGCCACCATGCTGGAGGCCGATTTCGTCTTCGGCATTGGCAACCGCTGGGCCAACCGTCACACGGGTTCCATCGACGTCTACACGAAGGGAAAGAAGTTCATCCATGTCGATATCGAGCCGACGCAGATCGGCCGTGTCTTCGCGCCCGACCTTGGCGTCGTTTCCGATGCGGGCGCGGCGCTCAAGGTTTTGCTGGACGTTGCGACGGAATGGAAGACGGCGGGCAGGCTGCGTGACTGGTCGGGTTGGGCGAAGGATTGCCGGCAGCGCAAGAAGACCATGAAGCGCAAGACCCACTTCGAGCAGGTTCCGCTGAAGCCGCAGCGCATCTATCAGGAGATGAACAGGGCGTTCGGTCGCGATACGACCTACGTCACCACCATCGGTCTCAGCCAGATCGCCGGCGCGCAGTTCCTGCATGTCTACAAGCCGCGCAACTGGGTGAATTGTGGCCAGGCCGGCCCGCTCGGCTGGACGCTGCCTGCAGCGCTCGGCGTTCGGGCGGCAAGACCGGAAGCTGAAATTGTCGCGCTTTCAGGTGATTACGATTTTCAGTTCATGATCGAGGAACTGGCGGTCGGCGCCCAGCACAAGCTGCCTTACATCCATGTCGTGGTGAACAACGCTTATCTTGGCCTGATTCGTCAGGCGCAGCGCGGCTTCTCGATGGACTACGAGGTGAGCCTCGCCTTCGAGAACATCAACACCGTCGGCCATTCGGAGATTGGCTATGGCGTCGATCATGTCGCCGTCGCCGAAGCCATGGGTTGCAAGGCGGTGCGGGTGCGCCGGCCGGAAGAGTTCGAGCAGGCCTTCGCCGAAGCACGCCGCCTGATGGATGAGCATCAGGTTCCGGTCGTGCTGGAGTTCATCCTCGAACGGCTGACCAACATCTCCATGGGCGCCGAGATCGACAACATCACGGAGTTCGAGGAACTGGCCGAACGCAATGAAGATGCGCCGACGGCCATAGCGATGCTCGACTGAATCGATTTGTGAGGAAGTTCCGCCATGCCACGGTTTTCAGCCAATCTTTCCATGCTCTTCGGCGAGCATGAGTTTCTCGACCGCTTCGATGCGGCGGCCCGTGCGGGTTTCAGGGGGGTGGAATATCTCGGCCCGTACGACCATCCTGCGGACGAGGTCGCCACGCGCCTGAAAAGGAACGGTCTCACGCAGGTGCTGTTCAACATACCTTCGGGCGACTGGGCGGCGGGCGAGCGCGGCATTGCGATCCTGCCGGATCGGGTCGAGGAATTCCGCGCCGGGGTCGACAAGGCGATCGCCTATGCGAAGGCGCTGGGTTGCGATCAGGTGAATTGCCTCGCCGGCATCGCTCCTGCCGGAATTGCGCATGAGGAACTCGAGAAGGCGTTCGTGGAGAACCTGAAATATGCGGCTGAGAAGCTGGCGGCGACAGGCATCCGACTTCTGATCGAGCCGATCAACACCCGCGACATTCCCGGTTTTTTCCTGACCGGCGTCCGACAGGCGCTCGACGTGATCGAAAAGGTCGGATCGCCAAACCTCTGGCTGCAATATGACATCTACCACATGCAGATCATGGAGGGCGATCTCGCGCGCACGATCGAGGCCAATCTGCCGCGTATCGCCCATATCCAGCTTGCCGACAATCCGGGCCGTCATGAACCTGGCACGGGCGAAATCAACTACCCGTTCCTGTATGATTTCATCGATCGCCTTGGCTATTCCGGCTGGATCGGTGCGGAATACAAGCCGAAGGATGGCACGGAAGCCGGCCTTGGCTGGCTGCGTGAATGCGCTTCGGCGAATGCAGCGGCGTGACGGATCGGAAGGAGAGGATCATGGAAACCATCGGCTTTATCGGGCTGGGCATCATGGGCGCGCCGATGGCGGGGCATCTTCTGGATGCGGGCTACGCCGTCGTCACCACCGACCATCGTTCTGCGCCGCCGGCGGATCTCGTCGCCAGGGGACTGAAGACCGTTGCCGGCAATGCGGCGGTGGCGCAGGCGGCGGATATCGTCATCACCATGGTGCCGGACACCCCGCAGGTGGACGAGGTGCTGTTTGGCGAAAACGGCGTCGCTTCCGGCCTGTCGCAGGGCAAGCTGGTCATCGACATGTCGTCGATCTCTCCGATCGCCACCAGGGAATTTGCGAAGAAGATCAACGAACTCGGCTGCGATTATCTGGACGCGCCGGTTTCGGGCGGTGAGGTCGGAGCCAGGGCTGCCTCGCTCACCATCATGGTCGGCGGCGAGGAGAAGCCCTTCGAACGCGCGAAACCCGTCTTCGAGAAGCTGGGCGGCAACATCACGCTGGTCGGCCCGAACAGCGTGGGTCAGACCACCAAGGTCGCCAACCAGATCGTGGTGGCGCTCACCATCGAGGCGGTGGCCGAAGCGCTCGTCTTCGCCTCCAAGGCAGGCGCTGACCCCTCCAGGGTGCGGCAGGCGCTGATGGGCGGCCTGGCGTCGTCGCGTATTCTGGAGGTGCATGGCGAACGGATGATCAAGCGCACCTTCGATCCCGGCTTCCGCATCGAGTTGCATCAGAAAGATCTCAATCTGGCGCTCGACGGCGCGCGCGCCCTTGGGGTGGCGCTTCCCAACACCTCGACCGCGCAGCAGTTGTTTAATTCATGCGCGGCCAATGGCGGGGCGAAGGAAGACCATTCGGCATTGGTGCGCGCTCTGGAACGCATGGCCGGGCACGAGGTGGCCTGAGCGGTCTAGGAAGGCATGTCGGACAGCCATCACCAGATGGCGAATGGCGATCGGGGCGTCGGGAATGTTCCCACCGACGCCCCGATTGTCTTGTGCCTGGAGCATTGCCGCCAGACCAACGAAACGGCATTTGTCAGAATGCCAGTCGCCCTAGGAATCCAGAAATCTGCCTGCCGCGTAAAGTGCTACAGCCGCCGCATTTGAGACATTGAGCGAGCGGATGACGCCGGGCATGTCGAGACGCGCCAGCGCACTGACGGTCTCTCGCGTTTTCTGGCGCAGGCCCTTGCCTTCAGCGCCAAGCACAAGCGCGATTCTGTCGCCGGCGAAGGTCTTCTCCAGTTCGGCGGGGCCTTCCGAATCGAGGCCGATGCTCTGGAAGCCGGCTTCGTGCAGGGACTGCAATGCGTCGGCCAGATTTCTCACCTCGATATGGTCGATATGTTCCAGCGCGCCCGAAGCGGATTTCGCCAGCACACCCGATTCGGCCGGGCTGTGGCGTGTGGTGGTGATGAGCGCTCCCGCGCCGAACGCCACCGCCGAGCGCAGGATCGCGCCGACATTGTGGGGGTCGGTCACCTGATCGAGCACCAGAACCAGCTTTGTCTGCCCCAGCGCGTCCAGCCGCTTCGCCCTGAGGGGTTCGGCTTCGATGAGCACGCCCTGATGAACGGCTTCCGAACCGGTTATACGCTCGATCTCCCGCGGCTCCACCATGCGCACGGGAAAGGGCAGGGCGTCCGTCGCGCCGAGTTCGAGGCGCTCCGCCGCGTTGCGGGTGACAAGCATGGAGCGCACCTTGCGTGCGGGATTGCCAAGCGCCGCGCGCACCGTATGCAGGCCGTAGAGATGCACCAGCCCGTCGGCTGGCCCTTCGCCGGGAGCTGTCTTGCGCCGGGGCCGTTGTGGGGCCGGCGCGCTCGCCTTTTCATCGCGATATGCGCGGCGCAGCCGCGCATAGTGGGAATCCTTCGGGGTGCCGGTTTTCTTTGTGTCGCTCATGGCCGTCCTATAACGCCCCGCCCGCACTTTGCCTATGTGCGGTGTGGCTGCAAAAAATCTGCTGAGAAAACCGCTTCGGCGCGGTTGACACAAAACAACCTTGCGGCCATAAGGCGCTTCGCTGATGACGGGCAACCCACAGGGCTCCCGGCGTCGGTGCGAATGCCTCGCAGCAAGGCTCCGTCGGCAGACTGGAGGAGTGCCCGAGTGGTTAAAGGGGACGGACTGTAAATCCGTTGGCTTAGCCTACGTTGGTTCAAATCCAACCTCCTCCACCACTGCCGGACCGGAGACCTGGAATGCGGGTGTAGCTCAATGGTAGAGCAGCAGCCTTCCAAGCTGAATACGTGGGTTCGATTCCCATCACCCGCTCCAGTTCCCTTCACCACAATCGTGGATGACGTTGGGAAACTGTTTCTCTTACAAATGCGCCGGCAGCTTCCTATATCTGCGTCATTCACCCGCAGTCGCAGGATCCGGGGAACGGCGGCGATCCACACCGGCCAAAAGACACTTGTGTTTTGTGGCTGTTCTCGCTAATCGCCCCGCATCGACTGAACCAAAGGTCCACGCGCCCAAGGAAAGAGACTATGGCAAAAGGTAAATTCGAGCGCAATAAGCCTCATGTGAACATTGGCACGATTGGTCACGTTGACCATGGCAAGACGTCGACGACGGCTGCGATCACGAAGTTTTTTGGTGATTTCCGCGCTTACGACCAGATTGACAACGCTCCGGAGGAGAAGGCGCGCGGCATCACGATTGCGACGTCGCATGTTGAGTATGAGACGGAAGCGCGCCACTACGCGCATGTCGACTGCCCCGGCCACGCGGACTATGTGAAGAACATGATCACGGGCGCTGCGCAGATGGACGGCGCGATCCTGGTTGTTTCGGCGGCTGACGGCCCGATGCCGCAGACGCGCGAGCACATTCTTCTGGCGCGTCAGGTTGGCGTTCCGGCGATTGTCGTGTTTCTGAACAAGGTCGACCAGGTTGACGATCCGGAGCTTCTCGAGCTGGTGGAGCTTGAGGTTCGCGAGCTTCTGTCGGCTTACGAGTTCCCGGGCGACGACATTCCGATCATCCCCGGTTCGGCTCTCGCCGCGCTTGAGGATTCCAGCAAGGAGCTTGGCGAGGACGCGATCCGCAAGCTGATGGCTGCGGTTGACGAGTACATCCCGACGCCGGAGCGTCCGATCGACCAGCCGTTCCTGATGCCGATCGAGGACGTGTTCTCGATTTCGGGCCGCGGCACGGTTGTGACCGGTCGCGTGGAGCGCGGCATCGTCAAGGTTGGCGAGGAGCTTGAGATTGTCGGCATCCGTCCGACGACGAAGACGACCTGCACGGGTGTGGAGATGTTCCGCAAGCTGCTCGACCAGGGTCAGGCCGGCGACAACATCGGCGCGCTGCTGCGCGGCGTTGACCGTGAGGGCGTGGAGCGCGGCCAGGTTCTGGCCAAGCCCGGTTCTGTGAAGCCGCACAAGAAGTTCAAGGCCGAGGCCTACATTCTGACGAAGGAGGAGGGTGGCCGTCACACGCCGTTCTTCACCAACTACCGTCCGCAGTTCTACTTCCGCACGACGGACGTGACGGGCATCGTGACGCTGCCGGAGGGCACCGAGATGGTGATGCCAGGCGACAACATCACGGTTGACGTGGAACTGATCGTGCCGATCGCCATGGAAGAGCGCCTGCGCTTCGCTATCCGCGAAGGCGGCCGCACCGTCGGCGCCGGCATCGTCGCCGAAATCGTCGAATAAGCTGACGCTTTCTGTCAGCAGGAACAGGGAAACGGGCGGTCTTCGGGCCGCCCGTTTTCGTTCTGGTTGTACGCCGGCGCCCCGGCCTGTCGAGGCGCATCGGCCAGCAGGTGGTGTCGGGCTTGTGCAACCCCTGTGGGCATGCGCTTTCTCTCTTTACAGATCGCATCCGGTTTACTAGGAAGCGGCTGTCGCATCGAGATGCGGCCGACCTAGGGGTATAGCTCAGTTGGTAGAGCGGCGGTCTCCAAAACCGCAGGTCGCGGGTTCGAGCCCTGCTGCCCCTGCCATTTATCGTCGGGCAGATGAAGTTTCGACGATCTATTGCCTTTTCAAGCGGTTTGCTACATAAGACACCATGGCCTGGACGGAACGACTGGATGGTTCCGGTGGGGCGTATGAGCCGTAAAGCGGATGCTTGCCACTTGCGCGTGCCGAGAATCGGTTTTATGTAGGCGCTAACAGACACGCGACGCGTGGAGCTGGGAATCCAGCTTTGCGCGTCTGATTTGCATGAACGGAATAGCTTGCTGATTCGCGGTGAGCGGTGAAGTTCATATTTCAAGTCCCGCCACGCGGGATCATCCAGAGGGTCCGGCCCACGGGTCCTGAAAGCAGAGCGGCATATGGCGTCGAAGACAACCAACCCTTTCGTCTTCCTTCAGCAGGTTCGGTCTGAAGCCGGCAAGGTTACGTGGCCCTCGCGCCGCGAGACGATGATCTCCACCGTCATGGTTCTGATCTTCTCGCTGTTGGCGATGGTCTTCTTCTTCGCTGCCGATCAGCTCATGGGCCTCGCCGTCGAACTGATCCTCGGTATCGGACGCTAATTCGGCGATTACGGAGAAGTCTTTACATGACCGCGCGCTGGTACATCGTCCACGCCTATTCCAACTTCGAGAAGAAGGTGGCGGACGACATTGAGAACAAGGCCCGTCAGAAGGGGCTTGGCGATCGGATCGAGCAGATCGTGGTGCCGACCGAGAAGGTCGTCGAGGTGCGTCGCGGCAAGAAGGTCGATGCCGAGCGCAAGTTCTTCCCCGGCTATGTGCTGATGAAGGCGGACCTCAACGATGCGGTGATCTCGCTGGTCAAGAACACGCCTCGCGTCACCGGCTTTCTCGGTGAGGACAGGCATACCGCCAAGCCGATGCATATCACCGACAAGGAAGCCGAGCGCATTCTGCATCAGGTGCAGGAAGGCGTGGAGCGCCCGAAACCTTCCGTCACCTTCGAGGTGGGCGAGGCCATTCGCGTTTCCGATGGTCCTTTCGCCTCCTTCAACGGCTTCGTTCAGGAGGTGGACGAAGAGCGTGCGCGGCTCAAGGTGGAGGTTTCCATTTTTGGGCGTGCTGTTCCGGTGGATCTGGAGTTCGGGCAGGTCGAAAAGGGCTGACCCGTATCAGCGCCGTCAAATAGATGGCGTTGAGAGGTGGCGCGCCGTTTTGCGTCGCTTGAATGGTGGGAGGCGAGGGTGGCTTAGCCGGCTGCCTGAACCGTACCACCGGACTGCAACCGCCGGTTTTCCAAGATTGGGGCCGGCATGACACAAGGCAGATAAGAGATGGCTAAGAAAATAGCAGGCCAGCTCAAGCTTCAGGTTCCCGCGGGGTCGGCCACGCCGTCGCCTCCGATCGGTCCTGCGCTTGGTCAGCGTGGCATCAATATCATGGAATTCTGCAAGGCGTTCAATGCGCAGAGCCAGGAGATGGAGAAGGGGTCCCCGATTCCGGTGGTGATCACTTACTATCAGGACAAGTCGTTCACCTTCGTCATGAAGACGCCTCCTGTGACCTACTTCCTGAAGAAGGCCGTGAATCTGAAGTCGGGCTCGAAGGAGCCGGGCAAGGCCAAGGCCGGCGAGATCAGCCGCGACAAGGTGCGCGAGATCGCCGAAGCCAAGATGAAGGACCTTAACGCGAACGACGTGGAAGCGGCGATGCGCATGGTCGAAGGTTCTGCCCGTTCGATGGGCCTGGAAGTGGTGGGCTGATCAGATGGCGAAGATTTCCAAGCGCATAGCTAAGGTTCACGAGGGTCTCGACCCGAACGCGGTGTATGGTCTCGAAGACGCGATCAAGCTCCTGAAGGACCGCTCCTCGGTGAAGTTCGACGAGACCATCGAGATTTCGATGAACCTCGGCGTTGATCCCCGCCATGCCGACCAGATGGTCCGTGGCGTCGTCAATCTGCCGAACGGCACGGGCCGCGACGTTCGCGTCGCCGTGTTCGCCCGTGGCGACAAGGCTGACGAGGCCAAGGCCGCCGGCGCCGATATCGTGGGCGCCGAGGATCTGGTCGAGATCGTCCAGAAGGGCGAGATCAATTTCGATCGCTGCATCGCCACCCCGGACATGATGCCGCTGGTCGGTCGTCTGGGTAAGGTGCTGGGTCCGCGCGGCATGATGCCGAACCCGAAAGTCGGCACCGTGACCACCGATGTGGCTGGTGCGGTCAAGGCTTCGAAGGGCGGCGCTGTAGAGTTCCGTGTCGAAAAGGCCGGTATCGTTCACGGCGGCATTGGCAAGGTCTCCTTCGAGCTTAAGGCTCTGGAAGAGAATGTCCGCGCCTTCGCCGATGCGGTCAACAAGGCCAAGCCGACGGGCGCCAAGGGTGTGTACGTCAAGCGCGTGGCTCTGTCGTCGACAATGGGTCCGGGCCTCAAGCTGGATGTGGCGTCTCTCGCCATTTCCTGAAGCCGTTCCTGAGGGTCGTCGCGGAAGCGGCGGTCCTCGCTGAAATTCCGGTTCCCGCCCCAGGCGGGGTCCGGAAAACCGGGATGAAAGTCCCGGAATCCTGTCCGAGATTGCAGGCGGTCCGCTTCAGGGTGGACCTTAATCCAAACGGGTCTGCATGAGACGGGTGACGACCGGACAAAGGAGGGCTTACCTCCGAAGAAAGGTTCGAACCGTGTGTGCCTTTTGTCTGTACGTCTTGGGGCGTGGCGGAAAGGGGACAGGATCCTCGAGCGCCGATCGTGAAGGTCCGAAAGGGCTTGACCGGCCGGCAAAAGGCAACCCGACGCCCGTTTCGCGAATGTTGCGGGGGTCAACTGGAGATAGGCAGTGGATAGAGCGGAAAAGCGCGAACTCGTCGCGGGTCTGAACGACGCCTTCAAGGGCGCCGGTTCGGTCGTCGTGGCCCACTATGCCGGTATCACCGTCGCGCAGATGAACGATCTTCGTACGAAGATGCGTGCTGCCGGCGGCACCGTCAAAGTCGCGAAGAACCGCCTCGCCAAAATCGCTCTTCAGGGCACGGAATCCGAAAGCATCATCGAGCTGTTCAAGGGACAGACGCTGATCGCCTATTCGGACGATCCGGTTGCGGCTCCGAAGGTCGCGTCCGAGTTCGCCAAGGGCAATGACAGACTTGTCATTCTTGGCGGCGCTATGGGCAAGACCTCGCTCGATGCCGATGGTGTGAAGGCTCTGGCCTCGCTCCCGTCGCTCGACGAGCTGCGCGCAAGGTTGGTGGGTATGATTTCCACCCCGGCGACCCGGATTGCACAAGTCGTCAACGCACCGGCAGGCAATGTCGCGCGCGTTATTGGCGCTTATGCCCGGAAGG
Organism: Aquamicrobium ahrensii; assembly: GCF_040545755.1. Lineage (NCBI taxonomy): Bacteria > Pseudomonadati > Pseudomonadota > Alphaproteobacteria > Hyphomicrobiales > Phyllobacteriaceae > Aquamicrobium > Aquamicrobium ahrensii. Next base: position 71,878 of record NZ_JBEPMN010000001.1, read on the forward strand.
ACGAGGCGGCGTGAGGCCGTTCCTCGCCAAACATCAACACGTTCGAATCTTATTGAAGGAAAATAAAAATGGCTGATCTCGCCAAGATCGTTGAAGACCTGTCGGCCCTGACCGTCCTCGAGGCGGCTGAGCTGTCGAAGCTGCTGGAAGAGAAGTGGGGCGTTTCCGCCGCTGCTCCGGTGGCTGTCGCCGCCGCTGCCGGCGCCGCCGCCGCCGCTCCGGTCGAGGAGAAGACCGAGTTCGACGTCATCCTCGCCGAAGCCGGCGCCAAGAAGATCGAGGTCATCAAGGAAGTCCGCGCCATCACCGGCCTGGGCCTCAAGGAAGCCAAGGATCTGGTCGAGGCCGCTCCGAAGCCGATCAAGGAAGGCGCCAACAAGGCTGACGCCGAGAAGATCAAGGCCCAGCTCGAAGCTGCTGGCGCCAAGGTCGAGCTGAAGTAACAGCTTGGGTTCCGGCGGGCGGCCTTGTGGCCGCCCGCCACCTCTCTTCAGGGGAAGAGCCCGGCGGTTGTGTTGGAGAACCTCTTTCCTGAGGGCCGAAATCGGCTTTCAGGAAACAGGTTTTCACCTGTTTTGGACAAGGTCGCTATCGAGGCGGCCTGGAGGCAAGGCGGATCGCGGCGTGATCCGCCCCGAGATGCGAGCGAAGGAGCTATAATGGCCCAGACCCAGACTTTCAATGGCCGCAGGCGCGTCAGAAAGTTCTTCGGAAAGATCCCCGAAGTTGCCGAGATGCCGAACCTCATCGAGGTTCAGAAGGCGTCCTACGACCAGTTCCTGATGGTCCATGAACCCGAAGGCGGCCGACCTGACGAAGGCCTGCAGACGGTCTTCAAGTCGGTCTTCCCGATCTCCGATTTCTCCGGCGCGTCGATGCTGGAATTCGTCAAATACGAGTTCGAGGCGCCGAAATTCGACGTTGACGAGTGCCGTCAGCGCGACCTGACCTATGCCGCGCCGCTCAAGGTGACGCTGCGCCTGATCGTGTTCGATGTCGACGAGGACACCGGCGCGAAGTCGATCAAGGACATCAAGGAGCAGGACGTCTACATGGGCGACATGCCGCTCATGACGTCGAACGGCACCTTCATCGTCAACGGCACCGAGCGCGTGATCGTTTCGCAGATGCACCGGTCGCCGGGCGTCTTCTTCGATCATGACAAGGGCAAGTCGCACTCGTCGGGCAAGCTGCTGTTTGCCGCGCGCGTCATTCCCTATCGCGGTTCGTGGCTCGATATCGAATTCGACTCGAAGGACGTGGTGCACGCCCGTATCGACCGTCGTCGCAAGATCCCGGCGACTTCGCTGCTGATGGCGCTCGGCATGGATGGCGAAGAAATCCTGTCGACCTTCTACAACAAGATCACCTACAAGCGCGCCGGTGATCACTGGCGCATTCCCTATAATGTCGATCGCTTCAAGGGTCTGAAGGCCGTCAACGATCTGGTTGACGCCGACACCGGTGAAATCGTGGTCGAAGCAGGCAAGAAGATCACCGCCCGCCAGGCCCGTCAGCTCGCCGAAAAGGGCCTCAAGGCCATCAAGGCCACCGACGAGGACCTGCTCGGCAACTATCTGGCCGAGGACATCGTCAACTACCAGACGGGCGAGATCTATCTCGAGGCTGGCGACGAGATCGACGAGAAAACCCTCAAGGTGCTGCTTGGCACCGGCGAGGAGGAAATCCAGATTCTCGACATCGACCACGTCAATGTCGGCGCCTACATCCGCAACACGCTGGCGGTGGACAAGAACGAGGGCCGTCAGGACGCACTGTTCGACATCTATCGCGTCATGCGTCCGGGCGAGCCGCCGACCCTTGAGACGGCGGAGGCGATGTTCAACTCGCTGTTCTTCGATGCGGAGCGTTACGACCTTTCGGCCGTTGGCCGCGTCAAGATGAACATGCGTCTTGAACTGGACTGCCCCGATACGGTGCGCGTGCTGCGCAAGGATGACATCCTTGCCGTGGTCAAGACGCTGGTGGACCTGCGCGACGGCAAGGGCGAGATCGACGACATCGACAATCTCGGCAACCGCCGTGTGCGTTCGGTCGGTGAGTTGATGGAGAACCAGTATCGCCTGGGTCTGCTGCGCATGGAGCGCGCCATCAAGGAGCGCATGTCGTCGATCGAGATCGACACCGTCATGCCGCAGGACCTGATCAACGCCAAGCCGGCCGCTGCCGCCGTGCGCGAGTTCTTCGGTTCCTCGCAGCTCTCTCAGTTCATGGATCAGACCAATCCGCTGTCGGAGATCACCCACAAGCGCCGCCTTTCGGCTCTTGGACCGGGCGGCCTGACCCGCGAGCGCGCCGGCTTCGAGGTGCGCGACGTGCACCCGACGCACTATGGCCGCATCTGCCCGATCGAGACGCCGGAAGGCCCGAACATCGGTCTGATCAACTCGCTGGCCACCTTCGCCCGCGTCAACAAGTACGGTTTCATCGAGAGCCCGTATCGCAAGATCGTGGACGGCAAGCTGACCGACGACGTCGTCTATCTGTCGGCGATGGAGGAGGCCAAGCACTATGTTGCGCAGGCCAACGCCGAGCTCGACGCCAACGGCCAGTTCGTGGACGAATTCGTCATCTGCCGTAACGCCGGCGAAGTGATGATGGCGCCGCGCGAGATGGTCGACCTGATGGACGTCTCGCCCAAGCAGATGGTTTCTGTCGCTGCTGCGCTCATTCCGTTCCTCGAGAATGACGACGCCAACCGCGCGCTCATGGGTTCGAACATGCAGCGTCAGGCCGTGCCGCTGGTGCGCGCCGAGGCTCCGTTCGTCGGAACCGGCATGGAGCCGATCGTGGCCCGTGACTCCGGCGCGGCCATCGGCGCCCGTCGTGGCGGCATCGTCGATCAGGTGGATGCGACGCGTATCGTTATCCGCGCGACGGAAGACCTCGATCCCGGCAAGTCGGGCGTCGACATCTACCGTCTGATGAAGTTCCAGCGTTCCAACCAGTCGACCTGCATCAACCAGCGTCCGCTGGTGAGGGTCGGCGACCACATCAACAAGGGCGATATCATCGCGGACGGTCCGTCGACGGATCTCGGCGATCTGGCGCTCGGCCGGAACGTGCTCGTCGCCTTCATGCCGTGGAACGGCTACAACTACGAAGACTCGATCCTGCTCTCCGAGCGCATCGTGGCCGACGACATCTTCACCTCGATCCACATCGAGGAGTTCGAAGTCATGGCGCGCGACACCAAGCTCGGGCCTGAGGAAATCACGCGCGACATTCCGAACGTTTCGGAAGAGGCGCTGAAGAACCTCGACGAGGCCGGTATCGTCTATATCGGCGCCGAGGTGCAGCCGGGCGACATTCTCGTCGGCAAGATCACGCCGAAGGGCGAAAGCCCGATGACGCCGGAGGAAAAACTTCTGCGCGCCATCTTCGGCGAGAAGGCTTCGGACGTGCGCGACACCTCCATGCGTATGCCTCCGGGAACCTTCGGCACGGTCGTGGAAGTGCGTGTCTTCAACCGCCACGGCGTCGAAAAGGACGAGCGCGCCATGGCTATCGAGCGCGAGGAGATCGAGCGTCTGGCCAAGGACCGTGACGACGAGCAGGCGATCCTTGATCGCAACGTGTATGCGCGTCTGGCCGACATGCTGATCGGTAAGGAGGCCATCGCCGGCCCGAAGGGCTTCAGGAAGGGCTCCACGCTGGCGCGTGAAACGCTGGATGACTATCCACGTTCGCAGTGGTGGCAGTTCGCCGTCGAGGACGAGAAGCTTCAGGGCGAACTGGAGGCCCTGCGCGGCCAGTACGACGATTCCAAGAAGGCGCTCGAACAGCGCTTCATGGACAAGGTCGAGAAGGTCCAGCGCGGCGATGAAATGCCTCCGGGCGTCATGAAGATGGTCAAGGTCTTCGTGGCTGTGAAGCGCAAGATGCAGCCGGGCGACAAGATGGCCGGCCGTCACGGCAACAAGGGTGTCGTATCGCGTATCGTGCCGGTCGAGGACATGCCGTTCCTGGAAGATGGGACGCATGCCGACATCGTGCTCAATCCGCTCGGCGTGCCTTCGCGCATGAACGTCGGCCAGATTCTGGAGACGCATCTGGGCTGGGCCTGCGCCGGCATGGGCAGGAAGATCGGCGAACTCATCGATGCCTATAAGGCCAGCGGCGATATCAAGTCTCTGCGCGATACGGTTGAGGCAGTCATTCCGTCGAATGACCGCAACGAGCCGGTTCGCGAGTATGACGACGAGTCGGTGGTGCGTCTCGGCGAACAGATGCGCCGCGGCGTTTCGATCGCCACGCCGGTGTTCGACGGCGCAAACGAAGCCGATATCGACCATATGCTGACACAGGCAGGCCTGCATACTTCCGGCCAGTCGCAGCTCTATGACGGACGCACGGGCGAGCCGTTCGACCGCAAGGTGACCATGGGCTATATCTACATGCTCAAGCTTCACCACCTGGTCGACGACAAGATCCACGCCCGTTCGATCGGCCCGTATTCGCTCGTTACCCAGCAGCCGCTGGGCGGCAAGGCGCAGTTCGGCGGCCAGCGCTTCGGCGAGATGGAGGTGTGGGCGCTCGAAGCCTATGGCGCCGCCTACACGCTGCAGGAAATGCTGACCGTGAAGTCGGACGACGTGGCCGGCCGCACCAAGGTCTACGAGGCTATCGTGCGTGGCGACGACACTTTCGAGGCGGGCATCCCCGAGAGCTTCAACGTTCTCGTGAAGGAAATGCGGTCGCTCGGTCTCAATGTCGAGCTTGAGAACACCAAGCAGGACGCTGGCTCGACGCAATTGCCGGATGCGGCCGAATAAGAAGCCGGAAGCGGCCGCGTAAAAGCGCGGCCGCCCGCAGTCCCTCGCGGGGCTGAACGAATTTCTCCGGCCGAGGCCGGTTCTCGCGGGTTCCACCCGCACGAAAACGAAATTGGGGTATTCGAGGACCCCGCAAAGGAGAATGGCATGAACCAAGAGGTCATGAATCTCTTCAACCCGCAGGCGCCTGCGCAGGTGTTCGATTCCATCCGGATTTCGCTCGCCAGCCCGGAAAAGATCCTGTCGTGGTCCTTCGGCGAGATCAAGAAGCCGGAAACGATCAACTACCGTACGTTCAAGCCCGAGCGCGACGGCCTGTTCTGCGCACGCATCTTCGGTCCGATCAAGGACTATGAGTGCCTGTGCGGCAAGTACAAGCGCATGAAGTACAAGGGCGTTATCTGCGAGAAGTGCGGCGTCGAGGTCACGCTGTCGCGCGTGCGGCGCGAGCGCATGGGCCACATCGAGCTGGCCGCACCGGTCGCGCACATCTGGTTCCTGAAGTCGCTGCCGAGCCGCATCGGCACGCTGCTCGACATGACGCTCAAGGACATCGAGCGCGTTCTCTATTTCGAGAACTACATCGTTACCGAGCCGGGCCTCACCGCGCTCAAGGAAAACCAGCTTCTCTCCGAAGAAGAGTACATGCTGGCCGTCGATGAATATGGCGAGGACTCGTTCACCGCCATGATCGGCGCGGAAGCTATCCACGAGCTTCTGGCCTCTATGGACCTTGAAAAGATCGCCGGCGACCTGCGTTCGGATCTCGCCTCCACGACGTCGGAGCTGAAGCAGAAGAAGCTGCTCAAGCGTCTCAAGGTGGTCGAAAACTTCATGGAATCCGGCAATCGCCCGGAATGGATGATCATGAAGGTCGTCCCGGTCATCCCGCCGGACCTGCGCCCGCTGGTGCCTTTGGATGGCGGCCGCTTCGCGACCTCGGACCTGAACGATCTCTATCGTCGCGTCATCAACCGCAACAATCGCCTGAAGCGCCTGATCGAGCTTCGCGCGCCCGGCATCATCGTGCGCAACGAGAAGCGCATGCTGCAGGAAGCCGTGGACGCCTTGTTTGACAACGGCCGCCGCGGCCGTGTCATCACCGGCGCCAACAAGCGTCCGCTGAAGTCGCTGTCCGATATGCTCAAGGGCAAGCAGGGCCGCTTCCGCCAGAACCTGCTCGGCAAGCGCGTCGACTATTCGGGCCGCTCGGTCATCGTGACCGGTCCGGAGCTCAAGCTGCATCAGTGCGGCTTGCCGAAGAAGATGGCTCTGGAGCTGTTCAAGCCATTCATCTACGCCCGCCTCGACGCCAAGGGCTTCTCCTCGACCGTCAAGCAGGCGAAGAAGCTGGTCGAGAAGGAACGCCCCGAGGTCTGGGATATCCTCGACGAGGTTATCCGCGAGCATCCGGTGCTCCTCAACCGCGCGCCGACGCTGCACCGCCTCGGCATTCAGGCGTTCGAGCCGACGCTGATCGAGGGCAAGGCGATCCAGCTTCATCCGCTGGTCTGCACCGCCTTCAACGCGGACTTCGACGGCGACCAGATGGCTGTGCACGTTCCGCTGTCGCTCGAAGCGCAGCTTGAAGCCCGCGTGCTGATGATGTCGACCAACAATATCCTGCATCCGGCTTCCGGCGCGCCGATCATCGTGCCGTCGCAGGACATGGTTCTGGGGCTTTACTACCTCTCGATCATGAACCAGAACGAGCCGGGCGAGGGCATGGCTTTCGCCGACATGGGCGAGATGCAGCATGCGCTCGAGACTGGCGTCGTCACCCTGCACGCCAAGATCAAGGGCCGCTTCAAGACGGTCGACGCCGAGGGCAAGCAGGTTTCGAAGATCTATGAGACCACGCCTGGCCGCATGATCATCGGCGAACTTCTGCCGAAGAACCACAACGTGCCGTTCGACACCGCCAATCAGGAGATGACCAAGAAGAACATCTCCAAGATGATCGACACCGTCTACCGCCACTGCGGTCAGAAGGAGACGGTCATCTTCTGCGATCGCATCATGCAGCTGGGCTTTGGCCATGCTTGCCGCGCCGGCATTTCGTTCGGCAAGGACGACATGGTCATTCCGGACACCAAGGCGAAGCTGGTGGCCGACACCGAGGCGCTCGCCAAGGAATATGAGCAGCAGTACAATGACGGCCTGATCACCCAGGGCGAGAAGTACAACAAGGTGGTCGACGCCTGGGCCAAGTGCTCGGAAAAGGTCGCCGAGGAGATGATGGGCCGCATCAAGGCGGTCGAGTTCAACGACGACGGTCGCCAGAAGCCGATGAACTCGATCTACATGATGTCGCACTCCGGTGCGCGTGGTTCGCCCACGCAGATGCGCCAGCTCGCCGGCATGCGCGGCCTGATGGCCAAGCCCAGCGGCGAGATCATCGAGACGCCGATCATCTCCAACTTCAAGGAAGGCCTCACCGTTCTCGAGTATTTCAACTCGACTCACGGCGCCCGCAAGGGCCTGGCCGACACCGCCCTGAAGACGGCGAACTCGGGCTACCTGACCCGTCGCCTGGTCGACGTGGCGCAGGATTGCATCGTCAATTCCGTCGACTGCGGCACCGACAAGGGGCTGACAATGCAGCCGATCGTCGATGCCGGCCAGGTGGTCGCTTCGGTCGGCCAGCGCGTGCTGGGTCGTACGTCGCTCGACGACATCCTGCACCCGGTCTCGGGCGAGGTGCTGGTCAGGGCCGGCACGCTCATGGACGAACGCGACGTGGAGCTGATCGAGAAGGCCGGCGTGCAGTCGGTCCGTATCCGCTCGGCGCTCACCTGCGAGGTCCGCACCGGCGTTTGCGCGGTCTGCTACGGTCGTGACCTTGCCCGCGGTACGCCCGTCAACATCGGCGAGGCTGTCGGCGTCATCGCCGCGCAGTCGATCGGCGAGCCGGGCACCCAGCTCACCATGCGTACCTTCCACATGGGCGGTACGGCGCAGGTGGTGGACTCCTCGTTCCTCGAGGCTTCCTATGAGGGCACGGTGCAGATCCGCAACCGCAACGTGGTGCGCAACTCCGACGGTCACCTCGTGGTGATGGGCCGCAACATGGCGATCCTCATTCTCGATGAGGCCGGCAAGGAGCGCGCAACGCATCGCGTCACCTATGGTTCGCGCATCTTCGTGGACGATGGCGACAAGGTGAAGCGCGGCCAGCGTGTCGCCGAGTGGGACCCTTACACCCGTCCGGTGCTCACCGAAGTCGAGGGCCGGGTCGAGTTCGAGGATCTGGTCGACGGCATCTCGGTGCAGGAAACGGCCGACGAGTCGACCGGCATCACCAAGCGCGAGGTCATCGACTGGCGCTCCACGCCGCGCGGCGCGGACCTCAAGCCGGCTATGGTGGTTCAGGACACCAAGGGCAAGGTCGCCAAGCTCTCGAAGGGCGGCGATGCGCGTTTCCTGCTCTCGGTCGAGGCCATTCTCTCGGTCGAGCCAGGTGCGCAGGTTCGTCCAGGCGACGTTCTGGCCCGTGTTCCGATGGAAAGCGCCAAGACCAAGGACATCACCGGCGGTCTGCCGCGCGTTGCGGAACTGTTCGAGGCTCGTCGTCCCAAGGACCACGCCGTCATCGCCGAGATCGATGGCACGGTTCGCTTTGGCCGCGACTACAAGAACAAGCGTCGCATCATCATCGAGCCGCATGACTCGACGCTGGAGCCGGTCGAATACCTGATCCCGAAGGGCAAGCCGTTCCATCTTCAGGACGGCGACGTCATCGAGAAGGGCGACTACATCCTCGACGGCAATCCCGCGCCGCACGACATTCTGGCGATCCGGGGCGTCGAGGCTCTGGCCTCCTACCTCGTCAACGAGATCCAGGAAGTCTACCGGTTGCAGGGCGTGTCGATCAACGACAAGCACATCGAGGTGATCGTTCGCCAGATGCTGCAGAAGGTGGAAATCACGGAGCAGGGCGACTCGACCTACATCCCGGGCGACCATGTCGACGTGATCGAACTGGACGAGATCAACGATCGCCTGATCGAGGAAGGCAAGAAGCCTGCGGCTGGCGAGCCGGTGCTGCTCGGCATCACCAAGGCTTCGCTGCAGACGCCGTCCTTCATCTCGGCCGCGTCGTTCCAGGAAACCACCCGCGTTCTGACCGAGGCGGCGGTTGCCGGCAAGACCGACATGCTGCAGGGCTTGAAGGAGAACGTGATCGTGGGTCGTCTGATCCCGGCCGGTACGGGTGGTCAGATGAGCCAGATCCGCCGCATCGCCACCTCGCGCGACGAACTGATCCTCGACGAGCGCCGCAAGGCTTCGGGCGCGGAGACGGCGGACACGATGCTGGTCGACATGACGACGGCGGCGCAATAAGCGCCGTCGCCGAAAGCGATCGAACAAAAAAGGCCGCCGGAGCGATCCGGCGGCCTTTTTGCTTGTCTCCGTTGTGATCGACGAAGGCCGATCAGGCCCGCAGCGCGGCCTCGATCTTGTCCAGCGTTTCAGCCTTGCCCACGCCGGTCAGGAAGGCGAGGGTGGTGATGGCGGGCACGCCAAGATCGGCGGGGAGTTGCGTGGTCGAGACGACCAGATCCACGCCATTGAGCATGGAACGGACTTCGGTCGCCTTGCACTGCGTCGAATTGATATTGATGCCGCGTTCCTTCATCGCTTCGGTCACGGCATGTGACACCAGCGTGGAGGTCGCTATTCCGGTGCCGCAGGCGAATAGAACACTTTTTTGCAAGGCCATCTCTTATTCTTCTCCTTGTTGGGCGCGGTTGAGGAGTTGCAGCAGATCGTCGGGACTGGCGGCGTCGAGCAACCGGCTGCTGAGGTCCTCGTTCTGGATGGTCAGCATTATCTGCTGAAGCATCTCGATCTGCTTGTCCTTGTCATTGAGGGCCAGCATGAAGACGAGCCCGACGGGAACCGCCTCATCCGGATCTTCCATATTGGCGAAAGCCACCGGACGCGCCAGCGTCGCCAGCGCTATTCCCGGCTTCACGACATGTTCCGGGTCCGTATGGGGCACGGCGACGTTGATGTCGCGCCCCATCGGCAGACCGGTCGGCATGCGGGCTTCCCTTGCCAGAACCGCCTCGGCGAAGCTTGGCCGCACATAACCGAGCTTCTCCAGCCGCGCGGCGAGCAGGCGGATGACCTCCTCGCTCGATGCTGCATCCACTCTTATCGCGATGGCTTCGCGTTCGATTTGTCCGGCAAGGGACTGCGACATGTGGTCAGGTCTCCTGTGTCTGGCCGACTGCCGTGTCCGGCTCGTCAGCACCTGCGGCCCGCTCCCATGCATCGGTATTGCGGCGATAGAGCCAGAAGCAGAGCGCGATGATCGCCGCCAGTAAGATCAGGCCAAAGACGGCAAGATTCTGGATCGCGGCGATGACAGCGTAAGAAATCCACAGGAACCCGTCGACCACGGAAGTGATCTGGACCGCATTGGCCGGCATGGTGAAGCCCGATGCGACCGCAGCGCTGGTGAACAGCGGAGCCAGCGCGTTGGCCACGTAAAAGCCGGCGGCGAGCGTGATGGTGCCGACCACCACCATGCGGAAGACGTTGCCGCGCAGAACCGGCGCCGTCATCGCCACGATGAACGGGATCACAGCCAGGTCCGCGAACAGGATGACGCGGTTGCCGGGCAGGATGATCGACAGAAGAATGGCGATCGGAACCAGGATCAGCGAAGACGAGATGGCGGCGGGATGGCCGATGAGAATCGCCGAATCCAGCCCGACCAGCAATTCGCGGTCGCCGGCCCGCTTGCGCACGAACTCATGTGCGGCTTCCGATACCGGAAGCAGGCCCTCCATGAGGATTTTCACCATGCGCGGCAGCAACAGCATTGCGGCAGCCAGCGTCATGCCTGTCTGTAATACCTTGGAGATTACCGTGCTTGCATCGCCGGCGTTGTAGTAGGCGATCACGCCGATCACGAGGCCGATGATGAGGCCGAGAACCACGGGCTCGCCGAACACGCCGAGCCTGCGCTCGATGGTTTCGGTGCTCATGTCAATCTTGTTGATGCCCGGAATGCGGTCGATGATCCAGTTCACGACAATAGCGATGGGCAGGATTTGCGCCGAGGCCAGATGCGGCACCGAAACGCCCGGAACGCCGTAGAATTTCTGGACGGCGCGGGCCGACCAGTCGGCGAACAGCAGCGACAGCGCGGCCATCAGAGCCGCGATGACCAGGCCATAGCCGAGACTTCCGGTGGCCGCGGTCGCCAGCGAGCCGATGAAGGCGAAATGCCAGAAATTCCAAACGTCGACGTTGAGCGTGCGGGTCAGACGCGCCATGAGCAGGGCTATGTTGACGGCGATGGCGATGGGAATGACCCACAAACCCACCGACGAACCAAATGCGATCGCCGCGGCGGAAGGCCAGCCGACATCGACGATGTCACGCTGTATGCCCGTGTTCCGGACGATGGCCTGCGCCGAATCGCCGATGGTGCCAAGCATCAGCCCTAGCACGAGATTGATGCCGATAAAGGCGACGCCGATTGTAACGGCGGCGCGAAATGCCTTGCCGGCCTTCGCGCCGAGAATAAGTGCAATGATGAAGATGACGACAGGCAGGAGCACTGTGGCTCCAAGCGTATCGACAATAGCCTTGAGGCCACTCAGAAACGCGTCCATGTATCCCTCCCGAAACAATTCCGGTGCTCCCGGAACATTTGTTGCGCTGCGACAACAGAAGTTGAACCCGCTTCGATCCGCCTGTCAATTCAGGCTGGTGCGTGAAGTATGGCGACGCCGCGTCTTATCGGGGGATATCCTGGAGAGCCCGTCCGTATTCGAAGGCTCGCGCTTTGGAGCCCGGACCGAAAACATACTCGGCTTTCACACCATTCCGCTGCTCGATCAAAGTGTTGATCGACACATATCATAGTGGGAACGCATAGATAACGTCGCGTTTAGCTTATTCCGGCTCGTCAAAAGTAACGACGGAAACTTCGCCCTCCAGCGCACCCTGATAGGCCGATAGATGCGGTTCTTCGTCGGGCTCGCCCTGCATGTCGCCGATCTGGTCGAGTTCGGCCTCCGCATAGCCTTCCGCTGCAAGTGATTCCAGCGCCCGGCGCACCGCGGAATCGTCGTCGGGCGCGACGAGCATGACATGCACACCCTCAGGCTTGCCGCCCTTGCGGCGCCACACGCGGCCGGTGATGATCGTGACGGCGCGGTCCCCGTCCTGCGTTTCATTGTCGTTCATCGATGATTCTCGCTTTGATGGTGAATACTGGCCCCTCTCGACGGCCAGATCGCATGAAGCAGCCTTGCAAGACAGCAAAAAGGCGACCACATTGTGCGCAATCCAGCACCAGTCGCGAAAGAAAATTACCAGCGGCGGTGGAAACGGCGCAAAGGCCGGGTTCCGGTGCAGATTCTGGCGTCGCGGGGTTGACGAAACGAGGCCTTGCGAGTAGAAGCCGCCCAGTCTGAGCCGATGTGAGACTTTCCTTTTCGGGGCGACGCGCCTCGGAGTTAGCCTCAAACAGGGTTCGTTTTACGAGCGAAAAGACATTTCCGGCATGCATGAAGCGGAAACGCTTCCTCTGCTTTTTGTTCGGGCAGCACCGCAAGAGGCGGTTTGTGGCCCGAATTTGCGTATGGAAACGCTTCTTGAAGCTGCCCTGACTGGGTTTGAGACACGGAATTGAGAGACAAGAGGGTTTAATGCCTACCGTCAACCAGCTGATCCGCAAGCCGCGCAAGGCGCCGGCAGTGCGCAACAAAGTCCCGGCCATGCAGCAGAACCCGCAGAAGCGTGGCGTCTGCACTCGCGTCTATACGACGACGCCGAAGAAGCCGAACTCTGCTCTGCGCAAGGTTGCGAAGATTCGTCTGACCAACGGCTTCGAGGTCATTGGCTATATCCCGGGTGAGGGGCATAACCTGCAGGAGCACTCTGTGGTCATGATCCGCGGCGGCCGCGTCAAGGACCTTCCGGGTGTGCGCTATCACATCATCCGTGGCGTGCTCGACACCCAGGGTGTGAAGAATCGCAAGCAGCGTCGCTCCAAGTACGGCGCCAAGCGTCCGAAGTAAGTTTGCGGCTTCGGCGCTTTCCTTTTATGCGCCGCGCGAGAGAAGAGAGACAACAGCATGTCCCGTCGTCACAGTGCAGCTAAGCGTGAGATCAACCCGGACCCCAAGTTCGGCGATCTCGTCATCACCAAGTTCATGAACGCCGTCATGTATGATGGCAAGAAGTCGGTTGCCGAGAGCATCGTCTACGGTGCGCTCGACCAGGTGCAGTCCCGCAGCAAGCAGGAGCCGGTCTCCGTCTTCCATCAGGCGCTCGACAATGTCGCGCCGCATGTGGAAGTGCGTTCGCGCCGTGTTGGTGGCGCGACCTATCAGGTTCCGGTCGATGTTCGTCCTGAGCGCCGTCAGGCTCTGGCGATCCGCTGGCTGATCACGGCTGCCCGCAACCGCAACGAAACCACCATGATCGACCGGCTTTCGGGTGAGCTGATGGATGCGGCCAACAACCGTGGCACCGCCGTCAAGAAGCGTGAAGACACCCACAAGATGGCTGAAGCCAACCGCGCCTTCGCGCACTACCGCTGGTAAGCGCGAAAGAAGATTAAGAGGCACCTCCCATGGCCCGCGAATTTCCCATCCACGACTATCGTAACTTCGGCATCATGGCTCACATCGATGCTGGCAAGACGACCACGACCGAGCGTATCCTTTATTACACGGGCAAGAACCACAAGATGGGCGAGACGCACGATGGCGCCTCGACCATGGACTGGATGGAGCAGGAGCAGGAGCGCGGCATCACGATCACGTCCGCCGCCACCACCACGTCCTGGAAGGGTCGTGACGGCAAGGACCTCCGCTTCAATATCATCGACACCCCCGGCCACGTCGACTTCACCATTGAGGTCGAGCGCTCGCTTCGCGTGCTTGACGGCGCTATTACGCTGCTCGATTCCAATGCAGGCGTTGAGCCGCAGACCGAAACCGTGTGGCGTCAGGCCGAGAAATATCATGTTCCGCGCATGATCTTCTGCAACAAGATGGACAAGATCGGCGCCGACTTCTACCGGTGCCTGGAGATGATCAAGTCGCGCCTCGGCGCCGTCCCGCTCGCCATGCAGCTGCCGATCGGCGCTGAGAGCGACTTCAAGGGCGTCATCGACCTGCTGGAGATGAAGGCTCTCGTCTGGCATGACGAGGCGCTTGGCGCTCAGTGGGATGTTGTCGACATTCCGGCGGACCTTCAGGCGAAGGCCGAAGAATATCGCGAGAAGCTCATCGAGACCGCCGTCGAGATGGATGACGACGCGATGAACGCGTATCTCGAAGGCAACATCCCGTCGGTTGACGAGCTGCGCGCGCTGATCCGCAAGGGCACCATCGAGGTGAAGTTCCATCCCGTGTTCTGCGGCACCGCCTTCAAGAACAAGGGTGTCCAGCCTCTGCTCGACGCTGTTGTCGATTTTCTGCCGGCCCCGGACGAAATTCCGGCCATCAAGGGCATTGACGCCAAGACGGAAGCCGAGATCGTTCGTCACTCCACCGACGAAGAGCCGCTTTCGATGCTGGCGTTCAAGATCATGAACGATCCCTTTGTCGGCTCTCTGACCTTCGCTCGCATCTACTCGGGCAAGATCAGCAAGGGCATGTCGGTTGAAAACACCGTCAAGGGCAAGAAGGAGCGCATCGGCCGCATGCTGCAGATGCATTCCAATTCGCGCTCTGATGTTGACGAGGCTTTCGCCGGGGACATCATTGCCCTCGCCGGCCTGAAGGAAACCGGCACCGGCGACACGCTTTGCGACCCGCTGGCTCCTGTTATCCTGGAGCGCATGGACTTCCCCGAGCCGGTCATCCAGATCGCCATCGAGCCGAAGACCAAGGGTGACCAGGAAAAGATGGGTCTTGCCCTTCATCGCCTGGCGGCCGAGGATCCGTCCTTCCGCGTCAAGACCGACGAGGAAAGCGGACAGACCATTATCGCCGGCATGGGCGAGCTTCATCTCGACATCATCGTCGATCGCATGAGGCGCGAGTTCAAGGTCGAGGCCAATGTCGGCGCTCCGCAGGTGGCTTATCGCGAGACGATTACCCGCTCGCACGAGCAGGACTACACGCACAAGAAGCAGACCGGCGGCACCGGCCAGTTCGCCCGCGTGAAGGTCGTGTTCGAGCCCAACACCGAGAGCGAGGACTACCAGTTCGACTCCAAGATCGTCGGCGGCGCCGTGCCGAAGGAATACATCCCCGGCGTGCAGAAGGGCATCGAGAGCGTCATGTCGTCCGGCCCGTTCGCCGGCTTCCCGATGATCGGCGTCAAGGCGACGCTCATCGACGGCGCTTACCATGATGTCGACTCGTCCGTTCTCGCGTTCGAAATCGCCTCGCGCGCCTGCTTCCGTGAAGCGGCTCCGAAGCTCGGCGTGCAGCTGCTCGAGCCGGTCATGAAAGTCGAGGTTGTTACGCCGGAAGAATATGTCGGCAACATCATCGGCGACCTGAACAGCCGTCGCGGTCAGATCCAGGGGCAGGAAGCGCGCGGCATCGCCGTTGTGATCAACGCCATGGTGCCGCTGGCGAACATGTTCAAGTATGTCGACACCCTCCGCTCGATGTCTCAGGGCCGCGCCCAGTACACCATGCAGTTCGACCACTACGAAGCGGTTCCGACCGCCGTGGCGCAGGAAGTGCAGAAGAAATACGCGTAATCCCACACGGGTTGCATTGTAACTTAATTCAACGCCCCGGTGGGCAAGCAGGAATGGAGAACTCACATGGCAAAAGGTAAATTCGAGCGCAATAAGCCTCATGTGAACATTGGCACGATTGGTCACGTTGACCATGGCAAGACGTCGACGACGGCTGCGATCACGAAGTTTTTTGGTGATTTCCGCGCTTACGACCAGATTGACAACGCTCCGGAGGAGAAGGCGCGCGGCATCACGATTGCGACGTCGCATGTTGAGTATGAGACGGAAGCGCGCCACTACGCGCATGTCGACTGCCCCGGCCACGCGGACTATGTGAAGAACATGATCACGGGCGCTGCGCAGATGGACGGCGCGATCCTGGTTGTTTCGGCGGCTGACGGCCCGATGCCGCAGACGCGCGAGCACATTCTTCTGGCGCGTCAGGTTGGCGTTCCGGCGATTGTCGTGTTTCTGAACAAGGTCGACCAGGTTGACGATCCGGAGCTTCTCGAGCTGGTGGAGCTTGAGGTTCGCGAGCTTCTGTCGGCTTACGAGTTCCCGGGCGACGACATTCCGATCATCCCCGGTTCGGCTCTCGCCGCGCTTGAGGATTCCAGCAAGGAGCTTGGCGAGGACGCGATCCGCAAGCTGATGGCTGCGGTTGACGAGTACATCCCGACGCCGGAGCGTCCGATCGACCAGCCGTTCCTGATGCCGATCGAGGACGTGTTCTCGATTTCGGGCCGCGGCACGGTTGTGACCGGTCGCGTGGAGCGCGGCATCGTCAAGGTTGGCGAGGAGCTTGAGATTGTCGGCATCCGTCCGACGACGAAGACGACCTGCACGGGTGTGGAGATGTTCCGCAAGCTGCTCGACCAGGGTCAGGCCGGCGACAACATCGGCGCGCTGCTGCGCGGCGTTGACCGTGAGGGCGTGGAGCGCGGCCAGGTTCTGGCCAAGCCCGGTTCTGTGAAGCCGCACAAGAAGTTCAAGGCCGAGGCCTACATTCTGACGAAGGAGGAGGGTGGCCGTCACACGCCGTTCTTCACCAACTACCGTCCGCAGTTCTACTTCCGCACGACGGACGTGACGGGCATCGTGACGCTGCCGGAGGGCACCGAGATGGTGATGCCAGGCGACAACATCACGGTTGACGTGGAACTGATCGTGCCGATCGCCATGGAAGAGCGCCTGCGCTTCGCTATCCGCGAAGGCGGCCGCACCGTCGGCGCCGGCATCGTCGCCGAAATCGTCGAATAAGAACAAACAATCGATCTGTCGCGGGCGGGGAAACGCCCGCGCCGCGCCAGAACAAGGAATAGACGAATGAACGGACAGAATATCCGCATACGCCTGAAAGCGTTTGACCATCGCGTGCTCGATGCTTCGACGCGTGAGATCGTTTCGACGGCCAAGCGCACCGGCGCCAACGTCCGCGGCCCGATCCCGCTGCCGACCCGTATCGAGAAGTTCACGGTCAACCGTTCGCCGCATGTGGACAAGAAGAGCCGCGAGCAGTTCGAGATGCGCACCCACAAGCGCCTTCTCGATATCGTGGACCCGACCCCCCAGACGGTCGACGCGCTGATGAAGCTCGACCTGGCCGCTGGTGTGGACGTCGAAATCAAGCTCTGAGAGCTGAAACATGAGCTCCCAGGGGCAACCCGGAGCTCCTCTGAAGGAAAATGAACCGATGCGTTCAGGTGTAATTGCACAGAAGCTGGGAATGACCCGCATCTACAACGATGCCGGCGAGCATGTCCCCGTTACGGTTCTCCGCATGGAGAGCTGCCAGGTCGTCGCGCAGCGCACGCAGGAGAAGAACGGCTATACGGCCGTGCAGCTCGGCGTCGGGCTTGCCAAGGTCAAGAACACGTCGAAGGCGATGCGCGGCCATTTCGCCGCCGCTTCCGTGGAGCCCAAGGCCCGTCTGGCCGAGTTTCGCGTTTCCGACGACAACCTGCTTGATATCGGTGTCGAGATCACCGCCGATCACTTCGTCCCCGGCCAGAAGGTGGACGTGACCGGCACCTCGACCGGTAAGGGTTTCCAGGGCGTCATGAAGCGCCACAACTTCGGCGGCGGTCGCGCCTCGCACGGTAACTCGGTGTCGCACCGCTCCCACGGCTCGACCGGCCAGCGCCAGGACCCCGGCAAGGTGTTCAAGGGCAAGAAGATGGCTGGCCACATGGGTGCTACCCGGGTGACGACGCAGAACGTCGAGGTCGTTTCGACCGATGTCGAGCGTGGCCTGATCCTGATCCGTGGCGCCGTTCCCGGCACCAAGGGAGCCTGGATCCTGGTTCGCGACGCCGTGAAGGCGGCTTTGCCTGAGAATGCTCCGAAGCCGGCCGCTTTCCGCGCCGCTGCCAAGGCTGCAGTGAAGAACGAAGCTCCGGCCAATGAGGGAGCGGAATAATGGACATCAACATCAAAACGCTCGCCGGCAAGGATGCCGGCAAGGTCGAACTCTCCGACGAGATTTTCGGTCTTGACCCGCGCGAGGACATCCTGCAGCGCGTCGTGCGCTGGCAGCTTGCCAAGAAGCAGCAGGGCACCCATCAGGCGAAGGGCCGCGCTGACATCGCCCGCACCGGCGCCAAGATGTACAAGCAGAAGGGCACGGGCCGCGCCCGTCACTCTTCGGCGCGCGCTCCGCAGTTCCGCGGCGGTGGCAAGGCCCATGGCCCGGTCACTCGCAGCCACGAGCACGATCTTCCCAAGAAGGTTCGTGCTCTGGGCCTCAGGCACGCCCTGTCGGCGAAGGCCAAGACGTCGTCGATCATCATCGTCGACGAGCTGAAGCTGGAAGAAGCCAAGACCAAGTCGCTGGTCGCGAGCCTGAAGTCGCTCGGCCTGACCAATGCTCTGGTGATTGGCGGTGCGGAGCTGGACGCCAACTTCAAGTTGGCCGCCACCAACATTCCGAACATCGACGTGCTGCCGGTTCAGGGCATCAACGTCTACGACATTCTGCGCCGCGGCACGCTGGTCCTTTCCAAGGCCGCCGTCGAGGCTCTCGAGGAGCGCTTCAAATGACCGACCTTCGTCACTACGACGTGATCGTCTCGCCGGCGATCACCGAAAAGTCGACCATGGCATCCGAGCAGAACCAGGTCGTGTTCAACGTCGCCAAGAAGGCGACGAAGCCCGAGATCAAGGCTGCTGTCGAGGCGCTGTTCGGCGTCAAGGTGTCGGCCGTGAACACGCTTGTCCGCAAGGGCAAGGTCAAGCGCTTCCGCGGCACGATTGGCCGCCAGGGCGACGTCAAGAAGGCGGTCGTGACCCTGGTCGACGGTCACTCGATCGACGTCGCGACGGGCCTGTGAGCGAAGCGGCGAGGATAAGAAAATGGCATTGAAGCATTATAATCCGATCACGCCGGGCACGCGCCAGCTGGTCATCGTGGACCGCTCGGGCCTGCACAAGGGCAAGCCTGTCAAGGGGTTGACCGAAGGTCTCAGCAAGTCCGGCGGCCGCAACAACGCCGGTCGCATCACCGCCCGTTTCATCGGCGGCGGACACAAGCGCACCTATCGCCTCATCGACTTCAAGCGTCGCAAGCTCGACGTCGTGGGCACGGTCGAGCGGCTGGAGTACGACCCGAACCGTACCGCCTTCATCGCTCTGGTGAAGTACGAGGACGGCGAGCTGAACTACATTCTGGCTCCGCAGCGTCTTGCTGCCGGCGACAAGGTTGTGGCCGGCGAGTCCGTCGACGTGAAGCCGGGCAATGCTATGCCGCTGTCGGCCATGCCGGTTGGCACCATCGTGCACAACATTGAGCTGAAGCCGGGCAAGGGCGGTCAGATCGCCCGTTCGGCCGGCGCCTATGGCCAACTCGTGGGCCGCGACCAGGGCATGGCGATCCTGCGTCTGAACTCTGGCGAGCAGCGCATCGTGCATGGCTCGTGCTTCGCAACCGTTGGCGCCGTTTCCAACCCGGAACACGCCAATATCAAGGACGGCAAGGCCGGCCGCACGCGCTGGAGAGGCAAGCGCCCTCACAACCGCGGTGTTACGATGAACCCTGTCGACCATCCGCACGGCGGTGGTGAGGGCCGCACTTCCGGCGGTCGCCATCCGGTGACCCCGTGGGGCAAGCCCACGAAGGGCAAGAAGACGCGGTCCAACAAGGCGACCGATAAGTTCATCGTGCGCTCGCGTCATCAGCGCAAGAGCTAATAAGAGGTAAGCCCTGTGACTCGTTCTGTTTGGAAAGGCCCCTTCATCGACGGCTACCTTCTGAAGAAGGCAGACAAGGTTCGTGAAGGCGGTCGCAATGAGGTGATCAAGATGTGGAGCCGTCGCTCCACCATCCTGCCGCAGTTCGTCGGCCTCACCTTCGGTGTTTACAATGGCCAGAAGCATGTTCCCGTTTCGATAAACGAAGACATGGTCGGCCATAAGTTCGGTGAATTTGCCCCGACCCGTACCTACTACGGTCACGGAGCGGACAAGAAGGCGAAGAGGAAGTAACGATGGGCAAGGCCAAAGCTCCGCGCAGGCTTGCTGACAACGAGGCGCGTGCCGTTCTGCGCACGATCCGCGTCAGCCCGCAGAAGCTCAATCTGGTTGCCGCGCTCATCCGTGGCAAGAAAGTTCAGAGTGCGCTCAACGATCTGGAATTCTCGCGCAAGCGTATTTCCGAAACCGTGAAGAAAACACTGGAATCGGCGATCGCAAACGCAGAGAACAACCACGATCTCGACGTTGATTCGCTGGTTGTCGCGGAAGCCTATGTCGGCAAGTCGATCGTCATGAAGCGTTTTCACGCCCGTGGCCGTGGTCGCGCCAGCCGCATCGAAAAGCCGTTTTCGCACCTCACGATCGTCGTTCGTGAAGTGGAAGAGAAAGGGGAGGCCGCATAATGGGCCAGAAAATCAATCCCATCGGTCTCCGCCTCGGCATCAACCGCACCTGGGATTCGCGCTGGTACGCGAACACCGGAGAGTACGGCAAGCTGCTGCACGAAGATCTGAAGATCCGTGAATACCTGGAGAAGGAGCTCAAGCAGGCCGCCATCTCCAAGGTGGTGATCGAGCGCCCGCACAAGAAGTGCCGCGTGACCATTCACGCCGCTCGTCCGGGACTGATCATCGGCAAGAAGGGCGCCGACATCGAAAAGCTTCGTAAGAAGCTGACCGAGATGACCCAGTCGGAAACTCACCTCAACATCGTCGAGGTGCGCAAGCCCGAAACCGACGCGACGCTTGTTGCGCAGTCCATCGCGCAGCAGCTCGAGCGCCGCATCGCCTTCCGTCGCGCCATGAAGCGCGCCGTCCAGTCGGCCATGCGTCTTGGCGCTGAAGGCATTCGCATCAACTGCTCCGGTCGTCTTGGCGGCGCTGAAATCGCGCGCATGGAGTGGTATCGCGAAGGTCGCGTTCCGCTGCATACGCTGCGCGCCGACGTGGACTACGGCACCGCCGAAGCCCAGACCGCCTACGGCATCTGTGGCGTCAAGGTTTGGGTGTTCAAGGGCGAAATCCTTGAGCATGACCCGATGGCGTCCGAGCGTCGTGCGACCGAAGGCGAGGCCAATACCGGCGATCGTGGCGGCCACCGTCGTCGCGAAAACGCCTGATAATTGAGAATTTGGAGCAAGTAAGATGCTGCAGCCAAAGCGCACAAAGTTCCGCAAGCAGTTCAAGGGCCGTATCCACGGCACCGCCAAGGGCGGCACCGATCTGAATTTCGGTGGTTTCGGACTGAAGGCGCTGGAGCCAAACCGCGTCACCGCGCGTGAGATCGAGGCGGCCCGCCGTGCGATCACTCGTGAAATGAAGCGCGCCGGCCGCGTGTGGATCCGTATTTTCCCGGATCTGCCCGTGACGAGCAAGCCTACCGAAGTCCGTATGGGCAAGGGCAAGGGCTCGGTCGACTACTGGGCCTGCAGGGTCAAGCCGGGTCGCGTCATGTTCGAGATCGACGGCGTTCCGGAAGATGTCGCGCGTGAGGCGCTGCGTCTGGGCGCCGCCAAGCTTTCGGTGCGCACGCGCTTCGTGCAGCGCATCGCTGAATAAGGAAGAGCAGAGATGAAAGCTTCAGATATCCGCTCGAAGACGCAGGATCAGCTCTCTGACGAACTGGTTTCCCTGAAGAAGGAGCAGTTCAACCTGCGCTTCCAGAAGGCCACCGGCCAGCTTGAGAAGACCGCCCGCGTCAAGCAGGTCCGCAAGGACATCGCGCGCATCAAGACCATTGCTGCGGAAAAAGCCGCGGCCAAGAAGGCATAAGGAAAAAAACCATGCCGAAGCGTATTCTGCAGGGCGTCGTCGTCAGCGACAAGAACGACAAGACCGTCGTCGTGAAGGTGGAGCGCCGCTTCACCCATCCGGTGATGAAGAAGGTCGTGCGCATGTCGAAGAAGTACAAGGCGCATGATGAGAACAACACCCACAAGGTTGGCGACAATGTCCTGATCCAGGAATCGGCGCCGATCTCGAAAGACAAGCGCTGGGTCGTCGTGGCCCAGGACCAGGCTTGATTGGGCGTTTAGCGAATTTTTGGACAGACCGGGGAGGGCAGGGCCTCTCCCAATAGAGAAGAAAAAGGCGGCCAGTCATGATTCAGATGCAAACAAACCTCGACGTGGCGGATAATTCCGGCGCCCGTCGTGTCATGTGCATCAAGGTGCTGGGCGGCTCGAAGCGGAAATACGCCTCTGTTGGCGACATCATTGTGGTGTCGATCAAGGAAGCCATTCCGCGCGGGCGCGTCAAGAAGGGCGATGTGATGAAGGCGGTCGTGGTTCGCACGGCCAAGGACATCCGCCGTCCCGACGGCAGCGTGATTCGGTTCGACAAGAACGCAGCGGTTCTGGTCGACAATAAGAAAGAGCCGGTAGGCACGCGTATCTTCGGACCGGTTCCGCGCGAGCTTCGCGCGAAGAACCACATGAAGATCATTTCGCTCGCGCCTGAAGTGCTGTAAGGAGCCGCAACCATGCAGAAAATCCGTAAAGGCGACAAGGTTGTCGTTCTGGCCGGCAAGGACAAGGGCCGCTCCGGCGAGGTCCTCTCCGTGCAGCCGAAGGAAGACACCGCCATCGTGGGTGGCGTGAACCTCATCCGCCGTCACCAGAGGCAGAGCCAGTCTCAGGAAGGCGGCATCATCACCAAGGAAGCGCCGATTCACCTGTCGAATCTCGCGCTGGCCGATCCCAAGGATGGAAAGCCGACCCGTGTCGGCATTCGCGTCGAGCAGGACGGCAAGAAAGTGCGCTTCGCCAAGCGCTCGGGAGAAACGATCAATGGCTAAGGCAGCACAGGCAGAAGCCAAGAACACGCCGCGCCTGAAGAAGGTCTATAACGAGACCATTCGCAAGGCGCTGCTGGAGCAGTTCAACTACTCCAACGAAATGCAGGTTCCGCGTATCGAGAAGATCGTGTTGAACATGGGTGTTGGCGAAGCGACCGCGGATTCCAAGAAGCCGTCCGTCGCAGCCGAGGACCTCGCGCTGATCACCGGCCAGAAGGCTGTCGTCACCCGCGCGCGCAAGTCGATCGCCGGCTTCAAGGTTCGCGAGCAGATGCCGATCGGTGCGAAGGTGACCCTGCGCAACGAGAAGATGTATGAGTTCCTGGACCGTCTCGTGAACATCGCGCTGCCGCGCGTTCGCGACTTCCGGGGCCTCAACGCAAAGAGCTTTGACGGTCGTGGCAACTTCGCCATGGGCCTCAAGGAGCACATCGTGTTCCCCGAGATCAATTACGACAAGGTTGATCAGATGTGGGGCATGGACATCATCGTTTGTACGACTGCGAAGACGGACGACGAAGCCCGGGCGCTGCTCAAGGCTTTCAACTTCCCCTTCCGCCAGTAACGGCAGCGAGCAAAGGAAAATCTGAAATGGCAAAGACCAGCTCAGTCGAGAAGAATAACCGGCGCCGCCAGCTTGTCCAGCAGTACGCCGCGAAGCGCAAGGCGCTTAAGGACATCGTTATGGATCAGTCGCTGCCGCTTGAGGAGCGCTTTCGCGCCCAGCTCAAGCTGTCGGCCCTGCCGCGCAATTCGGCGAAGGTCCGTATCCGCAACCGCTGCGAAGTCACCGGCAGGCCGCGCGCCTTCTATCGCAAGCTTAAGCTTTCGCGTGTCGCGCTGCGCGATCTGGGTAACACGGGCAAGATCCCGGGCCTGGTCAAGTCGAGCTGGTAAGGAGTAGACGAGATGTCCCTGAGCGATCCTCTCGGCGATATGCTGACCCGTATTCGCAACGCCTACGGCCGCAAGAAGAGCAGCGTTTCCACGCCGGCTTCCCGTTTGCGCGCCCGCGTCCTCGACGTGCTGAAGTCTGAAGGTTACATCCGCGACTACAGCCAGACCGATTTCGATAACGGCAAGTCCGAGATCGAGATCGAGCTGAAATATTTCGACGGCGCCCCTGTGGTACGCGAGATTTCCCGCGTTTCGAAGCCCGGCCGCCGCGTGTATGTTTCGGCCAGGTCGATCCCGCAGGTTGCCAATGGTCTCGGCATCGCCATTCTTTCCACCCCGAAGGGCGTTATGGCTGACCATGAGGCTCGTGAGCAGAATGTCGGCGGAGAAGTTCTCTGCCAGGTTTTCTGATCCGGTAACCGTTCCTGATAGGAATTGCCGGTGAGGTTCTCGACAATCTCCCGGCAGGACCTGAAACAAGAAGAGTGACGAGGACAACACCATGTCTCGTATTGGTAAAAGGCCGTTGGCCGTTCCGCAGGGCGTGACCGCCACCGTAGACGGCCAGACCGTCACGGCGAAAGGCCCCAAGGGCGAACTTAAGTTCGTCGTCAATGACGAGGTTCTGATCAAGCTGGACAATGGCGAGATCAGCGTCGAGCCGCGCGACGAGTCCAAGGATGCACGCTCGAAGTGGGGCATGTCCCGCTCGCAGATCGAGAACATCCTGATCGGCGTCAAGGATGGTTTCGAACGCAAGCTGGAAATCCAGGGCGTCGGTTACCGCGCCGCGATGCAGGGCAAGAACATCCAGCTTTCGCTGGGTTTCTCCCACGAGGTGGTCTATGAGGCTCCGGAAGGCATCACCCTTGCCTGCCCGAAGCCCACCGAGATCAGTGTGACGGGCATCGACAAGCAGAAGGTCGGCCAGGTGGCCGCCGAAATCCGCGAATACCGCCAGCCGGAGCCCTATAAGGGCAAGGGCGTGCGTTATGCGGGCGAAAAGGTCTTCCGCAAGGAAGGCAAGAAGAAGTAAGAACGTCAACGCCACGGGAAGAAGCCGCGGGAGACATTCCGGTCTACCGCATATGGCGACTCCCGTTTTTCAAGGCAGGAACTGCATATGGCCAATAAGGAAACCACCCAGCGCCGCGCCGCGCGCGTCCGTCGTCAGCTCAAGGCTGTCGCCAACGGTCGTCCGCGCCTTTCGGTTCACCGCACCTCCAAGAACATTTATGTTCAGGTGATCGATGACGCGCAGGGCCGCACGCTGGCCGCCGCGTCGACTCTTGAAAAGGAGTTCAAGGCTTCGAAGAAGACCGGAGCCG
Organism: Aquamicrobium ahrensii; assembly: GCF_040545755.1. Classification (NCBI taxonomy): domain Bacteria; kingdom Pseudomonadati; phylum Pseudomonadota; class Alphaproteobacteria; order Hyphomicrobiales; family Phyllobacteriaceae; genus Aquamicrobium; species Aquamicrobium ahrensii. The sequence goes on from NZ_JBEPMN010000001.1 coordinate 96,837, forward strand.
ACGCGGCCGCCGCAGCTGAAGTCGGCAAGCTGATCGCCGAACGCGCTGTCAAGGCCGGCGTAAAGGAAGTGGTGTTCGACCGCGGCGCCTATATCTATCACGGCCGGATCAAGGCGCTGGCCGAAGCCGCCCGTGAAGGTGGTCTGAGCTTCTAGGAACGGTTTCGGAAAGTCGGCGACAAAAAGTTGCTGACTTTTTCGTTCGGATCGTTCACAGGAGACGTGATTTTCGCCGCCGGCATCCCCAAAGCGGGCTGCCGGCATTCATCAATCCGTGCTTCCGGAAAAGAATAAGGATCAGGATATGGCACAGGAACGTAGGGAAGGCGGCCGCGATCGCAATCGTGACCGCGAAGAGCGCGACGACGGCATTGTCGACAAGCTCGTTCATATCAATCGCGTCGCCAAGGTGGTGAAGGGCGGCCGTCGCTTCGGCTTCGCTGCTCTCGTCGTCGTCGGCGATCAGAAGGGCCGCGTCGGCTTCGGTCATGGCAAGGCGCGCGAAGTGCCGGAAGCGATCCGCAAGGCCACCGAGTCCGCCAAGCGCGACATGATCTTCGTGCCGTTGCGTTCGGGCCGCACGCTGCATCACGACGTGGAAGGCCGTCACGGAGCTGGTCGCGTTCTGCTGCGCACCGCCAAGCAGGGTACCGGTATCATCGCCGGCGGTCCGATGCGCGCCGTGTTCGAAACGCTCGGCATGCACGACGTCGTCGCCAAGTCGATGGGCTCGTCGAACCCCTACAACATGATTCGCGCCACCTTCGATGCGCTCAAGAGGCAGATGCATCCGAAGGACGTAGCCGCCGCTCGTGGCATCAAGTATTCGACCCTCCAGGCTCGTCGCGGCACCGCCGTGGCCGCCGAGGAATAGTCGGCGCTGACGAGGGACCATGATCATGGCAAAGAAAGCTACCAAGACCGTCACTGTTGAGCAGATCGGCTCGCCGATCCGCCGCCCGAAGGAACAGCGCGCAACGCTGGTCGGCCTCGGCCTCAACAAGATGCACAAGCAGCGTACTCTGGAAGACACGCCTTCCGTGCGCGGCATGATCGCTTCCGTCTCGCATCTCGTCCGCATTGTGGACGAGGGCTGAGCGACAGCGCAGGAGACTGGACATGAAACTCAACGAACTGCGTGATAACGAAGGCGCAACGCCCTCGAAGAAGCGCGTGGGCCGTGGTATCGGCTCGGGTCTGGGCAAGACCGGTGGCCGCGGCGTGAAGGGTCAGACCTCGCGTTCCGGCGTCGCCCTCAATGGCTTCGAAGGCGGCCAGATGCCGATTTATCGGCGTCTGCCCAAGCGCGGCTTCAAGAACATCTTCGCCAAGAGCTACAACGCCGTGTCGCTGGCCCGCATCCAGACCGCTATCGACGCCGGCAAGCTCGACGCCAAGGAGGCCGTGACTGCTGAGGCTCTGGTCAAGGCCGGCGTGGTGCGTCGCGTCAAGGACGGCGTGCGCATCCTGTCCGACGGCGAACTGAAGGCGAAGGTTTCCTTCGACGTTGCCGGCGCTTCCAAGGCCGCGATCGAGAAGATTGAAAAGGCTGGCGGCTCGATCAAGCTGCCGGAAGTCGCTTCGGCGGAATAATACCGGATTTATGGAGCGGCCGCGTCAATGCGGCCGCTTGCATCTTGGCCGCGCCGGGCCTATCTCGGGTCTTCGGTGATACGCGCCGCCCGAAGCGGGCCCCCGCGTCGTCCAGCGGAGAAATTTGCATGGCTTCGGCTGCTGAACAACTGGCGTCCAATCTCAATTTTGCGGCCTTTGCCAAGGCCGAGGATCTCAAGAAGCGCATCTGGTTCACGCTCGGTGCGCTCTTTGTGTATCGACTTGGCACCTATATTCCCCTGCCGGGAATCAATCCCGACGCTTTTGCGCAGGCTTTCCAGCAGCAGAGCGGCGGCGTTCTGGGCATGTTCAACATGTTCGCCGGCGGTGCGGTCGAGCGCATGGCGATCTTTGCGCTGGGCATCATGCCTTACATTTCCGCCTCGATCATCATGCAGTTGATGACGTCGGTCATCCCCACGCTCGAAGCCCTGAAGAAGGAAGGCGAGCAGGGGCGCAAGATCATCAACCAGTACACCCGCTACGGCACGGTGCTGCTTGCTCTGGTCCAGTCATACGGCATCGCCGTGGGCTTGCAGGGCGGCAACAACATCGTGACGAATCCGGGCTTGTTCTTCCAGATTTCCACGGTCATCACGCTGACTGGCGGCACCATGTTCCTGATGTGGCTGGGTGAGCAGATCACCGCGCGCGGCATCGGCAACGGTATCTCTCTGATCATCTTCGCCGGTATTGTCGCCGGCATGCCTGCCGCCATCAGCGGGACGCTGGAACTGAGCCGTACGGGGGCGCTGTCTACGGGCCTCGTGCTCGCCATCATGGTGCTGGCCGTCGTGGTTATTGCGATCATCGTTTTCGTCGAGCGCGCGCAGCGCCGGCTGCTGATCCAGTACCCGAAGCGTCAGGTCGGCAACCGGATGTTCCAGGGCGACACCTCGCACCTGCCGCTGAAACTCAACACGGCCGGCGTCATTCCGCCAATCTTCGCGTCGTCGCTGCTGTTGCTGCCGGCTACGCTCGCAGGCTTTTCGAACACGCAGAACCTGCCGTCCTGGGCGTCAAGCATCTTGACGGCGCTGGGGCACGGTCAGCCGATCTACATGTTCCTGTACGGCGCGATGATCGTGTTCTTCGCCTTCTTCTACACGGCTATCGTGTTCAATCCCAAGGATACCGCAGACCAGCTCAAGAAGCATTCCGGCTTCATCCCTGGCTATCGCCCCGGCGAGCGCACCGCGGAATATATCGACTACGTGCTCACCCGTATCACCGTGGTCGGCGCCGTCTATCTGGTCGCCGTCTGTCTTCTGCCGGAATATCTGATTGCGGCGACGGGCGTTCCATTCTACCTCGGCGGCACCTCGCTGCTGATCGTTGTCAGTGTGACGCTTGATACGGTCGCGCAAATTCAGGGTCATCTGATCGCGCACCAGTACGAGGGATTGATCAAGAAGTCGAAGCTGCGTGGAGGAAAGAGGGGACGATGAGGCTTATACTGCTGGGCCCGCCGGGTGCGGGCAAGGGGACCCAGGCTCAGAAGCTTGTAAGCAAATACGGCATTCCGCAGCTTTCCACCGGGGATATGCTGCGTGCCGCCGTGGCCGCGCAGACGCCGGTCGGCCAGCAGGCCAAGGCAATCATGGATGCGGGCGAACTCGTTTCCGACGCGATCGTCAATGCGATCGTCGCGGAGCGTATCGATCAGCCGGATTGCGCCAGGGGGTTTATCCTCGATGGTTATCCGCGCACGCTGGCGCAGGCTGATTCGGTTGAGGCGATGCTAAAGAAACGCGGACTCCGGCTGGACGCCGTGATCGAGCTGGTTGTCGATGACCGTGCGCTTGTCGGCCGCATCGTCAGGCGCGCCGAAGAAGCGAAGGCGGCTGGACAGCCGGTGCGCAAGGACGACAATCCGGAAGTGTTCGAGGAGCGTCTGCGCGAATACTACAAGAAGACAGCTCCGCTGATCGGCTACTACCATGCCAAGGGCATGCTCAAGGGTGTTGATGGTATGGCTTCCATGGAGGAAGTCACCGCGCAGATTGAAGCCTTGCTCCCGGAGACGGTTGGCTGAAACCTTTCACCTTCACTTGACGGCGGCGGTCATGTGGAGTATGGCGACCCCTCATTCCCACAAGGCGTGAGGTGGGCGTGCCGATTTGGCGTGCTTGCTGGATTTTGAAGAAACACCCGCAGGGGCCGGCCTCCACCGGACGCGGGTAAATGCAACAGCGCCGGCATGGCCGGCCCACATGGAGAACGAAGATGGCTCGTATAGCCGGCGTTAATATTCCGACCAACAAGCGCGTGGTCATCGCGCTGCAGTACATTCACGGCATCGGCAAGAAGTTTGCCCAGGAAATCGTCGACAAGGTCGGTATTCCGGCTGAGCGTCGCGTCAACCAACTCACCGACGCCGAAGTGCTGGCGATCCGCGAGGCCATCGATCGTGACTATCAGGTCGAGGGCGATCTGCGTCGCGAAGTTTCGATGAACATCAAGCGCCTGATGGATCTTGGCTGCTATCGCGGCCTGCGCCATCGCCGTTCGCTGCCGGTTCGCGGTCAGCGCACGCACACCAATGCGCGCACCCGCAAGGGGCCCGCAAAGGCGATCGCCGGCAAGAAGAAGTAATTTTGGGAATTTGCAGGGCAGGGCGGCGCAGCTCTTACGTCGCCTTGCAGCTTAACTGCACGTTTCCCAAGGTGTAGCCGCTGGCATTACGGCGGTGTCGAGATCAACTGAAAGGAAAAACATGGCCAAGGAAGCCGCTCGCGTTCGTCGCCGCGAACGTAAAAACATTTCGTCGGGTGTCGCCCACGTCAACTCGACCTTCAACAACACCATGATCACCATTTCCGACGCGCAGGGCAATGCGATTGCCTGGTCGTCGGCTGGCGCCCAGGGTTTCAAGGGGTCGCGCAAGTCGACCCCGTTCGCCGCCCAGATGGCTGCCGAGGACGCTGCCAAGAAGGCGCAGGAGCATGGCATGCGCACCCTCGAGGTCGAGGTTTGCGGTCCAGGTTCCGGTCGTGAATCGGCGCTGCGCGCTCTGCAGGCCGCCGGCTTCACCATCACCTCGATTCGTGATGTTACGCCGATCCCGCACAATGGCTGCCGCCCGCGCAAGAAGCGTCGCGTCTGACATTTCATTTCTCGCCGCTTGAGCGCCCACGGGCGCTTTCGCGGTTTTCCAGGTCGCCCGCCACGATTGGATGGTGGTGGGGAAACGGAAGGAAAGCAATATGATCCAGAAAAACTGGCAGGAACTGATCAAGCCGAACAAGGTCGAGTTCTCGTCAAAGAACAAGACGGTGACCACGCTCGTCGCCGAGCCTCTGGAGCGCGGTTTCGGCCTTACGCTTGGCAACGCCCTGCGTCGTGTTCTGCTGTCGTCGCTTCGCGGCGCAGCTGTTACGGCTGTGCAGATCGATGGCGTTCTGCACGAGTTCTCGTCGATCGCCGGCGTTCGCGAGGACGTTACCGACATCGTCCTCAACATCAAGGAAATCGCCATCAAGATGGAAGGCGATGGTCCCAAGCGCATGGTCGTTCGCAAGCAGGGGCCGGGTGCGGTGCTTGCCGGCGACATCCAGACCGTGGGCGACGTCGAGATCCTGAACCCCGACCACGTGATCTGCACCCTCGACGAGGGCGCGGAGATCCGCATGGAGTTCACGGTCGACACCGGCAAGGGCTACGTGCCTGCCGAGCGCAACCGCGCCGAAGACGCGCCGATCGGTCTCATTCCGGTCGACAGCCTTTATTCGCCGGTCAAGAAGGTCTCGTACAAGGTCGAGAACACCCGCCACGGCGAGGAGCTCGACAAGGACAAGCTCACGATGACCATCGAGACCGACGGTTCGGTCACGGGCGAGGACGCGGTGGCTTTCGCCGCCCGTATCCTGCAGGACCAGCTTGCGCTGTTCGTCAACTTCGAGGAGCCGCAGAAGGAAGCCGCCGCCGAACAGGTGACGGAACTCGCCTTCAATCCGGCGCTCTTGAAGAAGGTGGACGAGCTGGAGCTGTCGGTCCGTTCGGCCAACTGCCTGAAGAACGACAACATCGTTTATATCGGCGACCTCATCCAGAAGACCGAGGCGGAAATGCTCCGTACTCCGAATTTTGGCCGCAAGTCGCTGAACGAGATCAAGGAAGTTCTGGCTTCCATGGGTCTGCACCTCGGTATGGAGGTTCAGGACTGGCCGCCGGAAAACATCGAAGATCTCGCCAAGCGTTACGAAGACCAATACTGAACGTGAATAGAGCATGGTGCCAAGGACCGGCCCGTTCGGTCCGACGGCCATGCGGAAAATCATCGGAGGCCGTGGCCTCCTGAATAGCTAAAGAAGGAAAAGAGCCATGCGCCACGGTTTCAAAGGCCGCCGTTTCTCCCGCAGTGCAAGCCACCGCAAGGCGATGTTCGCCAACCTCGCGGTTTCGCTCATCGAGCATGAGCAGATCGTCACCACCCTGCCGAAGGCGAAGGACCTGCGTCCGATCGTCGAGAAGCTCGTCACCCTCGGCAAGCGCGGCGATCTGCATGCCCGCCGTCAGGTGATCGCGCAGATCGGCAATGAGGACGTCGTCAAGCGTCTGTTCGACACCATCGCTCCGCGCTACGCCACCCGCAACGGCGGCTATCTTCGCATCATGAAGGCTGGTTTCCGCCGTGGCGACAACGCGCCGCTGGCTGTCATCGAGTTCGTGGACCGCGATACTTCGGCAAAGGGCGCCGCCGACCGTGCCCGTCTGGAAGCCGAGGGCGTGGAAGAGTCCGAAGCCGCCTGATCCTGCGGGCAGGCTGAAACGTTCAGTTTCATCGGAAAGGCCGGGAGAGCAATCTTCCGGCCTTTCGCTTTTTCAAATCCGTTCGATGGTGACGCGCTGTCTTGCGCGGGCTGTCCGTTTGCGGCGGTTGAAGTAGGGCCGCAGCGGTCGCCAAAGGAGAAGCAGGGCAATTGCTGCGATGTATGTCCATTGTTGCGGTCCGACCACTTTCACCGACATGGCGTAATGCAGCACACCGGCTGCGGCTATTATGTAGACGAGCCGGTGCAGCTTCGCCCAGCGTCCGCCCAGCTTGCGGATCGACCAGTTATTCGACGTCAGCGCCAGCGGAATGAGCATGGCGAATCCGGCCATTCCGATAGTGATGAAGGGACGGCGGGCGATGTCTTCGACGATGGCTGCGAAATTCAGATACTGGTCGAGCACCATATAGGCTGTGAAGTGCATCAGCACATACCAGAAGGCGAGCAGCCCCAATGCGCGCCGATACCGAAGGGCATTGACGCCGAAGAGGTCGCGCAGCGGAGTGACAGCGAGCGTCGCGATCAGGAAGCGCAGCGCCCACAGGCCGAGAAGATGCTCGAACTCCTTGACCGGGTTGCCGGGCAACCGCCCGGTGGCTCCAAGCCAGAAACCCCATGCAGCGGGTATGAGGCCGGCGAGATAGAGCATCCAGATCGAGGCTTTGCGCAAGCGCGGCGACAACGCCGGAAGTTGGGCCATCAGAAGTTGGCCTTCAGGTCCATGCCGGCATAGAGGCCGGAAACTTCCTCCTCATAGCCGTTGAAAGGCAGGGTCGGCCGCCGGTTCGCGCCGAAGAACCCACCTTCGCCGATCCGTGTTTCGCTGGCCTGGCTCCAGCGTGGATGGTCGACCTTCGGGTTGACGTTGGCGTAGAAGCCATATTCGTTGGGGGCCGTCAGGTTCCAGGTGGCCGGCGGCTGCTTTTCGACGAGTGTGATGCGTACGATCGACTTGACGCCCTTGAAGCCATATTTCCATGGCACAACGAGCCGTACCGGTGCGCCGTTCTGGTTGGGTAGTGTCTTGCCGTAGAGGCCGAGCGCCAGAATTGTAAGCGGATGGCGCGCCTCGTCCAGTCGCAGGCCTTCGACATAGGGCCAGTCAAGCGATTGGAAGAAGCCGCTCTGGCCCGGCATCTCGTCCGGTCGCACGACCGTTTCGAACGCCACATATTTCGCAGAGCCAAGCGGTTCGACCTTGTCGAGCAGGGCAGCCAGCGGGAAACCCGCCCAGGGGATCACCATCGACCACGCCTCGACGCAGCGCATCCGGTAGATTCGTTCCTCCATCTCAAATGCGAGAAGCTCTTCCAGCCCGAATTCGCGTGGCTTTGAAACCAGCCCATCGACCCTGACGGTCCAGGGCGTAGGCCGGAAATTGCCCGATTTGGCCTTTGGATCGCCCTTGCCGAGGCCGAATTCGTAGAAATTGTTATAGGCGGTCACATCGCCTTCGGGCGTCAGCTTCTCATCGGTGGAAAACGGGCTGGCCGTGGCTTCGAGCTGTCGCGCACTGGACTGTGAAGATGCACTGAAAGCAAGCAACCCGGCGGCGGCGGCAAGAAAATGCCGCCGGTTGAGAAAGACGGATTCAGGCGTAATTTCTGCTGTCGGAATCGAAGGAGGGCGGTAGGTAGACATGGCGGTCGCCTTGTTGGCGTTGTCGTTGTTGCAACCCCGACTATATAACGTTCAAGCGGCATGGTTTCGACCGCCATGAGGAACAGGGTTGACCACATTTTCGTGTGCTGCCGCCTGGCCGGCGCAAAGGACCAGCCGAAAGACGGTCGAGCGATGCTGGCATTCATGAAATCTGTTTCAGCGCCTTGAAGCGGCCGAAAAATCAGGCTTAGCAAGCCTTTCATTTTGCACAATCGTCACGACAATACGCGGCGACTATGCCCGGAGGATTCGTTCATGGCTGCCAAGCGCTTCACCATCGCCATTGTTGGCGCCCTGTCGCTGCTTCTCGCCACGCCCTTTGCGTCGCTGGCGATTTCCCAGGAGAAGAAGGAGTCGCCCGGCTTGTCCGAGGTGTTGACCGATCTGCTCCAGGGGGCAGGGGGCGAGGATACGACTGCCGGCCCTGATCGGCGGGTGCCCTTCGGCCGCGACGAAATGCAGCTTTCCTATGCGCCTCTGGTCAAACAGACTGCTCCTGCCGTGGTCAATGTCTATGCGTCGCAAACTGCGCGCGTGCGCTCGCCTTTCGATGGCGATCCGTTCTTCGAGCAGTTCTTCGGTCGCTCGATGCCGCGCTCGCAGTCTTCCCTCGGGTCCGGCGTTCTGGTCGATGAAGCCGGGTTCATCGTCACGAATTTCCACGTCATCAAGGATGCGGATGAGGTCAAGGTGGCCATGTCCGACGGTCGTGAATTCGCCAGCAAGGTCCTGCTCAAGGACGAGTCGCTCGACCTTGCGGTGCTCAGGATCGAATCCGACAAACCGTTCCCGACAATCGGCATCGGTGATTCCGATGCATTGCAGGTAGGCGATCTGGTTCTAGCCATCGGCAATCCATTCGGCGTCGGCCAGACGACCACGTCCGGCATCGTCTCGGCGCTGGCGCGCAGCCATATCGGCATTTCCGACTCCGGCTTCTTCATCCAGACGGATGCCGCCATCAATCCCGGCAATTCCGGCGGCGGGCTGATCAACATGGGTGGCCAGCTTGTAGGCATCAACACGGCGATCTACAGCCGCAGCGGCGGCTCGATCGGTATCGGCTTCGCCATCCCCTCCAATATGGTGCGCGCTTTCGTGGAGGCCGCGAAGGCCGGGCGCGATTTCTTCGAACGGCCCTATATCGGCGCGACCTTCGATGTGATCACGCCGCAGATTGCAGAGTCGCTCGGCATGGAAACGCCATATGGCGCGCTGGTTTCGGCGGTCGAGACGGACGGTCCGTCCGAACAGGCCGGATTGAAACCGGGTGATGTGGTGCTGACCTTCAATGGCGCACGTATCGAGGGGGTGGACGCTCTCGGATACCGCCTGGCGACGCAGCCGATCGGCACGCAGGCCGAGCTTGGCGTACTCAGCAAGGGCGAGGAAAAGAAGGTCGACATCGCCCTCACGCGCGCGCCGGAAGGCGCTTCCGTCACGCAGATGCAACTGCGCGGACGCAGCCCCTTCGCCGGTGCGAAAGTGGCCGATCTGTCACCGCGTCTGGCCCAGCGCCTTGGCATGAGCGCCGACACCAAGGGTGTCGCTGTGGTGGAGGTGGACCGCAATTCGCCTGCCGGCGGCTTCGGTTTGCGTCCGGGCGACATCGTGCGCGAGGTGAATGGCCAGACCATCGACAGCGCCCGCAAACTGTCTGACGCGTCGCAGCAGAACGCGCGCTGGTGGCGTTTCACCATAGAGCGCGATGGCCAGCTGATGCGTCAGGTGCTGCGCTACTGAGATCGCGGACATGGCGGACCTTTTCAGTTCGGGCAAGCAGGAAGCAGCGCCAGTGGGGCAACCCCTGGCCGACCGGCTTCGGCCGAAAAGCCTTTCCGAGGTTGTCGGACAGGAGCATCTGACCGGACCTGACGGGGCGTTGACGCGCATGATCCGCTCCGGTTCGCTGGGCTCGATGATCTTCTGGGGGCCGCCAGGAACCGGCAAGACCACCGTCGCCCGTTTGCTCGCGGGCGAAACGAGCCTCGCCTTCGAGCAGATCTCGGCCATTTTCACCGGCGTCGCGGATCTCAAGAAAGTGTTCGAGACCGCCCGCCTGCGCCGCGCCAATGGCCGCCAGACCTTGCTGTTCGTGGATGAGATCCATCGTTTCAATCGCGCCCAGCAGGACAGTTTCCTGCCGGTGATGGAGGATGGCACGGTCATTCTCGTCGGCGCCACGACCGAAAATCCGTCTTTCGAACTGAATGCGGCGCTGCTTTCCCGCGCGCGCGTGCTCACCTTTCATTCGCTCGATGAAGACAGCATCGCCAAGCTTCTGGCCCGCGCCGAACAGGCCGAAGGCAAGCCTCTGCCGCTTGACGATGGCGCCCGCGATGCGCTGGTTCACATGGCCGATGGTGACGGTCGTGCATCTCTCACTCTTTCCGAAGAGATATGGCGCGCGGCCGGGCCGGGAGAGGTGTTCGACGCCGAGGGTCTGCTCGCCGTAGTGCAGCGGCGTGCGCCGATCTATGACAAGGGTCAGGACGGCCATTACAATCTGATTTCGGCTCTGCACAAGTCGGTGCGCGGTTCCGACCCCGATGCCGCGCTCTATTATCTTTCGCGCATGTTCGATGCGGGCGAGGACCCCCTTTATATCGGGCGACGGCTGGTGCGCATGGCCGTGGAAGACATAGGTCTTGCCGATCCGCAGGCGCTCGTCATCACCAACGCGGCCAAGGACGCCTACGACTATCTCGGTTCGCCGGAAGGCGAACTGGCGTTCGCGCAGGCCTGCGTCTATCTCGCGACAGCGCCGAAATCGAATGCGGTCTACACCGCTTTCAAGGCTTCCATGCGCGCGGCGAAGGAACACGGCTCGCTGCTGCCCCCCAAGCACATCCTCAATGCGCCAACGAAGCTGATGAAAGAGGAAAGCTACGGCGCTGGTTATCGCTACGATCACGACGAGCCGGACGCTTTTTCCGGACAGGATTATTTCCCGGAGAAGATGGGGCGGCGCACGTTCTATGATCCGCCAGAACGTGGTTTCGAGCGCGAAATCCGAAAGCGTCTTGAATATTGGGCGAAGCTGCGCAAGGACCGCGGCTGACTTTACAATCTTTTCCGACCGTAACCCGGCTCGCAATGGCGGGCGCTTGGTGCTATCTCCCGGTCGGGATCAATGGACAGGCTCATGGCAGGCGTAGAACAGATAACGGTTGAGACCGGCGAAGCCGGCATGCGGCTCGACCGCTGGTTCAAGGCTCACTATCCGGGCCTCGGCTTCGGCCATCTGCAAAAGCTGCTGCGGTCTGGGCAGGTCAGGGTCAATGGCGGACGCGCCAAGGCCGATACGCGGGTCGAGCCCGGCCATGTCATCCGCATTCCACCGCTCGACGTGGACCGAAAAGCCGGCGACCAGATGACCGGCTATTCGATCCGCAATCAGGACGATGGCGATGTGCTCGCGCGCATGCTGCTGCACGAAGACCCGAAGGTCTACGTCTTCAACAAGCCGGCGGGACTGGCGGTGCAGGGCGGCTCGGGCGTGACCCGCAACGTCGACGACATGCTGGAGGCCTTGCGCAACAAGAAGGGTGAGAAACCGCGTCTCGTTCACCGGCTCGACCGGGATACGTCGGGCGTTCTCGTTGTGGCGCGCAGCCGGCTGGCGGCGATGAAGCTGTCGGAATCGTTCCGCGCCCGCGAAACAAAAAAGACCTACTGGGCGCTGGTGAAGGGCGTTCCGCCCAAGCGCGAGGACAAGATTTCCACCTGGCTCGTCAAGGAGCAGACGCCGGACGGCGACCGCATGCGGGTCGCCAGGCACGGCGAGAAGAGCGCGGATCACGCCGTCTCGTTCTACCGCGTTGTCGAACAGGCGGCGCAGTCTTTGTCCTGGCTGGAGATGGAGCCATATACGGGGCGCACGCACCAGCTTCGCGTTCATGCCGCTCACATAGGCTGCCCGATCATCGGCGACCCGAAATATTTCGAGGCCGACACCAACTGGGACTTTCCGGGCGGCATGCAGAACCGGCTGCATCTGCTTGCGCGCCGCATCGTCATTCCGCATCCCGATGGCGGCAGGATCGACGTGACCGCGCCCATGCCGCCACATATGCGTCAGAGTTGGAACCTGCTGGGCTTCGACGAACAGAGCGCCGAGGATGACGCCTGAGATTTATCTTCTGCAGATGAACGCGGCGCGAAACGACGTACGTCATGGCCATCGGGTGAAGACAGGGAGATCGATATGCGCGATATGCTGAAAGACATCGAGGAAGGCGCACATCTTTCGGACCCCGATCCGGTCCGCCGCGCGCAGATCCAGATGCGCACGCCTTTGCCGAAACGCTTCTACAGGCAGGCCGGCGTCGCGCAGGATGCAGATCGTTTCGCTGTGCGGCTTGATGGCAAGCCTGTACGCACGCCCGGCAGGAATCTGCTTTCACTTCCCACAGAGGCGGCGGCCAAGCTGATCGTCGACGAGTTCGAGGCTCAGGTGGAGGTCATCGACCCCGTGACGATGCCGGCCCTGCGATTGGCCAACACGGCGATCGATGGGGTGGCCAGCGATCCGCAAGCCGTTTTGGAGGACATTCTGCGCTTCGCCGCGTCGGATATGCTGTGCTACCGCGCCGATGGACCACAGGGCCTCATCGAGCGCCAGAATACGCATTGGGACAAGATTCTGGACTGGGCGCAGTCGGCGATCGGAGCGCGCCTGAACCTTGCCGAAGGCGTCATGCATGTCGAGCAGCCGCGGGAGTCGATTGCCGTTCTCGGGGCATGGCTGGCGCGACGCAACGATGCCTTCCGGCTCGCATCCCTGCACGTCATGACCTCGCTTACCGGATCGGCCTTGCTGGCGCTGGCGGTCGAGGCGCATGAACTTGACGCGGATGAAGCATGGCTGGCCGCCCATGTCGATGAGGATTGGCAGATCGAACATTGGGGGCAGGACGCCGAGGCCGTGGCCCGCCGTTCGCAGCGCCACCGGGATTTCAGAGCGGCGGTGAACCTGCTGCAAGCGCTCTGAACACGGAGCGGGGCAGAGCTCATTCGAGCTCGCTTTATTAGACCAAAGTCATAATTCCAAAGGATTGGTGCCGCTTTTTGCGGGTTTCTGTCACTTTTTGTGCGATGGCGCTCACTTTTTGAGTCCGCGTCCATTCGCCTTCGACGACGACAGGAGGGTTGTCCCGAAGGCCGCAAAATGGAGGAGATCCCCAATGGCGATGGCATCCACAGCCGGCGGTTCAAGCCGTGGCATGACGCGGGAGGAGAAGAAAGTCATCTTCGCCTCGTCGCTTGGCACCGTGTTCGAATGGTACGATTTCTATCTGTATGGTTCACTGGCCGCGTTCATAGGCTCGACGTTCTTCAGTTCGGCGATTCCGGAAGCGACGCGCAACATCTTCGCGCTTCTCGCCTTCGCAGCCGGCTTCCTGGTCAGGCCGTTCGGCGCGCTGGTGTTCGGCCGGCTAGGCGATCTGGTCGGCCGTAAATACACCTTCCTCGTCACCATGATCATCATGGGCCTGTCGACCTTCCTCGTCGGTATCTTGCCCGGTTATGCAAGCTGGGGCATCGCCGCGCCGATCATCCTGATCTTCCTGCGCATGCTGCAGGGACTGGCGCTCGGCGGCGAATATGGAGGGGCTGCGACCTACGTTGCGGAGCACGCACCCGATGACCGTCGCGGTTTCTATACATCGTGGATCCAGACCACGGCGACGCTCGGTCTTTTCCTGTCGCTGATCGTCATCCTGCTCGTGCAGGCGTCGCTCAGCCCGCAGGATTACGCTGCGTGGGGCTGGCGCATTCCGTTTATCGTATCGTTCCTGCTGCTCGCTGTATCGATCTGGATTCGTCTTTCTCTCTCGGAATCGCCAACCTTCAAGAAAATGAAGGCGGAGGGAAAGACCTCCAAGGCGCCGCTTTCCGAGGCTTTCGGCCAGTGGAAGAATGCTAAGATCGCGCTTCTGGCGCTACTCGGCCTCACTGCCGGCCAGGCCGTGGTTTGGTATAATGGCCAGTTCTATGCGCTGTTCTTCCTCACCAACGTGCTCAAGGTCGACGCCTGGTCGGTCAACATCATGATCGCCACCGCGCTTGCCGTGGGCTCGATCTTCTTCGTTGTGTTCGGATGGCTGTCGGACAAGATCGGCCGCAAGCCGATCATTATGGCCGGCTTTGTGCTTGCCATTCTCACCACGTTCCCGCTGTTCAAGGCGCTGACCTGGGCCGCCAATCCCACGCTTGCCGCGGCGCAGCAGAACGTTCGCGCAACGGTGACCGCAGCTCCCGGAGACTGCAAGTTCCAGTTCAACCCGGTCGGCACCGCGAAGTTCACCACGTCCTGCGATATCGCCACATCGTTTCTGACTCGCAACTCCGTGCCATATGACGTCGTGATGAACGCCGCGCCGGGCGCCCCGGCCACAGTCACCATCGGCGACGAGACGGTCCAATCCTACGACGCCATCGCAGCCGGTGACGACGCCAAGGCTCAGGAAACCGCTTTCGCCAAGGGCGTCAACATCGCCCTCGTGGATGGCGGCTATCCGATGCGGCGCGCCACAAGCGTGATCCCCGACCAGAAGCTTGACGCCTTCGTTGCGGCCAATCCGGAACTGAATCTCGACGCCGCGGCCATCCGCGCGGGACAGACGAAGACGATTCCGGTCGACCAGGCCATAGCCGACAAGGTGGTCACTGCGGAAGAGGTGGCTGGCGCCACCGAGGTGACGGCCTACAGCATACCGAACTCCGGTGCGTTCGCCATGTATGCCGATCCGGACAAGGTGAACTGGCCGCTGACCATCGGCATCCTGTTCATCCTCGTCATCTACGTGACGATGGTGTACGGGCCGATTGCAGCGATCCTGGTCGAAATGTTCCCGACCCGCATCCGCTACACCGGCATGTCGCTGCCCTACCATATCGGCAACGGCTGGTTCGGTGGGCTGCTCCCGGCCACTGTGTTCGCCCTCAGCGCCTATAAGGGCGATATCTACTTCGGTCTTTGGTATCCGGTGGCGATTGCAGCGATGTCGCTGATCGTCGGTCTGTTGTTCGTCAAGGATACCCTGGGAACGAATCTCGCAGCCAAGGACTGATGGTTTCGTAAAAGTCGACGCCGTCCCGTTTCACCGGCGGGGCGGCATTTTTCACCTCGATCGCCCGTCCTGGTTTTCGGACCTGATTGGCCCTTACTGATTGGCGCCGATCACGGCTCCGAGCGCCGCGCCGCCAAGGCCGCCGACCACCGCCCCGCCGGTTCCACCGACTGCGGCGCCGGCAAGCGCGCCGGAGCCGGCTCCGATAGCTGCGCCGCTGGCCGTTCTCATCGCCTGCGAGGAACCGCAGGCGGATAGCGACAGAGCGGCCAGAGAGATGATCAAAATCCTGCTCATATCGTTTCTCCTGATGTTCTGATTTCAGGAGAAACTCCCTAATGAGGGTTAAGAATTCGCTTCGATCTTGCCGATAAACTCATGTCTGCTGGAACCTGGTATCAGCCGGCGATGAGCGCCTTCACGCCATCCGCGACAAACTGCACGGCCAGCGCCGCGAGGATCACGCCCAGCAGACGGGTGAGAATGGAGCGGCCGGTTTCACCCAGAATGCGGTCGATGCGTTCGGCAAGCAGAAACACCAGATAGGTGGCGGCCAGGCATATGAAGATGATGCCGACCAGCGCCGCCTGAGCGACGAATCCCTGAAAGGAACCGGACAAAAGCACGGTGGCGGAAATGGCGCCGGGGCCGGCGATCAGGGGAATGGCCAGAGGGAACGCTGCGATATTGTGAATATGATCGCGGGTGATGGCGACATCGGAGATTTTCTCCTTGCGGTCGTTCCGCTTCTCGAAAACCATCTCGAAGGCGATGAAAAACAGGAGAAAGCCGCCCGCGACGCGGAAGGCAGCCAACGTGATGCCGAACACGGACAGGATCGCTGCGCCCGCCACCGCGAAAAGAGCCAGCAAGGCAAAGCCGATCACACTGGCGCGGATCGAGACCTGCTTGCGCTCGGCGCGGTTCATGTTGCGCGTCACGGCCAGAAATATCGGCGCCAGCCCGGGCGGATCGATCGTTACGAGAAGAGTGACGAACGCATTGAAAAGGCTGTCGAAATTCGGCATGTGAATATGTCCCCTGTCATTTCAGGCTACCGCAACGCCGCCGCTGGCGCCAGTTGCCGGGCAGCGTATTCGGGCTGATGGCCGTCAGCTCGGCGGCGGCGGCTGCGACGATTTCAGCAAAAATCGCATATCCACTTGAAATAATGTAGAAAATCAGTTCTGGAAAAGATCGTTCACTGTTGGAGAATCCAAGCCCGTTCCTATATAAGACAGGAATGATTCCCAGAATGTGTGACCTGATTTGACCGACCAAGATACACCGCGCGGTGCCGACGGCGATCCGAACGGCATCGAACCGATTTCCATCATCGAGGAAATGCAGCGTTCCTACCTCGATTACGCCATGAGCGTGATCGTCAGCCGCGCTCTTCCCGACGTTCGCGACGGCCTCAAGCCTGTCCATCGGCGCATTCTCTACGCCTCGCATGAGAGCGGATATCACTGGAACCGCAAATATGTGAAGTCGGCGCGCCCTGTGGCCGACGTGATGGGTAAGTACCATCCGCATGGCGACGCCTCGATTTATGACGCTCTTGTGCGCATGGCGCAGAACTGGTCGATGCGCGTGCCGCTCATCGACGGGCAGGGCAATTTCGGCTCCATCGACGGCGATCCGCCGGCGGCGATGCGCTACACCGAGGCGCGGCTTTCCAGGGTGGCCCACGAGCTTCTGGGGGATATTGACAAGGATACCGTCGATTTCCAGGAGACTTACGACGCCTCGGGGCAGGAACCGCGCGTCATTCCGGCGCGTTACCCGAATCTGCTGGTCAACGGCTCCGGCGGCATCGCGGTCGGCATGGCGACGAACATTCCGCCGCATAATCTGACAGAGGTTTGTAACGGCGCGATCGCGCTTATCGACAATCCCGCCATCGAGCTGACCGATCTGATGGAGATCATCCCCGGTCCGGATTTCCCGACCGGCGGCATCGTTCTCGGCCGCTCCGGCATTTACAACGCTTATTCGACAGGGCGCGGCTCCATCGTCATGCGCGGCAAGGTCGATATCGAGCCGATGCGCGGCGATCGCGAGGCCATCGTCATCACCGAGGTTCCTTTCCAGGTGAACAAGGCCTCGATGATCGAGAAGATGGCCGAGCTTGTGCGCGACAAGCGCATCGAGGGTATCTCCGATATTCGCGACGAAAGCGACAGGCAGGGCTATCGCGTCGTGGTCGAGCTGAAGCGCGACGCCAATGCCGAGGTCATCCTCAATCAGCTCTATCGCTATACGCCGTTGCAGACCTCGTTCGGAGCCAATGTGGTCGCCTTGAACGGCGGCAAGCCGGAGGTGCTTACCCTCCTGGACATGCTGAAGGCTTTCGTGAGCTTCCGCGAGGAAGTCATCAGCCGGCGCACCAAATACCTGCTGCGCAAGGCGCGCGAGCGGGCGCACGTTCTGGTCGGTTTGGCGATCGCCGTCGCCAATATCGACGAGGTCATCAAGCTCATCCGTCATGCGCCCGACCCTCAGACGGCGCGCGAGCAGTTGATGGAGCGCCGCTGGCCGGCCACGGATGTGGAATCGCTGATCCATCTGATCGACGATCCACGCCATCGCATCAATGATGACGGCACCTACAACCTGTCCGAGGAGCAGGCGCGCGCCATTCTTGAGCTGCGTCTGCAGCGCCTGACCGCGCTTGGCCGGGATGAAATCGGCGACGAACTGAACACTATCGGCGAGGAAATCCGCGACTACCTGGATATTCTGTCGTCTCGTGCGCGCATCCAGCAGATCGTCAAGGACGAACTGGTTGCGGTTCGCGACGAGTTCGGCACGCCGCGCCGCACCGAGCTTGCCGATGGCGGCGCGGATATGGATGACGAGGACCTCATCCAGCGTGAGGACATGGTCGTCACCGTCAGCCATACCGGCTACATCAAGCGCGTGCCGCTGTCGCTCTATCGGGCGCAGCGTCGCGGCGGCAAGGGCCGCTCGGGCATGTCGACCAAGAACGAGGATTTCGTCACCCGGCTGTTCGTGGCCAACACCCATACGCCGGTGCTGTTCTTTTCTTCGCGCGGCATCGTCTACAAGGAAAAGGTCTGGCGCCTGCCTGTGGGCAGCCCGCAGTCGCGCGGCAAGGCGCTCATCAACATGCTGCCCCTGCAACAGGGCGAACGCATCACCACCATCATGCCGCTGCCGGAGGACGAGACGAGCTGGAGCGAGCTGGACGTCATGTTCGCAACCACGCGCGGAACGGTTCGCCGCAACAAGCTGTCCGATTTTGTGGACGTCAAGCGCAATGGCAAGATCGCCATGAAGCTGGACGAGGGTGACGAGATTCTCGGCGTCGAGACCTGCACCGAGAACGACGATGTGCTGCTGACTGTCGCGTCGGGCCAGTGCATCCGCTTCTCGGTTTCGGACGTACGCGTCTTCGCCGGCCGCAATTCCGTCGGCGTGCGCGGCATCTCCATGGCGGAAGGCGACCGCGCCATCTCCATGACCATACTTGAGAATGTCGATGCCGATGCGGCGGAGCGAGCCGCCTATCTGAAGCGCTCGACAGCCGAGCGCCGCATGTTGTCCGGCAATGGCGACGAAGAGGAAATCGCGCTCACCAACGAGGATGTTGGCGAGGATGCCCAGCTTTCCGAGGAGCGCTACGAGTTCCTGAAGACGCACGAACAGTTCGTGCTGACCGTCACCGAACTCGGCTATGGCAAACGTTCGTCGTCCTACGACTTTCGCCTGACCAATCGCGGCGGCAAGGGCATTCGCGCCACCGATGTCTCCAAGGTGGAGGAAATCGGCCCGCTGGTGGCGGCGTTCCCGGTTGGCAATGAAGACCAGATCATGCTGGTTTCGGATGGCGGCACCGTCATTCGCGTGCCGGTGCACGGAATTCGTTTCGCCAGCCGTGCGACCAAGGGCGTCACCATCTTCAACACAGCCGCAGGCGAGAAGGTGGTGTCGGTGGAGCGCATCTCCGAGCCGGGTTCCGACGAGGACAATGGCGATGAGGAGGTCGACGGTGTCGAGGAGATCGTCGAAAGCCCGGTTTCGGGCGCGGAAGGCGAGCCGCAAGCGGAGTAATCCGCTGCGGCTCAACGGGATCCGCTACATCTGGTAAGGGTTGCGGGAGCGCAGGGGGAAGCCGCGTCTGCGGCGAGGGGCACGGCTGCGCTCGGCTTCCTGATGCAGTCCGAAAACCGTGGCGATCAGCATTGCGATGGTCATGGCGGCGGCGAGCATATAGATGATCATGAGCGTATCTCCTGCGATTGTAACGCGCGGGCGCGGCTTTGGTTTCATCTTGTTGCCGGGCAAGGTCGGCGATTCGGCTTGAACGGCTTCTGACACTTGCGTTCATCTGCCGGAAACCTCTTTGGCGAAGCCAATGCGTTGCGTTTGGCCTCGGCTGTCTCTAGAAGCGAAGGCCATGACTGAACGCATCGCCATCTATGCTGGGTCTTTCGATCCGCTTACCAACGGCCATCTGGACGTGCTGAAGGCGTCACTCGCCATCGCCGACCGGATCTATGCAGCCATTGGCATTCATCCTGGAAAAAAGCCGCTGTTTTCGTTCGAGGAACGTGTCGCCCTGATCGAGACTGTGGCCGCCCATGAATTCGGGGGCGACGCGAAGCGTATCGCTGTCGTGTCCTTCGATGGTCTGGTGGTGGATGCGGCGCACAAGCTTGGCGCTTCCATCATGATTCGCGGCCTCCGCGACGGCACCGATCTGGATTACGAGATGCAGATGGCGGGCATGAACGAGGTCATGGCCCCTGCCTTGCAGACCATCTTTCTGCCGGCGAGCCCCTCGGTGCGTACCATTACCGCCACACTCGTGCGCCAGATCGCTTCCATGGGCGGCAATGTCGAGCCGTTCGTGCCGGCTGCGGTCGTTCCGTCGCTCAACGCCAAATTCGCGAAATAGCTGGAGATACCTCATCATGCTCAAGAAGCTCGCGGCGTTTGCCATCGTGGCCGGCGGCCTTGCCGCAGCCGCGCTCCCGGCCTTTGCCGCCGAACCGGAAAATACGCTGGTCCTGACGCTCAAGGACGGCGATGTCACCATCGGGCTGCGCCCCGATCTCGCCCCGAAACATGTCGAGCAGATCAGGAAGCTGGTCCGTGACGGCGCTTATGACAATGTCGCCTTCCATCGCGTCATCGATGGGTTCATGGCCCAGACCGGCGATGTTCAGTATGGCGACATGGAAGATGGCTACAATGCGCGCGCCGTCGGCACCGGTGGTTCCGACCTTGCGGATCTGCCGGCCGAGTTCTCCGGCGAGAAATTCGAGCGTGGCGTGGTCGGCATGGCCCGCGCGCAGGATCCGAATTCCGCCAATTCGCAGTTCTTCATCATGTTCGCGCCCGCGCCGTCTCTGAATGGCGCTTACACCGTCATCGGCAAGGTCGAGAGCGGCATGGAGAAGGTGGACAACATCACCAAGGGCGCGGCCGCGCAGAATGGCTCGGTGGCCGACCCGGACCGCATCGTCAAGGCGCGCATCGCGTCCGACAACTGATTATTCCAGAAAGGATTTTCGATATGGCTGAGATCAAGGACCGCGAGAACGCGCTCATCATGGAAACCACGCAAGGACAGGTCGTGATCGAACTGTTTCCCGACCTGGCTCCCGGTCACGTCAACCGCATCAAGGAACTGGCGCGTGAAGGCGCTTATGATGGCGTCGTCTTCCACCGCGTTATCGACGGCTTCATGGCCCAGACCGGCGATGTGAAGTTCGGCAAGACCGATTCGAAGGACTTCAACCCGGGTCGCGCCGGCATGGGCGGTTCCGACAGGCCGGACCTCAAAGCCGAGTTCTCGAATGTCAACCATGGCCGCGGCACCTGCTCCATGGCCCGCGCCCAGAACCCGAATTCCGCCAATTCGCAGTTCTTCATCTGCTTCGAGGACGCTTCGTTCCTCAACCGCCAGTACACGGTTTGGGGGCAGGTCATCGAGGGCATGGACAATGTCGACAAGATCAAGCGCGGCGAGCCGGTGCAGAATCCCGACAAGATCGTGTCGCTGAAAGTGGCGGCCGACCTCGCCGCCTGAAGCTGAAGGACACAGGAGATGGTGGGGGTTTTCTGGGCGTTGCTCGGGGTTGTTGCTGGCGCTTTCGTCGCCATTCAGGCGCCGGTCAACGCTGATCTGGCGCGCAGCCTCGGCTCCCCGCTGGCGGCCGCCGCCATCTCCTTCCTTGCCGGCGCCATTGTGCTGGGCGTGGCGACATTCATCGTCAGCCGCGCCCACGCCGATTCCATCGGCTGGCGCGAGCCGGAACCGTGGCTCTTCGTGGCCGGCGGCCTGCTTGGCGCTGTTTATGTCACCACCAGTATCCTCCTCATTCCGCGTATTGGCGCTGCGGCGCTGATCGCCTTTTTGATCACCGGGCAGCTCATTGCAGGCATGGTCATCGACCGCATCGGATTTCTCGGTGTGGCGATGCGCGAGATTTCACTCGGCCGTCTCGGCGGTGCCTGCCTGCTTATCGTCGGCGCAGTGATGGTGCGCTATCTCTGATGCGCGTCGATCTGTTCGATTTTGATCTGCCCGAAGAGCGTATCGCCTTGCGCCCGGCCGAGCCGCGCGACACCGCGCGCCTGCTGAAGGTTGCGCCAGGCGCGCCGCTTGAAGATTTGGCGGTGCGCGATCTGCCGTCCCTGCTTCGGGCAGGCGATGTGCTTGTCTTCAACGACACCAAGGTCATCCCCGCGCAACTCAAGGGCATGCGCCGGCGCGGGGAAGCCGTCGCGCAGGTGGAGGCGACCTTGCATATGCGCGTCGCGCCTGACCGCTGGCTGGCTTTTATGCGGCCAGGCAAGCGCATCGCCGAAGGCGACCGCGTCCATTTCGGCCATGACGGCAATTCCTGCTTCCTCGGGCAGCTCGACGCCACCGTTCTGGAAAAGCGCGATGGCGGCGAGGTGTTGCTGGGCTTCGATGTTTCCGGGCCGTTCCTCGACGAGGCGCTTCACAGCGTCGGCCATATTCCGCTGCCGCCCTATATCGCGTCGAAGCGCGATGAAGACGAGCGCGACCGCCGTGACTACCAGACCATATACGCGCGCGAAGAAGGCGCGGTCGCCGCGCCGACGGCCGGCCTTCATTTCACCCCCGACCTGTTCGCCGCACTCGATGCAATGGGGGTCGAACGCCGGTTCGTCACCCTGCATGTCGGCGCCGGCACTTTCCTGCCGGTGAAGGCCGCTGACACCGACGAACACAGGATGCATGCCGAGAGCGGCGCCGTGTCGGCCGACACGGCTGCCGCGCTGAACGCGGCGCGCGCGCGGGGAGGGCGTATCGTTGCAGTCGGCACCACTTCTCTGCGCCTGCTTGAGAGCGCGGCGGCGCAAGACGGCTCGCTGAAGGAGTGGTCCGGGGCTACGGATATCTTCATAACTCCCGGCTACCGCTTCAGGACAGCCGATATGCTGATGACGAATTTCCACCTGCCGCGCTCCACGCTTTTCATGCTGGTCTCGGCGTTTTCGGGGCTGGATACGATGCAGGCGGCCTATGCGCACGCGGTTTCGGCCGGCTATCGCTTCTATTCCTATGGCGACGCCAGCCTCCTTTTCAGGCAGCAGACATGAGCACGAATTTTTCCTTCCGGCTGATCGCGACCGATGGAGGCGCGCGGCGCGGCGAGGTCGCGATGCCGCGCGGCGTCGTGCGCACACCGGCCTTCATGCCTGTGGGAACCGGCGGCACCGTCAAGGCCATGTATATGGATCAGGTGCGCGGAACCGGGGCCGACATCATTCTGGGCAATACCTATCACCTGATGTTGCGTCCGGGTGCGGAGCGCGTCGCGCGGCTGGGCGGTCTCCATGAGCTGGCGCGCTGGCCATGGCCGATCCTCACCGATTCCGGTGGTTTTCAGGTCATGTCGCTGTCGAAGCTGAGAAAACTGACCGAGCATGGGGTCACGTTCCGCTCCCATATCGACGGTGCGCCCTATGAAATGACGCCGGAGCGTTCGATCGAGATTCAAGGCCTGCTCGATTCCGACATCCAGATGCAGCTCGACGAATGCACGGCGCTGCCGGCTAAACATTCGGAAATCGAGCGCGCAATGGAACTGTCGCTGCGCTGGGCGGAGCGCTGCAAGGCGGCATTTGGAGAGCAGCCGGGCAAGGCGATGTTCGGCATCGTGCAGGGTGGCGACGATGCCGGATTGCGCGTCCGCTCGGCGCAGGCGCTGAAAGCGATGGATTTGAAAGGCTATGCGGTCGGCGGATTGGCCGTAGGCGAGCCGCAGGCGGTGATGCTTGAAATGCTGCAAGTCACCTGTCCGGAACTGCCGGGCGACAAGCCGCGCTATCTGATGGGCGTCGGCACACCCGACGACATATTGAAGTCGGTGGGGCGGGGCGTCGACATGTTCGATTGCGTGATGCCGACGCGGGCTGGGCGGCACGGCCTTGCCTATACAAGGCGCGGCAAGGTCAATCTGCGTAATGCCCGCCATGCCGACGATCATCGCCCGCTGGATGAGGAAAGCGATTGCCCCGCCGCGCGCGATTATTCCAGAGCCTATCTGCACCATCTGGTGCGCTCGCAGGAGGCGCTTGGCGCCATGCTGCTGACCTGGAACAATCTCGCCTATTATCAACGCCTGATGCAGGATATTCGCGACGCCATCGAGACCGGGCGGTTTGTCGATCGAGCGGCCGAGATTACGGAAGGCTGGGCGAGGGGCGATATCCCGGCATTGTAGCGGGACCAGATGGCCGGCTTGCAACCCGCCAGCCAAGCTGCGACAACAAAATCATCAGGAACGGAATGCGGACTGGACAGGCGATGAAGACGTTTTTCGTGCAGATCAAGTGCGAGCTGGGCAAGGCTTATGAGGTCGCCAGCGAGCTTGCCGATGCCGAGATCGCGTCTGAAATCTATTCCACCGCGGGCCAATACGATCTGATGGCCAAGTTCTATGTCGATGACGAAGAGGATATCGGTCACTTCGTCAATCAGCGCGTGCAGGTTATTCCCGGTATCAAGGATACGTTCACAACGGTGACCTTCCGCGCTTTCTGAGCCTGAAGAAGCACGCCGGCCAGAAGGTGACGGCTCTTGTCGTCCCCTTTTGGAGGAGCGAACACTTGCTCTGAAGGCCGCTTTCCAGCAATTGCCGGGCTTCCGTAGCAGGCTCCCCGACGTAAGCTTTTTCGCTGTTCACGGTTTTCGTTTTCGTTTAAAAAGCGAAAAAAACGAAACCGGAGCTGAAACAGCATGCTGGACATGTATCTGTCGCCACGCCACGCCGAAATCCTGCAAATGGCGAAGGACAAGGGCAGGGTGCTGGTTGACGATCTCGCCGCCCATTTCGCGGTCACGCCGCAGACCATCCGCAAGGATCTCAACGATCTGTGTGAGCAGCGTCTGCTTAGTCGTATCCATGGCGGCGCCCTGTTCCCTTCCGGCATCGAGAACATGGAATATGAGGCGCGCCGCAAGATCGCGGCGGAGGAAAAGGACGCTATCGGCAAGGCAGCCGCCGATCTCATTCCCGACAACGCGTCTCTGTTCATCAATATCGGCACCAGCACGGAAGCTGTCAGCAAGGCGCTGCTTGATCACTCCGGTCTTATGGTCATTACAAATAACATCAACGTTGCCAACAGGATGCGTGTCTATCCTTCCATAGAGGTGGTGATCGCAGGTGGCGTGGTGCGCGGCTCTGACGGCGGCGTCGTCGGCGAGGCGGCGGTGGATTTCATACGGCAGTTCAAGGTCGACTATGCGGTGATCGGCGCTTCCGCCATCGACCATGACGGGGCGCTTCTCGATTTCGACTTTCGGGAAGTGAAGGTGGCGCAGGCGATTATCGCCAATGCCCGCCATGTGATTCTGGTATCGGATCGCACCAAGTTTGAACGCACCGCGCCGGTGCGGATCGGGCATCTCTCGCAGGTCAACACTTTCATCACCGACCGTTGCGATATCGATTCAGTGCGCCGGATTTGCGCGGAATCCGATGTCAGCCTGATCGAGACGTCGAAGCCTCGTGAACGAGCGTCGTAATTTCGTTTGACATTCGTATTTAGTTCGAAATAATTCTCTTACGGTCGCGGCGAGGGGTAAACTGCTGCGCTGCGAAACCGTGGGAGGCATCTGGTGCACGACACCCCGATTTATGACATTTTTGTCGTCGGCGGCGGTATAAACGGCTGCGGCGTCGCCCGTGACGCAGTCGGGCGCGGTTATTCCGTCTTTCTGGCCGAGATGGACGATCTGGCCAGTGGCACGTCCTCCGGGTCCACCAAGCTGATCCATGGCGGTCTTCGCTATCTCGAATATTACGAGTTTCGTCTGGTGCGCGAAGCGCTGATGGAGCGCGAGGTGCTCTGGCGGAACGCGCCCCATATCATCTGGCCGATGCGCTTCGTGCTGCCCTGGGTCAAAGGTCTGCGCCCCGCCTGGATGCTGCGGCTCGGCCTTTTCATTTACGACTATATTGGCGGACGCAAGCTGCTGCCGCCGACGCGCACGCTGGACATGCGCACCGACCCGGCCGGAAAACCGCTCAAGCCGATTTTCTCCAGGGCTTTCGAGTATTCCGACGGCTGGGTCAACGATGCCCGTCTGGTGGTCCTCAACGCGCGCGACGCCGCCGATCGCGGCGCCAATATCCGTACCCGCACGCTGGTCGAGGACGCACGGTTCGAGAATGGCGTGTGGACCGTCCTGATCCACGATCGTGTGGAGGAAAGCCATTACGAGGTCAGGGCGCGGCTGATCGTCAATGCAGCAGGCCCATGGGTCGATCGTTTTCTGTCGCAGGCGCTTGGCCGCAATGATGTTCACAACGTGCGGCTGGTGCAGGGCAGCCACATCGTCGTCCCGAAAAAGTTTGACGATCCACGCGCCTATTTTTTCCAGAATGCGGATGGCCGCATCATCTTCGCCATTCCTTATGAGGAAGATTTCACCCTGATCGGCACGACCGATCAGGACTACACAGGCGATCCGCATGACGTGAAGATCAGCGATGCGGAGATGGATTACCTCTGCGCTGCCGCCAGCGAGTATTTCACCGAGCCGGTGACGCGTTCCGATATCGTCTGGACCTATTCCGCGGTGCGACCGCTCTATGATGATGGCGCGTCGAAAGCGCAAGAAGCCACGCGCGATTATGTATTGCGCGTCGAGCTCGACGAGGGGCCGCTGGTCAACGCCTTCGGCGGCAAGATCACCACCTATCGCCGTCTGGCGGAATCCATGCTCGACAAGATCGGCGACTTTCTTGGCAAAAAGGGAAAGTCGTGGACGGCCAGGGCGCCGCTTCCGGGCGGTGACTTTCCGGCTACCGCTTATGAAGCTGAAGTGGAGAGGCTCAAAAAGGCTTATTCTTTCCTTGAGCTTCGTCACGCGCGCCGCCTGGTGCGTCTCTACGGCACGCGGGCTGGCGCGCTGCTCGGCCTTGCAGGATCGGTCGCCGATCTCGGCCGCCATTTTGGCGCTGATCTGTACGAGGTGGAGGTTCGCTATCTGATCGCCAATGAGTGGGCGATGACGGCGGAGGATATATTGTGGCGCAGGACCAAGCGCGGCCTCCGGCTTACATCCGCCGAGGCCGCCGGATTGGATGAATTCATGAAGGGTCTTGGTCGGCGGCATTCGGCCGCGGCGGAGTAGGGGGGAGGGTCCAGTGCTGGAATTACGCAATATTTCCAAAGTGGTAGGCGGCGAAACTCACATCGCTGACGTGTCGCTTTCACTTGCGCACGGATCTCTCAACGTGCTGCTGGGGCCAACGCTTTCCGGCAAGACCAGCCTGATGCGGCTGATGGCGGGTCTGGATGCGCCGAGCGCCGGCTCCATCTGGTTCGACGGCAAGGATGTGACCGGCGTTCCGGTGCAGAAGCGCAATGTCGCCATGGTCTACCAGCAGTTCATCAACTATCCGGCAATGACCGTTTACGAGAACATCGCCTCGCCATTGCGCGTGGCGGGCGAGGACAAGGCCTTCATTGACAGTGAGGTCCGCCGGGTGGCCGAACTGCTCAAGCTGACGCCTTATCTTGACCGCACTCCGTTGAATCTTTCCGGTGGCCAGCAGCAGCGCACGGCGCTTGCGCGCGCGATTGTCAAGAACGCCGGCCTTGTTTTGCTCGACGAGCCGCTGGCCAACCTGGACTACAAACTGCGCGAGGAACTGCGTCAGGAACTGCCGCGCATCTTCGCCGAAGCGGGGACGATCTTCGTCTACGCCACCACGGAGCCGCACGAGGCGCTGCTGCTGGGCGGCAACACGGCTACTCTCTCGCAAGGACGTGTGACGCAATTCGGACCGACGGTGGAGGTGTTCCGCAAGCCTGTCGATCTCCTGACCGCGCGAACCTTCGCCGACCCGCCGCTAAACACCATCGTGCTTGTCAAGAACGGCGCGAATTTTCTTCTGGACGGCGGCATCAGCCTGCCGGTTCCGGCCGATGTCGCCTCGATTGCGGATGGCGATTATACGATCGGCTTCCAGCCGCATCATCTGTCGCTGGAGCGGACGGACGCCGCCTCCGTTCCCGTGCGCGCCAAGGTTTCGGTCACCGAGATCACCGGTTCGGAAAGCTTTGTCCATCTCGATTTCGCGGATGCACGCTGGGTGATGCTGGCGCATGGTATCCATCAGTTCCAGCCGGATGAGGAAATCGAGGTGTTCATCGATCCCCGTCACATTCTGGTGTTCGACGCCGCAGGCCGTTCGGTCGCGGCGCGGCAGGCGGCATAGGAGCGCGCGGCATGGCACGCATCGATCTGGAGCATATCCGCCATTCATATCTGCCCAATGCGACACGCGAGGAGCATTTTGCGCTTCGCGAGGTGCACCACGCTTTCGAGGATGGCGGCGCTTACGCGCTGCTCGGCCCTTCCGGCTGCGGCAAGACCACGCTTCTCAACATCATTTCCGGATTGCTGAAACCCTCGCACGGCAAGCTTCTGTTCGACGGCAGGGACGTCACCGGCCTGTCGACGCAGGAGCGCAACATCGCGCAGGTGTTCCAGTTCCCGGTCATCTACGACACCATGACCGTATACGACAATCTGGCGTTTCCCCTGCGCAATCGTGGCGTGCGGGAGGCGGACGTCGATCACAAAGTGCGCGAGACGCTGGATATGATCGACCTTGCCGACTGGGCGAAGCGCAAGGCGCGGGGCCTGACGGCCGATCAGAAGCAGAAGATTTCGCTGGGTCGGGGCCTGGTGCGCGCCGACGTCAATGCGATCCTGTTTGACGAACCGCTCACCGTCATCGACCCGCATATGAAATGGGTGCTGCGTTCGCAGCTCAAGCAGCTTCACCGGCGCTATGGCCACACGATGATCTATGTGACCCATGACCAGACCGAGGCGCTGACCTTCGCGGAGCACGTGATGGTCATGTACGATGGCCAGATCGTGCAGATCGGCACGCCGGCCGAATTGTTCGAGCAGCCACGGCACACCTTCGTCGGCTATTTCATCGGTTCTCCCGGCATGAATTTCCTGCCCGCCGAGATCGAGGGCAGGGCAGCGAAGGTTGGCGGGCAGAGGATCGAACTGCCCGGCGCGCCGAACCTGAACGGCGGCAAGGTGGAGCTCGGCATCCGCCCTGAATATGTGCGCGTCGGCAGGGAAGGCATGCCGGTTTCCGTTACGCGGATCGATGATGTGGGCCGCCACAAGGTGCTGCGCGCCAGTCTCGAAGGGCAGGCGATCGCAGCCATCGTCGGCGAGGATGCCGAGATTCCGGCGGAGCCGCGCATCCGTCTGGAACCCGCCGGCATCAACATCTATGCCGATTCATGGCGTGTGGAAATGACGGACGGCGCGGCGAACCATAGCGGGAAGGGGGCCTGATATGGACAAGACCTGGAACAACAAGGCCTGGTTCCTTGTACTGCCGGTGCTGGTTCTTGTGGCTTTCTCGGCCGTCATCCCGTTGATGACGGTGGTGAACTATTCGGTTCAGGACACTTTCGGCAACAACCAGTTCTTCTGGGCCGGAACTGAGTGGTTCGAGGAACTGTTGCATTCTGACCGCTTCTGGGCGGCGATGGGCCGCAACCTCATTTTCTCCTTCATCATCCTCGCCATCGAGGTGCCGCTGGGCATCTTCATCGCGCTCAACATGCCGCGCAAGGGCTGGGGCGTTCCGGTCTGTCTGGTGCTGATGGCGTTGCCGTTGCTCATTCCCTGGAATGTGGTCGGCACCATCTGGCAGGTGTTCGGGCGTACTGATATCGGCCTGCTGGGCTATACGCTCAACGCGATCGGCATCGACTACAATTATGTGCGGGACCCGTTCGACGCCTGGATGACGGTCATCGTCATGGATGTCTGGCACTGGACCAGCCTCGTCGTGCTGCTCTGCTACGCCGGCCTGGTGTCCATACCCGACGCCTTCTACCAGGCGGCGAAGATCGACGGCGCATCGCGCTGGTCCGTGTTCCGCTACATCCAGCTTCCGAAGATGCAGCGCGTGCTGCTCATCGCCGTGCTGCTGCGCTTCATGGACTCCTTCATGATCTACACGGAGCCCTTCGTCGTTACCGGCGGCGGCCCGGGCAACTCCACGACCTTCCTCTCCATCGATCTCGTCAAGACGGCGCTCGGCCAGTTCGATCTGGGACCCGCGGCGGCCATGTCGCTGGTCTACTTCCTCATCATCCTCCTGCTGTCATGGGTGTTCTACACCGTGATGACCAACTATGACGCGGAGCGCTGATATGGCGGGTTTCAACGAACGCACCGAGCGGGCGGCGTCGGCGCAGGCCAGCCGGGAAAGATCGTCCGGCATGTCGCAGGAGGCTATCGCCCGGTTGATGAAGCGCCGCGGCGAGGAATCCAGATGGTGGTGGCTGGTCCCCACCCTCTACATCCTGTTCCTGATGCTGCCGATCTACTGGCTCGTCAATATGAGCTTCAAGACCAACAGCGAGATCATCTCGTCGCTGACGCTCTACCCGCACGAGCCGACGCTGAGAAACTATCGCATCATATTCACCGATGCTTCCTGGTATTCCGGTTACATCAACTCCATCACCTATGTCGTTATGAACATGGTGATTTCGGTAGCCGTGGCATTGCCGGCCGCCTACGCCTTCTCGCGCTATCGCTTCCTTGGCGACAAGCATCTGTTCTTCTGGCTGCTCACCAATCGCATGGCTCCGCCGGCTGTGTTCGCGCTGCCTTTCTTCCAGCTTTATTCTGCGTTCGGTCTGATCGACACCCACATTGCCGTCGCGCTGGCGCACTGCCTGTTCAATGTGCCGCTGGCGGTGTGGATACTTGAAGGCTTCATGTCGGGCGTGCCGAAGGAGATCGACGAGACCGCCTATATCGACGGCTATTCCTTCCCGCGCTTCTTCGTGAAGATCTTCATGCCCCTGATCGCCTCGGGCATCGGCGTGGCCTGCTTCTTCTGCTTCATGTTTTCATGGGTGGAATTGCTGATTGCGCGCACGCTGACGACGACAGACGCCAAGCCGATCGCCGCCACCATGACACGCACGGTCTCGGCGGCAGGCATGGACTGGGGTCTGCTGGCTGCCGCCGGAGTGCTGACGCTGATCCCCGGCGCGCTCGTCATCTGGTTCGTCCGCAACTACATCGCCAAGGGCTTTGCCCTCGGGAGGGTCTGATCATGAACCTTAATCTGTCCTGGATGGCGTGGACCTGGCCAACCGCCACCTTCTTCATCGTGATCGCCCTGCTGCTTCTTGGCATGAGCGTGTGGGAATATGTCTCGCCGGGAGGAAATCCGCGAGTGGGCGCGCTTCGTTTCGAAACGACGCGCGGTGACCGCCTTTTCATATCGCTGCTTGGCAGCGCATTCATCCATCTCGCTTGGCTGGGGCTTGTCGGCCCCAGCCTGTGGTGGGCTCTCGCTCTCTCCGTAGTCTACGCCATAGCGGTGTTTCGCTACGTATAGGGGGAGAAACTGTTGGTTCGGCCGCATGCCGCGGCCGCTCCGAGCGTATGCATAACCTTTAACAGTGGAGGAAACTCATGCGACGGCAGCTTCTAACATCGTCGACAGCTATCGTCCTCCTGCTCGGCGCCGGCAGCGCCTATGCAGGCATGGACGAAGCCAAGGCATTCCTGGACAAGGAGATCGGCGACGTCTCGTCGCTCTCCCGCGCCGATCAGGAATCCGAGATGCAGTGGTTCATCGACGCCGCCAAGCCTTTCGCGGGCATGGAGATCAAGGTCGTATCCGAAACCATCACAACGCACTCCTATGAGTCTGAAGTGCTTGCCCCGGCCTTCTCTGCCATCACAGGCATCAAGGTGACGCACGACCTGATCCAGGAAGGCGATGTGGTCGAGAAGATCCAGACCCAGATGCAGACGGGCCAGAACCTCTATGACGCCTGGGTCAACGACTCCGACCTCATAGGCACGCACTGGCGCTATCAGCAGGTGCGCAACCTGACCGACTTCATGGCCAATGAGGGCAAGGACGTCACCAACCCGAACCTCGACCTTGACGACTTCATCGGCCTGTCGTTCACCACAGCGCCGGACAAGAAGCTTTATCAGCTTCCCGACCAGCAGTTCGCCAACGTTTACTGGTTCCGGTACGACTGGTTCAACGACGAGAAGAACAAGGCCGATTTCAAGGAGAAGTACGGCTACGATCTCGGCGTGCCGGTCAACTGGTCGGCCTATGAGGACATTGCCGAGTTCTTCACCGGTCGTGAAATCGACGGTAAACAAGTCTATGGCCACATGGACTACGGCAAGAAGGACCCGTCTCTGGGCTGGCGCTTCACCGACGCCTGGCTGTCCATGGCCGGCAACGGCGACAAGGGCCTGCCGAACGGCCTGCCCGTTGACGAATGGGGCATCAAGGTCGACGAGAACAGCCGCCCGGTCGGCTCCTGCGTGGCGCGCGGCGGCGACACCAACGGCCCGGCCTCTGTCTACGCCATCCAGAAATACCTGGACTGGCTGAAGGCCTACGCTCCGCCTGCGGCCCAGGGCATGACCTTCTCCGAATCCGGACCGGTTCCGGGGCAGGGCGAGGTTGCGCAGCAGATCTTTATGTACACAGCCTTCACCGCCGACATGGTCAAGGAAGGCCTTCCGGTGATGAACGAGGACGGCACGCCGAAATGGCGTTTCGCCCCGTCGCCGCATGGCGTGTACTGGAAGGAAGGCATGAAGCTCGGCTACCAGGACGTGGGTTCGTGGACGCTCATGAAGTCGACGCCGGATGATCGCGCCAAGGCCGCATGGCTCTATGCGCAGTTCGTCACCTCCAAGACCGTGGACGTGAAGAAGGCGCATGTCGGGCTCACCTTCATCCGCGAAAGCACCATCCGGCACGAGAGCTTCACCGAGCGCGCGCCGAATCTTGGCGGTCTGGTCGAGTTCTACCGCTCGCCGGCCCGTGTGCAGTGGTCGCCGACCGGCACCAACGTTCCGGACTATCCGAAGCTTGCCCAGCTCTGGTGGCAGGCCATCGGCGACGCGTCGTCGGGAGCCAAGACCGCGCAGGAAGCCATGGATTCGCTCTGCGCCGAACAGGAGAAGGTCATGGAGCGTCTCGGTCGTTCCGGCGTCCAGGGCGACTTTGGCCCGCAGATGGCGGAGGAGCACGACCTCGAATACTGGAACAAGGACGCCGTGGCGAAGGGCAACATCGCGCCTCAGCTCAAGATTGAAAACGAGAAGGAACAGCCGCAGACCGTCGACTATGACGAACTCGTCAAGAGCTGGCAGGAATAATCCTTCACACAGTTGCGCGGGGGCGGTTTCAGCCGCCCCCGTCCCCCATCCTGGATAAGTCATTCAAAACATAGCCTTGCATCCTTTCCGTCAAACCGGAAAAGATGCCGCAGACCGATCTGCATCAACGACGAGAGTACATCGTGGACGGATTCATCCTCGCCATCGACCAGGGAACCACGTCGAGCCGGGCAATCCTGTTCGACAGGAAAAGACAGGTTGTCGGTGTCGGCCAGAAGGAATTTGCCCAGCACTATCCCGCTTCCGGCTGGGTCGAGCACGATCCGGAGGAAATCTGGGAAACGGTTGTCGCCACCGTTCGGGAGGCTCTGAGGAAAGGTAGATGCCGCGCCGAGGACGTCGCGGCGATCGGCATCACCAACCAGCGCGAGACCGTCGTCATCTGGGATAAGGCGAGCGGCAAGCCGATCCACAACGCTATTGTCTGGCAGGACCGCCGCACAGCACAGATCTGCGTGAAACTGAAGAAGCAGGGGTTGGAGCCGAAGTTCACCCGCAAGACCGGCCTGCTTCTCGATCCATATTTTTCGGGCACCAAGATCGCCTGGATGCTGGACAAGGTGAAGGGCGCGAGGAAACGCGCCGAAAAAGGCGAGTTGCTCGCCGGCACTATCGACAGTTTCCTGATCTGGCGGCTTACCGGCGGCAAGGTGCACGCCACCGACGCCACGAACGCTTCGCGTACGCTCGTCTACAATATCGAGAAAAACGAGTGGGATTCGGAACTCCTTCGCATTCTCGGCATTCCGGCTTCGCTGTTGCCGCAGGTGAAGGATTGCGCCGACGACTATGGCGCGACTGATGAAAAGCTGTTCGGGGCCGCAATTCCCATTCTGGGCGTTGCCGGCGACCAGCAGGCGGCCACAATCGGGCAAGCCTGCTTCCAGCCCGGCATGATGAAATCCACTTATGGCACCGGCTGTTTCGCGCTGCTCAACACGGGCCGCGATCTGGTGCGCTCGAAAAACCGGCTGCTGACGACGATCGCCTATCGCCTCGACGGCCAGACGACCTATGCGCTGGAAGGGTCGATATTCATCGCCGGGGCTGCGGTGCAATGGCTGCGCGATGGTCTCAGGATCGTGAAACGGGCGGACGAGACCGGCCCGCTGGCGCGGCAGGCGGATCCGGCGCAGTCCGTCTACCTGGTGCCGGCCTTTGTGGGGCTGGGAGCGCCCCACTGGGACGCGGAGGCGCGCGGGGCGATCTACGGGCTTACGCGCAACACCGGTCCGGCGGAGTTCGCGCGGGCCGCGCTCGAATCGGTCGCCTATCAGACCCGCGATCTCCTCGACGCCATGCACAAGGACTGGAAGTCGAACGGCGCCGACACCGTCTTGCGGGTCGACGGTGGCATGGTGGCTTCGGACTGGACCATGCAGAGGCTGGCGGACATGCTCGATGCGCCTGTCGATCGCCCTACGATTCTGGAAACGACGGCTCTTGGTGCGGCGTGGCTTGCCGGATCGAAAGCAGGCGTGTGGCCTGGTATGAAAGAATTCGCGAAAAGCTGGGCGCTTGATCAGCGCTTCAAACCCGAAATGGATGATGCGACACGCGCCGCCAAACTCAAGGGATGGCGCGATGCGGTGCGCCGAACGCTTTCAACTGAATCAGGCGGCGCAAGGCGCGCTTGAGGTTGTTGATTTAAATTCTAAGAAAAACTGCATAACTTATTGATATAAAAAAGCCCGCGATTATCGCGGGCTTTTCCGATTGTGTTGATTCGATCAGTAATAGGGCGAGATGCACTGCTTGCGCGGCCCATTGTAAGGCTGGAAGGTGTTGTCGCCCGCCCTGTAGCTGCGATAGCGGTTGTAGCACCAGTTCACATGTGCATTTCCACCGCTATAGGCCGGAGGAGGCGGAGCGCTGTTGGCGATAGCCCCACTGATAATCATGCCGGTTGCGAAGGCGGCAAGCGGGAACCAGTAGTCGCCATGGCGTCTGTAGCCCGGCCTCGCGTCCCGATAGCCGCGGTGGCCGCGCCAGTACACATTCCCATTGGAATGCCGGCGAAATTCGCGCCTGTTCACTTCGCGGCGGTCAAACTGCCGCTGGGCAGGCCGTTTGAACCGGGGACGTACGCGATGTCCCGGCCTGTGATCCACCTGCTGCACATCGCCAATCGTAGACTGCACCTGGGCAGGAACATATATCGGCGCGGCGTTGGCCACGCCGATATCGACCGCCACAAAGGACAGCGTTATGGCCGATGCGAGCAGGCCTGTAACAATGCGTTTCATCATGTTCTCCTGAACTGCGATTTGTCCCTTTGAAAATATAATACCTTCGAGGTGAAATTGTTCCAGCGTAACCGTCAAGGCGTGGCGCGATGCATATCCCGGGGCGTCATTTCCGCCATTGTTCCCGCTCGTTGGCAGTTAACCGGGAAAGCGCGGGAACAGCCGCTTTTTCCGGTTGACCGGCCCGGCTGCGCTCCCTATGTTCCGGCGCAATTCGCGGCGGGAAAGCCTGCGAAACCGCCGGTGAACACATGCCCCGCATGGTCTGGTCTTCGGTGGTTTCAACGACAGGAATCAAGATTCCACCCGTGCGTCTGGATGGGCCGGTAGCTCAGCGGTAGAGCACGTGACTTTTAATCATGTGGTCGTGGGTTCGATCCCCACCCGGCTCACCATCCTTCGCATCACTTTTCTTTTATTGGGAAGCCAGAAGCGAGACGTGTCCGCCTGAGTGGCGTTCAAGCCTTCCGACAAGATCGAGCTCCAGCAGAACCATCTGCACCTGTGCCGGTTCCAGACCGGTATGGCGGATGATTTCGTCGATTTCCACGGGCGTCGGCCCAAGAGCCTCAACAACGAGCTGCCGCTCATCTTCCTGAGGTGGCGCGGCGACGGAAAGGTCCGCCTGCTCCTCAAGCGGCAATTGCCGCGGGTAGCTGTCGTCGCCGTATAGCGGCCTGACTGCATCGAGCACGTCGCTGGCTTCGGTCGTCAGGATCGCGCCGTCCTTGAGCAGCCCGTTGGCGCCCCCGGCGCGCGGATCGAGCGGCGAGCCGGGCACCGCGAAAACCAGGCGACCCATTTCTCCCGCCAATCTGGCGGTGATCAGCGACCCTGAACGTTTTGCAGCCTCAACCACCAGAAGGCCAATCGCCATTCCCGCCACAAGCCGGTTGCGGCGGGGGAAGTCCTGCGCGCGGGGCTGCCAGCCGAACGGCATTTCGGAAACGATGGCTCCGCCCTTGTTAACGATGTCGCGGCACAGGGCGGCGTTTTCCGGTGGATAGGGCATGTCGAGCCCGCCGGCCAGCACGCCGATGGTGCCTGTGTCGATGCCGCCACGGTGGGCGGCGGTGTCGATGCCGCGCGCGAGGCCGGATATGATAGCGTAGCCTTCCCGCCCTATTCGTGCCGCCAGGGAATCCGCGATCTTCGTGCCGTTGATGGATGCATTGCGGGCGCCGACCACGGAAATGGCGGGGCGACGCAAGATAGCCTCATCGCCGATCACCGCCAGCACGGGCGGAGGATGGTCTACCTGCTTCAGCAGGGGCGGGTAGTCCGGATCGCCGATGCACACGAAGCGCGCGCCAAATCCCGCGGCATGATCCATTTCCTGAAGGATTTCGGATTCGTCGGGTATGCGCACTATCCGGCGTGAGCCGGCGGACTGTACCAGCCCGGGCAGCATTTCAAGCGCCGCCTGAGCGGAACCGAATCGATTGATGAGATCCCGAAAGGAGGCCGGTCCGACATTCGGCGTCCGGATCAGCCGCAGCCAGGCGAGTCTTTGTTTGTCGCTCAGCCCGGGTACGGCGGGTTTCACCCTCTGGCCCCGATCCTGCCTTCGGTTCCGGCGGCAAGCCGCTGGATGTTGGCGCGATGCTTGATGAAGAGAATAACGCTCATCAGCGCAAACAGCCCGGCGAGTTGCGGGGAGGCGATGAACCACAAGGCTATCGGCACAGCTATGGCGGCGCACAGCGCCGCCAGCGACGAATAGCGGAACAGGACGGCGACCAGCAGCCATATTGCGGCGAAGATAAGCGCAACCTGCCAGGCGAGCCCTATCAGCACGCCAAGATAGGTGGCCACACCCTTGCCGCCTTTGAAACCGAGCCAGACGGGATACAGGTGGCCCAAAAACGCGCCCAGGCCGGCCCATGGAGCGAGTTCCGGCGCATAACAGCCGACGAGCAATACGGCCACCGTACCTTTCAACGCATCGAGCAGCAACGTTGCGGCGGCGAGCTTCCTGTTGCCGGTGCGCAGCACATTAGTCGCGCCGATATTGCCGGAGCCGATGGAGCGCACATCCCCCAGCCCGGCCGCACGCGTCAAAAGCAATCCGAACGGGATCGATCCCAGCAGATAGCCGAAGATCAGAGCCGCGACGGTCATGAAGGTCATGTTTCCCCCTGCTGGCCGGTTGGTTCCGTCCTATGCATCGAACACTGTGAGGCCGCCGACCATGGTTTGCAAGACCCGGCCTTGCAATCGCGCGCCCTCAAAGCAGGTGTTTTTCGACCGCGAGCGGATGCCGGCTTCGTTCACCACCCACGGTTCATTGAGGTCGAGAACGGCCAGATCGGCCGGCGCGCCCGGCTTCAGTGTGCCGCCGGGCAGGCCGAAGATGCGGGCAGGGGCAGTTGAAAGCGCCTCTACGATCCTGAGGAGCGGCACTTCGTCATTGTGATGGAGGCGCAGCGCGACGGCCAGCAGCGTCTCGAGCCCGATGGCGCCTGCAGCGGCATCCGAGAAGGGCAGCCGCTTGGTGTCGACATCCTGCGGATCGTGCGACGAGACGATGACATCGATCGTGCCGTCCTTGAGCGCATCGATCATGGCGAGACGATCTTCCTCGGCGCGCAGCGGCGGGTTCAGCCGGAAGAAGGTGCGGTATTCGCCGACATCATGCTCGTTGAGCGCCAGATTGTAGATTGCGACGCCGGCGCTGACATTGACGCCATCGCCTTTTGCACGGCGGATTGCGTCGGCAGCCATGCCTGTCGAGATTTTCGCGGCGTGATAGTTGCTGTGGGTAAGGCGGGCCAGCGACAGATCGCGCTCCAGCGGAATGGTTTCCGCCTCGCGCGGAATGCCGGAAAGACCGAGCCAGCTCGCATAAAGTCCTTCGTTCATGACGCCGGCGCCCGCGAGTTCGGCATCCAGTGTTTCATGCACGATGGTGGCTCCGAAATCGCGCGCATAAGTCAGCGCGCGGCGCATCACCAGCGAATTGGAGAGGGTGTGGCGGCCATCGGTGAAGGCGACGGCTCCGGCTTCGCGCAGCAGACCGAATTCGGTCATCTCGCGACCTTCAAGGCCCTTGGTGATGGCGGCGGCCGGAAAGATGTTGACGCAAGCCGTGTCGCGCGCGGTGCGCAGAACGAACTCCACCAGCGCGACATTGTCGATGACCGGATCGGTGTCCGGCATCATGACGACGGAGGTGACCCCGCCGGCGGCGGCGGCCTGGCTGGCGGAGGCTATCGTTTCGCGGTGCTCGCCGCCCGGTTCGCCGATGAACACACGGCTGTCGACCAGTCCGGGAATGATCGTTCTGGCCGTACAGTCGATGACGGTCGCACCTTCCGGCGCGCCCTGATTGAGCGCATCCTTGCCCGCCGCGGCGATCCTGCCGTCCTGAACGACGACGCTGCCGGTTTCGTCCAGCCCGCGTGAGGGATCGACGATGCGGGCATGGCTGAAGATCGTGGTGCTCATGCGCTCGGCCCCTCCGGGTTGCGGCGCGGATCGAGCAGCGCCTCCATTACCGCCATGCGCACCGCGACGCCCATCTCCACCTGTTCCTGAATGACGCTTTGAGGCCCGTCCGCGATCTCGGAGGCGATTTCGACGCCCCGGTTCATCGGACCCGGATGCATCACCAGCGCATCCTCTTTCGCCGCTTTCAGTTTCTCGGCATCGAGGCCGAAATAGCGGAAATACTCGCGCACCGAAGGAACGAAACTGCCGGCCATGCGCTCGCGCTGAAGGCGCAGCATCATCACGACATCGGCGTTTTTCAGTCCTTCCTCCATGTTGCGGAAAACGTTGACGCTCATCTGCTCGATGCCGGAGGGCATCAGCGTCGAGGGTGCAACCACGCGCACCTGTGCGCCAAGCGCGTTGAGCAGGATGATGTTGGAACGGGCGACGCGCGAATGAAGAATGTCGCCGCAGATTGCAACCGTCAGCCCGCCGATCCGGCCTTTGGCGCGGCGGATGGTCAATGCGTCGAGCAGAGCCTGTGTCGGGTGTTCGTGCGTGCCGTCGCCGGCGTTCACCACCGAGCAGCCGACCTTCTGCGCCAGCAGCGCGGCGGCTCCGGCCGACTGGTGGCGGATGATGAGGATGTCGGGACGCATGGCGTTCAGCGTCATCGCCGTGTCGATCAGCGTCTCGCCCTTCTTCACGGAAGAGCTCGCCACGGACATGTTCATGACGTCGGCGCCGAGGCGCTTGCCCGCCAGTTCGAACGACGACTGGGTTCTGGTCGAGGATTCGAAGAACAGATTGATCTGCGTGCGCCCGCGCAGGGTCGAGGTTTTTTTCTCCGACTGGCGCGAGATGGATACGGCCCGATCGGCGCGTTCCAGCAAATTCTCTATGTCGGGCGGGGAAAGGTCCCTTATGCCAAGCAGATGGCGGAGGGGAAAGAGCGGCAGGGGCGCGTCTGTATGTGTCATCTCAGCGGCGTGCTATATGCGCAGCCGAACTGGCCTGCAAGCGCCTGCGTTGTATTCCTGGAGGGTCTTCCCCTATTTTCATCGCCCGAACATGCGGCCATGAGCTATAAAGCCGCCAATGTTGCGGATTCGACAAGCCGCCAAGACACAGGGACATTGCGTGACAGACGACGTGACGAACCAGCCGCCACCGCTCACGGGCGCCAACGCCTGGAGAGGCGATCCGCTGTTGATCCAGCTTGCCGAACAGTTTTCGGAACCGGCTCGCAGGGACCTCGATGGTCTGGGCCGCTTCGTGCTGACGCATGAAGCACAGGACCTGGCGCGGCTCGCCAATACCGAAACTCCGCGTCTGCGCACCCACGACCGCCAAGGCAGGCGGGTCGATCTGGTGGAATATCACCCGGCCTATCATGCCCTGATGCGCCGCTCGGTCGCCAACGGGCTTCATTCCTCCATCTGGGAGAATGGCGACGCCGAGATCGGTCGTCGCCATCAGGTGCGCGCCGCGCGGTTCTACCTGACTGCGCAACTCGAGGTCGGCCATCTGTGCCCGATCACCATGACGAGCGCCTCTCTGGCGGCGCTGATGGCGAACCCCAAGATTTTCCGTGAATGGGCGCCCCGCGTGACCACACGCAAATATGACCAGACCCAGAAGCCCCCGGTGGAAAAGACGGGCCTGACGTTGGGCATGAGCATGACCGAGAAGCAGGGCGGCACAGATGTGCGCGCCAATGTAACCCGCGCGGAGCGCGCGGGCTCGACGGGCTTCTTCCGGCTGACCGGCCATAAATGGTTCATGTCCGCCCCGATGTCCGACGCGTTCCTCGTTCTGGCGCAGGCCACGGAAGGTCTGTCCTGCTTCCTCGTGCCCCGCATTCTGGGTGACGGCAGCAACAACGGATTCCACTTCCAGCGGCTGAAGGACAAGCTCGGCAACCGTTCCAACGCCTCGTCCGAAGTTGAGTTCGATAACGCCATCGGCGAGATGGTGGGCGAACCGGGCGCGGGCGTGCGCACCATCATGGATATGGTGACGTTGACACGGCTCGACTGCGCCGTTGCGTCGGCGGCTCTGATGCGCGCCGGATTGGCCGAAGCGGTGCATCATTGCCGTCACCGCGAAGTATTCGGCAAGAAGCTGGTCGATCAGTCGCTCATGCAGCGCGTTCTGGCCGACATGGCGCTGGATGTGGCGGCGGCGACCGCGCTCTCGTTCCGCCTGGCGCGCTCCTTCGACGAGGCGGCCGGCGACAGGGGCGAGGCGGCTTTCGCGCGCGCCATGACGCCGGTAGTGAAATACTGGGTCTGCAAGCTCGCGCCCGCGCTGCTTTATGAGGCGATGGAGTGCCTGGGCGGTAACGGCTATGTCGAGGAAGCGCCGCTGGCGCGCTATTATCGCGAGGCTCCGGTCAATGCGATCTGGGAAGGCTCGGGCAATGTCATGGCGCTCGACGTGCTGCGCGTTCTGGGCCGCGCACCGGCCCTGTTCGACGATGTGCTGGCGGGAATCGACCGAGACCTCGGCGCGAGCGGGCATGGCACGGTTGGCGTGCTGAAGGCGGCGATGCAGGTGGCTTCCAGTGACGAAGGCTCGGCCCGCATCCTTACCGAGCAGCTTGCGCTTGCCGCGGCGGCCGCAGAGCTGCGTCGGCTGGGGGCGGGGCGCATAGCCGACGCGTTCGTGGAGACGCGGCTGGCGGGGCAGTGGCGCACCACCTATGGCCTGCTCGATTCGCGGCACGATGCGCGTCTCATCATCGACACGCTCTATCCGCCGGCAAGCTGATATTTCCGACACCGGGAAAGCTGCCGGTTCCCGCGGCCGTTAACCATAGTTAACGGAATCCGTTGCATGGGCGGTCTGCGCGCTTCAAAACTATGGTTATCAAACCGTTAATGAGTGGGATGACCGAGGCTATGCCGACTGCAAGACCGGAACAGGCCGGTGTCGCCCCAAAAGCGGGGAGCCTGTTCTGATGCGCTATATATTCGCGCTATGGGCGGCTCCGCTCATCCTTTTCTGGGGATGGTTCTTCCTGTCGCTCAACGACATGAACTTCGGCTATGTGATGCTGAGCCGTCAGCTGCACGATTTCGTGTTCAGCCTCTACGGCGAAACATTGGGCATCGATCCGGCGGTCATTCCAGGCCTTGTGGCCCGCGCCTGCATCATCGACACCGGGTTGCTTCTTGCGTTCTGGGCGTTCCGCCGCAGGCGACAGATCGCGGCGTGGGTAAGGAAAAAACGCGGACTGGAAACAGATTCAGTCGTCGCCCCGCAACTTGCGCAGCCTGTCGAGGACGCCTTGCAGGATGAAGGAAGCGGCGGCCGAATCGATCTTCTCGCCGCGCCGCGCGCGGGAAAAATCCATTTCGATCAGGGTGCGCTCGGCAGCCACGGTCGATAGGCGTTCGTCCCAGAACACGAAGGGCAGTTCGGTCAACGGTTTCATGTTGCGCACGAAAGCGCGCGATTTTTGCGCGCGAGGCCCGTGCGATCCGTCCATGTTCACCGGCAGCCCGATGACGATGGCGCCGACATTTTCTTTTCCGAGCAGCGCAAGCAGCGTTGTGGCGTCCTGCGTGAATTTCCTGCGCATGATGACGGGACGGGGATGGGCGAAGGAGAGGCGCGCATCCGAAACGGCGACGCCGATGGTCTTGTCTCCGAGATCGAGGCCGGCAAGGGTCTGGCCCGGTTGCAGGCGTGTCGCCAGTTCTTCCACTTCAATGACGTTCAAGATGGCCCGCTTTCCTTTGACATGCGTGAGGAGGCTTCTATCCTCGCCGCGAATAAAAATCGAGGACGTGCGATATGAAACTGACCTGGTATGGCCATTCCGCATTCTGCATAGAGACCGGCGACGCCAAAATCCTGATCGATCCCTATCTGGTCGGCAATCCCGTCTGGCAGGGCGGCTGGGAAGAACCGGCGGAGGGTGTGACCCATGTTCTGCTCACCCATGGTCATGACGATCACATCAGCGGTGCGGCCGAGATCCTGAAGAAGTCCGGCGCCATGCTGGTCGCCAATTTCGAGATCTGCATGTATCTGGTCGGCAAGGGCGTGAGCGGCGACAGGATCAATCCCGGCAATATAGGCGGCACGGTCGATTGCGGCGGCTTCACCACAACCTTCGTGCAGGCGCTGCATTCCTCGTCGGCCTCGGCGGATGGCGGCGGCAACACCTATCTCGGCAATCCGGGCGGGCTGGTGCTGCATTTCCCCGATGCGCCCACGCTCTACCACATGGGCGACACCGACATCTTCTCCGACATGGCGCTGATCAATGAACTGCACGAGCCGAAGATCGGAATCGTGCCGGTCGGCGATCGCTTCACCATGGGCGGTGCAGTGGCGGCGCTCGCCTGCCGGCGCTTCTTCAGTTTCGAAACCGTCGTACCTTGTCATTTCGGCACCTTCCCGCTTCTGGACCAGACGGCCGACA
This sequence comes from Aquamicrobium ahrensii, assembly GCF_040545755.1. Taxonomy (NCBI): domain Bacteria; kingdom Pseudomonadati; phylum Pseudomonadota; class Alphaproteobacteria; order Hyphomicrobiales; family Phyllobacteriaceae; genus Aquamicrobium; species Aquamicrobium ahrensii. The sequence goes on from NZ_JBEPMN010000001.1 coordinate 139,825, forward strand.
AATTCGTGGAAGGCATGGAAGGCGCTGGCGTGAAGGTCGCGCTGCCGGAGATCGGCGAGCCGATAACGATCTGATCGGCAGATGTTGCACCTGCCTGCCTGCACCGCTATAGCGCAGGCAGGTTCCAAACAGGCTTTGAAGCGGACTTTCACATGTCGGTCGATCTGGATACGGTCAAGCGCGTCGCGCGCCTCGCACGCATTGCGGTGAGCGAGGAGGAAGCGGCGGCGATGGCTGGCAAGCTCAATTCCATTCTGGGCTTCGTCGAGCAATTGAACGAGGTCGATGTCACCGGCGTCGAGCCGATGACTTCCGTAATCCCGATGGAGATGAAGAAGCGCGTGGACGCGGTGACCGACGGCGACAAGGCCGACGACATCGTCGCCAACGCGCCGGCTACGGAAGAAAATTTCTTCCTTGTGCCGAAGGTTGTCGAATAGCCCTTCCGGCAACGCGGCGCTACGTCTTTCCTCCCACCGATTTCCAGAAGAAGTTCTTTCGATGACCGATCTGACCAGACTGACGATTTCGCAGGCCCGCGAAAAGCTGCGCGCCAGGGAGATTTCCGCAGTCGAACTGACGGATGCCTATCTTGCCGCCATCGATGCGGCCAACGACAAGTTCAACGCTTATGTCGCGGTCACCCACGACAAGGCGCGCGACATGGCGCAGTCATCCGACGCGCGGCTTGCCTCGGGGCAGGGCGGGGCGCTGGAAGGTATTCCGCTCGGCGTCAAGGACCTGTTCGCAACGCAGGGCGTTCATACGCAGGCGTGCAGCCATGTGCTCGACGGCTTCAGGCCGCACTATGAATCGACCGTGACCTCCAATCTTTGGGCCGACGGCGCGGTGATGCTCGGCAAGCTCAATATGGACGAGTTCGCGATGGGCTCTTCCAACGAGACTTCATACTACGGCCCGGTCAGGAATCCGTGGCGGGCCAATGGGTCGGACGCCGATCGCGTGCCGGGCGGCTCCTCGGGCGGCTCGGCGGCCGCCGTCGCGGCTTTCCTGTGTGCGGGCGCGACCGCGACCGATACGGGCGGCTCGATCCGCCAGCCCGCCGCATTCACGGGCACGGTCGGCGTCAAACCCACCTACGGCCGGTGCTCGCGCTGGGGCATTATCGCCTATGCATCCTCGCTCGATCAGGCCGGACCCATCGCCCGCGACGTGCGCGACGCCGCCATTTTGCTGAAGTCGATGGCTTCGGTCGATGCGAAGGACACCACTTCCGTCGATCGTCCGGTGCCGGATTATGAGGCGGCGCTCGGCCAGTCCATCAAGGGCCTGAAGGTTGGCATTCCGAGGGAGTATCGCGTCGAAGGCATGCCGCAGGAAGTCGAGGCGCTTTGGCGGCAAGGCATCGCCTGGCTGAAGGAAGCTGGCGCGGAGATCATCGACATCTCGCTGCCGCACACCAAATATGCGCTGCCAACCTATTACATCATCTCCCCCGCTGAGGCGTCTTCCAATCTCGCCCGCTATGACGGCGTGCGCTATGGTCTGCGCGTGCCGGGCAAGGACATCGTGGAGATGTATGAGAACACCCGTGCTGCCGGTTTCGGCGACGAGGTGAAACGGCGCATCATGATTGGCACCTATGTGCTCTCGGCCGGCTATTACGACGCCTATTACCTTCAGGCGCAGAAGGTTCGTACCCTGATCAAGAAGGACTTTGACGACGCTTTCGCTGCCGGAGTGGACGTGATCCTGACGCCGGCCACTCCGTCGGCGGCGTTCGGCATCGCCGATCAGGACATGGCGAGCGATCCAGTGAAGATGTACCTCAACGATATCTTCACGGTGACCGTTAATATGGCCGGATTGCCCGGAATCGCCGTTCCGGCCGGTCTTGACGGGCAGGGTCTTCCGCTCGGGCTCCAGCTTATCGGCAGGCCTTTCGAGGAAGATACGCTGTTCCGTACAGCCCATGTCGTCGAACGGGCGGCGGGCACGTTCCAGCCCCAGAAATGGTGGTAGCCAGACGGATGGAGGGATAGGCGTGTTTTTCTATCTCTCCAAACTGTTCTGGTTCGTGGCCCAGCCCATCAATCTGATCGGTTTGTTGACACTTGCCGGCGTTATTCTGGCGTTGGGCGGTTGGCGTCGCCTGTCGGTATTCGTTTCCTTCGCCGCATTTCTCATCCTCGCCATTGGCGCCTGGACGTCCACCGGCGCATTGCTGATGCATCCTCTGGAAGATCGTTTCCAGCGTCCGGATCCGGCCCCTGCCGAGGTCGCCGGCATCATCGTTCTGGGCGGCGGCTTTGAAGGCGGCGTGAACCTCGTTCGCGGCGGCTATGAATTGAATTCGAGCGGCGACCGTTTCGTCGAGACCGCAATACTTGCACGCCGCTACCCGCAAGCGCGCGTGGTGGTGACCGGCGGGAGCGGCAGCCTGATTCTGGAAGGCGAGGGTGACGGCGACACTGCACCGCGTCTGTTGACGGCGCTTGGCGTCGGGCCGGAACGGCTCGTACTGGAGACGAAGTCGCGCGACACTTACGAGAACGCCGTCTTCACGCGCGAGATGGTGGAGCCGCGTCCGGGGGAGGTGTGGCTGCTCGTGACGTCCGCTTTCCACATGCCGCGCTCGGTAGGTCTTTTCCGCAAGGCGGGTTTCGATGTTGTGCCGTGGCCGACGGATTATCGCACTGCCGGCAACGAGCATGTTGGTTTGCCGCAGGACAATGTTCAGGATTCGCTTCAGAATCTGACGGTCGCTATCCGGGAATGGATAGGTCTCGCGGCCTACTACCTGTCGGGCCGTATCGATTCGCTGCTGCCGGAACCGGCCGGCTGACCTGTTTCCTCTGTTTCCGCCAGAACCGCCGCCCGTGCATTCGAGAAAAACTGGCGACGTAGCAGCACCACCGCCAACAGCGCGCTGGAGAGCACGAACGCGACCGGGCCTACGAACCAGCCGAGATAACCAATCGAAAAGAAAATCGCGCGCAGGCCGGAATTGAAATGCCTGCCGGCAAGTTGGTTCATCTTCGCGGCGCGCCTGACAGCGGCGTGCGTGGCCGGGTTGTGCGCCTGCTCACCATAAGCCACCGGCACTGCGCCGATCAGGATCGAGCAATAGTTGAACAGCCGGTATGACCAGCCGAACTTGAAGAAGGCAAAGGCAAGGATGATGACCAGCCCGATAACCTTGATCTGAAAGGCCGTGCGGGTCGCCGCGCCTTGCAGATGCAGGTCGGAAAGCACGCCGATCACCTGATCCGACGCGCCTATAAGGGCAAAACAGCCGCCGATGGCGATCAGCGAACTGGAGGCGAAGAAGGCCGTGCCCTGCTGGAGGCCGCTCATGATAGCGGTGTCGACGATGCGGATTTCACGCTCGGCCATCCGCTCCATCCAGATTTCGCGTTGCCGGCTCATGGCGGTGGTGAGGGAGGGACGACGAAATATCCACCCGTCCGAGGCAAGCGTGTGCAAACCCCATGCAAACAGGAAGAAGGCCAGCGCGGCGAAATCCGCCGCTGATAGATGCAATGAATCGAGCATGACTCCCTCCTTATCACAGGCTATGTCGCGCAAGGAGCAGGCGAGGTCGACAGATGCCGCGTGGTCTCATCGAAAAATGCGGAAAACACTGACTGAAGCCACTATATAAAGCACTGTGCAAAAGCACGCCGGCTGATTTCGTGGAGGTACCGGTTCTTGTTTCTCTCGGTTTTCGACCTTTTCAAGATTGGCATAGGTCCGTCCAGTTCCCATACCATGGGGCCGATGACGGCGGCTGCGCGGTTCCTGAAGGAAATGCTGTCGGGCGATTGGCCGCGCCCCGCTGGCGCGCAGGTGGATCGTGTCGGCGCAAGCCTGCATGGCTCGCTGGCCTATACGGGCGTGGGGCACGGCAGCGACCGCGCTGTCATCCTGGGCTTCACCGGTCTGGTTCCGGTTCAGGTCGATCCGGACCAGTCCGATGGAATCATCGAGAAGGTTCAGGCGGAGAAGCGTGTTTCGCCACCCGGCCATCCTTCCTATCGTTTCGATCCGGTGCGCGATCTGGTGCTGGACAAGAAGACGCCGCTCACCGGCCACGCCAATGGCATGGCCTTCTACGCCTATGATGCAAACGACCGGATGCTGCTCAAGCGCATCTATTATTCCATCGGTGGCGGGTTTGTCGTTTCGGAAGAAGAGCTTCAGATCATGAAGCAGCGCGGTTCCGTGACCACCGAAGGCAAGAAGGTGCCTTATCCTTTCAAGAATGCGGTGGAAATGTTGGCGATGGCCGCGAAGAGCGGGTTGTCCATAGCCGAGATGAAGCGCGCCAACGAAGAAACCCACATGTCGTGCGAAAAGCTCGACATGGGCCTGGACGAGATCTGGGTGGCGATGAAGAGCTGCATCGATCGGGGCCTGACGCAGGAGGGCATCATGCCGGGCGGGCTGAAAGTGCGCCGCCGCGCGCGCCAGTTGCACGACAAGCTTCAGGAGGAGTGGAGCCGCAACCGGCCCAATCCGCTGCTCGCCAATGACTGGCTGTCAATCTACGCCATGGCTGTGAATGAGGAAAACGCCGCCGGCGGACGTGTGGTCACCGCGCCGACAAACGGCGCGGCCGGCACGCTGCCGGCGGTGCTGCGCTACTGGCTGCATTTCCATCCGGAGGCCGATCAGGCCTCGATCCGCGATTTTCTGCTGACCGCGGCGGCTGTCGGCGGCATCATCAAGACCAACGCTTCGATTTCCGGTGCGGAGGTGGGGTGTCAGGGGGAGGTGGGGTCCGCTTCCGCCATGGCCGCGGCCGGCTTGTGCGCGGTGATGGGCGGCACGCCGGAGCAGGTGGAGAATGCGGCGGAAATCGCGCTGGAGCATCACCTGGGCATGACCTGCGACCCGGTCGCGGGGCTGGTGCAGGTGCCTTGCATCGAGCGTAATGCGCTCGGCGCGGTCAAGGCTGTCACGGCGGCGTCGCTGGCCATCAAGGGCGACGGCAAGCATTTCGTGCCGCTGGACGCAGCCATCGAAACCATGCGCCAGACCGGGGCGGACATGAACGAACGCTACAAGGAAACGAGCCTCGGTGGTCTCGCGGTCAATGTGGTGGAGTGCTGATCGCTTTCCCGCCACCTGTGGAAAAAGGCGCTGTACAAAACATCATGCCGCGTTGAACGGATGGCTCCCAGCCGCTAGTTTCCATTCATGGCTCTTAATATTCTCAAATTGTGCGTCGGCTGCGACAGCGTCGAGGACCTCGAAGCGTGGGTCGCCCACAAGCTGGATGAGCGTCGCCGGAATGGCGAACCGGTCGAGCACTGGCATACGACACGCATGGTTCCGTCGCGCGGCGCCGAAATAATAGGCGATGGCTCGCTTTACTGGGTGATCAAGGGCAGCGTGCAGTGCCGGCAACGCATCACCGATATACGGCCTTTTACCGACAATGAGGGAATAGGACGCTGCCGTATCGTTCTCGCGCCAGAAATCGTCCGCACCCGGTGGCAGCCGAGGCGGCCGTTTCAGGGTTGGCGCTATCTGAAGGCGGAAGATGCGCCGGCCGATCTCGGGGACGGCGCGGCTCTGGCGGAAATGCCGCCCAAGTTGCGACAGGAGCTTGCCGAACTGGGACTTCTCTGAAACACGATTACCGGTTCTGGAACTTCAGCCGGATGGCCGCTGTTCCGTCGGGAGCAACGGCCTTGAGGCGGATACGAACCACGGGCTGGGTGTTGCGCCAGGTACGGGCCCCGTGGCTGAGCAGCAGCCCGACCAGATCCTTGGTCTTGAAGCGGGAATTGCCGGGACGGATATTTTTCAGACGCGTGGCGGCCTGATAGAGAGCCTGCGTTCCGATATCGCTCGCCGGGTCTCTAGGCTGGCGAAGCGGGTTGGCGAGGCCGGTCACCTGCTGTTCTCCGATCACGACTGACACTCCTTCGATACCGAACTTTTCCGGGAGTTGTTCGCGCCGCCGCCTACTGCTGCACGGCGAAGCATTCGATGCGCTGCTTCTTCAGCGCGCTGCACGCCCTGAGGGCTGCGGTCTGCGTCTCGAATCCGCCGAAGCGCGCGCGGAAATAGGTCACGCCGCCTTTCCGGAACGGAACCGTATAGCCGGAAGCGCTGGCAAGGACGGCCCGCGCCTGAGCGGCGGTCTTGTCGAGCGCGGCCTCGGCTTCGGACTTGCTTGGCGACGAGGCGACCTGCACTACCCAGCCGGAAGGCAGGGAAGCGGTGTTGACAGGATCGATCTGCTGCGACGGCTCCGGGCCAGCATAGGCTTGTGCGAACGGAATTTCAGAAGGCTCCGGCGCCTGTGCGATCACCGGCAGCTTGGGCTTGGGAGCTTGCGTAGGAAGCGGCGCCGCAGCCGCCACGATCGCGTCCACCGTGCCTGGCCTGGCGTCCGGAGTGGGCGCGTCATGCCTCGGCAGCACAACCTTGGCGATCGCCTGCGAGGCCGGATCGTTGTCGTTGCGGGCGACGAGCGCGCCACCGCCGCGCCGGGAAGCCTTGGGGAGATAGGCGTTGATCAGGCGCGCCATTTCATTGTCACGGCTGGCGCCGGATTTGCCGCCCATAACCACGGCGACGAGCTTGCGGCCGTCCACGGACACGGACGAGACCAGATTGAAGCCCGAGGCGCGGGTGTAGCCGGTCTTGATGCCGTCCACGCCCTTGATGCGGCCAAGCAGGCGGTTGTGGCCATTGATGCGCTGACGCCCGTACATGAACGAACGTTCCGAGAAATAGCCGTAATATTGCGGGAAATGCTCGCGCAACGCGATGCCGAGCGTGGCCATGTCGCGCGCGGTGGTGAACTGGCCCGGATTGGGCAGCCCATGCGCATTGCGGAACACGGTGTTGGTCATGCCCAGCGAGCGCGCCTTGGCCGTCATCATCCTGGCGAAATTCGCCTCGCTGCCGCCCAGCAATTCAGCAAGGGCAGTCGACGAATCATTGGCGGACTTGGTCACCATGGACAAGATCGCCGTCTCCACGGTGATCGAGCCGCCCTTGCGCACGCCAAGCTTAGTCGGTGGCTCTGCGGCTGCATTGGCGGAGAAGGAAACTTGCGTCGACTTGGCTATTTTCCCCTTCGAAAGCGCATCGAAGGTCAGATAGAGCGTCATCATCTTGGTGAGCGAAGCCGGATAGCGGCGTGCGTTCGCATTGGATGAATAAAGCGTCTTGCCCGTATTGGCGTCGATGACGATGGCCGCGTCATTGGCGGCGGCCCGCGAGCTCGTACTCACGCCAACGACAAAGACTGCGGCGGCAGCAATGGTCGCCACTGTCCGGAAAGAACGCACGGAAAGGGAAACGATACCCGAGAACGCCTTACGCACTGTTTGTTCCTTTGGCTTTCATTGTGGTGGGATGGCAAAGGTCCTATCCCAGCCTGATTTTGAACGAGCCTATCCGCGCACCGTTACCAATCCGTTTATGGTAACTGCGGCGTTCACCAATTCCGGCGCAGTCTTCGCAAATTTTATGGGAATTTTAGCAATTGCCGGCAGACAGCCGCGAGTTGACATTTTGTGCATTGCACAATATTAATTCGCTATTGCAAAAAAGATTGCCTGCCCGTTTGTCTGGCAGTTCGATCCGTGCAGGTTTGATTCACGAAGGAGGACGACCCATGTCCGAGACCACCTACGAAGAATTCAGCAAATACGGCAAGGAGTTCGCCGACACCGGACTCAAGAGCTTCGCGTCGCTTTCCAAGGGTGCGCAGGCGATCGCCGTCGAGGCCAGCGAATACACCAAGAACAGCCTTGAGGCCGGCAGCGCCGCTTTCGAGAAGCTGCTTTCGGCGAAGACCTTCGAAGAAGCGCTTGGCGTCCAGGCCGACTATGTGAAGCAGTCCTACGAGTCCTTCGTTGCCGAGGCGACCAGGTTTGGCGACCTCTATTCGGAGCTCGCCAGGGAAGCCTACAAGCCTTTCGAGGGCATCGTCGCCAAGGCTCGCTGACGCCGCTCACTCTGTTTTTCCGGCTTCGGCCGGCGGCGGCCCGGTTGCGTTCGACGCAACCGGGCTTTTGCTTTTTGGCAACCTGTCGAAAGCCGGATTTGAGCGTTGACGCATAATTGGTCTTGCGACCGTATTGTCAGTGACGGAGAAGGGCTTAAAATTCGACAATAATGACCTACATGTCGATTTGCCCTTCGGCGCTGGCCTTGTAGGGTCGGATCGTGGGGTGGATCGTGAGGCAGGGATAACGTGACTGGCAGTCTGATTGCCGCGCAGCATGCGGCGAGAATGCAGAAGGACCAAAACAACAATGGCGCCGGCCGTGGAACGGCTGTCATCACGCGTACGCAGACCAAGACCAAGCGTCCCAGTCTTTATCGTGTGCTGATCCTCAACGACGACTATACGCCCATGGAGTTCGTCGTTCATGTTCTGGAGCGGTTTTTCCAGAAGGACCGGGAGGCGGCCACGCGCATCATGCTCCATGTGCACAACCACGGTGTGGGAGAATGTGGCGTTTACACATTCGAGGTGGCCGAGACCAAGGTGTCTCAGGTCATGGATTTCGCCCGACAAAATCAGCATCCGCTGCAATGCGTGATGGAGAAGAAGTGAGGTAACATGCCGGCTTTCTCCCAAGGCTTGGAAAAGGCACTTCACCAGGCGCTGACAATCGCCAATGAGCGCCACCATGAATACGCAACCCTCGAACACCTGCTTCTGGCGTTGATAGATGACGCCGAGGCGGCCGCCGTGATGCGCGCCTGCAACGTCAATCTCGACGAACTGCGCCAGACAGTGCTCAACTACATCGACACCGAACTCGACAATCTCATCACCGGCTATGACGAGGATTCGAAGCCGACAGCCGGCTTCCAGCGCGTCATCCAGCGCGCGGTGATCCATGTGCAGTCATCCGGCCGCGAGGAAGTGTCGGGCGCCAATGTGCTGGTGGCGATCTTCGCCGAACGCGAGAGCCACGCTGCATATTTCCTTCAGGAACAGCAGATGACCCGCTACGACGCGGTCAACTACATTTCCCACGGCATCGCCAAGCGTCCCGGCGCTTCGGAGACGCGCACCCCGCGTGGCGCAGAGGACGATCAGGCTGGCGGCAGTGTCGGCGAGCAGCACGATGACGGCAAGAAGAAGGCGCAGGATGCGCTTACCGCCTATTGCGTCAATCTCAACGCCAAGGCGCGAGCTGGTAAGATCGATCCGCTGATCGGCCGTGAGCCGGAAATCAACCGCACCATTCAGGTGCTGTGCCGCCGCTCCAAGAACAACCCGCTCTATGTGGGCGATCCGGGCGTCGGCAAGACGGCGATTGCCGAAGGTCTGGCCAAGCGCATCGTGGAAGGCGATGTGCCGGAAGTGCTGGCTGACGCCACCATTTTCGCGCTCGACATGGGCACGCTGCTTGCCGGCACACGCTACCGCGGCGATTTCGAGGAACGCCTGAAGCAGGTCGTGAAGGAGCTGGAAGACTATCCCGGCGCTGTCCTGTTCATCGATGAGATCCACACCGTAATCGGCGCCGGCGCGACGTCCGGCGGGGCGATGGATGCATCGAACCTGCTCAAGCCGGCCTTGTCGTCTGGGGCGATTCGATGCATTGGATCAACAACTTACAAGGAGTTCCGCCAGTTCTTCGAGAAGGACAGGGCGCTCGTGCGCAGGTTCCAGAAGATCGATGTGAACGAACCCACCGTCGAGGACGCCATTGCGATCATGAAGGGGCTGAAGCCCTATTTCGAGGACTTCCACAAGGTCAAGTACACCAGCGACGCCATCAAGGGCGCGGTCGAGCTTTCGGCGCGCTACATCAGCGACCGCAAGTTGCCGGACAAGGCGATCGACGTGATCGACGAGACCGGCGCTTCGCAGATGCTGCTGCCGGAAAACAAGCGCAAGAAGACCATCGGCATCAAGGAGATCGAGGCCACCATCGCCACCATGGCCCGCATTCCGCCGAAGACGGTTTCGGCCGATGACGAGAAGGTGCTGGCCGGTCTGGAGAAGGAACTCAAGCGGGTCGTTTACGGGCAGGACACCGCAATCACCGCGCTCAGCTCGGCCATCAAGCTGTCGCGGGCGGGTCTGCGCGAGCCCGAAAAGCCGATCGGCTCCTACCTGTTCTCCGGCCCGACCGGCGTCGGCAAGACCGAAGTGGCCAAGCAGCTCGCCGCTTCCCTCGGCGTGGAGTTGCTGCGCTTCGACATGTCCGAATATATGGAGCGCCACACCGTTTCGCGGCTGATCGGCGCGCCTCCCGGCTATGTCGGCTTCGATCAGGGCGGTCTCCTCACCGATGGTGTCGACCAGCATCCGCACTGCGTGCTGTTGCTCGACGAGATCGAGAAGGCCCATCCGGACCTGTTCAACATCCTGTTGCAGGTGATGGACCACGGGAGGTTGACCGACCATAACGGCAAGCAGATCGACTTCCGCAACGTGATCCTGATCATGACCACGAATGCGGGTGCGCAGGATCTCGCCAGAGCGGCTATCGGCTTCGGCTCTTCAAGGCGCGAAGGCGACGACATGGAGGCGATCAACCGCCTGTTCACGCCGGAGTTCCGCAATCGTCTCGATGCGATCATCCCGTTCGGCTCGCTGCCGGTGCCGGTCATCCATCAGGTGGTGCAGAAGTTCGTCATGCAGCTGGAGGCTCAGCTTTCAGAGCGTGGCGTCACCTTCGACCTGTCCGAGGAGGCCGTCGCCTGGCTGGCCGACAAGGGCTATGACGAACGCATGGGCGCACGCCCGCTCGGACGTGTCATCCAGGAGCACATCAAGAAGCCGCTGGCCGAGGAAGTGCTGTTTGGCAAGTTGAAGAAGGGCGGCACGGTGCGCGTCACCGTCGAGAAGAAGGAGACCGGCGACACCGGCCTGAAGCTCGAAACGCTGCCTGATGAGACCAAAGTGCAGCCGCAGAAGGAGCCGGAGGAACGTCCGAAGACCCGCAAGCCTGCGGCCAGGAAGGCGTCCGCCAAGAAGGCCGCCACGGCGAAAACCACGCCGAAGGCGAAGGACGGCGGCAAGCGCAGTCTGGTGCCGCAACTGCCTCGCAAGTGAACCAGTAAAAAGGCCCCGGAAAACGGGGCCTTTTCTATCCGGCTCTGAATAGCTTCGCCGATCGTGGCGAAGGTCTATTCAGCCAGCGCTGCCCGGATTTTCTCGGCGTTTTCCGTCAGTACTTCGGGTTTTTCCATTTCCCCCGCATGTTTTTTCAGATCCACGCCATCGAAGCGCGGAATGATGTGCACATGCAAATGGAACACGGTCTGACCAGCCGCCGGCTCGTTGAACTGGGAAACGACCACGCCATCGGCGTCGAACGCCTTCTTGACGGCCTTGGCCACCTTCTGAACGGTCTTGAACAGCGCGCCTAGCGTTTCCGGATCGGCATCCAGGAGGTTGCGGGATGAAGCCTTCGGCAAAACAAGCGTGTGACCGGCGCCTTGCGGCATGACATCCATGATCGCGATCGTATGGTCGTCCTCGTAGATGCGATGCGACGGGATTTCGCCACGCAGGAGTCTGGCGAAGATGTTGGTTGTGTCGTAGGCCATGCTTGTCTCTCGTCCTCTTCTCAGGGCCATGATCATATCGGATCGATGTGCGAATCAAGGGTGGGCACAATGCTCCTGACCTATCTCTACCTGTTTGTGGCGATCATATTCGAGGTGGTCGCGACAACGGCGCTGAAACAGGCCGACGGGTTCACGCGGCTTGCGCCTTCGCTGATAACGATCGTGGGATACGCGCTCGCTTTTTATTTCCTCGCGCTGACCCTGCGCACCATGCCGGTGGGCATCGTCTATGCGATCTGGAGCGGGGCCGGCATCATCCTCATCACGGCAATCGGCTGGCTGTTGTTCCGGCAGGCGCTGGATCTGCCGGCGCTCGTAGGAATGGGATTGATCATGGCTGGCGTGCTGGTGATCAATCTGTTTTCGAAGTCGGTCGTTCACTGAACGGCTGATCGCCTTTGCGGAAAGGCGTGTGCTCATTCAGATAATCGCTCATCAGCGCAACGTCGCGGCGCTCCTGCCGCAGATAGTCGGCCACAGCGCGCCGCAAAGCCGGGTGCGCGATATAGTGCATCGAATGCGTGGTGACCGGTTGATAGCCACGCGCGAGCTTGTGTTCGCCTTGAGCGCCTGCCTCCACCACCTTGAGTTTGTTGGCAATCGCGAAATCAATCGCCTGATGATAACAAACCTCGAAGTGCAGGGAAGGATGGTCCTCGATACAACCCCAGTTGCGGCCAAAGAGCGTATCCGAGCCGATAAAGTTGATTGCACCGGCGATGTATCGGCCGTTGCGTTTCGCCATCACCAGCAGAATGTCATCGGCCATGCGTTCGCCGATCAGGGAGAAAAACCGACGGTTGAGATAGGGACGGCCCCATTTACGGCTACCCGTATCCATGTAGAAGGCGAAGAAGTCGTCCCAGACGCGTTCTGTAAGATCGCTCCCCGTCAGCCAGTCTATGCTGATGCCGTTGGCCAGCGCCTCGCGGCGCTCCTTCCTGAGCGCCTTGCGTTTGCGTGAGGCGAGGGTGGCGAGGAAGTCCTCGTAGCTCGCAAAGCTTTCGTTGAAGAAATGAAACTGCTGATCTGTACGGTGCAGGAATCCGGCAGCCTCCATTATGGCGACATCGCCTTGCGGCAAAAAGGTGACATGCGCGGAGGACACTTCCAGCTTGTCGCTCACGATTTTCAGCGCTTCCGAAAGGCCGGCTTTCACGGATAACGAATCGCAACCTTCGGCTACCAGCAACCGCGGACCGGTGGCGGGTGTGAAGGGAATGGAGCATTGCAGCTTGGGATAATAGCGGCCGCCGGCGCGGTCGAAGGCGTCGGCCCACCCGTGGTCGAAGACATATTCACCCTGGCTGTGCGCCTTCGCATAACAGGGCAGAGCGCCCAGCAGTCTGCCGTCGGCAGTTTCGAGGCGCAGGTGGTGGGGTTGCCAGCCGCTGCGACCGCCAACACAATCAGATTCTTCGAGAGAGAGAAGAAAAGAAAATGAAGTGAATGGGTTATAGAGCTTTTCTGTATCTTTTTTCCCGCTGTGGAGGCTGTCCCATTCCGATTGCGTGAAAGCGCTCATGCTGGTGGCGATGCGCACCACATGGTTCGCGGTTTTCGCATTTGCCTGATCGTCACCCTGAGCCATGGGGTTTACTTAAGCCTGCGGCGGTGGGGTGCAAGGGCGGCTCCGGATCAGACAGTCGCGAGCGCCGGCTCGAAACCCTCGAACGTCATCTGGTCGGCGTATTTAAACGTCAGGTCGACGGCCGGCTGGTCGCGTATCGTCCATGTGATGACCGGCATGCCCAGCTTTTCTCGGACGAAGGAAACGAAACGGTTCGGCAGGTCTCCGGCAGCATAGGATACGAATGAGATGTCGTGCGCCAGCATGGTGAAATGCGCCTCGATATCCTGCCCACGCCGGCCGCAGGCGGTAAGACCGCCCGGAACGCCTGGCGCATGATGGCTGAAATCACGGATCAGCCAGTGATCGAACGACATGATCGCGGCTTCGCCGCCGTAGGATTTCAGGCGTTGGCCGACCGCTTCGACAAGCCCGCCATCACGGCCCGGCGTGCCTTTCAGTTCGATCACCAGCGGCGCCTTGCCGCCGACAAGTTCGAGCATTTCGTCAAGGGTTGGCGGATGGTCCTGCGTTCCGCCAACCTTGAGGGCCGCCATTTCAGCGGCTGTGCGCTGCCAGATAAAACCGTCCTCTCCCGTCAATCGCTTGAGATCGTGATCGTGAAAAACGACCGGCACGCCGTCAGCCGTCAGATGCACGTCGCACTCGATTGCATAGCCGCGATCGACGGCCGCTGAAAAAGCCGAGAGCGTATTTTCCCAACGCCTGTTGTTGAGATCGTGCAATCCGCGATGAGCGATCGGTCGCGCCGTGAGCCAGGAAAGGGCGGACATCGCTTCTTATTCGACCTCGAGGATCGCCTCGACCTCGACGGACGCGTTGAGGGGCAGCGCCGCCATGCCGATGGCCACGCGGGCGTGCTTGCCGCGCTCGCCCAGCACCTCGACGAAGAAGTCGGAGGCGCCGTTGCCGACGAGGTGCTGCTCGTTGAAGGTCTGGGCGGAGGCGACATAGACGGTGATTTTCACCAGACGCTTGATCTTTTCCAGGTCGCCCAAAGCAGCCTTAGCCTGCGCCAGCACGTTGATGGCGCACAGCCTGGCGGCTTCCTGACCGGCGGCCAGATCGACATCCTTGCCGAGCAGGCCCGTCACGGCGAGCTTGCCGTCCTTGATCGGCAACTGACCGGAGGGGAACAAAAGGTTTCCGCTTTGCACGAACGGAACATAGTTGGCGGCAGGCGCCGCAGCCACCGGCAGCGTCACACCCAGATCGCTCAGCCGCTTTTCGATTGTTTCGCTCATGGTAATTTCCTATTGCTTGACGCCCCTGTGGCGGTTCGGCCGAAAGTGCATTTTTTGCCTCCGTTCCGCCACGACTATTTTTATTCTGGGCTGTACCCGCCGCCGCAACGGCTGGCAGCCACAATCGGAGCTTGTACATGCGCGCATCGCGCCTTGCCTATACCGCCATCCTGCTTCCGATCATCTTTTCCACCGTTCCAGCCGTTGCAGCGCCGGTTCTGCAGCCTCACCGCGCCGTTTACGACATTTCCCTGAACAAGGCGTCGGATCGCTCGGGCATCACCGGCATATCCGGCCGGATGGTTTATGAGTTCAACGGCTCGCAATGCGATGGCTACACCGTCAAGTTCCGCCTCGTCACCCGCATCAGCACCACCGACGCCATGCGTATGACGGACCAGCAGACGACGACCTTCGAGGATGGCGAGGGCAAGACCTTTTCTTTTGTCACCAAGTCCTTCGTGGACCAGAACCTTGAGCGCGAAGTGAAGGGCACGGCTCATCGCGAGAAGGATTCGGTCCGCGTCGACATCGACAAGCCGGAGCCGAACAATGTCACGCTGCCTCCCACCCAGTTCCCGACGCAGCATATGTTTGAGCTGATCGACAAGGCCGGGAAGGGCGAGAATTTCTATGAGACCAGCCTGTTCGACGGATCGGAGGATGCCGACCGGGTGATGCTCACCACGGTCGTCATCGGCAAACCTGCGCCCGCCGATCGCAACGATCCCGAGCTTCCGCTCCTTTCCACGCTGGAAAAAGATCAGTTCTGGCCGGTCGATATCGCCTATTTCAACAGCGACGAGAGCGATGGCGGAGAGGAGTTGCCGGAATACCGCATCAGCTTCAAGATGCACCGCAACGGCCTCACACGCGACCTCCAGATGGACTATGGCGACTTCACAATGACGGGAAAGCTGGTCGATCTGTCCCTGTTCGACCAGGTCCAGAAAGATTGCAAAGAATAGGATGCGGGTGATGGCGGTGTATGTCGATGCACCGATCTGGCATCTGGCCGGACGGCGATGGTGCCATCTGATGGCTGATGACATCGATGAGCTTCATCGCTTCGCCTTCGGCCTGGGGCTCAAGCTGTCGTCCTATCAGGGCCCGCCGAAAACCTCGGCTCCGCATTACGACATCACGGGTTTAGAGCGGGATCTGGCGGTGCGGCGGGGCGCGCGCGAATGCAGCCGTGAGGAGATCGTGGCGGTGTTGCGCCGGGTGAGAGTGCCCGGCGTGGGAGAGCGCAGAGGCAAGGCGCAGCGAAAGGCCGCCTGAGCCTGACGGCGGCGGGTTGCGTTTTCCGCTCCGAACCGATATATGCGCGGCCATTCCACACACGGACTTTGGTTTCGTACCGGGAGAAATCCGGTCGACACCTCCGGTGGCATCGAAGAATGATCCGAGATGCCGGTGTCCGTGGAGGCCAACCGGAAAGGAAAACAAGAATGGCATTGCCTGATTTCAGCATGCGCGAGCTTCTCGAAGCTGGTTCGCACTTCGGCCACCAGACCCACCGCTGGAACCCGAAGATGGCGCCCTACATCTACGGCGCCCGCAACAACGTCCACATCATCGATCTGTCGCAGACCGTCCCGCTGCTGCATCAGGCCCTGAAGCAGGTTTCGGACGTCGTCTCCCGTGGCGGTCGTGTCCTGTTCGTCGGCACCAAGCGCCAGGCTTCGGACATCGTCGCCGATGCCGCGCAGCGTTCGGCCCAGTACTATGTGAATTCCCGCTGGCTCGGCGGCATGCTGACCAACTGGAAGACCATCTCCAATTCGATCCAGCGCCTGCGCAAGCTCGATGAGCTGCTGGCCAGCGAAGCTCAGGGCTTCACCAAGAAGGAGCGTCTGAACCTCGAGCGCGAGCGCGAGAAGCTGGACAAGGCCCTTGGCGGCATCAAGGACATGGGTTCCACACCGGACCTGATGTTCGTCATCGACACCAACAAGGAAGCGATCGCCATTCAGGAGGCCAAGCGCCTCGGCATTCCGGTCGTCGCCATCATCGATTCGAACTGCGACCCGGACAAGGTCGACTTCCCGATCCCCGGCAACGACGACGCTGCCCGCGCGATCCAGCTTTACTGCGACCTGATCGCTAAGGCCGCCATCGACGGAATCGCCCGCCAGCAGGGCGCGCTCGGCATCGACATCGGCGCATCGGCCGAGGTTCCCGTCGAGCCGGCTCTGGACGAGACGCCCGCTGGCGAAGCAACGCCGGAAGCTTGAGGTGACGGGCTTTCCGGCCCTGAACTTTCCGCAATAAGACGCATTGAGCGTCCGGGCATGGCGCATCGCTGAATTTCCGGCGGTGCGCATTTCCGTTTCTGACACAAAGAGGCAAATTATGAGCATTTCAGCAGCACAGGTCAAAGAACTCCGCGAGCTGACCGGCGCGGGCATGATGGACTGCAAGGCCGCCCTTGCCGAAACCAATGGCGACATGGAGGCCGCGGTCGACTGGCTGCGCAAGAAGGGCATCGCCAAGGCGGACAAGAAGGCTGGCCGCACCGCTGCCGAGGGCCTGATCGGGGTCGAGCAGGGCCCGCGCGAGGCCGCTCTGGTCGAGGTCAACTCCGAAACCGACTTCGTTGCCCGCAACGGCGCTTTCCAGGAAATCGTCAGCAACATCGCCAAAGTCGCTCTGGCTTCCGGCGACACCGAGGCTGTCGCCGCCGCCAAATATCCAGGTTCGGACAAGTCCGTCACCGACACGATCAAGGACGCGGTCGGCACCATCGGGGAGAATCTCGGCTTCCGTCGTTCGGCGAAGCTCGCAGTCTCGCAGGGTGCGGTCGCCACCTATGTCCACAACGCCGTTGTCGAAAATCTTGGCAAGCTGGGCGTTCTGGTGGCCATCGAGACCGCCGGCGACGCCGATAAGGCCGCCGCCTTCGCGCGTCAGGTCGCCATGCACATCGCCGCCACCAACCCCATGGCTCTCGACGTGGATGCTCTCGATCCGGTTGCTGTCGAGCGTGAGCGCAACATCTTCTCCGACCAGGCTCGCCAGTCCGGCAAGCCGGAAAACATCATCGAGAAGATGGTCGAGGGTCGTCTGCGCAAATTCTATGAGGAAGTCGTGCTGCTCAAGCAGTCCTTCGTCATGAACCCAGACATCACGATCGAGCAGGCTCTCAAGGACGCGGAGAAGGAAATCGGCGCTCCGGCGAAGATCACCGCCTATGTGCGCTATGCTCTGGGCGAGGGCATCGAGAAGGAAGAAAGCGATTTCGCCGCCGAAGTCGCCGCCACCGTGAAGAAGTAAGTCCAGGCATCGCCTGTATTGTGCGAAGGGCGCCGCGTGACATCGCGGCGCCCTTCGTGTATCGGGTCGGCCCATTGTCGGGTGAAGGGCGCTTTCAGCCGCTTCCCGGTTCAACGCATTTGCAGAGGATCATATGACGGCCACGCTTCCCTACCGACGTGTATTGCTCAAGGCGTCGGGCGAGGCCCTGATGGGAGACCAGCATTTCGGCATCGACGTTTCAGTCGTTGATCGTATCGCCTCCGATATCGCCGAGGCGCGCAAACTGGGCGTCGAAGTGGGCGTGGTCATCGGCGGCGGCAATATCTTCCGCGGCGTGGCCGTTGCTTCCAAGGGCGGCGACCGCGTGACCGGCGACCATATGGGCATGCTGGCGACGGTCATCAACTCGCTGGCGCTGCGCACCTCTCTGGTGAAGATCGGTGTCGATGCGGTTGTCCTGTCGGCCATCGCCATGCCTGAGCTTTGCGAGAGCTTTTCGCAGCGACAGGCCACAGCCTATATGGATGAGGGCAAGGTGGTGATATTCGCCGGCGGAACCGGCAATCCGTTCTTCACCACCGATTCGGCCGCTGCGCTGCGCGCTGCCGAGATCGGAGCGGATGCGCTGTTCAAGGGCACGCAGGTCGACGGTGTTTACTCGGCCGATCCGAAGAAAGATCCTTCGGCGACGCGCTTTGAGCGCATCAGCCATGGTGAAGTGATCAATCGCGGTCTGTCCATCATGGATACGGCTGCAATTGCCCTTGCGCGGGAAAACAACATTCCGATAATCGTCTATTCAATCCACGAGAAGGGTGGGTTCGGCGAGATTTTGAGGGGCGGGGGCCGTTGCACGGTCGTTGCCGACGAATGAGCGGTTCGGGCGGGCTTTGGCTCTGCCCATATCGATCCACCTAAGTCACGAGCCTGAACGAGAGGCCGAGGAGAAGATCATGAGCGGCAATTTCGATGACCTGAAGCGGCGTATGGACGGCGCGATCAACGCCTTCAAGCAGGATCTGGCCTCCCTGCGCACTGGTCGCGCCTCAAGCAATCTGCTCGACGCCATCCAGGTTCCGGCCTACGGCTCCACAATGCCGATCAATCAGGTGGCGACCGTTTCCGTTCCCGAGCCGCGCATGATCGCCGTATCGGTCTGGGACAAGTCGATGGTGGGTGCGGTGGATCGCGCCATTCGTGAATCCAACCTTGGTTTCAACCCGATCGTCGACGGCGTCACGCTACGCATTCCGCTGCCTGAACTCAACGAGCAGCGCCGCAAGGAACTGGTCAAGATTTCTCACACCTATGCCGAAAACGCACGCGTGGCTGTTCGCCATGTTCGCCGCGACGGCATGGATGCGCTGAAGAAGGCGGAGAAGGACGGCGAGATCAGCGAGGACGATCTGCACAAGCAGTCGGATCTGGTCCAGAAACTGACCGACGAGACCATTTCCTCCATCGACAGCCTGCTGGCCGAGAAGGAAACGGAGATCATGCAGGTTTGAGGCGGGCTTGGAAACAACCGGATCAGCCGATCTGAAGGCGAACGAATGACAAGCCCGGCGCACGTTGCGATCATCATGGACGGAAATGGCCGCTGGGCGAAGTCGCGCGGCCTGCCGCGCGTCGCCGGGCATCGCGCCGGCGTTGAGGCCTTGCGCAATGTCGTGCGTGCAGCGCCTGAACTCGGCATTTCCTTCCTGACCGTCTACGCGTTCTCTTCCGAGAACTGGTCGCGGCCCAAATCCGAGGTCAGCGACCTGATGGGCCTGCTGAAGCTTTTCATCCGCCGTGACCTTGCCGAACTGCATGGCAACGGAGTGCGGGTAAGGGTCGTAGGTGATCGTGAGAGCCTGCAACCCGATATCCGCGGTCTTCTGGAAGAAGCCGAATGCCTCACGCTTGCCAACGAAGGCCTGACGCTCGTCATTGCTTTCAACTATGGCAGCCGTGACGAGATCGTGCGGGCCGCGCGCAAACTGGCGGATGCGGCCCTGCGGGGAGAAATCCAGCCGCATCAGATCGAGGCGGAACATATATCGGGCGCGCTCGACACAGCCGGCATACCTGATCCCGATCTGGTTATTCGCACCAGCGGCGAATTGCGTCTGTCCAATTTCCTTTTGTGGCAGGCCGCCTACAGCGAACTGGTGTTCGTGCCATGCTACTGGCCGGATTTCGGCCGCGACAATCTTGCGGAAGCTCTGCGCGACTTTGCCGGCCGCGAGCGCCGGTTTGGCGGATTGTCGCCAGAGGAGGCCGCTTCGCCGGCTTTGGCCAGATGAGCAATCTGCAACTGAGAATCATTTCGGGCCTCGTGCTTGCGGTCGCCGTTCTGACGCTGACATGGATCGGCGGGTTGCCTTTCCGCCTGTTCGCCGTACTCATCGCAGGCGCGGTTTTCTATGAGTGGACGCGCATGACGCGGCCTGCTCACCTCCGATCCATGTGGCTCATGCCGGAAGCCTGCATGGCCATCCTGTTGATTGCGCTTGGCTTTGGCGTATCCGCCGGCAGTTTTCTTCTTCTGGCGCTCGCCGCAACCGTGATCGTCGCGGCCCTCGGCTTCGTGCGCGGATCGGGGTCATGGGAGGCGGCGGGCGTCGCCTATGCATCACTGTCCGGCTTTGCGCTCGCTTTTCTGCGCGGCGACGACCAGGCCGGATTGCTGGCCATCTTGTTTTTGTTCGCGGTTGTCTGGACCACCGATACGCTCGCCTATTTCGTCGGTCGTTCGCTCGGCGGCCCGAAGCTTGCGCCAGCCATATCCCCCGGAAAGACCTGGAGCGGCGCTGTTGGCGGTACGGTGGCGGGGCTGGCTGCCGGCGTCATCGTTTCTTTTCTGGCCGGAACCGGCAATCATCTTCTGCTCGGGCTGGCCGCGCTCCTGCTTTCGGTCGTGTCGCAGATTGGCGATCTGTTCGAATCCTGGGTGAAGCGCCGGCATGGCTGCAAGGACTCCAGCCAGCTCATTCCCGGCCATGGCGGGGTCATGGACCGTGTGGATGGGCTTGTCGTTGCGGCGCTTGCGCTTTACGTCATCGGCAGCGTGGCCGCTTCGGCGGATAATCCCGCACAGGGGCTGTTCGGGGGCTGAGGGTCCGATCTCTGGTGCAAGATCACGGATTTGCCTGCTTTGGCGCGTCACTCCCTGTTGAAACTGACGCCGTCATGCAATCCAGGCGACGAATCGAGGACTTGATTTGAACGAACTCTTGCAGGCGTTGTTCAGCACCGAAGGCTTTCTGATCGGTACGATCGTACCGTTCCTGTTCGTGTTGATGGTTGTCGTGTTTGTGCACGAAATGGGCCACTACCTTGTCGGCCGCGCCTGCGGCATCGGCGTTCAGGCCTTCGCCATCGGCTTCGGTCCCGAACTTCTTGGCTTCAACGACCGGCGCGGCACGCGCTGGAAGCTGTGTGCGATACCTCTCGGCGGCTATGTGAAGTTCGTCGGCGACATGAGCGTGACGTCCAGCCCGACCGATACGGATGACGGTCTCGATGCCGGGCAGCGTCGTGTCGCTTTCCACACGCAGGCGCTCTGGAAGCGCGCGGCCACCGTTTTTGCGGGACCGCTGTTCAATTTCCTGCTCACCATCGCCGTATTTGCGGTGATGTTCTCCATTCACGGCCGCTATGTCGCCGAACCCATGGTCGCCACGGTCAACCCCGGCAGTCCGGCCGAGATAGCGGGGATCATGCCGGGCGATCGGTTTGTCCGCGTCGATGGAACGAAAGTCGATTCCTTCGCTGACGTGCAGCGTCTGGTTTCCGGGCGGGGCGGTGACGCGCTGACATTCGTCATGCTGCGGGACGGGCGGGAGGTCAGCCTGACCGCCACGCCTCAACCCATGGAGCAGGAAGACGCGCTCGGCAACAAGGTCAAGGTTGCGGTTATCGGGGTCGTGAACAATCAGGAACTCGGTCAGCCGCGCCTGATCACCTATACGCCGCCCGAGGCGCTTGGAGCCGCGATACGCGAAACCGGCCACATTATCGAGCGTATGGGCCAGTTCATGAAGCGATTCGCCGTTGGCCGGGAGGACAAATGCCAGCTCGGCGGGCCTGTGAAGATCGCCGGCATGTCAGCGCAGGCGGCAAAGCTCGGTTTTGAGTGGCTGGTTCAGCTCGTGGCGCTGTTGTCGGTGGGCATCGGCATCCTGAATCTGCTGCCGATTCCGCCTCTGGACGGCGGGCATCTGTTGTTCTACGCCATGGAAGCCGTTCTGCGACGCCCGGTGTCAGAGCGCATGATGGAGGCCGTTTACAGGGCCGGCATGCTGCTCGTTCTGGGCTTTATGGGCTTCGTGTTCTGGAACGATCTGTTTGGTTGTTGAAATCATGAACGAATTCTGGACGGCAGGTCGATCTGTTGAGAAGACGTTTACCATGGCTCCGGATATGCGTGACGCGAAAGCAACGCTGGCGAGCCAAGTAAACACTAATTAACCAGAAGCCTTGCGTGTAGGGAAAATCCGGTTAATACGGTATGGGAATTTGACCGCGTGTCCGGTTTCTCGCCGTGGAATACGAGAAGGTAATATAGCCCGATGAAGGCAGCATCCAAGTTTCTGAGCGCCGCGTCCGCGGCGGCCTTGTCCGCCGCTCTGGTCGTGCCGGGCGCGTTCACCGTACAATTGATGTCTGTTTCCGCCGCCGAGGCTGCCGTGGTGAACCGCATCGAGGTGCGCGGAAATTCGCGCATTGACGCCGATACGATTCGCAACCAGATCGCGATCAAGCCCGGCCGGACCTTCTCGGGCTCCGATGTGGACGAGGCGGTGAAGACCCTGTTCGCCACCGGCATGTTCTCGGATGTGCGCATCAACCAGGTCGGCTCCTCGCTGGTCGTCACCGTTTCCGAGCACCAGATCGTCAATCAGGTGCTGTTCCAGGGCAACAAGAAGGTCAAGGACGCGCAGCTTAACGGGGCGGTCCAGCTCAAGCCGCGCAGTCCCTATTCACAGGCTTCTGTCGATGCCGATATCGAGGCGATCAAGGACGCCTACCGCCGCATCGGCCGTGAGGAAGCGGCCGTCACGAGCCAGGTGGTCGATCTCGGACAGAACCGCGTCAATGTCATTTACAATGTCAACGAAGGCGGACGCACCAAGATCACCGCCGTCAACTTCGTCGGCAATCAGGCTTTCAGCAGCGGCCGTCTGTCGGACGTGATCAACACCAAGCGCTCCAACTTCCTGTCCTTCGTGCTGCGTGACGACGTCTACAGCGAGGACAAGCTGCGTGCGGATGAGGAGCTGCTGCGTCGCTTCTATTACAATCGCGGCTATGCCGACTTCCAGGTGGTTTCCTCCTTCGGCGAGCTGGACGAGGGTTCAAACCAGTACACGGTCACCATCACCGTTGATGAAGGTCCGCGCTACACGTTTGGCGATGTCAGCGTCGATAGCTCGATTCCGGAGATCGACCCCAATTCGCTCCAGTCGCTCGTGCAAAGCCGTGCGGGCTCGGTCTACAGCGCCAAGGCGGTCGAGGACAGCCTGATTGCGCTGACCGAGCGCGTGGCTGAGCGTGGCTATGCCTTTGCGCAGGTGACCCCGCGCGGCGATCGCAATTTCGAAAATCACACCATCTCCGTGGTTTACACGGTTGATCAGGGCGCCAAGGCCTATATCGAGCGCATCGAGATTCGTGGCAACAGCCGCACCCGCGACTATGTCATTCGTCGCGAGTTCGATTTGAGTGAAGGCGACGCCTTCAATCAGGTGCTGGTGCAGCGTGCGAAGAAGCGCATCGAAGCGCTTGATTATTTTGAGCGTGTCGAGATTTCCACGGCTCCCGGCGCTGAGCCCGATCAGGTCGTGCTGGTCGTCGATGTCGTGGAGAAGTCGACCGGCGAGTTCTCCATCGGCGCTGGCTATTCCACCGGTGGCGACACGCCCGGCGCTTCGGTGCAGGGTTCGGTCACCGAGCGCAACTTCCTCGGTCGCGGTCAGTATATCCGCTTCTCGGCCGGCGGAGGCAAGGACTCGCGCGACTTCATGCTCTCGTTCACCGAGCCGTATTTCCTCGGCCGCCGCATCGCCGCCGGCTTCGATGTCTACAAGTCGACGCGCGAATATAAGCGTTATGATAGCGAGGTGACTGGTGCGACCGTCCGCTTCGGTCTGCCGATCACCGAGAGCATCTCGACGCAGCTTGCGTATAATTACTCGCAAGAGAAGTACGAGTACCGTGATCGTTGCGTAGACAGTAGCGGTGTCTATTTACCCGGAACCTGCGGGGACTTATCTCAAGCTATCCATGATGCCGTGGCGGATGGTACTTGGGTGAAATCTTCGGTCAGCGCTAATCTGATATATAATACCATCGATGACATGAAGAGCCCGCATTACGGCATCTATGCCAATTTCGGGACTGAAGTTGCCGGTCTGGGTGGCGATGCAAAGTTCGTAAAATTTACGGCGCGCGGAACCGTCTATCATACGCTATCTGAGGAAATGGACATTGTTGGCCTCGTGACCGCCGGTGCCGGCCATGCGCAGAGCTATGGCAGCGGCGAATTGCGGATATTCGATCATTTCAAGAGCAACGACCGTATAATCCGCGGTTTCGATTACAACGGCATTGGCCCTTATGACTCGAGCGGTGGTAGCGACGGTCATCTGGGTGGAACGACGTATTTCCATGCGTCCGCTGAAGCGCAATTCCCGCTGCCGGCCATCCCGGAAAGCTTTGGACTGCGTGGTGCCGTGTTTGCTGATGCGGCCACCCTTTATGGCAACAAGACCAGCTACGCTGATCCATCGACCACGGACTCCAAGTTGCGTGCGTCGGTCGGTGTCGGTCTTATGTGGGCCTCGCCATTCGGCCCGCTGCGTATCGACTATGCGGTGCCGGTTGCCAAGGAATCGACCGACAAGGTGCAGGAATTCAACTTCGGCATGTCGACGCGGTTCTAAAACAGCGGGTGACGGCGGTTCCGGGCGGTAGCGCCCGGAACGGACTGTCCGCGCCAGCGGGATAGTGTTCTGCAATGACCGAACCGGTGTTTTTTGTGCCGTCACGTCGCTATACGGCTGGTGAGGTCGCCGCGCTTACCGGATCGACGCTGGCGAATCCGGCCTATTCGGACACCATCATAGAAACGATCGCATCCGCTACGGAAGGCGGCGATCGTGCGCTGGTGTTTGTCGCTGAAAAACGCAACGCGGCGCTGATGGCGGACTTGCACGCCGCCGCCGTGATTTGCCCCGTGGAACTGGCGGACAAGGCGCCTTCCGGTATCGCCGTCCTGGTCAACCCGCGCGCCCAACAGGCTTTCGCCCTGATCGGTCGCACGATGTTTCCCGCTGCCGCTACGCCGGTTCCCTCGACATCCGAACGTGGGATATCCCCCCAGGCGCATATCGATCCGACCGCCGCCATCGAAGCAGGTGCGATTATCGAAGCCGGTGCGGTCGTCGGACCTGACGCAGCCATCGGCGCCGGCACGGTGATTGCCCCCAACGCGGTGATCGGCGCATCCTGCCGCATCGGCCGCGACAGCTACATTGGCCCGAATGTCGCCATCCAGTATGCGCTGATCGGAAACCGCGTCATCATTCATGGCGGCGCTCGTATCGGACAGGATGGTTTCGGGTTTGTGGGTGGCGCAAAAGGGCCGGAGCGTATGCCGCAGATCGGGCGTGTCGTCATTCAGGACGACGTCGAGATCGGCTCCAACACCACCGTCGACCGGGGCGCTATGGCCGACACCATCATCGGCGAGGGGGCCAAGATCGATAATCTCGTGCAGATCGCTCACAATGTGCGTATCGGCCGTGGTTGTGTGATTGCCGGGCAGTGCGGCATTTCGGGTTCCGTCACACTGGGTGATTTTGTCAGGCTCGGCGGCCGGGTCGGCATCGCCGATCATATCACCGTGGGCGACCGGGTGGAGGTTGCAGCTTCCTCGGGCCTCATGTACGACATTCCCGCCGGGGAGCGCTGGGCGGGCATGCCGGCGCAGCCGATGCGCGATTTCTTCCGCGAGCTTTCGGCCATCCGCACATTCACCAAATCTTCGAAGAGGGATAAGAATGGCTGACGTTGCCGGCACCGTGCTTGATACGGCCGACATTCAGGAACTGCTCAAGCTCCTGCCGCATCGCTACCCATTCCTCATGATAGATCGCATCATCGAGATCGATGGCGACGACTCGGCCATCGGCATCAAGAACGTCACCATCAACGAGCCGCATTTCCTTGGTCATTTCCCCGGCCAGCCTGTGATGCCGGGCGTGCTGATCATCGAGGCCATGGCGCAAACCGCCGGCGCGATTTGCATTCGTCTCGCCCATGCCGACAAGCCATCGCTTGTCTACTTTATGACCATCGACAACGCCAAGTTCCGCAAACCGGTCGTGCCGGGTGATCAGCTCCGCATTCATGTGCGCAAGATCAAGAAGCGTGGCAATATCCTGAAATTCGCTTGCGAAGGCCTCGTGGACGGCGCAAAGGTCGCCGAAGCCGAAGTCTCGGCGATGATGGTCGAGAACGACTGACGAGGCACAATGGAAAACCAGACGATCATACATCCGTCCGCCGTCATCGAGAGCGGCGCCCGGATCGGAACCGGCGTGCGTATCGGCCCATTCTGCCATGTCAGTCCGGATGCGACGATCGAGGACAATGTCGAGCTTGTCGGCCATGTGTCCGTGCTTGGCGCCACAACCATCGGCGCCGGCACGAAAGTTTTCCCGATGGCGACACTTGGCGCGCCGCCGCAGAACGCCAAGCACAAGGGCGGGCGCACCACGCTGATCATTGGCGCCAATTGCATGATCCGCGAAGGTGTAACCATGCACACCGGCACCGACAGCAGCCGGGGTGAGACGATAGTGGGCGAGAACGGCAACTTCCTCGCCTATGCCCATATCGCCCATGACTGCGTGGTCGGCAAGAACGTCACCTTCGCCAATGGCGCGACGCTCGGCGGCCACTGCGAGATCGGCGACAATGTCAACATCGGCGGCCTTACCGCCGTGCACCAGTTCGTACGCGTGGGCGACAACGCCTTCATTGGCGGTTGTTCCGCCGTGGTAGGCGACGTCATTCCGTTCGCCATCGCCGTCGGCAACCGCGCCAAATTGCGGGGCCTCAACATCATAGGCCTCAAGCGTTCGGGTCTGGCGCGCTCGGAAATTCATCTGCTGCGCCGTTGCTATCGCACCCTGTTCGACCACAGCCGCCCGGTTTCCGAGAACATCGCGACCGCCAGGGCCGAGTTCGGATCTTCCGAGACGGCGATGAAGATCATCGACTTCATGGACAATCGAGCCAAGCGCCATTATACGGTGCCGCCACTGAAGAGCGGCGCTGGCGACGATAGCGATGATGAGGACTGAGACGCGATTTCCGGCAATCGCTTATGGTCCTGACAGCAGGATCTGCATCATCGCCGGAGGCGGAGATCTGCCGGCCGTAATCGCCGAAGATCTCGACCGGCAAGGGATAAGACCCTTCGTTCTTATGGTCGCGGGTGAACCCGACCCCGAGGCCGGCCTCGAACGCTACGATCACGAAAGTCTCACCCTTGAAGAAGCGCCTTCGCTTGTCAAGCGACTGCGCCGTCGCGGCGTCACTCATGTGGTGATGGCCGGGGAGATCAAAAGGCGTCCGCGCATTGCGGCGATGCGGCCGGGGCTCGGCTTGCTGCGCCACGTTCCGGCGTTTCTCCGCGCGCTGTCCAGCGGCGACGATGGTCTGCTGCGCTTCGTAGTCGAATGGCTGGAAGGCAGCGGCTTCGAGGTGGTCGGCGCGCACCAGATCGTTCCCGATCTGGTCGCAACGGAGGGCCAGTTCGGCAAGGTGTCGCCCGAGAAGACAGATTGGCGCGACATCGACGCGGCGCGCTTGGCGGCTGAAGCCATTGGCGCGCTCGATATCGGACAGGGAGCCGTGGCGATAGGCGGCCGGGCAATCGCGCTCGAAGGCATAGAAGGAACCGACGCCATGCTGGCGCGGGTCAAAGACCTGCGCGACCATGGCCGGCTTGCTGGAAAGCAGCGTGGCGTTCTGGTGAAATGCTCGAAACCCGGTCAGGAAGCCAGAACGGATTTGCCTTCGATTGGGCCGCGTACGGTGGATGAGGCGCATGCGGCGGGCCTTGTCGGAATAGCGGTGGAGGCCGGAAGCTCTCTTGTGCTGAACGGACCTGAAATGATCGGCAAGGCTGATGCGCTTGGGTTGTTCGTCATCGGGCTGCCGCCCAGGGAGCCGAGGCATGAAGACTGAGAGACCCCTGCGCGTCGCCGTCGTGGCCGGTGAGGAATCGGGCGACCTGCTAGGGGCGGATCTCATCCGGGCGCTGGAACAGCAGACGGGCCGCAAGGTCGAACTGATTGGCGTCGGCGGGCGGCATCTGGAAGCGCTGGGCCTGACTTCTCTCTTCAACTCCGGCGAAGTGGCGCTGATGGGCGTCAGCGCCATTCTTCGCGATCTGCCACGCCTCATCCGCCGCATCGGCCAGACGGCATCGGCAGTCGCAGCCGCGAAGCCGGATTGCCTCGTCACCATCGACAGTCCCGACTTTTCCCTGCGTGTGGCAAAAAAAGTTCGTGCTGCCGCCCCCTCCATTCCCATTGTCCACTATGTCTGCCCGAGCGTGTGGGCATGGCGGCAGGGGCGGGCGGCGGCGATGAAGCCCTATGTGGATCGCATATTGTGCATCCTGCCTTTCGAGGTGGAGGAACTGAAAAAGCTCGGCGGGCCGCCCGGAACCTATGTAGGGCACAGGCTCACACAGGATCCCGGCGTCGCCCTCGCTGCTGCCGGGCAGGATGCCCGGCGTGACCTGTCGCCGGATGGCAGGAAAACACTGCTTTTGTTGCCGGGGTCGCGCCGCGGCGAGGTGAGCCGGCTGCTGGAGCCGTTTCGCGAGACTGTGCGAGAGTTGCAGTTGCGTGGGCATGTTTTGCGCTTGTTGTTGCCGACTGTTCCCCATGCCGCGCCCATGGTGGAAAAGGCGGTCGCCGGCTGGGAGCAGAAGCCGGAAATCACGACAGAACCGGAAGCCAAATGGCGGGCCTTTGCGGAGGCGGATGCAGCGCTTATCGCATCAGGAACCGTTTCTCTGGAACTCGCTTTGTCGGGCGTACCCATGGTTTCGTGCTACAAGCTCGATCCCATCATCAAGCCTGTTGCGCCGTTCCTGCTGAAAATCTGGTCGGCGTCGCTGCCGAACCTGATCGCAGACCGGGCCATCGTGCCGGAGTTTTACGATCGCTTCGTGCGCCCTCAAACCCTAGCCCGGCAGATAGAGGCGCTGTTCATGGCGGGCGGCATGCGCGATTGGCAAAAGGATGGTTTCAGCGAAGTTCGTCGGCGCATGGCGACGGAGCGGCCTGCGGGCGTTATCGCCTCCGATGCGGTGCTGGAACTCGCCGAGCGTTCCTGAAATGCGCGCATAATGGAAAAAGGCCGCGAGATTCGCGGCCTTTTCTGTGTCTGGGCTTCTGATCAGCGCTTGGCGATCGGTACATAGTCGCGCTGCGCCTCGCCGGTATAGAGCTGGCGCGGACGGCCGATCTTCTGGCGCGGATCCTCGATCATTTCCTTCCACTGAGCGATCCACCCGACGGTGCGGGCCAGGGCGAACAGCACGGTGAACATGGTGGTGGGGAAGCCCAGCGCCTTGAGCGTGATGCCGGAGTAGAAGTCGACGTTCGGATAGAGCTTCTTCTCGATGAAATATTCATCGGTGAGAGCGATCTTCTCCAGTTCCATGGCGATGTCGAGAAGCGGATCGTCCTTGATGCCGAGTTCGCCCAGAACCTCGTGTGCGGTCTGCTGCATGATCTTGGCGCGCGGGTCATAATTCTTGTAGACGCGGTGACCGAAGCCCATCAGCCGGAACGGGTCGTTCTTGTCCTTGGCGCGGTTCACATATTCGGGGATGTTGTCGACATGACCGATTTCGGCCAGCATGTTGAGCGCAGCCTCGTTGGCGCCGCCGTGAGCCGGACCCCAGAGGCAGGCGATGCCGGCGGCGATGCAGGCGAAAGGATTGGCCCCGGAGGAGCCGGCCAGGCGAACTGTCGAGGTCGAGGCGTTCTGCTCATGGTCGGCGTGCAGGATGAAAATGCGCTCCATGGCGCGCGCCAGAACCGGGTTGACCTTGTATTCCTCGCACGGCACCGCGAAGCACATGTGCAGGAAGTTGGCGGCGAAGTTCAGGTCGTTCTTCGGATACATGAACGGCTGGCCGATGTGATACTTGTAGGTCATGGCCGCAATGGTCGGCATCTTGGCGATCAGGCGCATCGACGCGACCATGCGCTGATGCGGATCGGAGATGTCTGTAGAGTCGTGATAGAAGGCGGAAAGCGCGCCAACAACACCGCACATCACCGCCATCGGGTGGGCATCGCGGCGGAAGCCGGAGAAGAACTTGCTCATCTGCTCATGCACCATGGTGTGGCGCGTGACCCGGTAGTCGAAGTCTTCCTTCTGGGCCTTGGTCGGCAAATCGCCGTATAGCAGCAGATAGCAGACTTCGAGGAAGTCGCCATGTTCAGCAAGCTGCTCGATGGGATAGCCGCGGTGCAGCAGAATGCCGGCGTCGCCGTCGATATAGGTGATCTGCGATTCGCAGCTTGCGGTGGAAGTGAACCCGGGATCGTAAGTGAAGGCTCCGGTGGTGGAGTAGAGCGAGGCGATGTCGATGACGTCTGGCCCGATCGTGCCACTTCGCACCTTGAGCTCGTGAGTCTTGCCGCCAAGTTCCAGTTTCGCAGTCGATCCGGTCATTGCAAACTCCTTGTCAAGTCTCATGCCCAAGCGGCAAAAATTATTTTGCGATGCAAAATCCGAAAACATGGAAAATGTTCGAAATTGCAGCCTGTATAAGGTGCCGGGCCGATCGGCCCGCGCGCTAATGTTGCACCGCAAAACAAGCCTTTCAATGCCATTTTTCGCGGCCCTGAATCCTTAATCGATTTGATCCTGAATACGCCCGAGGCTTTCCTCGCGGCCAAGCACCTCCAGCACGTCGAACACGCCGGGGGAGGTGGCCCGACCTGTCAGGGCGGCGCGCAGAGGCTGTGCGATCTTGCCGAGCTTCAACCCCGAGCTTTCCGCAAATTCGCGAACCGCCGCCTCTGTGGTCTGGGCATTCCAGTCGCCAAGCTCCTGGAATCGTTCCGAAACTCCCTTCAGCACGGTCCGGGCGTCGGCATCCAGTATGGAAGCGGCCTTGTCGTCCAGTTGAAGCGGCCGATTCGCCGTCAGGTAGTAGGTGTTCCCGGCAAGTTCCACCAGCGTCCTGGCGCGTTCTTTCAGGCCCGGCATCGCTTTGAGCAGCCGCGCTCTGGCCGCATCGTCGAAACCTGCATCTATTTCCTCGCCGTTGGGCAGATAGGGCAGGGCGGCAAGAAATGCCTCAGTCAGCGCAGCGTCGTCCATGCCCCGCATGTGAACGCCGTTAAGCGCTTCAAGCTTGGCGAAATCGAAACGCGCGGCTCCCTTGTTGACGTCCTTGACGTCGAACCAGTCGACCATCTGACCGATCGACATCACTTCGTCGTCGCCATGGCTCCAGCCAAGGCGGGCAAGATAGTTCAGCAGCGCCTCGGGCAGATAGCCCATCGAGCGGTAGGCTTCGACGCCCAGAGCGCCATGGCGCTTGGAGAGCTTCGCGCCATCAGCCCCGTGAATGAGCGGAATATGCGCCATCTTGGGAACCTGCCAGCCCATGGCGTTGTAGATGACGGTCTGGCGCGCGGCGTTGGTGAGGTGGTCGTCGCCACGGATGATATGCGTGACGCCCATGTCATGGTCGTCGACCACGACCGCGTGCATATAGGTGGGATTGCCGTCCGAGCGAAGGATGATGAAGTCGTCCAGATCCTTGTTGGGGAAGCGCACTTCCCCCTGCACGAGGTCGTGAACGACGGTTTCGCCCTCGGTAGGGGCCTTGATGCGGATCGCGCCCGCAACACCTGCCGGCGCGTCGGCGGGATCGCGGTCACGCCAGCGGCCGTCATAGCGCGGGGGACGCCCTTCGGAGCGGGCCTTCTCACGCATCTCTTCCAGTTCGGCCGGCGTGGCGTAGCAGTAATAGGCCTTGCCCGAGCGCACCAGTTCCTCGGCCACTTCGCGATGGCGCGAGGCGCGCTGGTATTGGGATACGGCCTCTCCTTCCCAGGTGAGGCCAAGCCAGGTCAGCCCTTCAAGGATGGCCGCGGTGGCGGCTTCGGTGGAGCGTCCCCGGTCGGTATCCTCGATGCGCAGCAACATGACGCCGCCGGTGTGCCGGGCGTAGAGCCAGTTGAACAGCGCGGTGCGCGCGCCGCCTATGTGCAGAAATCCCGTAGGTGAGGGAGCGAAGCGGGTGACGACCTTTTCAGACATTCAATTCTCGCGCGGTGCCGAAAGCCGCCTGTCGGGCTTTCGCAGTTTGCGCGTTCATGTAGCATAGGAGATGAGGGGTGCAAGGGGAGAGCCCGTGACTTTGTCGTCTGCGGGGGAACAGGGCGCAAAGATTCCGCCATCTGACGTCAGCGAACGCAATCTTTTCGCCTTGCCGGAGCGGGTCTCGCAGGATGCTCCGCAGGCTTGCGAGCCGTTGCGCTGTTCCACACAGCCAAATTCCGCTGAACCAGCCGTTGAGACGCCGCCTCGGCCCCCGAACCTGTGGGTGGCGAAGGAGCCAGCAGCGGGAGGAGCGGCGTGGCGCGCCGTTTCCGATGCGATCGCTCTGGAACTTGAGCGTGGCGGCGCGTTTCTGCTGACGCCGGTGTTCTTGTCGGTCGGGGTCGTCGCCTATTTCACGCTGCGCTACGAACCGTCCTGGCCCTCTCTTCTTGCCATGACGGGGCTTGTCATCGGGACCGTGTGGCTCGCCCGGCACAGACACGCGCTCCAGCTTTGCCTGCTCGCTCTGTTGCTCTGTCTTGCCGGAATCTGGCTTTCCAAGCTGGAAACCTGGCGACTTGGAACGAAGATCATAGGCGCGGAGATAAGTGTGCGCCTGACAGGCCGCGTGGTGGAGATCGAGGAGATGGCCAGCGGCCGCAAGCGACTCACCATCGATGTCGTTTCGACCGAGCGTCCGAAATTGCGGTATCAGCCGGAGCGAGTGCGCCTTTCAGCCCGCAAGATATCTCCTGATATCGGTCCCGGTTCCGATGTGACCGGCCTTGTGCGCCTCCTGCCGCCTGCGGGGCCGATTCGACCGGGCAGCTACGACACATCCTTCTCCAGCTATTTCAGCGGCATCGGCGCCAGCGGTTTCTTCCTTTCCGGGCCGGAACTTTCCTCCCCGACAGTAGCTCCGATCACCGCCCGTTTCGGCGCGGCGATCGAGCGTGCGAGGCAATCGATCGCCGGGCGTATCAGGCAAAGTATCGGCGGGCCGGAGGGCGAGATCGCCGCCGCTCTCATCGTCGGCGTGCGGGCTGGTATCCCGGAAGAAATCAATGAGGCGATGCGCAAGACCGGCATCTACCACATCATTTCCATTTCCGGTCTGCATATGGCGCTGGTCGCCGGCACCGTGATGGGTCTCATGCGGGCGCTGTTTGCGCTGTTTCCGGATTTTTCGTCCCGTCGACCGGTCAGGAAATATGCGGCGTTGACGGCGCTGTTCGCCATCATCGCCTATCTGCTGATTTCCGGAATGGTGGTCGCCGCAGTTCGCTCTTTCATCATGCTGGCGGTGATGCTGATCGCCATTCTGTTCGATCGAAGCGCGCTCACTATGCGCAACCTCGCCATTTCCGCCATCATCGTCATTCTCGTAACGCCGCATGAGGTTGTGGGCCCAAGTTTCCAGATGTCGTTTGCGGCGACCGCCGCACTTGTTGGGGCCTATGCGGCGTGGTCCGATTATCGCGCCCGACGCGTTTCGGCGGGAGTTCCCGCAAAGCGCTCGCTCGCCAGTGCACTTCTGCATCGATTTGCCGTCATGATGATCGGGCTCGCCGCCACTTCGATCGTCGCTGGCATCGCGACAACACTTTACGCAGCCTGGCACTTCCAGCGTGTGGCGCCACTCAGCCTGCTGGCGAACCTCGCAGTCATGCCCGTCGTTTCGATCATCGTCATGCCGTTTGCGGTTTTCGCGTCCATAGCCATGCCTTTCGGGCTGGATGGCCCGTTTCTGTATGTGATGGGGCAGGGTCTGACTGTAATGATCCATCTGTCAGAACGGATCGCCGACCTGTCGCCCATTGATGCGGTCGGCCTGATTTCGGCAGCTTCCGTCCTTTTAGCAAGCATAGCGCTCGTGATCGCGACCATGGCGACGACATGGCTGCGATGGGTTTCGGCGCCGTTTGCGGTGGCGAGTCTGATGATGCTGATTGAAGAACGCACACCGGACATTCTGATTTCGGAAGACGCGCGGTTGCTCGCCGTCACCATGGAGAATGGCGAGATCGCCGTTAACCGTCCGCGCCCCAACGCCTTCACCATGGATAATTGGCGGCGGGCTCTCGATGCGCAAGGCGTGCAGGCGCCGGAGCGACGCAAACAAAAGGATCGGAACGATCTCGCGCTGAAAATGAAGGACGGTGGCGAGGAATCCACCGCAGGCGCAGGATTTCGATGCGCGGACAGGGTTTGCGTGACACACCACCCTTCAGGCGCGCAGATCGTGCAGGCGTCCGATACCGATACTGCCCGCGCCTTCTGCGATACGGCGAGCCTTATCGTGATCGAAGACCCAACGGCAAGAAATCCCTGCCGCAATGCCGGTCTCGCCGTCATCACCCGCCGCCAACTGGCGCAAAAGGGCAGTGCGGCGGTATTCCTGCCGGCAGGCTTTTCATCGAACGGCGCAGCATCCACGAGACCAAAGCCCGAAATACACTTCTCCATCGAGGGAGACTATCGCCCATGGCATACCCAGCGCCGATTTTCCCGGGAGGCGCGCGGCATGCCACCCTACCAGCGGAAAGTGGCCACCCCCAAGCCTGCAAATTCTCCGGAAGGTGGCCTGACGCGCGAATCGGAATAAAGAACAAGCCCGTCCAGAATGCACGCGATGGCCGCCCGCTCCAGGATCAAGCCGCCAACGTGTAATACCTAACCTGATTTAGAAGGTTAGCCTTATATCGTTTGGTTTTCTCGATATTTTTCTTTAAAAGATACATGCACCTTCTGAAGACCGGCTTTCGTCGAAGGGCTTCCACTTTCTATCAGTAGCGACGGATCAATCCGACAAGCCTGCCTTGCACCTTCACCCGGTCGGGTCCGAAGATACGCGTCTCATAGGCTGGATTGGCCGCTTCAAGGGCAATGGAAGCACCCTTGCGGCGGAAACGTTTCAGGGTGGCTTCCTCGTCATCCACCAGCGCGACCACGATGTCACCCGGCGTCGCCGTGTCACCATTGCGGATGATGACCGTATCGCCCTCAAAGATACCCGCCTCGATCATCGAATCGCCTTTGACCTCCAGCGCATAGTGTTCGCCGCTGGAGAGCATTTCCGGAGGCACGGAAATGGAGTGCGTCTTATGCTGGATCGCATCGATCGGCACGCCGGCGGCGATCCGTCCCATAACCGGAATGGAAACGGCCGAACCCGAATCGTCGTCATTGCTGGCGATCTGGAGTTTGCGGGTTTCTTTAGCCGGCTGCCCGAGACTGCCCTGAATGACGCTTGGGGAAAATTTTCGCGCGCTGTTGAGGCCGGGCGCAATGGAATCGGGCAAACGCAACACTTCGAGCGCCCGGGCGCGATTGGGCAGGCGGCGAATGAAGCCGCGTTCCTCCAAGGCGGTGATGAGCCGGTGAATGCCGGATTTGGAAGCGAGATCCAGCGCCTCCTTCATCTCGTCGAATGAAGGCGGAATACCGCTCTCTTTCATTCGTTCATGAATGAAGAGCAGCAATTCATGTTGCTTGCGCGTCAGCATCGGTTCCCCCGGCAGCGGTGAATCCAGAATTGGAAAACAAACCCGGAACAAACACTATATGTTCCAGTTGTGTTCCGCAACCGTTTAAAGTTTAATGAATGAATTGAGAATTCGTTAGTCGATGAGCAGAACCGGGCACGGCTCGCCGGCTGCGAGCGGATCTGCGAATGGAGCCCGGACGATCAGGCCGCCGGCTGCCGCCATCACGCGCAGCATGGAGGAATCCTGCATTTCGAACGGCGTGGCCACAAGCTTTCCATCGCGCTCCTCAAGCCTCGCGCGCACATAATCCTGCCGGTGATCGTTGGCGCTCATGTCGGCCCCAAGGATAGCGGCGCGCATGTCCTGCCGGAACGGCTTTCCTCCAAGACGGGCAAGCAGCGGTTTGAGGAAAAGCTGGGAGCAAACGAGGCTGGCCACCGGATTGCCGGGCAGACCAAGACATCTGATCTCGCCCATCCTGCCGAACATCAGCGGCTTGCCGGGGCGCATGGCGATCTTCCAGAAATCGAGCGTCATGCCTTCCCCGGTCAAAACCTCGTGAACGAGGTCGTGATCGCCAACGGAAGCGCCGCCGGACGTAACGATAACATCTGCCCCCGCCGCCACCGCTTCCCTGACCAGCGCTGCCGTGGCGTCCCTCCGGTCGGGGGCGATACCGAGATCAAGCACTTCCGCGCCGGCGGCGCGGGCGCAGGCTGCGATGCCATAGGCGTTCGAGGAGATGATCTGGCCAGGCCCGGTTGCGCTGCCGGGCGGGCGCAACTCGTCTCCGGTGGCGATGATGGCGACCAGCGGGCGCTTCACCACCGAAAGGCTGGGATGGTTGGCGGACGCAGCCAGCGACAATGCTGCAGGACCGAGCAGGCGGCCTTTCTCGATCAGCAGGTCGCCTTCCATGAAGTCGATACCGGCGCGCCGGACATTGCGGCCCGCTACCGTGGTCTCGAGCAGTTCTATGATGCCCGGCGCCGCAACCTTCACATTCTCTTGAATGACGACAGTGTCGACGCCGGCGGGAAGGGGCGCGCCGGTGAAGATGCGTACGCATTCTCCCTTGCCCACGGTCCCGGAAAAGGTGCTGCCGGCGGCAATTTCGCCAATCACTGCGAGCCGGTTTCCAATTGCGCCTGCATCGACCCCGTGGGCGGCGTAGCCGTCCATGGCGGAGGCGTGGAACGGCGGCTGCGTGCGAAGCGCCGTTACCGGTTCAGCCAGCACCCGGTCGTAAGCCTGATCGAGGGGAACCCGTTCGGCAGTCAGAGGCTCGACACCCTGCAGAAGGCGCTCCAGCGCCGTCTCCATCGGAACCAGAGCCATGTCAGCTTTCCGCCTCATAGTCGCCGGACTTGCCCCCGGTCTTTGAAAGCAACCTGACGTCCGAGATAACCATGCCACGATCCACGGCTTTGGCCATGTCGTAGATGGTGAGGCAGGCGACGGAAGCGGCTGTCAGAGCCTCCATTTCCACCCCGGTCTTGCCGGTCACCCGCGCCATCGCCCGCACCCTGAGGCCGGGCAGGGCGTGGTCCGGTTCGATCTCCACCGTGACCTTCGTCAACAGCAGCGGGTGGCAAAGCGGAATGAGTTCATGCGCTTTCTTTGCCGCCATGATGCCGGCGATTCGGGCCGTGCCAAGAACGTCGCCCTTCTTCGCATTGCCTTCGACAATCATTGCCAGCGTTTCGGCCTGCATGCGCACGACGCCCTCGGCGACCGCCTCGCGAATTGTTTCGGCCTTGTCGCCAACATCCACCATATGCGCCTCCCCCATCGTTCCGATATGGGTGAGGCCGCTTTTGGCGGGTGGTGTATTGGTCATCGCCTCAAGCTCCCGGAGCGTCCAGCCCCAGCAAAATGCGCGTTGCAGCGGTGACGTCTTCCTGCCGCATCAGGCTTTCGCCGACGAGGAAGGCGCCAATTCCGCTGGCGGCCAGCCTCTTGCAATCCTCATTGGTGAAGATGCCGCTTTCGCCCACCAGCAGCCGATCCGCCGGAACCATGGGAGCCAGCCGCTCGCTGGTTTCGAGGCTGGTTTCGAAGGTGCGCAGATTGCGGTTGTTGATGCCCAGAAGACGGGATGAGAGACGCAGCGCGCGCTCCATTTCCTCCTCGTCGTGAACTTCGATCAACACATCCATGCCGAGCGAAAACGCGGTGTCTTCAAGCGCGCGAGCCGTTTCGTCGTCCACGCTCGCCATGATGATGAGAATGGCGTCCGCGCCCCAGGCGCGCGCCTCATGCACCTGATAGGTGTCGAACAGAAAATCCTTGCGCAATGCAGGCAGGGACACCGCCTCGCGGGCGTCGGTCAGAAACTCCGGCGCGCCCTGAAACGAGGGGGCGTCGGTGAGCACCGAAAGACAGGCCGCCCCGCCGGTTTCGTAGGCGCGGGCGAGGGCGGGCGGATCGAAATCCGCACGGATCAATCCTTTGGAGGGGCTGGCCTTCTTGATCTCGGCGATGAGCGCGAACTGGCCGTCCCTGTTGCGGCTTTCGAGCGCGGCGAGAAAACCGCGCGGCTTGTCCCGATCGCTCGCACGGGCCCTGAGATCATCCAGTGAAACGCGCGCTTTGGCGGCGGCGATTTCGTCGCGCTTGTAGCTTTCGATCTTACGCAGAATATCGGACATGGCTAAGCGTTGGAAACCTCGATCAGTCTGTCAAGCACCTGCATGGCGCGGCCGCTGTCGATCGCCTCGCTGGCTTTCGCGACGCCTTCCGCCAATTCGGTCACCTGCCCGGCGACCACGAGACCGGCCCCGGCATTCATCAGCACGGTGTCTCGGTAGGCGCCGGAAGCGCCGGAAAGCACATTGCGAAGCGCTGCCGCATTGGTTTCGGAATCTCCGCCGCGCAAGTCCTGCTTGGAGTGGCGGCCCAACCCCAAGGCCTCCGGAGTTAGCGTGAAACTGCGCACCTCACCACCAGCAAGTTCGGCAACCTGCGTTTCGCCGGTGGTGGTGATCTCGTCATAGCCGTCGCCATGCACCACCCACACATGGGTGGAACCAAGAGCCTTGAGCGCCTCGGCCACGGGTACGACCCATTCCGGTGCGAACACGCCGACGAGCTGGCGGCCGACACTGGCCGGATTGGTAAGGGGGCCGACCAGATTGAAGATGGTCCGGGTTCCCAGCTCCACTCGGACAGGGCCGACATGCTTCATGGCCGGATGGTGGGCCGGCGCGAACATGAAGCCGATTCCGGCCTGTTCGACGCAACGGCTGATCGCATCAGGAGCCAGTTCGATGTTGACGCCGAGTTTTGTCAGCACATCGGCGGTGCCGGTCAGGGACGACAGGCCCCGGTTGCCGTGCTTGGCCACCGGCACGCCGCTGGCGGCTGTGACGAAAGCGGACGCGGTGGAGATGTTGAAGCTGTGCAGGCCGTCGCCGCCGGTTCCGACAATGTCGATAGCGTTGGCCGGCGCCGAAACGCGCAGCATCTTGTCGCGCATTGTGGCCACCGCGCCGGAAATCTCGCCGACCGTCTCCCCGCGCACGCGCAGCGCCATCAGAAAGCCGCCGATCTGGCCGGGGGTCGCGTCGCCGGACATGATGATCTCGAACGCCTCGCGCGCTTCCTCGAAGCTGAGCGGCTTGCCAGCCGCGACGCTTGCAATGAAGGGCTTCAGCGCGCTCATCGAACGAGCGCCTGCGATATGGCTACCTGATCGATTTCGACCTTGTACTCGGTCTGCAACCGGGCAACGAGTTGGTCGAGAAGGTCGCCCGAGAGGCCGGCCGCGAACGAGGTGCGGACATCCTCCGGCACCGTGCTGGCGTCAGCGCCGGCGGGCTCGACCACCTGAGCGACCTTGAACAGGATCTGCGCGTCGCCGGCAGGCGAGGGCACGATGCCCGATCCGCCTTCACTGACTTCGAAGATCTCCGCGGCGCCTTCGCGGCCGAAATCTGCATCGTCGGCGGAACGCTTCAACCCGCGTTTGGTCTGTTTTTCCAGTGAAAGCTCGGAGGCGAGGGCATCCAGTTCAGCCCCTTCCTGGACGCGCTTCTGCAATTCCCCGGCCTTTGCCAGAAGCTTCTTTTCCGTCTCCAGAGCAGTCCAGTCGGCGACAACGCGCTCGCGCACCTCGTCGAGCGTCCGGTCGCGCGCGGGGGTAACGGAGTTCACCTCATAGAACAGGTAGCCGCCATTTGCCGTGGTGATGCTTTCATTCTCGATTCCGGTCTCCGCCTCGAATGCCGCGCGGATGAGATTTGCAGATTCCGGCAGATCGCGGATGACGCTCTCATCGGGCGCCCGCCCTGACCGATCGATGGATTCGACGGCCACGACCTTCAGGCGCTGCTTGGCCGCAGCCTCCTCCATGCTGTCGCCACCGGCGCGGGCGTCTTCATAGGCGTCGTGCACGTCGAGCAGAACGCGGGTGGCTTCGCTGAGCGCCAGATCCTTGCGAATCTGGTCGGAAACCTCGGCAAGCGGCTTCGCCAGCTCAGCATTGATCTCTGTAACCCTCAGCAGAACCGGTCCGAAAGCGCCCTTGACCACCTGGCTCACTTCGTTGAGGCCAAGCGCAAAAGCTACATCTGCGACGGGCTGATCGGCGATCTTGTCCTTTGCGAGCGTTCCCAGCTGGACATCCTCTTCGGTCTTTCCCTGAGCGGCATAGACCTTGTCAAAGGTTGCGCCAGCATTGATCGAATCGCGCGCCGTCTGCGCATCCTGCTCCGACTTGAAAACGATCTGCTCGATCTTGCGTGTCTCAGGCGTGGTGAAGAGCGCCTTGTTTTTCTCGTAGTCCTCTGCGACCTGCTCGTCGCTGATGGAGGCGACATCCATGATGTCTTCAGGTTCCAGCCGGATATAGGAGAATTTGCGATACTCGGGCGCTGCGTAACGCTGCTTGTTTTCTTCGAAGTAGGCGGAAAGGTCGGCATCGGACGGAGCTGTGATCGGTTCGACCAGTGACTTCGGGAGCGCAAGATAGTCGACCGTACGATCTTCGCCCTGATAGAGCGCGAAAGCTTTCAGGAACGTGTCCGGCACTTTGAGGCCGTCGGTTGCCGCCTCGATGATCTGCTGGCGTCGCGCCACCTGCGCGCGATTGTGGAGATAGTCCTCCGGCCGCATTCCGACCTGTCGCAGCACATAGTCGAACATCTGGCGATCGAATTGGCCGCCGGGGCCGTGGAAGGCCGGATCTTCATGGGTGAGGGCGGCGAGACGGTCCTGCGAGATGCCGAGGCCTATCTTGCGGGCCTGCTCGTCCAGCAATGCGCCGGACACGAGCTGCGCCAGAACCTGACGGTCCAGACCCAGCGCGTTAACCTGCTCCTGCGTCAGTCGCTGGCCGAATTGCTGGGAAAGCGCGTTGATCTGCCGGTCATAGGCCAGACGGTATTCATTCACGGATACGGAGGTGCCGCCAACCCTGACCACGGATTCATGTCCGCCGAGCACGCCCGAGACCTGGCCGGAGATGCCCCAAACGGCAAAGCTCAGCACCAGAAGAAGGAGCAAAGTTTTGGCGACCCAGGTTCCTGCGGCTTTTCTTAGGCTGTCGAGCATGTTCACTTCCGGTTTCAGACAAGGCCCAAGGGCAATAGCCTCCTTGGGCGTCACTGTCGATTGCTTTGTGGTCCGATTTTGTTACTGAAGGCGCGCATATGGAACCTGTCGGAGATAGATACACCATGACGCCAGGAATTCGACCGCTCGTCGCGGGCAACTGGAAGATGAACGGCATCGGCGCTTCCCTCGATGAGCTCAGGATGATCGGCGACGGGTTCATGCGGGGTCTCGATGCGCAAACCGAGGCTCTCGTTTGCGTGCCGGCGACACTGCTGTCCCGCGCAGCGGAGATTCTGTCGCGTACTCCGGTTCGCGCCGGCGGCGAGGACTGCCATGCGAAGGAAAGCGGGGCCCATACGGGCGACATTTCGGCGGAAATGCTCAGGGACGCCGGCGCAACCCACGTCATTGTCGGCCATTCGGAGCGGCGCACCGATCATGGTGAGGATGACGCGACCGTTCGCGCCAAGGCCGAAGCTGCCTGGCGTGCTGGCCTCGTCGCGATCGTCTGCATCGGCGAAACCAATGAGCAGCGGCAGGCTGGCCAGACGCTCGATGTGCTGTCGCGTCAGATCGAAGGCTCGGTGCCGGCAAGCGCTACCTCCGCCAATACCATTATCGCCTATGAGCCGGTCTGGGCGATCGGCACCGGCCTGACGCCAACCGCGGACGATGTGGCGAGCGCCCATGCGCACATCCGGACGCGGCTTGAGACCAAGCTCGGTGCGGGGGCAAGGAATATGCGCATTCTGTATGGCGGATCGGTCAAGCCGTCGAATGCGGTGGAATTGCTTGGCGTGGATAATGTCGATGGCGCGCTGGTGGGCGGCGCAAGCCTGAAGGCCGCCGATTTCCTCGGCATCGCCGAAGCCTACGAGCACCTTTGACGAATGGGGTGGCGCGCAGCGCGACGCGCCCCTACATGACCGGGCGATGGCTTATATCCGGGCGCGGACTTGGAAATGCCATCAAAGCATTGTATGAGCCGCCTCCAAAGAGCCGTCGCGCAAGCGGCCGCCAGGCATTGCCAAGGTAGACCCATGGAAACCGTACTTATCGTCATCCACCTCATGATCGTGCTCGCGCTCGTCGGCGTTGTGCTGGTTCAGCGCTCGGAAGGTGGAGGCCTAGGCATTGGCGGCGGCTCCGGCTTCATGACCGCGCGTGGCGCGGCGAACGCCCTGACGCGCACCACGGCGATTCTGGCCGCGGCCTTTTTCATCACTTCGCTGGGATTGTCGGTCCTCGCCCGCTACGGTTCCAAACCAACCGACATTCTCGATCGTGTTCCGGCTGCGACCCAACAGCAGAATGCACCGGTCGGGCAGGGCGTTCTTGATCAGCTTCCCGGCCAGGTGACCCCGGCCGTGCCAGCCGCGCCTGAA
Source organism: Aquamicrobium ahrensii (assembly GCF_040545755.1). Lineage (NCBI taxonomy): Bacteria > Pseudomonadati > Pseudomonadota > Alphaproteobacteria > Hyphomicrobiales > Phyllobacteriaceae > Aquamicrobium > Aquamicrobium ahrensii. The sequence continues at coordinate 182,243 of NZ_JBEPMN010000001.1, forward strand.
GGCGGCGCTACGGTTTCGCCCGAAAGCGATGCGGTTCCGGCTCCCGCGGAAGCACCCGAGCCGACACAGCCGCAGGTTCCCAACAACTGAGCCGGCTTTCTGGAGCTTGCGTTGCGGAAACTGTTGTCGTTTGAACACAGTTTCCGCAAATGCATTTTATCACGCTGATTTGCCGTTCAGGACGCAAGCTCGCGCTTGAGATAGGCATGGCCTATCGATTATAGGTTTGCCGATGGGTGCCCGACGGAGGACCGGGGGCAAGCCTCAGGCAACAGCATTTCTGATCGGATTTTCACCATGCAGCTTCGCAGCTTCATATTGATGGGCCTGTGCGCGACGATGTTCGCGGGTGTGCCAGCCTATGCCGCCCCGATTGCAGCCGGTGCAGCCCCCAAGGCGCCCGAGGCGACCGACGTCGTGGAAGTGGCCGCCAAGAGCGCCAGCGCGGAGTTGAGGACCCTCAAGCGCAAGAAGAAGCCGACCGACGAAGATCAGGCCCGCATCAGGGAGCTGGAGAAGCAGGTAAAGGTGGAGCAGGCCGAGGCCCGCGCCAGGGCGCTCGAAGCCAGGAAACTGGCCATGCGTGAAGCCGCCAAGGCCAAGGCGGACGCCGACCGCAAGGCGTTTCAGGAAAAGCGCGGACAGAGCAGGACGGCGCGCGCTGAGAGAACGCCGGCGCCCGTGCGTGCAGCTCCGGTGAAGCAGGTCGCAGTCGAGCCGAGGGCTGTCGAGGAAGTCCAGCAGCCGTTATCCGCAGACGCGATGGCGATTACGCGCAGCGGCAATAACGGCGAGCTGCGCAGCGAATCTCGCGAAGTCCAGCAGCAGCGCAGGAGCGGCGGTTTGCTTGCAGGCCTGTTCGGCTCCAGCGCTTCGGCCGGCAGCAGCATTGCCTATCTGCCTGAAACGCGTGCGCTGGACTCCGTCCTGCAAGAACGTCAGGCAAAGAAAAAGTTCAATGTTAAGCCGGAGTTCGAGCCGCAGCAGGTGAATTTCACCGGCTATGAACCCGGCACAATCGTCATCGACACCAACGCGCATCGTCTCTATCTGGTCGAGACACCGTTTACCGCGCGCCGCTACGCCATCGCGGTCGGCCGCGATGGGCTTCAGTACAAGGGCACCACGGTCGTCGGCGACAAGCAGGAGTGGCCGCGCTGGATTCCCACCAAGGACATGCAACAGCGCGAGCCGGCCAAGTACGGCCGCTACAAGGACGGCATGCCGGGCGGTCCGGACAATCCGCTGGGCGCGCGCGCCATCTACCTTTACGAAGGCAAGAAGGACACCTATCTGCGCATCCATGGCACCAATCAGCCACAGACGATCGGCACCAACTCCTCGAATGGATGCTTCCGGATGATCAACGACCATGTGATGGACCTTTACAGGCGTGTAAAGACGGGCACCAAGGTCGTCGTTCTCTGACAGTTTTTTGAGGTCTGGCGAGGGGCCGGCTTGAGCCGGCCCCTTTTGTTTGCGAAATCAAAGCCGGGAAAAACCAAAGGCGGCGGGTTTTTCCACTGGCGGAATCGGTTCGGCCGCGCTAAGCGATGGTTCCCATGGCGCGATATGTATTCATCACTGGCGGCGTGGTCTCCTCGCTAGGCAAAGGTATAGCTTCTGCGGCTCTTGGAGCCCTGCTGCAGGCGCGTGGTTATCGCGCGCGCCTCAAGAAACTTGACCCTTATCTCAATGTCGATCCGGGCACGATGAGCCCGTATCAGCACGGCGAGGTGTTCGTGACCGACGACGGGGCCGAAACAGACCTCGACCTCGGCCATTACGAACGTTTCACCGGAAGGTCCGCCAACAGGCAAGACAACATCACAACCGGGCGCATCTATCAGAATATCATCGAGAAGGAGCGTCGCGGCGACTATCTCGGCGCAACCGTTCAGGTCATTCCCCACGTCACCGACGAGATCAAGAATTTCATCCTCGACGGCAATGACGATTACGACTTCGTCCTGTGCGAGATCGGCGGCACGGCGGGCGACATCGAGGCGATGCCCTTCCTCGAGGCGATTCGCCAGCTCGGCAATGATCTGCCGCGCGGACAGGCCGTGTATGTCCACCTCACCCTGATGCCGTGGATTCCTGCGGCCGGCGAACTGAAGACCAAGCCCACCCAGCATTCGGTGAAGGAACTGCGCGCCATCGGCATCGCACCCGATATCCTGCTGGTGCGTGCGGATCGGCAGATCCCGAAGGAAGAACGACGCAAGCTGTCGCTGTTCTGCAACGTGCGTGAGTCTGCGGTCATTCAGGCGCTCGATGTCGGCCATATCTACGATGTGCCGATGGCCTATCACAAGGAAGGGCTGGATTCCGAAGTTCTGGCCGCTTTCGGAATCGATCCCGCACCCAAGCCACGCATGGAGCGCTGGGAAGCGGTCGCCCGCCGCATCCACAACCCGGAGGGCGAGGTCACCATCGCCATCGTCGGCAAGTATACGGGCCTCAAGGACGCCTACAAGTCGCTGATCGAGGCGTTGTCGCATGGCGGGCTGGCCAATCAGGTGCGTGTGAAGCTCGAATGGATCGAATCTGAAGTCTTCGAAAAGGAAGATCCGGCACCTTACCTTGAAAAGGTGCACGGCATTCTTGTGCCGGGCGGCTTCGGCGAGCGTGGTTCGGAAGGCAAGATTCTTGCGGCCAGATTCGCCCGTGAGCGCAAGGTGCCGTATTTCGGCATCTGCTTCGGCATGCAGATGGCCTGTATCGAGGCGGCGCGTTCTCTGGCCGGTGTGGAAAAAGCGTCCTCTACCGAGTTCGGTCCGACCAAAGAGCCTGTCGTCGGTCTGATGACCGAATGGCTCAAGGGCAATATGCTTGAGAAGCGCAAGGCAAGTGGCGATCTTGGCGGCACAATGCGCCTCGGAGCTTTCGAGGCGAAGCTGGAGCCGGACTCCAGGATCGCTGCGATTTACGGTTCAACCGACATTTCGGAGCGTCATCGCCACCGCTACGAAGTCAATATCGACTACAAGCCGCGTCTGGAAGAATGCGGCCTTAAGTTCGCCGGCATGTCGCCGGATGGCGTGCTGCCGGAGACGATCGAGTATCCGGACCACCCCTGGTTCATCGGCGTGCAGTACCATCCGGAACTGAAGAGCCGTCCGCTGGAGCCGCATCCGCTGTTTGCGAGCTTTATCGCGGCGGCGGTGGAGCAGTCGCGGTTGGTGTGAGCCGGCGATGTTATAGGATGCAAAAACGGCGGGGATTTCCCCGCCGTTTTCATTTGTAATGGATCGCGCGGATCAGGCTGCCCGCGCAGCCGGTTTCCGGGTGCGGCGGCGGAATTTGCGCGGCTTTGCGCCATCCGGCGTACGTTCGCCTGTCGGGCGAGGTGAATTGGCCTTTTCGGGCCAGTGCCTGTTGGCATTGGCGCCGGTCCTGCTTTTTCCTGCGGGTTTAGACGCTCTTTCACCGCTGGGCGCGCGTTTGCCGTCACGGCGGGGTTCGCGATCGTTTGCGGCTTCCGGTTTTCTGTCGGCGCTGTGCTGGCGCGGCTGCGCCTGTGGGTCCGGCTCATTGAGATGATCGGCCAGCACCGGCAACTTCATGCGAATGATGCGCTCGACCTGCCTGAGCTTCGCGTTCTCGGCCGGATCGACCATGGTGATGGCGGCGCCGTCCTGCCCGTTGCGGCCGGTGCGGCCGATGCGGTGGACATAGCTCTCGGCCTCGTCCGGCAGGTCGAAATTCACCACATGGCTGATGCCAGGAACATCGATGCCGCGCGCGGCGATGTCGGTGGCGACAAGAATGCGCACGGAACCGTCGCGAAAGCCGTTCAGCGCCTTCTGGCGGGCGTTCTGGCTCTTGTTGCCGTGGATCACGGCCGCTTCGAAGCCGTCGCGCTCCAGATCGCGGGTGACGCGATCTGCGCCATGCTTGGTGCGGGCGAACACGATGACGGAGCGCATCGCCTCGTCGGCCAGCATCTTCGACAGGATCTGCCGCTTCTGCTTGAGGCGGGCGAGGATCACGCTCTGCCTGATTTCTGTGGCCGTGGTGCCCTGCGGCGCAACCTCGACACGAAGGGGATCGCGCAGCAGGCCCTTGGCGAGGTCCGCGATCTCGTCGGGCATGGTTGCGGAAAACAGCGCCGTCTGCCGGGCGGGATGGGTGGCCTTGGCGATGCGGCGAACGTCGTTGATGAAGCCCATGTCAAGCATGCGGTCAGCTTCATCCAGCACCAGCCAGGTCGTTTCGGACAGGATCAGGTCCTTTTCGCGGACCAGGTCCGTGAGCCGGCCGGGCGTGGCGATGAGGAAATCGACGCCGGGCGCGATGCGCTTGACCTGGCTGTGACGCGACACGCCGCCCAGCACGAGCGCCGTGGAGACATGCGTGCCCTTGGCGAGGATCTTGACCGTGTCCTCGATCTGCACGGCCAGTTCGCGGGTAGGGGCGAGGATCAGCGCCCGCGCCGTCCTGGGACGGCGCTTTGTGCCGAGCGCTATGATCTTCGACAGGATCGGCAGGGCGAATGCCGCGGTCTTGCCGGAGCCTGTCTGGGCGATGCCCAGAATGTCACGGCCTTCGAGTTGAGCCGGAATGGATTGCTCCTGAATAGGCTTCGGCTCGGTGAAACCGGCGGCATGAGTGGATTTCAGCAATTGCCCGGAAATTCCGAGCGCGGCGAAGCCGGTCGGCTCCGCAATGGTTTCAGTGGTCAAATTCGTCTTCTTTCATGCGGCTTGCAGCCGCAAACGATCGCGGCGGGGCGCAACCCGCCATCATTTTATATTCGTGAAACGACAAGGCGGCGGATGACACTCATCCGCACGGCTGCGCTGTCGTGCCCGCCGCTGCATGCGGTGGGGCTTGTTCATCGCCATGCCCAAGCGGCAGAGAGCGAGAAACAGACGCAACCAGTCTCAGTTCATGGAGAAAGCCGGCTCAACCGGCCCATGCGCCTATGGTGTGCATATGGACGAGAGCAGGCCAGATTGCAAGCAGTTTATGCTGCGATGCAATATCCCGTTCAGACATCTTTCCCTTGCCTGCGCCCCGCGCGGCCGAAGCTGAGGGGTCGCCTGCGCCAGCCGGTGAGAGTGAGGATCAGCCAGTGCCGAATTGGCTGCGGCATCATGCCGGCAAGCTTGAGGGCCCATACAAGGCGAAGCGGGAATGCAATCTCGAAACCTCCGCGGGAGATGCCTCGCAGCATGCGGCTGGCCGCATCCTGCGCGCTCATCAACGCCGGCATCATCGATGCAGTGTGCTGCAATTGGAGCAGGGGCGTGTTCACGAAACCGGGATTGGCCACCTGGATACGAATGTTGATCTTGTCGAAATCGTATTTCAGGGCCTGCGCCATCACATTGATCGCGGCCTTGCTGGACCCATAGGCCGCCGTGGTCGGCCAGCCGAACCATGCGCTGATCGATCCGACCAGCACGACGTGACCGAAGCCACGCTTCTGCATGCGTCGAACCGCAGGGACAAGCCCGTTGACGACGCCCTGCACATTGACGTCGAAGGTACGGCGGAATTTCCGCACCGAAAGGTTTTCCCCGGCCACGGGGACATAGGTTCCGGCGTTGAAAATGGCGAGAACCACCGGCCCGATTTCGCTTTCGATCGCGTCCACCGTGGCTTCCAGACCCGCTTCGTCTGTCACATCGCAAGGAAAGGAGACAATACGGCCTGGAAGGCCGGCGGATTCCGCAACCAGCGCTTCGATCTCGTCGCCTTCGCGCGCCGTTACGGCCACCGTGTAGCCGGCCTCGGCCAGTTGGCTTGCAAGCGCCCTGCCTATTCCGGAACTGCCGCCTGTAATCCAGACAGCGCCATCCCTGGGTTTGGCCCTGTAAAGTACCATTCGTCATCCTGCTTGCATCACGGACGGTCTAGCCATCTGTGCCGGGTAAGGAAAGAGGCGTTGTAGCACCCATGGCGTAGTCATTCGCCGACGAGAAATGATATGCTCATGATCTGCGAAACACAGGAAAATAAATCCTTGAAAGGCCGAGCTGACATTTCTAGTTTCAGGCCGATCCATTCGACCTGAGGAATTTCCATGCACCGTTCGGTGATTGACGCCATCGGCAACACGCCGCTTATCAGATTGCGCAGGGCCTCCGAGGAAACGGGTTGTGAAATTCTCGGCAAGGCCGAATTCATGAATCCCGGCCAGTCGGTGAAGGACAGGGCGGGCCTGTTCATCATTCGCGACGCCGAGAAGCGCGGATTATTGCAGCCCGGTGGCGTGATCGTGGAAGGGACAGCCGGCAATACCGGCATCGGCCTCACACTCGTCGCCAAAGCGCTTGGCTATCGTACGGTCATCGTTATCCCCGATACGCAGGCTCAGGAAAAGAAGGACGCGATCCGGGTTCTGGGCGCGGAGCTCATCGAGGTTCCTGCGGTGCCATACCGCAACCCAAACAATTATGTGAAGCTTTCTGGCCGGCTGGCCGGGCAGCTTGCGGCAACGGAACCGAATGGTGCGATCTGGGCCAACCAGTTCGACAATGTCGCCAATCGCGACGGCCACATCCACACCACCGCCGAAGAAATATGGGAGCAGACCGGCGGCAGGATCGACGGTTTCGTTTCGGCCGTCGGTTCAGGGGGCACGCTGGCTGGCGTGGCGGCCGGCCTTCGCCAGCACAGCGGCGATGTCAGGATCGCACTGGCCGACCCGCTGGGCGCCGCGCTTTACAGCTATTATACGAGCGGCGAATTCAACGCCGAGGGCGCTTCGATCACCGAAGGCATAGGGCAGGGCCGTATCACCGCCAACCTCGATGACTTTACGCCGGATTTCTCCTACCAGATCCCGGACGAAGAGGCTTTGCCGATCATCTTCGACCTCATTCAGGAAGAAGGGCTTTGCGTCGGCGGCTCCACCGGCATCAATATCGCGGGGGCCATCAGGCTGGCCAAAGAGCTTGGGCCCGGCCATACCATCGTGACCATCCTGTGCGATTACGGCACGCGTTATCAGTCAAAGCTGTTCAATCCTGAATTCCTGCGGGCGAAGGGCTTGCCTGTTCCGGGCTGGATGGAGAAGAAAGTGGAGATCGATGTGCCGTATGAGTAGGTGGAATGATGGAATTCAGCACGCAAGCCCTCTTTCGTGACGACTCATATCTCAGGGAAGCAGAGGCCAGCGTGCTGGCGGTCAACGATCGCGGCGTCATTCTCGATCGCACGATCTTCTACGCGACATCGGGCGGACAGCCCGGCGATGTCGGTTATTTCGAGCGTTCCGATGGAAGCCGCATTGAAATCGCGGCGACCGTTACCGGTCAGACAAAGGACGAAATCATCCATGTGCCGGCCCCCGGACAGGCGCTTGTCGGGCCGGGCGAGACGCTCAGGCTTGTCATAGATTGGCCGCGCCGGCATCTTCTGATGCGTATGCACACGGCTTGTCATCTGCTCACGGTTGTATGTCCCTATCCGATCACCGGCGCTGCGGTGTCGACCGACGATTCGCGGGTTGATTTCGATCTTCCCGACAGCGGCCTCGGCAAGGAGGAGGCCACTGAACGGTTGATGGAACTGGTTCGCGCGAATCATCCCGTGTTCGTCCAGCAGATCACCGAGGATGAGCTGGGCGCGAATCCGGGTCTGGTGAAATCCAAGAATGTACGCCCTCCACAGGGGGCGGGCGGCATCCGGCTCGTGAGTATCGGCGAGGGGGGAGCGGTGGACAGCCAGCCCTGCGGCGGCACGCATGTCGCAACGACTGCTGAAGTCGGGGAAATCCACATCGGCAAGATCGAGAAGAAGGGGCGCGAAAACCGCCGCTTCCGTTTGCGCTTCGGGCCGTTGCCGGTTTCCTGAGCGCGCTATATTAAGGCAGATCAACGAGGGATTTGACATGGCTGCGGACAGCCCATTCACCGTGGACGCGGACTGGTTGCAGCAGCGCCTTGGCCAGCCAGGACTGACAATTGTAGATGCATCGTGGTATTTGCCGGCGCACAAGCGGGACGCGCGCGCCGAATATGATGCAGCGCATATTCCCGGGGCCGTCTTCTTCGATCAGGACGCGGTTTCCGATCCGGATTCGCACCTTCCGCATACTTTGCCGTCGCCGCAGCACTTCGCCCGCTTTGTCGGAACGCTCGGCATTTCGGCCGACGACACGATCGTCGTCTATGACGGTCCGGGCTTCTTCTCCGCGCCGCGGGCGTGGTGGATGTTCCGCATCATGGGCGTTTATCAGGTCTTTGTGCTGGATGGCGGCTTCGACAACTGGAAAACACAGGGGCGGCCGGCGACTTCCGAGGTCACGAAGATCGCGCCTTGCGTCTTCCATGCCGAGTTCGATGAAGCGCGTGTGGTAAGCTTGCCGCAGATGCGCCGTATCGTCGAGAATCGCGAGAGCCAGATCGCCGATGCGCGCGGGCCGGGCCGTTTCTCAGGTGCGGAACCGGAGCCGAGAGCGGGTATACGTTCCGGGCATATGCCGGGCGCACGCAACGTGCCGGTCGCGGCCCTGTCGAAAGACGGACACCTCCTGCCGATACCGGAATTGCGCGAACTGTTCGGGAATGCCGGCGTCGATCTTGATCGTCCTGTCGTCACCTCCTGTGGTTCCGGCGTCACGGCGGCGGCTCTCACGCTGGCTCTGGAGACGCTGGGCCATGGCGACAACCGTCTTTATGACGGGTCATGGACGGAATGGGGCAGCCTGCCCGACACGCCCGTCGAGACCGGCAGTGGCGACGGCGTGAAAAACTGATGCCGGAGGCTCAACCGGAACCGATCGAGGTGACGGTCACCTTCCTTGAGATGGAAGCGAGGCCATCCTCATTTCCGCCGCTACCCTATAATCGGCAGATCGCCCTGCTCAAGGCGAACAACATCCCGCTGCATTTCTACCGCTATCTGACAGATCGTGTCGGAAGAAAATGGCATTGGGTCAACAGTTTGCGTAAAAATGATGATGAGTTGAGCGAGGAAATTCATCGCAGCGGACGCGAGGTCTGGGTTCTCTATCTGGACGGATCGCCCGCCGGTTTCTTCGATCTCAATCGCGCCACGCCCGACATCGTCGACCTTGCCTATTTCGGTATGATGGATCATGCGACCGGCCAGGGCATAGGTCGCTGGTTCCTGGGGGCGGCCATATCCGCTTGCTGGGCGATGGACCCGCGATTGGTGACGGTGCAGACCTGCACGCTGGACCATCCGGCGGCGCTGCCGCTCTATCAGAAGCTGGGCTTCCGTCCTGTCGGCCAGAGCAGGGAATTCGTGCGGCCGATGAATTTTTCCGAACGCGCCGCCAGCGTGATACGCGACTGACGCGGCGGTTTTTCTGAACGCGCCGTTCATGCAGTCTTCAGCAAGCGAAGATCATGTTGCGCTCGAGCCTCGGGCGGGATGAACGAGGCAAGCGACATAAGGAGAACACCATGCTCAATCGCCGCAGCTTCACCACAGCCCTGATTGCCGCCGTAGTCATGCCCGGCGCCGCATTCGCCCAGGCGCAGATGCCATCGACGGCCACTATCGAACGCCAGCTCGACGCCGCCCCGCGCATGCGTGTGAACCCGAACCAGCGTGTGACCGTGCAGGAGTTCAAGCGCCGGCCTGATCTGCGCCGCGCCGCCCCGTCCATCGATATCCAGTCGATCAACTTCGAGTTCGCCTCCGCGGACATTGCTCCTGCGCAGTACCGCAAGGTTGAAAACATCGCCAACGCAATGAACCGTATCCTGCGACGTGATCGCCGGGCACGCTTCATCATCGAGGGTCACACCGACGCCGTGGGCTCCTATCAGTCCAACCAGGTGCTTTCGGAGCGCCGGGCGGAGTCGCTGAAGCGGCTTCTGGGGCGCCAGTATGGCGTTCCGTCGCGAGCGCTGGAGACGGTTGGTTATGGCAAGGAGTTCCTCCTGGTGCCGACGCAGAACGAGAACTGGCGCAATCGCCGGGTGACCCTGCGCCGCATCGACAGCTTCATTCGCTGACAGGCAACCATTCCCGAGATCGTGAGGAAGCCCGGCTTGACGCGCCGGGCTTTCAGCGTGTCTTCTTTTCTGAAAAGGGAAGGAGAATGCGATGACCATAAAGGTGGTGATGGCCGGCGTGACCGGATGGGTGGGCAAGGCGCTGGTTCCCGTGATTCTCGCGGAAGAGGATCTGCTTCTTGCCGCGGCGGTGTCGCGCAACGCGGCCGGGCAGGACGCTGGCGCCGCCGCAGGCATTTCAATGACGACGGGCGTTACCGTCACTCCCTCGCTTGAAAAGGCATTGACCGTCCCTTCCGATGTCGTCGTTGACTACACGAAGCCGGATGTGGTCAAGGCGAACACGCTTCTGGCGATCTCCAAAGGCCGGCATGTGGTGATCGGAACGTCCGGCCTCGGGGCGGACGATTACGCCGAGATCGACAATGCCGCCCGGGCAAAGGGCGTAGGCGTTCTGGCGGCCGGCAATTTCTCCATTACCGCGACCTTGCTGAAGCGTTTCGCGTTGATGGCTGCGAAATATGTGCCCGATGTCGAGATCATCGATTATGCGAGCGCGCGCAAGCCAGATGCGCCTTCCGGCACGGCGCGTGAACTGGCCGAGCGCCTGGCTGAGGTTCGCAAGGCGGCGACGAGCCTTCCCCAATCACGGGTCGCCGGCATACCGGCCACCCGTGGCGCCGCTGTGGGAGAAGGTGAGGGCGTCCAGGTCCACGCGCTGCGCATGCCGTCCTACATCCTTTCCTGTGAGGCTGTATTTGGCCTGCCGGACGAGCGGCTGTCGATCCGGCACGATGCCGGTTCATCGGCCGCGCCCTATGTCGCCGGCACCCTGCTGGCGATTCGCCGGGTCGGCTCGATGACGGGGTTGGTCAGGGGGCTGGATGCGCTGATGGAATAAGTCCGATATGAATTAACTCTTTGTTAACCATACTTCGGGCACTCTACCTGCAACTGTCGTATTGTTGTTACATTGTCTCTCTATAAGGCAGGGTGTCGACAAGGTGGCCGACCGCGGATGTACCGGCGGCGACTGCGGCAGACGAGGAAGCGGAGCAATTGCTCCGCTTTTTTGTTTGCCGCGTTGCGGGGATGGCGGAATCGAATATGGTGTGCCGTCTTCCGGGTGATCACCATGCCACGCATTTCTTACGTCAACGGGCGCTATGTCGCCCATCGGAACGCTTCCGTTCATATTGAGGACAGAGGCTACCAGTTCGCGGACGGTGTCTATGAAGTGTGCGAGATCGCGCGCGGCTTCATCGTCGATATGACGCGGCATCTGGATCGCCTGGACCGCTCGCTTTCGGAGCTTTCTATCGACTGGCCGATGCACAGGTCGGCGCTCATCGTGGTCTTGCGCGAGGTGGTTCGCCGCAACCGCGTCCGGAACGGTCTGGTTTATCTGCAGGTGACGCGGGGGGTCGCACCGCGAGACCACCCGTTTCCCGCAGGAACCCGGCCGTCATTGGTGGTGACCGCCAAAAAGATCGATCCGGAAGCCTTGCGACACAAGGCGGAGGCGGGCGTCAACGTCATCACCGTGCCGGAAAACCGCTGGGACCGGGTCGACATCAAGACGGTGGGCCTGTTGCCGAATGTGCTGGCCAAGCAGAAGGCGAAGGAGTCCGGCGCTTACGAAGCCTGGTTCGTCGATCCCGACGGCGCCGTCAAGGAGGGGGCATCGACCAATGCCTGGATCGTGACGAATGAGGGTATTCTCGTCACACGTCCGGCAGACCATGGCATCCTGCGCGGCATTACGCGCGCCACCCTGTTCAATGTCGCTGCCCGGCTGGGCCTGCGCATCGAGGAGCGTGCGTTCACGGTCGAGGAAGCGCTTTCGGCGCGGGAGGCTTTCCTGTCGTCAGCCACCACGCTCGCCACCCCTATCGTGGCTATTGATGGCCATCCCGTGGCCAACGGCCATCCGGGTTCCGTGGCACTTTCGTTGCGTCAGGCCTTTTTTGAGATTGCGGAAAAAAGTCCGGCCTGATAACCGCAGGGTGTAAACAATAGTAAATCTCGTCCTGTATGCGAAGTCGCAGGCAGGGTTGTGTGCAGATCGGATGCGACCATATGCTTTGGACGCATCGTCCAGCAGACAAAAAGGGATCCGGCGGGAAGATAAGAAAAAATGGCCGAACGCTCGCAAAATCTTCAGGACCTTTTCCTGAACTCGGTTCGTAAAAGCAAAAACCCCCTCACCATATTCCTCATCAATGGCGTCAAACTGACCGGTGTCGTGACATCGTTCGACAATTTCTGCGTATTGCTGCGCCGCGACGGGCACTCCCAGCTCGTCTACAAGCATGCCATCTCCACGATCATGCCAAGCCAGCCGGTGCAGATGTTCGAGGCCGAGGAAGGCTAAGGACAGCTGATTGGCACGCAACCGCGACGCGGCTGATAAATCCACGCAACCGGGCAACGGCGAGGCGAATGCCGCGCCGACGCGCGCCATTGTGGTCGTGCCCGTGCTGACACGTCCCGTTGCGACGGACGAGACGTCGCGGCCACGCTTGACGCGATCGCCTCAGGCCCGCCACGATGAAGCCGTGGGACTGACGCGCGCCATCGCCCTCGATCCTGTGCACAGCCTTGTGGTGACCGTGAACGATCCCCGTCCGGGCACGCTGCTGGGCTCCGGCAAGGTCGCCGAGATTGCCGATCTGGTGAGGGAAAGCGAGGCGGAGCTGGTGATTGTCGACCATCCGCTGACGCCCGTGCAGCAGCGCAATCTCGAAAAGGAAATGAACGTCAAGGTGCTTGACCGCACCGGGCTCATTCTGGAGATTTTCGGCGAGCGCGCCCGCACGAAAGAGGGCACTCTACAGGTCGAACTCGCCCACCTGAACTACCAGAAAGGCCGGCTGGTGCGAAGCTGGACTCACCTTGAGCGCCAACGCGGCGGCGCGGGCTTTCTCGGAGGGCCTGGCGAAACCCAGATCGAGGCCGACCGGCGAATTCTTCAGGACAAGATCGTCAAGCTGAAGCGAGAGCTGGAAACGGTGCGGCGCACGCGCGATCTGCACCGCGCCAAGCGCAAGAAGGTGCCGTTTCCGGTCGTGGCCATCGTCGGCTACACCAATGCCGGCAAGTCGACCCTGTTCAACAGGCTGACCGGGGCAGGGGTTCTGGCTGAGGACATGCTGTTCGCCACGCTCGATCCCACCTTGCGCCGCCTGCGCCTTCCGCACGGCACGCCGGTGATCCTGTCCGATACCGTGGGTTTCATATCGGATCTGCCGACGCATCTGGTTGCGGCCTTCCGCGCCACGCTGGAAGAGGTGGTCGAGGCCGATCTGGTGCTGCACCTGCGCGACATTTCCGATCCGGACACCGCAGCGCAGGCGGAGGATGTGGAGCGCATTCTGGCCGATCTCGGGGTCGATGCGACCGACGACCGGCGCGTCATCGAAGTCTGGAACAAGATCGATTTGCTGGACGAAGCCAACCGCGAACGGCTGCTGGGCGCGGCGCGACGCGATCGTCGCCATGGCCCTGTCGCTATTTCTGCGATAAGCGGCGAGGGGCTCGACAGCCTGTTTGCAGTTGTCGAGGAATATGTTTCGGGTGAACTGGCGGAACTGACCGTCACCCTGGCGCCGGCCGAACTCGCTCATGTCGACTGGCTTTATCGCAACGGCGACGTGATCTCGCGAACCGACAATGAGAACGGCGGCGTCACGCTCGTTCTGAGAGCGACAGAGAGCGCGCGCGAGGAAATCCGCAGCAGGCTGGGGGGCGGGTCGGCAAAGGAAAGCCCGGACGAGTAGCGCGACTCAGCGCTTGCCCTTGGCCCGTTGCCAGATCTCCTCCATCTCGTCCAGCGTCGCGGCTTCCAGCGACTTGCCCTGTTCGTCAAGAGTTTGTTCTATGTAATGGAAACGATTGCGGAACTTGTCGTTCGTTCCGGCAAGCGCAGCTTCCGAATCAATACCGAGATGACGGCCAAGATTGACGAGAGCGAACAACACATCGCCGAATTCATCCTTGATCGGGACGGTCTCGCCTTTTGCCAGGGCTTCGCGCAATTCGTCGATCTCCTCCGCGATTTTGTCGAGGATCGGCGCCGCCTCGCCCCAGTCGAAGCCAACGCGGGCGGCTTTTTCCTGTAGCTTGAGCGCGCGCGTCAGCGCGGGCAAGGCAAGCGGCACGCTGTCCAGAAAGCCTTTGCCGCCATTCTCGGGGTGGAGGCCTCGTGCGAGCCGCGCCGCCCGCATTTCCGCCTTCTCCTCGGCTTTGATCTTCTCCCACATGCCCTTCGCCATGCCGGCGCTGCGAGCCCGGTCGTCGCCGAAGACATGGGGGTGGCGGCGGATCATCTTGGTGGTGATCGCCTCCACCACATCGGGGAATGCGAATTCCCCTTCTTCCTCGGCCATGCGGGCGTGGTAGACGACCTGCAACAGGAGATCTCCAAGCTCTTCACGCAAATTGTCGAAATCGCCGCGCTGGATCGCATCGGCCACCTCATAGGCTTCCTCGATCGTGTAGGGCGCTATGGTTGAGAAGGTCTGCTCGACGTCCCAGGGGCAGCCACCGACTGGCGCGCGCAACGCCGCCATGATCTCGATGAGGCGCGAAATATCCCGCGACGGCGTCAGTGAGGGGATCGCCTTGCCATTATCCAGTTTGCGGGCGAAGTAGCGCACGGTCTTGGCGCCGCCATGAATTTCAGCCGTGCCGACCTCCCGGAAGCCCAGCCGCTCATGAAAAGCGTCCGATGCGGGGTTTGGCGGATCGGCATTCACCTCGCAGACAATGGTGTCGTAGCCGGCCTCGGCGGCCCGCTCGAACAGTTCCTCATACAGGCGTCGGGCATGACCGCGCCCGCGAGCCTTTTCATCCACGACAACACGGTCGATATAGACGAAGCGCGGATAAAGCTGGCGAAACCAGAGAAAGTTCGGGCTGTCATAATCGGCGTCCTGATCGAAGGTTATCAGAAAGGCTTCCGATTTTCCGATATGACGCGCATGGAATGCCTGCCCGAGAAGAAATGACAGACGCTCCGGCTCCAGCCAGGAAAGCTCCTGCGCATGCAGATTGTTCAGCTTCAGGATGGCCGCTTCGTCTTTTTCTGATACGGCTTCGATAGGCGGCAGCGGCTGACTGGACACGATATTATCCTTCTGGAAAAAGCGCCCCACGGTTAGCACCGCAATACGTGCGGCAAAAGGGTGTTCCGACTGTGAAACAGGCCCGGAATTCGAGATTGATGCTCGCGCGGTGCTGTGGCGTGGAATCTGGATGGGAGGCCGGGTCGCTCACGTGGGGCAGTTCAACCCGGCCATTTCCTCCGCGCCTTACCCCCTGAGACAGGAAGCGGGTCCACTGCTGCCGAGACTGTAGGCTCAATACTGAGGGGTGGATACCCTGCGCGTCGCTTTGCGTTTCCAGCGAGGTCAGCGCGCGCCCGCAGCGGTCCATTGGCTTGCCCCATTAATGCGGTCGAGGAAATGGCTTTCGAATGACAAGACGATGGAAGCCGAAGCCGAACGTCTGTGTCGGGACCAACTCACGCCGTGGCTGTGGAGCGGTGCAACGCTGGCCAGCAAAATTTGCTTTTAACGCTTCGCACCTATAAAGAACTTTCCAATCTCACAAAATGATTGGAAAGTATCATGAAGGTCGATCGGTTCGCCTCCAACGATCTTGCAAAGGAATTTGCAAAAACACTCGAAGAAAAAGGGATATCGGCAAAAATTTTTCGACACGCCAGGGGCAAGCGGGACGCAGAGCCGTTTGTTGTGGTTCAGGAAACTTCATCCTGAAGGCTGCAATAATATAAGAAACTGCTTGCTATAATTTTAAAATACGTGCATAAGATCGACATCAGCCGCTGGTCGGCAGGGAACGCTGGTCGGGATACGATGTTGGGTTTCCCCGTAAGGCAGCTGTATTTGCCCTGATTGATGACGTGTCGACCATGAAGGTACCGGCGATGCATTTGTCTCAGGATTGAAGGGAAGCGGGCGTCATGGCCCGCTTTTTTCATTTGGGGCCTCATCGCCTCGGCCCGCCTCGAGATCATTTGCAGTTCTCCGTGATCCGATACGTGGTCTGCCGGCTGGCGGAATATATGTCATGCGCGATTTCGTAGATCGACAAGCGTACAGCATCGAACGCGGCCAAGGCCCGACGATTCCGACTGTGACGCCAGGCCAAGTTGTTTCAGGGCTTCGGCTTCGATCAGGAACGGTGCTGAAACCATTCCGTCGTAGCGGATAAGCGCAAGCCGTGATTGCTCTCGTCAAAGCTGCGGTTTCTATTCGGAAATTCAAGGCCCATGAGATGGCTCCTCATAGCTAGAGCATCTTCAGCAAGAGTTTAAATCGGTTTTACGCTCGAAAATCCGGCTGAAACAATGAGATAGCGCGGTTTTGCCGATTCAATGAAGCCAGAATCGCTCTAGAATCCGGAACTCGGGCTTCGGAAATTGCTGCTTTCAATATCGATGATGAAGCCGCAGTTCGGGCATTCCAGTTGGGTATGTTTTCTGACCCAGCCGACCCGCTGCTTCGCCTCATACCCGCACGCAGAACAGATTACGCCAATCTCGACATTTTCGGATGGGCTGTCCTTTCCCATGGGCTGCCGCCACTCCTCAACGGGCTCAGGGCTGTGTTTTTCAGTATGTTCCGGTTGAGAGCCGGATTCCTGGTTCGTTTAGCCTGGCCGCACGCTCAGCCGGTGGTGCGCCATGTTCAGATCAGCCGGTTGCGCTCTTTGGTTTCGTGGGCGCGCCGTCGGGTTCCGACTGTATCGTTGACGATACGCCGTCTGGTTTCCCGGCGTTCTTTCCTGCTTTCCTGCTTGCGGTAGCGCTGTTCGCTTCCCGCGACGCCATGCCCGGGCAGGTGGGAAATGATAGCGATATCGACTTCGAACCCTCTGGTGGCGGTCTGCCGAAGCAAAGCCCGCTGCAATTCAGAATCGGTGATATCCAGGCCGGGAAACATGTTGCGAATGGCTTTCAGCGCCTCGCTGTTTGCAAAGGGATACGTCCCGGTTTGAAAGGCTTTCAGAAACTTTTCGATTGCGACATTCACGTCGTGGGGTGAAGTGACTGCCAGATGAATATTGGTCATTGGTCCTCCTTCGTGGAAGCGAGGAGCCTCCGCGAGAGAGGCTTCATGCTCGCGCCCATCCGTATGTAGCGACAACAATGCAAAGTCGATTTTGGCTTGGCCGTTTTGGGCTCTGTGGCTTGCTCAAATGTAGCATGGCCGCGACTGGTTGCTTGGCATAAGCGGATTATGCATCTTGTAGCGCCAGAGCTTATACGCTCTCTGAATAATTACAATGTGGCCTGTGGTATATTGGGCGAAAACAGGCCATTTCCCTTGTAAAGCAGAGGGAATCAAATTGTTTTCACGGGGCCTTGCCATGAACACAATTGCAATGTAGTAATTGTCCCATCGATCTTGCTGACGAACTTTGTTTCCGCGCTTCGGCGTTCTGACGATCTTCCCCTCTCAATTTCGAAAGACTACGGCGTTTGGCATGCGGCCAGACGGCGACAATCTATGCCGATTTGAAAGGAAATCGCCATGAGCACTGGAACGGTCAAGTTCTTCAATTCCACCAAGGGTTACGGCTTCATCGCTCCCGATGACGGCAGCACGGACGTGTTTGTCCATATCTCGGCCGTCGAGCGCGCCGGCATGCATACCATCGCCGAAGGCCAGAAGCTCAGCTTCGACATCGTGAAGGATAGCCGCAACGGCAAGAGCGCCGCTGAGAACCTTCAGGCTGCCTGAGGAAAATCCGTCTCTGGCTTTTGACCACGGATGTACTGGCACGGGCCATCGAGACGGGCAGGAGAAGGTCGGGAATTTCCCGGCCTTTTTCGTTATGTGAAGGAGCATAGGCATGGATCACAATGCGATCAACGCGGTTTTCAAGCCGAAACTGTCAAAAATGGAAACCAAGGCGGATATATCAGCGCGGGTCGCCCGCGAAATCATGGACACTGAAGTCGCCCGGCGAAACGCGAAGACAGCGCGCCTGAAGGCCGCCCGTCTTGAAAAAGAGGCGGAAGCCGTCGCGACCGAGGCAGATACTGTCACTGTGGCGAACCGAAAGAAAGCTCCTCGAAAATCTTGAGAGCAAGAGACGGTCGGGCCGAACCAACATCATACCAGATCAGCTTCCATGAGTTATGAGGGCCTGGCCGCAGACCAATGCGAGCGCTATGTCCGCCTTGTCTGATCCCGGTGGTGTCGCCCATCCTGATCTTTCAATCACCACCCTGCGATCGTAGCCGTTGGCAGCTTTTAGCTCTGCGATAAGTTCCGCCGATCTCGGATCCGCTCGTGCCCGCTCAAGGCAGTATGGCGTGAGACGGTCGGTGACGGCGGCGCTGGTCGCGTCATAAGCCATCCGGCGCGCAGTGCTGCCGCTTACCCAGCCTCCCCAGTTGAAGCCGATGAGGACCAGTGCAACAGCTCCGGTTCCCGCGCCCAGAAGGGCAGGGGACAGCCATGTGGGGATATGCATGAAGAAGGTGTCCGATCAGAAGTGGCAAGCGCGCCCGATTGCGTGCGAGGCTGAACATCCTATCATGCGAATGGTGAAGCGGGACATAAACGGTCGTGCATTCCGATTGTCCTCGCGCCGCATGCTGACTGTGATAGATTGCAGGATCGGCAGCTTTGTTCAGGGCGTTGCCGATTGAGGGCGGCATATATGCCTTCGCCCCAAAACCGAAGGAGGACGCTATGTCTTCCGTCTTGCTTGAAAAGTCGACATGTCGGGTCGCAGCTGGTCGGCCACCGGAGGTGGTGGCATGAAATATCTATCCAGACTGAACGCCGAGCCGACTGGCTGGCTGCTTGTCCTGTTGGTTGGCGGAGTAGTTGGAATGCTGCTTTACTTGGTGTTTAGCAGCATCACGTTCTAAGCCGCTGCTACGAATGATCCGGGATTTGATGAGCAACATTGTTACCCTGCATGGCGACAAGCGCTGGAAGGCGGTGATCGAGTATCGCACCGATGAAGGGCCAATGAGCGTTGAGCACTATTTCGAGGAGATATCGGATCTTCATCCTGTCATCGAACACGGACCGGACTGGAATTTTCTCATCCGCTGCACGATCACCTTGAACCGCTCAGACAATGGCGAGGAACAGAACAGCGTCGAGAAGGCTCTGCGCGAAGAACGAACCCGGTAGCGCCCGTCTGCAAGCTATCACGATCCAAAAAGAACGGAATATATCACAAAAGCTACTGTGATCGTCGTAATGATAATGCCGATCAAGAGCCCGATATTATTGCCATGTTGTCGTGAAGGCGTGATTTTCTTTAGCATGTTTATCTGTCCGGTGTTTCCAAGGCATGCTTTCAGTCCCGTATGGTTCATCGACAAATAATCCTCCAGCTCGGCTGCCTCCGTTACGTGAGGGCTAACCCTCCAAACGCGCACTTGCCGGGTCGCGGCCTCGCCAGACGCCAAATATTCCATCTCTCGCAGGGGCATGCCGGCGCGATTCCTGCTAGATTAGACGGTTGCGTTCTTTGTCTTCCTTTACACGCCTTCTGGCGCCGACCGTATCATCCACCACCATGCGGCGTGCGCGGCGTCGTTCTTGCCGGCTTTCGTGCTTTTGGTGGAATGCGCCGCCTTCATCCTCCCAGGTATCCAGGGATTGCCGCCGGCGCTTTCTTGTTTCTTCAGTTACACCAACGTCAAACCCCGCCACGGACGCTTCGCTGATCAGACCGTCGATAAGATCTGCATCGTCGATTATGAGATCAGGAAAGATGTTACGGATCGCCTCAAGCGCCTCTTCTGTCGCAAAAGGTCGGGCTTCATTTTGGCATGCCTTCAGGAAGGAGCTTATTGCGGCCCGCACATCAGCGGGCAGGTCGTGATGGGTTCGAGCTACATTCATTACTAGCCTCCTTTCGAGCAGGCACGGTCTGTTTCCACGCGAGATAAGAGCGGCTTCCTGTTCAAAACGGCAATGGAGTTCCAAGCGGCATCACAGTGCGCCGGTTCCGGTAATCCCGCCTTCTGCGTCGTGGCGGGAAGTTGAGCCGTTAAGAGCATCTCCGAGACGAAGATGACGTTTCAGCGCAATGCGCAGTCTCATTTCGCTCGATGTGCCCTGCTCGATACGACGAACAAGAAAGCGCGCTGCTGATGCTTCCCCATCAAAGCCACGAAACTTTCCCAAGTCCCGCATCTCATCGAGAAGCCGTCCAATCAGGTTCATGTCTTGCGAAGTAAGGTAGGTGGAAGACATAAAGTCCTCCTTCCCCAGCTGGGGCCAGGGCTTGATGCTCACCCTTAGTTGGCAACGCCCGTATCAGAAGCTGCCAATACAGAAACCATACGCTTTTCAGGCAGGGATAGCAATCGAACGATCCCCACGCCAGCGGGGGATGCTGGCGCCGGTTGGCTTCCAAGCCGGGCTTCTCAAAGACAGGGGAGATGTCGGCTCCAGAAGTCGCTTCCCTACCTTTCTCCCGAATTCTTCATGCCCTGCTGGACAATCTTGCCGTCGCGCCTGAGGAGAATTTGCGCTAGACAGCCCTAAATCCCATCTTTGCGATTGCGTAGAATGCGGACAGCTTTGCAGGTCGGAAATTGACGAAAAATCTAAAAAGAAATAATAATTACAAAAGATTCAAGGTCTCCGTCGCCCCGATGATGGACTGGACGGACAGGCATTGTCGGTTCTTTCACAGGCAACTTTCGCACAAAACGCTACTATACACGGAGATGGTGGTCGCCGATGCCGTCATCCATGGCGCACGTGAAAAGCTGCTGGGTTTTGATAACACTCAGCATCCCGTTGCATTGCAACTTGGCGGTTCGGATCCGCGCAAGCTGGCGGAGGCGGCGCGCATTGGTTCCGATTTCGGTTATGACGAGATCAACCTGAACGTGGGATGTCCATCTGACCGGGTTCAGAGCGGCACATTCGGAGCTTGCCTCATGCTCACGCCGGAACTGGTGGCAGATTGCGTGGCGGCGATGAAGGCGGCAGTGGACGTTCCCGTGACCGTCAAATGCAGGATCGGCGTAGACGATCAGGATCCCGAAATCGCGCTCGATGATCTGTCGGACAAGGTCTTCGACGCCGGCGTTGATGCGCTTTGGGTTCACGCCCGTAAGGCTTGGCTGAAGGGCCTGAGCCCAAAAGAGAACCGTGATATTCCGCCGCTCGACTATGACCGGGTCTATCGACTGAAAGAAAGCAACCCCGATCGCTTCGTTGGGATCAATGGCGGCGTCCAGACCTTGAAAGAGGCGGAGGAGCATTTTCGCCATATGGACGGGGTGATGCTTGGGCGGGCAGCCTATCACACGCCAGGAATTCTGACCGACGTTGATCCGCTCCTTGAAGGCAAACCAGCAGAATCTTTCGATTTCACCGTGCTGATCGAAACAATGGCTGATTACGCCACGCGCCACATCGCGCATGGCGGCCGCCTCGGCCACGTCACACGTCATATGGTCGGGCTTTTCCACGGGCTGCCCGGCGCACGACGCTGGCGCCAGATACTGTCTACAGAGGCACCGAGGCCTGGCGCCGGTGCGCAGGTGCTGCGCGATGCCTTCGCTGCCGTCGATGTATCGGCATACGAGGACGCCTGATCAGAACTAGGCTCACTATCCGGATAGTTGGAGAGGTTGGCTGGGGAACCTGGATTCGAACCAGGACTAACGGAGTCAGAGTCCGTGGGTCTACCGTTAACCTATTCCCCAGCAGCTCATCGCTTTCGATGTTTGCACTGTAACTTGAGATCGGGTTCCTTCGATCCCGAACCCGGCGCATCGGTAGGGTGCGCCCGGCAAGTGGCTGCGTTTTAATCGCCGCATTGAATTAGTCAACCCCGCCTGTGACTTCAATCGGGGGATTGTGCACTCAAATGTCACTTCGGCGCAGTTGCGCGCGCTCGAACAGCAGCACCACACAAAGGCTGATGACAAAAGGCGCAATCAGATAGAACAGGCGGAACACAAGCAGCGCCGCCAGAACGTCGACGGCTTCAATGTCGGGCAGGCCGGCGAGAAACACCACCTCCAGCACCCCCAGCCCTCCAGGCGCATGAGATATCTGCGCGACGGAGAACGAAACGAGGAAGACGCCGAGCACCACGAGGAAACCCGGGTTTCCTGCCTCGGGCAGCGCAAAGTAGATAATCGCCCCGGCCGCGAACAGCTCCAGCGGCCCGATAATGAGCTGGCGGGCGACGATAGGCAGGCGCGGATAGTGAAGCTGGAAGGAGCCGATACGAAGCGGGCGCAGATGAAGCCAAGAGCCGAAAATATAGGCGGCCACGGGAACCAGCAGAATTATACCCGTTACGCTTGAAAATTCGCTGAAGCCGAAGCTTGAGAAGCGGCCGAGCAGCTCCGGCACCAGAATCAATACGATTGCGCCCACTGTTATCGTGGACAAAACGAAAGTGAACCAGCAGATGGCCACCAGAACGCCGACTTCCTGACCGGTAAGGCCCTTGGTGACATAGGCGCGATAGCGAATCACGGCTCCGGAAAAAACAGAGCCGCCGATGTTGTGGGACAGCGCATAGGTGGTGAAGGAGCACAGGGTCACAAACAGCCAGGATACGCGCTTGCCGATATGCAAAAGGGCGATGTGGTCGTATCCGGCAAGTGCGGCGTAAGCCACCACGGCACTAAGCGCGGACAGGGCCCACCGACTGGACGGAATCGCCGCCAGGCTGTCCCAGACATCGTCGAGAGATATGCCCCTTAACTCGTCAAGCAGAAGCCAGACGGAGAAGGCGACGGCCGCCAGCCCCACGGCCGGCCAGAAATAGCGTTTGAAGTTCATGCACGACCTGTCATGCGCGGCCATTGCCTCCATGAGAAATGGTCAAGGGACATGCGGTCGCCGGCCCCCCGGTGAATCCGAATTTCAGAAATGCCTTATGAATGTGGCCGCTTCAACCTTTCGCGGCTGATAAAATTCGCCGGACGGATTCTTTTATTGCTTTGCTCTTGGTGAAAGCGGATGCCGCTGCTAATCTTTCACCAACTCGATATGTGAGCGCTTGCAGCGTCCGGTTTGATTGGCTCGCGCGGCGCCGGAAGGAACGACTGTGAAAGACCGCGACGCCGGCGAAAAGACGCCGGAGGTTGTCGGCTCCAGGGATTCGGCTGCGCACCCAGGCGCGTCAGCAACCCTTGGTGGTGGCCGCCGCAAAGGTCCCCCGGCAGGCTTGCCCGTTACCGGGCAGGCTATGGATGCCGTACAGAGCGGAAAACCTCGCAAACGGCGCAAGAGACGTCGGGGCCGCAAGGTTTATGCACGCGACGGTCAGTCTGAACCTTCACCGCAGCAGCCGGAACCGCCTTCTTCTCCTCAGGAAAAGCCGCCCGCCGCTAGCCGCCAGGCTTCCGGGCGACAGGAAGGTGCGCGCAATGACAGGGCCCGACAATCGCTAAATGGCTTCGCGCTGCGCAAGGCTGCGGATAACCCTCCCATTTTCGCCGCGCTCGATCTTGGCACCAACAACTGCCGTCTGCTCGTGGCGATTCCTACCCGCTATGGCCAGTTCCGGGTGATCGACGCCTTTTCCCGCATCGTGCGGCTGGGAGAAGGGCTGTCAGCCAGTGGACGTCTGGCCGACAAGGCCATGGATCGGGCCGTGGAGGCGCTGAAGGTTTGCGGCGACAAGCTGCGCAGCCGCAATGTCAGGCGCGCCCGCCTCATCGCCACCGAGGCGTGCCGCTCAGCCGCGAATGGCGCTGAATTTCTGGAGCGGGTCGAACGCGAGGCCGGACTGAAGCTGGAAATCATAGACCGCCAGACCGAAGCGCGACTCGCCGTTTCCGGCTGCGGGTCGCTGGTCGACAGGGATACCAGAGGTGTCGTGCTGTTCGACATCGGCGGCGGATCGTCGGAGATCGCGTTGATAGATCTAAGCCGTGGCCGGCGCTCCCAGCGTCTCGCCAACCATATCGTGTCATGGACCTCGCTGCCGGTAGGTGTCGTTTCGCTGGCTGAACGGTTCGGGGGACGGAACGTCACGCAGGAATCGTTCACCGCCATGGTCGATGATGTGTCTGAGAGACTGACCGCTTTTGATGGAAGGGATCGGCTCGATCACGTGCTGGAAAGCCCAGGCTTCCACCTGTTGGGAACCTCGGGCACGGTCACCACTCTGGCCGGCGTGCATCTCGACCTTCCCCGTTACGATCGGCGGCGCGTGGATGGCCTGTGGATGGATCGCGGCAGTGTGGATCGCATGATCGAAAAGCTGCTGGGCTGGGATTTCCAGCACCGTGTCGCCAACCCATGCATAGGAGCCGACCGCGCCGATCTGGTGCTGGCGGGTTGTGCGATACTGGAGGCGATCCGCGCAGTTTGGCCCTCGCAGAGGCTGCGTGTGGCCGACAGAGGATTGCGCGAGGGCATATTGAGCGAACTGATGGCGGAGGAGGGCGTGTGGCGCGATTCCGGCCGTGCGGGGGCGAGACGATGACGACGAAAAAACCAGGTGCGGGTGCCTCCCGCGTGTTGCGCACGAAGATCAAGAAGAAAAGCGGGTTGAAGGAATCGTCGCGTCGCTGGCTCGAACGGCACATGAACGATCCCTATGTGCAGCGCTCCAAGGCTGAGGGCTATCGCTCACGCGCGGCTTACAAGCTGATCGAGGTCGACGACAAGTACAAGCTGCTGAAACCGGGCATGCGCGTCATCGATCTGGGGGCTGCCCCCGGCGGGTGGTGCCAGGTGGCGGCTGTGCGCGTGAAATCGAATGCGGATGCACCCAGCGTCGTCGGGATCGACTATCTGGAGATGGATGCGGTCCCCGGCGCTTCGATCCTGCAAATGGATTTTCTAGATGACGACGCACCCGCCAGACTGGTGGAGACGCTGGGCGGCGAACCTGATGTCGTGCTGTCGGATATGGCTGCGCCGACCACAGGGCACCGCCGCACCGATCATCTGCGCACCATGCATCTGTGTGAGGTCGCGGCCGATTTCGCCATGGCGGTTCTGCGGCCGGGCGGGCACTTTCTGGCCAAGACCTTTCAGGGCGGCACGGAAACCGGACTGCTGGATGCGCTGAAGAAGAATTTCCGCACGGTTCATCACGTCAAGCCACCAGCCTCGCGCGACGAGTCTGTGGAGCTTTATCTGCTGGCCAGAGACTTCAGGGGCAGGGCGGAACCGACGAAAAACGACTCATAAATCGCACATCGTTGCACGGTCCCGCTTTTCATGAGGCCGGAACCGTGTTACGAGCCACCGCCATTCCTGAAAGGGAAAAGACGAGTTGGCGCGGGCCATGCGGGTTCCGTGCCCTTTCACGTATCCGGGAACAGGCTATGGCAAAGATCATCGAAACGTCCACCGGCGCGTTGGCGCTAACCTTTGACGACGTGCTTTTGCAGCCGGGTCATTCAGAAGTGGTGCCGGGCGAAGTCGACATTTCCACACGAATTGCCGGCGATATCGATCTGAATTTGCCTATTATTTCCGCAGCCATGGATACGGTGACGGAATCCCGCCTGGCGATCGCCATGGCGCAGGCTGGCGGCATTGGCGTCATCCATCGCAACCTCACGCCGGTCGAGCAGGCCGAGCAGGTCCGGCAGGTCAAGAAGTTCGAGTCAGGCATGGTGATCAACCCCGTCACCATCGGCCCGGATGCGACGCTGGCCGATGCGCTGGCGCTGATGAACGCACACGGCATCTCCGGCATTCCGGTTGTCGAGAACGGCGGTACGGGTGGCCATACGTCAGGGCGGCTGGTCGGCATCGTCACCAATCGCGACGTGCGTTTCGCCTCCGACCCCGGCCAGCGCGTTTATGAGCTGATGACGCGCGAGAACCTCATCACGGTCAAGGAAAACGTCGATCATGACGAAGCCAAGCGGCTGCTTCATCAGAACCGCATCGAAAAACTGGTCGTGACCGACGCCAAGGGCATTTGCGTCGGGCTCATCACGGTCAAGGATATTGAAAAATCACAGCTCAATCCCAACGCGTCGAAGGATGCGCAGGGTCGTCTGCGCGTGGCCGCCGCGACCAGCGTCGGCGACGACGGTTTCGAGCGCGCCGAGCGCCTGATCGACGCCGGTGTCGATCTGCTGGTGATCGACACCGCCCACGGCCATTCCCAGCGCGTGCTGGACGCCGTGATACGGGCCAAGAAGCTCTCCAACGAAGTGCGCATCATGGCGGGCAACGTCGCCACCGCCGATGGCACACGGGCGCTCATCGACGCGGGCGCGGATGCGGTGAAGGTCGGTATCGGGCCGGGCTCGATCTGCACCACGCGAATCGTGGCGGGCGTCGGTGTGCCGCAGCTTTCCGCCATCATGGCCGCCGTCGAGGTCGGGCAGAAGGCCGGCATCTCGATCATCGCCGATGGCGGCATCAAATTCTCGGGCGATCTTGCCAAGGCGCTGGCCGCCGGCGCGACCGCCGTCATGGTCGGTTCGCTTCTCGCCGGCACCGAGGAAAGTCCCGGCGAGGTCTATCTGCATCAGGGGCGCTCCTTCAAGGCCTACCGGGGCATGGGCTCTGTCGGCGCCATGGCCCGAGGCTCGGCCGACCGATACTTCCAGGCCGAGGTGCGCGATACGCTGAAGCTGGTGCCTGAGGGCATTGAGGGACAGGTGCCCTACAAGGGGCCGGTTGCGGGCGTGCTGCATCAACTCGCGGGCGGGCTGAAAGCCTCGATGGGCTATGTCGGCGGCCGCGATCTTGCCGAATTCCGCGATCGCGCTACCTTCGTGCGCATCTCGAATGCCGGCCTGCGCGAAAGCCACGCCCACAACGTGACCATCACCCGCGAGAGCCCGAACTATCCGGGCGCGGTGTAAGGCATAGCCAGTCGCGGTCGGCGATCATGGAGGAGACGGCATGAACCCGACCGCGATCCTGTGGCCGATGGTGGCGCATTTCGTGCTTGTGGCCGCGCTCTACGCGCTGCTGGGCCTGCGCCGCCGGCAAGCGATGCTATCCGGCAAGGTTCGGCCTGACCAATGGAAGCTGCGCTCCGGGGGCGAGCCGGAAATCAGCGCCACGGTCTCGAACAACGTCATGAATCAGTTCGAGCTGCCGGTACTGTTCCATGCAGTCTGTCTGGCGCTCTATGTCACAGCCGGCGCATCGTTCATTGCGGCGGTACTGGCGTGGCTGTTCGTGGCGCTACGCTATGTGCATGCTTTCGAGCATGTCACCCGCAACCGCCCGCCGCTTCGGGGCATGATTTTCGGCGGCGGGTTTCTGGTGCTGGTGCTGCTGTGGGGCTGGTTCGCCCTGCATCTGGCCGGGGCAGCCTGAGAAAACTCAGGCTCCCGGGAACTCAGCGTCCACTTCGAACAGCGCGATCCGCCGCTTCTCGAACTTGATGGCGAGCTCGCCGCGAACCAGGCTCAGCGCCTTCTCCCCGAACACGGCCCGCCGCCACCCGTGCAGGGCCGGAACGTCCGCCTTGTCGCCTTCCTGTGCGATGCGGTCGATATCGTCGCTCGACGCCAGCACCTTGGCGGCGACGCCTTCCTTTTCCGCCACAATGCGCAACAGCACCTTGAGAAGTTCGGCCGCCGCATTCGATCCTTCGGGGGGCTGGTGCGGCCGGGGCAGCCGGGGCAGATCGTCCTTGGGAATGGAGAGAGCCCCATTCACGGCTTCGAGAAGCGCGGCGGCGGTCGAGGACCGCTCCCAACCCTTGGGAATGCTGCGCAGACGGCCCAGAGCATCTGCGTCGCGCGGCGCCTGCTGGGCGATTTCGTAGATCGCATCGTCCTTGATGATACGCCCGCGTGGCACGTCGCGTTCCCGCGCCTCGCGTTCGCGCCATGCGGCGACTGCTTTAAGGACCGCCAGTTCCTGCGGCTTGCGCACGCGCATCTTGAGGCGCTTCCAGGCGTCGTCCGGGTGCGGATCGTAGGTTGCGCGGGACGTCAGCACCTGCATTTCCTCGTTGAGCCAGTGGGCGCGACCCTCGCGCTCCAGTTCGGCCATCAGATGCTTGTAGACGTCGATGAGGTGGGTGACGTCGGCCAGCGCATATTCGAGCTGGCGCTCGGACAGCGGCCGGTAGCGCCAGTCGGTGAAGCGCGACGACTTGTCGAGGCGAACGCCAGTCACCTTCTGAACGAGCTGGTCGTAAGAAACGGCGTCGCCGAAGCCGCACACCATGGCGGCGACCTGCGTATCGAAGATCGGATGCGGCACCAGATCGCCAAGGTGCACGATGATCTCGATGTCCTGCCGTGCGGCATGAAAAACCTTGACCACCTTTTCATTGGCCATGAGCCGGAAGAAAGGCTTGAGGTCGATTCCCGGCGCCAACGGATCGACCAGCGCGGTGAAATCGGGCGTCGCCATCTGGATGAGGCACAACACCGGCCAGAAGGTGGTTTCGCGTATGAACTCCGTATCGACGGTAACGAAGTCCGATTGCTCGAGTGTTTCTATGGCGCTCTCGAGTTCGCCCTGTGTGGTAATGAGGTTCATCAAATCGCTTTTCGGACCAAACTTGTTTCTCAATTCCAGCCGTTGCCGGGCGCGTCAAGTCGATCGATGTCAATCAGATCGCGTTGCATGCTGCCCGCAAGGCGGCTCCGGTCCCTCTTGCCTTGACAAAAGGGACTACCCATGCGCTTTTCGCGCCAATTTTGAAGCCGGGCAAGTGCTTCGGCCCAATCGAACCAAGTTAAGCGGAAAATCAGGCGATGCATCGTTACCGCAGCCACACCTGCGCTCAGTTGAGAAGGGCCGATGTCGGCTCCACAATTCGTCTTTCGGGCTGGGTGCATCGCGTGCGCGATCACGGCGGCCTGCTGTTCATCGACCTGCGCGACCACTACGGCTTGACCCAGATCGTGGCCGATCCGGATTCGCCCGCCTTCAAGGCTGCGGAGACGGTGCGCGGCGAGTGGGTGATCCGCGTGGACGGGGAGGTGAAGGCGCGCTCGGCCGAGGCGGTGAACCCGAATCTCGAAACCGGCGAGATCGAGATATTCGCCAAGGAGATCGAGATCCTGTCTGCTGCGAAGGAACTGCCGCTGCCGGTGTTCGGCGAGCCGGACTATCCCGAAGACATACGCCTCAAGTACCGTTTCCTCGATCTACGCCGCGACACGCTGCACAGAAACATCGTCATGCGCACGAAGATCGTTGCAGAAATGCGCAAGCGCATGGGCGAGGCGGGTTTCACCGAATATTCCACGCCGATCCTCACCGCATCCTCGCCGGAGGGCGCGCGCGACTTCCTTGTGCCGTCGCGCATCCATCCGGGCGCCTTCTATGCGCTGCCGCAGGCTCCGCAGCAGTACAAGCAGCTCATCATGGTTTCGGGCTTCGATCGCTATTTCCAGATCGCTCCCTGTTTCCGCGACGAGGACCCGCGCGCCGACCGTCTGCCGGGCGAGTTCTATCAGCTCGACCTTGAAATGAGTTTCGTCGAGCAGGACGACGTGCTGTCGACCATGGAGCCGGTGATGCGCGGCGTGTTCGAGGCCTTCGCCGATGGCAAGCCGGTGACGCAGGACTTTCCGCGCATTCCCTATGACGTGGCCATGCGCAAATACGGATCCGACAAGCCGGACCTGCGCAACCCGATCGAGATGCAGGACGTGTCCGAACATTTCCGCGGTTCCGGTTTCAAGGTGTTCGCCAACATCCTGGCCAATGACCCCAAGGCTGAAGTCTGGGCTATTCCGGCGAAGACCGGGGGCTCCCGCGCGTTCTGCGATCGCATGAACTCCTGGGCGCAGGGCGAGGGCCAGCCGGGCCTCGGCTACATTTTCTGGCGCAAGGAAGGCGACAATCTTGAAGGCGCAGGACCGATCGCCAAGAATATCGGCGAGGAGCGCACCGACGCCGTTCGCCAGCAACTCGGGCTTGAAGACGGCGACGCGGCGTTTTTTGTCGCTGGCGATCCGAAGAAGTTCGTTGCCTTTGCAGGGGCGGCCCGCACCCGCGCCGGCGAGGAACTGAACCTTGTCGATCGCGACCGCTTCGACCTGTGCTGGATCGTCGATTTTCCATTCTACGAGTGGAACGAGGACGAAAAGAAGGTGGACTTCGCCCACAATCCGTTCTCCATGCCGCAGGGCGGCATCGATGCGCTCAACGACCAGGATCCGCTGAGCCTCAAGGCCTACCAGTACGACATGGTCTGCAACGGCTTCGAAATCGCATCGGGCGGCATCCGCAACCATCTGCCTGAAACCATGGTCAAGGCCTTCGAGATCGTCGGGCTCGACCGGCAGACGGTCGAGGACCGCTTCGGCGGCCTGTACCGTGCTTTCCAGTATGGCGCGCCGCCGCATGGCGGGATGGCCGCCGGCATCGACCGCGTTATCATGCTGCTGGTCGGCGCGAAAAATCTGCGCGAAGTGACCATGTTCCCGATGAACCAGCAGGCCTACGATCTGCTCATGAATGCGCCGGCGCCTGCGACGCCGCAACAGCTTCGCGAACTGGCGCTGCGCGTTGCGCCCATGAAAAAGGAAGACTGAGCCGAAATCTCGATTACGTTAAAAAAACCCGCCGCTTCACGAAGCGGCGGGTTTTTGTTGAGCAGAGGAAGTTGGGTTTTCGGATTATCCCGCTGCTGAATCGTGAAATGCCCTTTGCGTCCCTAAAAGGATGCGCTCCGCCCTAATGGCGAATCTGATATCGGGGCTCGTAATGCCCGTCCTGCGTCTTCAGGAATAATTCGCGGATCTGTGGATGCCGCACAGGATCACCTGAAACATCTTCCAACAGGTTCTGCTCGGAGACATAGGCGATGTATTCGGTCTCCGAGTTTTCGGCCAGCAGGTGATAGAAGGGCTGGTCCTTGCTCGGGCGAACCCCGGCGGGTATCGCCTGGTACCACTCCTCGGAATTGGCGAACTGCGGATCAACATCGAAAATGATGCCGCGAAACGGAAACAGGCGGTGGCGAACCACCTGTCCGATCGAGAATTTGGCTGTTTTTATGTTCTCGTTTTCCATAACCCTTATTTGGCTCATGGTGCGTGGCAATTCAATCCTGCGCAGGGTTATCCGCCTGCTCTGGTGAAATCGACGGCCGGTGAAACCGGCGCGGGGAACTCAATGTCGGATATTGCCAGTCTCGTACTTCCATTCTTCGGACTGATTTTCATCGGCTTTGCCGTTGCTCGCTTGACGCGCCAGCCGATTGAAGCGCTGCGCTGGATGAACACCTTCATCATCTATGTCGCGCTGCCTGCGCTTTTCTTCCAGCTTCTGGTCAAAACACCGTTTAAGGAACTGGCCGATTGGGCTTCATCTTCGGATCGGTTTTCTCCACCGCATCCGCAGCGGGTTTCTACCGCTGGACCTGTTCCCTCAACGAGCCGGCAATCGCGGAGAACCCGCTGCCGGGCTGCAAGCCTTCGCGCACGAAGAAAGCCCGAACCGGCGCAAAGCGTCCGAGAACGCCGAGCGTGGCGCTGCGCGCGATCTGGGCCGGAAGCATGTCGGAAAGCAGCGAGCGGTTGAGAAGGTTCACCGCGCTGGTTCGCGCCACGATGTCCGGTCGGCGCTTGAGGTCGTAGGTGAGCAGCGCCTTCGGAGAGCCCGGATCGGTGGGGTTTTGCGAAGCGACTTCAACAAGATCGGTAATGTCTCTGATGCCAAGGTTGAGGCCTTGCGCGCCGATTGGCGGGAACACATGCGCGGCTTCGCCCACCAGAGCCACACGGTTGTGGGCGAAGCGCCACGGTGTCGAGGTCGAAAGGGGATAGATCTGGCTGCCCGGTTCGACTGTCACGCGTCCGAGCATGGATTGCATGCGCCGCTCGATGTGCAGGGACAACGCGTCGACATCCAGCGCGGCAAGTTGCTGCGCGGTTTCGGGCCCAACGACGCAGACGAGGCTTGAGCGGCGTCCGGGCAGCGGAACCTGTGTAAACGGTCCGGTCTCGGTGTGGAACTCTGTCGAGGTGAAGTTGTGGTCGACGGTGTGAGCGAAATTCAACACCAATGCAGCTTGCGGGAACGGGCGCGAAGACACCGAAATGCCTGCTGCTTCACGCGCTGGCGACAGGCGTCCATCTGCCGCCACCGCCAGTTTCGCCTCCACGGCGCTGCCGTCCGCGAGATGGGCCGCTGCCGCTTCGGATCGCAAATCCCAGCTTTCGACCAGCGTTTTCTTCCATTCGATCGCTGGGTTGACGGCCACGGCTTCAGCGAGCGTCGCGACCATGACGGAGTTCGGGATGTTGAGGCCAAATCTGTGTTCGCCGACCTCGCTTGCATGGAAAGTCACTGCTGGGCTGCGGATGAGCCTCGACGTACCGTCGACGATCCGCATGACCTTGAGCGGCGCGGAATTGTGCGCAAGCGTTTTCAGCACCCCCACGCGATCGAGCAGGGCAAGCGCCGGATTCATCAGCGCCGTGGTGCGCCCGTCACGGATATTCACGTCCGGGCCAACCAGCGTTACGCCAAAGCCCGCATCGGCGAAGGCGAGCGCCGCGATCAGGCCAGCCGGCCCGGTTCCTGCGACAAGGATTCTGGCGTCGGATCGGGCAGGCGCGGCGGGCGTTGGCATGTCGAAGCCTCCTTTGTCGGTTGAGATATACGCCCTGTAGGCCGTCTTCTTCAACGCGACCTTTCAGCTGTGAAGCGAAACCTTTGCTATTCATGCATGTCAGACGAGAAATCCTGTGTGGCCTTCGGACTTGTCGTCACTTGTGCATTGACCCCCGCTGGCTGGTGGCCGATCAAGAGGGATTACAGATGCCGATGCAAGATGGACCGATGGCCGTGGACAGCAAACCGACCGGCAGGAAGATCAGGGACCGGATTCCGAGGCCGAGAAAAAAGGTGACCTGGCCGCAGGCGCGCGCCTTTTCGGTTCATCTGCTGACGGCGTCCGGCTCATTCCTCGCCTTCGTCTCGCTCGTGGCGGCCAGCGAGGAGCGCTGGACGGCGATGTTCTGGTGGCTCGGACTTGCCCTGTTCGTCGATGGTATAGACGGCCCCATCGCACGCAAGCTGGAAGTGAAGGAAATCCTGCCGACCTGGTCCGGCGAATTACTCGACAACATCATCGACTATGTCACCTATGTGCTGATTCCCGCCTTTGCGCTCTATCAGTTCGGCCTGATGGGCGAGGGGCTGTCCTTCCTGTCCGCCGCCATCATCGTGGTGTCCAGCGCGATCTATTACGCGGATACCGGCATGAAGACGAAGGAGAACTTCTTCAAGGGCTTCCCTGTGGTCTGGAACATGGTGGTGTTCACCCTGTTCGTGGTCGGGCCGGGAGAATGGGTGTCCTTCGGCGTCGTGGTGATTTGTGGATTGCTGACCTTCGTGCCGGTCAATTTTCTCCACCCCGTACGGGTGAGGCGGCTGCGCCCGGTCAATCTCACGGTCACGCTGCTGTGGTGCGCCTTCGGCATACTGGCGCTGGCGGAATCGGCGCTGGCGGAATTCTACAGCCAGTTCGGGGTCCTGGCGGAAAATGTCAGCCAGTTCACCAAAGTGGGTATCACCATAACCGGGCTATACCTGTTTTGCATTGGCGCCATCATGCAGATTTTCCCGCATCTCGGCGCAAAAAGGGTCTGAAACACATGTCAAAGGCGATCCGCATCCACAATCACGGCGGTCCGGAAGTCCTTGTCCTCGAAGATGTCGATCCGGGCAGGCCGGGGCGTGGCGAAGTTCTCGTGAGGCACACCGCCATCGGCGTGAATTTCATCGACGTCTATCATCGCACCGGCCTCTATCCTGCCCCGAACGGTTTGCCGTTCACACCCGGCGGCGAAGCCGCTGGCGTCGTTCAGGAGGTGGGTGAGGGGGTTGATGGGCTCAAGCCGGGGGATCGCGTCGCCTATGTGGTGCGTCTTGGAACCTATGCGGAGCAGAGGGTGGTGGCCGCCGATCAGGTCGTGCCGATCCCTGACGGCGTTAGCGACGAGCAGGCGGCCGGCATGATGCTGAAAGGTATGACGGTCGAATATTTGTTGCGGCGCACCTTCAGGGTGAAACCCGGCGACACCGTGCTTTACCACGCCGCGGCCGGAGGGGTGGGGCTCATTTTTGGCCAGTGGGCGAACCATCTCGGCGCTACTGTGATCGGCACCGCCGGTTCACCGGAAAAGGTGGCCCTCGCGCGCGACCATGGCTTCCATCACGTCATCGACTATCGCCAGCAGGATTTCGTGCAGGAGGTGGCGCGTATAACGGAAGGCGGGAAATGCGATGCTGTCTACGACTCTGTCGGCAAGGACACCTTCGCCGGATCTCTGGACTGCCTGAAAAGGCTCGGCACATTCATATCCTTCGGCCAGTCTTCGGGTCCGATACCACCTTTCGATATCGGAATCCTTGCGCAAAAGGGGTCGCTTTATGCGACGCGGCCGACGCTGTTCTCCTACAATACAACGCGCGCGGAACTGGAGCAATCGGCGAAGGCGCTCTTCGACGTGGTGTTGTCCGGCGCTGTGCGGATCAGGATCAATCAGCGCTATGCGCTCGCCGACGCCGCGCAGGCTCATGCTGACCTCGAAGCGCGTAAAACGACAGGAACGACAGTACTGATTCCGTAATCAGGCGTCGAATGCCACTCACTTTCTTGAAGGTCTTTCAACGGAACTATTAGTTTGCGCGAGACTGCGGCCGTGCCTACCATGTCTGCGGGAACACAGAACATATCTGGCGACAGATGGGAGGCACTGTGCATTTACATGAAGGCGCTGCGAACCTGCTCGAGGTTCGCGGCCTCACCAAGATATTCGGAACCCTGAAGGCTTGCGACAGTATCGACCTTGGCATCGCCAGGGGTGAGATTCATGCGCTGCTGGGGGAAAACGGCGCTGGCAAGTCCACGCTGGTCAAGATGC
This sequence comes from Aquamicrobium ahrensii, assembly GCF_040545755.1. Lineage (NCBI taxonomy): Bacteria > Pseudomonadati > Pseudomonadota > Alphaproteobacteria > Hyphomicrobiales > Phyllobacteriaceae > Aquamicrobium > Aquamicrobium ahrensii. The sequence goes on from NZ_JBEPMN010000001.1 coordinate 217,007, forward strand.
TGTTTGGCTCACTCGAGCCAAATTCAGGTGAAATTCTCTGGAACGGTCAGCCTGTACATATCACCAGCCCGGGCGTCGCCAAGAAGCTCGGCATTGGCATGGTCTTTCAGCACTTTTCGTTGTTCGAGGCGCTTACGGCCGCTGAGAACATTGCGCTTTCGCTGAATGACGGCGCGCCGATCGGCACGATCGCCGCCAAGGCGCGGGCGCTTTCCTACAGCTATGGGCTGCCGCTCGACCCGGACGCGCTGGTTGGCGATCTTTCGGTTGGCGAGCGTCAGCGTATCGAAATCATTCGCTGCCTGTTGCAGACGCCGGACCTCATCATTCTCGATGAGCCGACATCGGTCCTGACCCCGCAGGAGGCCGACAAGCTGTTCGAAACGCTGGAGCGGCTGCGCGCCGAGGGTAAGTCGATCCTCTACATCTCGCATCGCCTCGAGGAGGTGAAGCGGATGTGCGACAGGGCGACTGTTCTGCGCCATGGCAAGGTTGTCGGCCACTGCACCCCCCGCGAGGAAACGGCGTCGTCACTGGCGCGTATGATGGTCGGATCGGAGGTTCGCAGCGTTGAGCGCCCGCCAGCCGAGGGCATGGAAAAGGCCCAGTCGCTGCTCGAAATCGCCAATCTCAACCGCACGCCTGCAACGCCTTTTTCTATCCCGTTGAGAAACATAAATCTTTCGGTGCGGGCAGGCGAGGTTGTCGGCATCGCAGGCGTGGCCGGCAATGGACAGGGCGAATTTTTCGAGGCTGTATCGGGTGAGGTTCGCCAGCCGGACAGGGCTTCGGTGCGTATACGTGGCCGTGAGGTCGGCGGGCTCGATATCAGTGGACGTCGGCTTCTGGGTGCGGCCTTCGTGCCGGAAGAGCGGCTGGGCCACGGCGCCGCGCCGCGGATGAAGCTTTCCGAAAATCTGCTGCTTTCGCGTCATGCCACCGATGGCAAGGCGTTCGTGAGCCGGACCGGCATGATCGAGGCAAATGCGATCTACAGCGCCGCGCAGCGCATCATCGGGATGATGGACGTACGCAAGAGCGCGCCCGATCCCGAGGCGGCCTCGCTTTCCGGCGGAAATCTCCAGAAATTCATTGTCGGGCGCGAGCTTGACCGCAAGCCGGCGGTCATGGTGGTGAACCAGCCGACCTGGGGCGTCGATGCGGGCGCGGCGGCGCACATCAGGCAGGCGCTGATCGAACTCGCCCGCAATGGCTCGGCGGTGCTGGTCATCAGTCAGGATATCGATGAGCTTTTCGAGATTTCGGACGCCATCGCGGTCATGCACAATGGCGAACTGTCGGCCAAGATGCCGATCGCCGAGGCAACCTATGAGCAGATCGGCCTGCTGATGGGCGGGGCCGAACCCGGCCATGCCGCAACCGCGCATATCGCCGAAACGGCGGAGGTCGCCTGATGCGCATCGAACTCGTCAAACGTCCCCAGCGCTCGGCGCTGTTTTCGATGCTGTCGCCCTTCATCGCCTTTGCGCTGACCGTCATCGCGGGCGCGATCATGTTCGCGATGCTGGGCGTCAATCCCGCCAAAGCGCTTTACGCCTATTTCGTCTCGCCGCTGACCGAAGTGTGGCAGTTGCACGAACTGGCGATCAAGGCCGCCCCGCTGATCATGATCGCCGTAGGGCTGTCCGTATGTTTCCGCGCCAATATCTGGAACATCGGGGCAGAGGGGCAGTTCACGATCGGCGCGATCGCCGGATCGGTCCTGCCGGTGCTCTATCCCGGCCTTGAGGGAGTCTATCTCCTGCCGCTGATGCTTTTGATGGGTATGATCGGCGGAGCGGCCTATGCCAGCGTGCCGGCTCTTCTGAAGGCGCGTTTCAATACGAACGAGATTCTGACCAGTCTCATGCTGGTTTATGTCTCACAGCTTTTCCTCGACTGGGTCGTGCGCGGACCGTGGCGAGACCCCATGGGCTACAATTTTCCGCAGACCGTGCAGTTCAGCAGTACTGCACGACTGCCGGAACTTCTGGATTCCGGTCGCGCCAATCTGGGCTTCATCCTTTCGATTGTCGCGGCGGTGCTGGTCTGGCTGATGATGAGCCGCATGCTCAAGGGCTTCGAGGTGCGCGTTCTGGGGTCGAGCCCGAGGGCAGGGCGTTTCGCCGGCTTCAGCCTCAACCGCATGGTGTTCTTCGCCTTCATGCTTTCCGGGGCTCTGGCGGGCCTTGCAGGCATCTCGGAAGTTTCCGGTGCGATCGGCCGGCTTCAGCCAGTCATCTCTCCCGGTTACGGCTTTGCCGCGATCATCGTGGCGTTCCTTGGCCGGCTCAACCCGCTCGGCATCATCGCGGCGGGGCTGGTGCTCGGCCTCACCTATCTGGGAGGAGAGGCCGCGCAGTCATCACTCGGTGTCTCCGACAAGCTTGCGCGCGTGTTTCAGGGGATGTTGCTGTTCTTCGTGCTGGGCTGCGACACGCTCATCCACTACCGAATCCGCATCATGGGCCGGAAGGATCCCGCCCCGGAAACGCTTGCCGCTCAGGAAGGAGCGCATTGATGGATATCTGGGTCAGCATCCTCCTGACGATCGCCACTGCCGCTACGCCTCTGCTTATCGCAGCTATCGGGGAACTCGTGGCGGAACGCGCCGGCGTCCTCAACCTAGGTGTCGAAGGCATGATGATCATGGGCGCTGTCGGCGGCTTCGGGGCCGGCTATCTCACCGGTTCCCCATGGATCGGCGTGCTCGCCGCCATAATCATCGGCGTCCTGTTCTCGCTTCTGTTCGCATTCATGACGCTGACGCTCGCAACCAATCAGGTGGCGACCGGCCTGTCGCTGACAATTCTGGGCCTCGGCCTGTCGGGTATGCTCGGCACCAGTTTCGTCGGTCTGCCGGGCCAGCGCCTGCCCAATCTGGACATTCCGGGCCTGACCTCGCTTCCCGTGGTGGGCCGTCTTTTGTTCGGGCAGGATCCCATTTTCTACCTGTCGATAGCTTTGGTGGTCGCCGTGACGTGGTTTCTGTTCAGGAGCCGCAAGGGGCTCACCATGCGCGCCATTGGCGACAGCCACACCTCAGCCCATGCGCTTGGCATAAGCGTGATCCGCTACCGCTATCTGGCCGTAATGTTCGGCGGCGCCTGCGCGGGACTTGCAGGCGCACATCTGTCGCTCGTCTACACCCCCCAGTGGGTTGAGAATATGAGTGCAGGGCGTGGCTGGATTGCGCTGGCGCTGGTGGTGTTCGCCTCATGGCGGCCATGGCGTGTTCTGGCGGGAGCTTATATCTTTGGAGCGATCTGGATCGGCCAGTTGCATGTGCAGGCCATCGACCTGTCGAGCTTCGCCAATTCATCCTGGCTGATCTACCAGCCGATCGCTCTCGTCAAGTCGCTGCCATCGCAGTTCCTGTCGTCGCTGCCCTATCTCGCGACCATAGTGGTGCTCGTGTTGATTTCCCGAAACAAGCGGCTAACGATGATGAACACGCCGGCTTCGCTGGCCCAGCCTTTCGTGCCGGAGCGATAGAAGAAACGGCACGGTGGAAGTTAAACCTCAGATGGAGAACAACATGAGAAAAAGACTCATAGGCCTGATGACGGCGGCCGCCGCATTGGCTCTGACCGCCCCTGTGCAGGCGCAGGAGAAGTTCAAGGCCTGCTGGATCTATGTCGGGTCGATAGGCGATTTCGGCTTCTCGTTCCAGCACGATCAGGGCCGCCTCGAAGTCGAGAAGGAATTCGGCGACAAGGTGGAAACGGCCTATCTCGAAAACGTCTCCGAAGGCCCGGATGCGGCGCGCTCCTTCGAGCGCATGGCCCGCGACGGCTGCAAGATCATCTTCGGAACCTCGTTCGGTTTCATGGACGCCGAGCTGGAGGTGGCGAAAAAATTCCCTGACGTGAAGTTCGAGCACGCCACGGGCTTCAAGACCTCCGAGAACATGGGTGTCTACAACATCCGCTTCTATGAAGGCCGATATGTCAGCGGGCAGATCGCCGCCAAGCAGTCCAAGGCCGGGGTGGCGGGCTATATTGTCTCGTTCCCCATTCCGGAAGTGGTTATGGGCATCAACTCCTTTATGCTCGGCGCACAGTCGGTCAATCCGGATTTCAAGCTGAAGATCGTCTGGATCAATTCCTGGTTCGATCCGGGCAAGGAAGCAGACGCCGCCAAGGCGCTGTTCGACCAGGGCGCGGACATAATCGTGCAGCACACGGACTCGACCGCGCCGCTGCAAATTGCGCAGGAGCGTGGCCTTCATGGCTTCGGTCAGGCAGCCGACATGGCCAAGTTCGCTCCGCAGGCGCAACTCACCGCTGTGGTGAACAATTGGGGCCCGTACTATGTCAGCCGCGTCAAGGCGGCCATGGATGGCGACTGGAAAGCCGAGAGCCTGTGGGAAGGCTTCAAGGACAACATCATCTACATGGCGCCTTACACCAACGTTCCGGATGAGGTCGCCACGGAAGCCGAAGCCACTGTGGAAAAAATCAAGGGTGGCTGGAATCCCTTCACCGGCCCGGTCGCGAAGCAGGACGGCTCGGAGTGGCTGAAGGAAGGCGAGGTCGCGGACGATCAGACCCTTCTTGGCATGAACTTCTACGTCAAAGGCATCGACGACAAGCTGCCGCAATAAGCAGGTCGCGATGTTGAACGGGAAGGGCGCCATAGGGGCGCCCTTTTTGTTGCCGGGCGTTCTGCCTGCGGACTGAAGAATGCCGGATCAGGATGAAAGATGATATGAAGGAGTCACATCGGAGGGTTTCAGATGCTCACCTTCTACTGCATGCCATGGTCGCGTTCCTCCGGCGTGTTCTGGTTATTGGAGGAAATCGGGCAGCCCTATGAAATCGAGCTGATCGACATTCGCGCCCCGGAGGGCGTTCCGGAGAGCTATCGCAACATCCAGCCAAACAAGAAGGTTCCCGCCATCGCCCATGACGGCGCGATCGTTACCGAACGCGCGGCGATCACAATCTATCTGGCCGACGCCTTCCCCGAAGCGGGGCTGGCGCCGCCAATCGGCGACAGCCGGCGTGCAGCTTATCTGACGCGGCTTGTCTATTGCGATTCCGTTTTCGATCCGGTCATCGCGGCACGCGCTCAGGGCTGGCGTTACAAAGGCGGCAACAGCTTCTCGTTCGGTCTGTTCGAAGACATGGTGGCCAATCTCGAAAAAGTTCTTTCAAACCAGTCATATGCCGTGGGGGACAGCTTTACCGCAGCCGACACGCAGCTCGCCTCCGGCATCCACTTCACGATGCATATATTGAAGGTCTTGCCGGATCTGCCGGTTTTCCGGGAATACGTGACCCGCGCCTTCGACCGTCCCGCCTATCGGCGATACGCTGAAAAGGAAGCGGAACTGGCGAAGCAGGTTACGCCGCCACCGCAATTTCAGTCGCCTTGAGCACGAGGACGGCGATCGCGGATCAGCTCAGCGCGCCGTTGACATATGGCCACACTTCCATCCCGCCCCGATAGATCATGTCGAGGGCGACATAGAGGATGATGAGCAGGCCGATATAGGCAATCCACCGATAGCGGTGCAGAAGACGCGCGATGAAAGACGCTGCAAGCCCCATCAGTGCGATCGAAAATACCAGGCCGACGATGAGCACCGTAAAGTGGTCGCGCGCCGCGCCGGCGACGGCCAGCACATTGTCCAGCGACATAGACACGTCGGCTACTACGATCTGGACCGCAGCCTGCATCAGCGTCTTGCGCGGAGCCCTGCCGGCTGCCGGCTGCTGACCGTTGGCCAGCGCCTCGGCGGCTTCCGCTTCATCTTCAGGAGAGGTGCGCAGTTCCCGCCACATCTTCCAGCAAACCCAGAGAAGCAGGATGCCGCCAACGAGAAGCAGGCCCAGAATGGCGAGAAGCTGAACAGCGACGATCGCGAAGGCGATGCGCAGCGCCGTGGCGGCCAGAATGCCGATCAGGATGGCTTTCTTGCGCTGATCCGCCGGAAGCCCAGCCGCCGCGAGTCCGATGACGATGGCGTTGTCCCCGGCCAGGACGAGATCGATGAAAATCACCTGAAGGAGCGCAGTGAAGCCAGCCGCGGTAAAGATTTCCATCGTCAGAATGCCGTTTTCTGTTGGGGGAATTTTGCGGGGGTACGCCTCGCAAGCAATGGCGTCAAGAGTTGTCCCGGCTTCAACGTACAACTGTCGCGAAGATTCATCCTGATCCGAAAGAAGACCGGCAGCATGCAGATTATGCAGTTTTCAATGTCGTCAACGAGTTGACGGGACGGCACGCTCGGCGCTAAAGCCATGCCGTCTGAACCGCCGCCGATGCGCTGGTGCGGGGAGGGGTGGCCGAGCGGTTTAAGGCACCGGTCTTGAAAACCGGCGTGGGTGCAAGCTCACCGTGGGTTCGAATCCCACCCCCTCTGCCATTGCATCAATAAAATCAATCGGCTGTGAGTTTGTTGGCAGCTTGCCATAGCGAACGCCTGCCCCAATAACCGATCAGCGTCGTTGTCTGTAGCAGTAATCCGCACAATCGTGACCTGTTAGCGCCGGTCAAAGGTCGCTGCGAACATTCAGCCATGCACCCGACTTCGGCCTACGCCCTCAGATTTGATGATCTGAGGCCGATATCGATAGCTAGTCGATTATCTTGAACCAGCGAAAATATTCCGGGGTGTAGGAGCGAAGCGTTTTCCTCGCGTCTTCGCAAAACCCTTCCTGGTGATTGTCGTAATAGCGGTGATCGGGCTGGGAGTGTTGGGAACAGACGGGGGCGTTCGTCACCTTTTACTTCATCCTCGAAAGGCCAGGCGTACACCGCGACTTACATCGCTCCGGTGGTTGCGGTCATGATCGGCGCGACAATCAGCCGAACACGCAATCCGCTTGCCCCCGAGCTTGGAGCGCCGAGACCAAATTCAGCGATGAAGGACCAGCGAAGACCTCGATAGCCCTGTACCCAACCGCCAGCGCAAGCTGTATAGGTGGGGTCGGTCGGCCCCGCAGGGTTGATGCCGGTTTCGCGCGGTGCAGGGAGCAAATTGTGAGCGAACATGATCCAATCGTCATAGTCGGCTGCGCGCGCACGCCCATGGGCGCGTTTCAGGGCGAATTGTCCGACGCCACGGCTTCGCAGCTTGGCGCTGCGGCCATCCGCGCCTCGATGGAACGGGCCGGCGCGGACCCTCAGGCGGTGGATGAAGTTGTCATGGGATGCGTGCTGCCCGCCGGGCAGGGGCAGGCGCCCGCGCGGCAGGCTTCGCTGGGCGCAGGCATCACCCGCGCCGCGGGCGCCACCACCATCAACAAGATGTGCGGCTCCGGCATGAAGGCCGCCATGCTGGCGCATGATCTTCTGTTGGCGGGCAGCGCCGAAATCGTCGTTGCCGGCGGCATGGAGAGCATGACCAATGCACCATACCTCTTGCCCAAAGCGCGTCAGGGTTACCGCATGGGGCATGGGCAGGTGCTCGACCACATGTTCCTGGATGGGCTTGAGGATGCCTATGATCATGGACGACTGATGGGGACATTCGCCGAGGATTGCGCGGCGGAGTATGGTTTTACCCGCGAAGAACAGGACGCTTTCGCCATAACCTCCCTGAACCGCGCCCAGGCCGCTATCGCCGACGGCTCGTTCGAGAGCGAAATCACACCGGTGATTTTGACAGGGCGTGCAGGCGAGCGCAGCATCGCAATCGATGAACAGCCCGGCAAGGCGCGGCTCGACAAGATACCGACCCTGAAACCGGCGTTTCGTTCGGGTGGCACTGTAACCGCCGCCAATTCCAGTTCGATCTCCGACGGTGCGGCGGCGATGGTGCTGATGCGCCGCTCGAAAGCCGACCGGCTTGGGCTGACGCCGCGCGCCGTGATTGTCGGGCACGCCACCTATGCCGACCAGCCGGCGAAGTTCCCGACCGCGCCTGTCCATGCCATTCGCCGGCTGTCCGAACGGACTGGCTGGGTGATCGGCGATGTGGACCTGTTTGAAATCAACGAGGCGTTCGCGGTCGTGGCCATGGCCGCAATGCGCGACCTCGACCTGCCGCATGAACGCGTCAACATTCATGGCGGAGCCTGCGCGCTCGGTCATCCGATCGGCGCCTCCGGCGCGCGCGTGATGGTCACGTTGCTGGCGGCTCTGGAAAGGAATGGTCTTTCGCGCGGCGTCGCCTCCCTGTGCATCGGCGGCGGAGAAGCGACCGCAGTGGCGATCGAGCTGTTGTCCTGACCGGCGCGAAGCGGACGCCTGAACAGCTACAGATGCGATTCCCGAGCGACACAAAGATGCCCGCTTCCCGCCACAATCGGTTAACAGGTCGCTAAGAAATTCCTGCGCAAATGGCCTTGAGCGGAAGCAGAAGGCCATGCTCGGGATCGACGCGAACTGCGAGCGATCCTGTTTGTGTGACCTCCTTCCTGAAGTCAGGGGATCGTCTTGATGCAGGTCGTGGCGCGGCAGCGTTTTCGTCGCACTCTTACAATCATGTCCTTTGCCGTATCGGCGATCGCTCTGGCCGCCTGCGGAACGCCGCAGCCCAAGGAGCAGGTCAAGTCACGTTCCAAGGAATATTTCCCCGAATCCAAATATGGCGTGAAGGCCAGCCCGCGCGTGGCGCATGGCTCGAAGATCAAGCGGGGCGGCGGGCGCGATCAGGTCGGAAAACCTTACCAGGTGGCCGGCAAATGGTACTATCCCAAGGAAGATCCCAAATACGCCAGGACGGGTTCCGCATCCTGGTACGGGGACGCATTCCATGGGCGCCTGACGGCCAATGGGGAGATCTACGACAAGGAACATCTGACGGCGGCGCATCCCACCATGCCGTTACCGAGCTATGCCCGCGTCACCAATGTCGAGAACGGCAGCTCGGTAGTCGTACGCGTCAACGACCGTGGACCATATCACGGCGACCGTGTCATCGATCTGTCGAAACGCGCCGCCGATATGCTGGGCTATCGCATGGCCGGCACGGCGAAGGTGAAGGTCGAATATGTCGGCCGCGCGCCTCTCGATGGCGATGACGAACCCTATCTGATGGCCTCCTATCATCCAGGAAACCGCGCTCCCGATCCGTCGATCGGTCTGCCGACAGGCGTGATGATCGCCATGAGTGGTTCGACGCCGAGCGCTGGCGGCATCCGTGGTGTGCCGTTTCCGACGCAGGCGGCCGGCGCACAGCAGACATTGGCTTTCGGAGACGTTTCACTGCCGGACTATGGCCCGATCGTGCCTATTCGCCCGGATTCCAGCCTTCCATCCGACTCGCCTTTCGCGCTAGCGACGCTTTCCTATGCGGATGAACGCGTCGCTTCCGCCGCGCACGCATTTGCCGCCGTGGACCGTGGTGGTCTGACCTCGCAAGCAGTGGCGGCGTCGTGGAAGCGCAGCAATACGGGGCAGCCGGGCGCGGATTATATAGCAGCCGGTTCCTTCGAAAGCGACGCAGAGGCGCGCCAGCTCGCCAAGCGCCTTTCCGGGTTCGGAAAGGTGTCGATCAGGCAGTCCGCGTCAGAGGGCAGGGGATGGTACGCCGTGGAGCTTTACGGCGATGGCCGCGCCGATGCCGACGCCATGCTGCAGGCGGCGTGGGCGAACGGCGCGCCGGATGCGCTGAGGGTTCGCAACTGATCGTCGCAACGCTGCATAGCAGTTGATTCACGACGCGACGCCCTGCTAGCTTGAACCACTATCCGCAAAGGCAGCACGGGCGCATTCTCCATGTCATCTTTCCTGCGCGCGCAGTTTTTTGGCCTGATCGCATTGGCCAGCGTTTGCCTTGGGGCAGGCGTGGCTTCTGCGCAACTGTTCGAAACCAAGGCGACGCAGGCTTTCATGGTCGATGCCGAGACCGGCAGCGTGCTGTTCGCCAAGGATGCCGACGCGCCGATCCAGCCTGCCTCGCTGGCCAAGCTGATGACGTTGGAAATGGCGTTCGATGCGGTGAAATCCGGCCGGCTGGCGCTCGACGATACCTTTGTCGTCAGCGAAAATGCGTGGCGCACCGGCGGCGCACCATCGCGCACCTCCACCATGTTCGCAGCAGTCCGTTCCAGCATCAGGCTTGAGGATCTGATGCGCGGCATCGCCGTGCAGGCAGCCAACGACGGCTGCATTATTATTGCCGAAGGCATCGCCGGTTCGGAAACCGGTTTCGCGTTCCAGATGACGGAGCGCGCCCGCAAGATTGGCTTGCAGAAATCGGTGTTCGTCAACGCCACCGGATTGCCCGCTGAAGGCCAGATGACCACAGTTCGCGAACTTGTGCAGCTTGCCCGTCACCTTCAGGAAACCTACCCGGATCTCTATCGGCTGTTTGCGGAAACGGATTTCACCTGGAACAAGATCAACCAGCGCAACCGCAATCCATTGCTGGCCATGGATATAGGTGCGGAGGGGCTGGCCGTCGGCGCAAGCGAACAGAATGGTTTCGCCATTGTCGGCGCAATCCACCAGAACGGCCGGCGTGTGATTGCCGCGCTGAGCGGGATGTCTTCCGACCGTGAGCGGGCGGAAGAGGCGCGCAAGCTTCTGGAATGGGGGTTGCGCTCGTTCGAGAAGACGGAAATCTTTGCGGCTGATGAGGTGGTCGGCACTGCACAGGTCTATGGCGGGACGAAAGGCGGCGTGCCGCTGAAGGCAAAAGGGCCGGTGGACCTGCTTTTGCCAACGTTCCATCGCGACAAGCTGACGGCCCGTATCGTGTATCAGGGACCATTGCCCGCGCCTGTGGAAGAAGGTCAGCACGTCGGCGCGTTGCGTATATGGATCGGCGACACGCTGAGCCAGGAAATGCCGCTCTATGCAGCCGAGACGGTCGAGGTGGGCGAACTCCACAGCCGGGCATTCGATGCGCTCAAGGAACTGGCCATCGGCTGGCTGCGCTGATAAGCGGTAGCGATACCGCGACAACGGAACGAAACATCAGCCAGTGCGCCAGGGATTCTTCATAAGCTTCGAAGGTGGGGAAGGGGCCGGCAAGTCCACTCAGATCGAGCGGCTGGCGCAGAAGCTGCGCGCGAAGAAATATGACGTTGTCGTTACGCGCGAACCGGGCGGTTCCCCCGGTGCGGAAGCCGTTCGCCATGTCATCCTGTCGGGAGCAGCCGAACAACTCGGGCCAAAGATGGAGGCGATGCTGTTTGCCGCCGCGCGTTCCGATCACGTCGAACAGCTCATCCGTCCCGCCATTGCGCGCGGCGCGATCGTGCTGTGCGACCGCTTCGTCGACTCCTCACGAGTCTATCAGGGTGTAACCGGCGGGTTGCCGTCCGACTTCATGGGGGCGCTGGAGAAGGTCACGGTCAACGGCATGATGCCGGACGTGACCATCATCCTCGATATCGATCCGGTCGAGGGTCTGAAGCGCGCCAATGCGCGCCGTTCCGCCGGCGATGCGCCGGACCGTTTCGAGAAGGAAACCGTGGATACGCACCGGCGACGCCGCGAGGCATTTCTCGCCATCGCGAACGCCGAACCTGAGCGCTGCGTCGTCATCGATGCGGCCGCCTCGCCCCACGCCGTGGAGGATGCGGTGACGGAAGCGGTTTTCGCAAAGCTCGCCGAGCGCGCAACCGCCGCAAATTCGCGGAGTGCGGCAAAGTGATGTTCGAACGCCTTGCACCCGAACAACACGACACGCTGGACGGCGTGCCCGAACCCGCCGAAACACCGCTTCTGGTGGGGCATGAGGAGGCCGCGAACATGCTGGTCGGCGCCTATCGCGCCGGCAAGCTGCCGCATGCGCTGATGTTCGTCGGCCCGGTGGGGATAGGCAAGGCGACGCTCGCCTTCCATCTTGCCCATCATCTTCTGAAATATCCACGCCATGAAGATTCGCCGGCGCAACTTGCCGTTCCCGATCCTGCGTCGCCGCTGTTCCGGCAGATCGCGCAAGGCGCTCACCCCGCGGTCCTGCACCTCACCCGTCCGCTCAACGAGCGCACCAAGGCTTTCAAGTCTGTCGTCACCGTAGACGAAATCCGTAAGGTGGGCGGCTTCCTGTCGCTGACTTCGCATGACGGCGGCTATCGCGTGGTGATCGTTGACCCGGCGGACGATATGAACGCCAATGCCGCCAATGCGTTGCTGAAGAACCTTGAGGAGCCGCCGACCCGCACGTTGTTCATCCTCATCGTCCATGCGCCGGGTTCGCTGCTGCCCACTATCCGCTCCCGCTGTCAGGTAGTCCGTCTGTCGCCGCTGGAGCCGCAAGGTCTGGGGCAGGTGATGCAAGCGCTAGGGCAGCACGCCGGTGACGCTAATCTGCTGGCGCGGGCAGGGGGCAGCGTGCGAAACGCCATTCTGCTTTCGCAATATGGCGGGCTGGAGATCGCCGGGGCGCTGGAAAATCTGCAGCGGTCGGCGCATTACGAAATCGGCGCTGCGCACAAGCTCGCGGATGTGGTCGCAGGTCGCGACGGCGCCGTTCCGTTCGACATCTTCAATCGCCACGCTCTGGACCTGCTTTCAGAAGAAGCGCGACAGGCCGCACTTGCCGGCGATCTCGCCCGCGCCAAATCGCTTGCAGACGCTTGGCAGGAAGCGCGCGATGCGATAATCGAGATGGAAACCTACAACCTCGACAAGAAGCAGCACGCGCTTTCGATGATCGACCGCCTGAATTCTGCATTTCGAATGTGATGCTCCGCCTTGCCGCGGGATGGCGTTAGCCGTTCCGATGCTATATCCACCCCACATTCCTCATTTGCAGGCTTCAAGACGGTCCATTTCATGTCGCGCGACAGTTTCTACATAACCACCGCCATTTCCTACCCGAACGGCAAGCCGCATATCGGCCATGCCTATGAGCTGATCGCCACGGATGCGCTGGCGCGCTTCCAGCGCTACGACGGCAAGGACGTGTTTTTCCTCACCGGTACTGACGAGCACGGCATCAAGATGCTGCAAACGGCCAGGAAGGAGGGCATTTCCGTTCGTGAACTGGCCGACCGCAATGCTGCCGAGTTCCAGCGCATGGCTTCGGCGCTCAACGCATCGAACGACGATTTCATCCGCACGACGGAAGAGCGCCACTACAAGGCCTCGCAGGCGATCTGGAAGGCGATGGCCGCCAGGGGCGACATCTATAAGGGCGGGTACGCCGGCTGGTATTCCGTGCGCGACGAGGCCTATTACGGCGAGGAAGAAACCGAGTTGCGCGAGGACGGCGTACGCTACGGGCCCCAAGGCACGCCTGTCGAATGGGTGGAGGAGGAGAGCTATTTCTTCCGTCTCTCCGATTATCAGGACAGGCTGCTGGACCTTTACGAAAACCAGCCCGACTTCATCGGGCCGGCCGAGCGTCGCAACGAGGTGGCGAGCTTCGTCCGCTCGGGGCTGAAGGATTTGTCGATCTCGCGCACCACATTCGACTGGGGCGTGCCGGTGCCAGGTGATGAGACGCATGTGATGTATGTCTGGGTGGACGCCCTCACCAATTACATCACCGCGCTTGGCTATCCCGATGAAAACGAAGCGAAATGGAAATTCTGGCCTGCCGATGCACACGTCATCGGCAAGGACATCGTGCGCTTCCATGCCATCTACTGGCCGGCCTTCCTGATGTCCGCAGGCATTGAACTGCCGAAGCGCGTGTTCGGTCACGGCTTCCTGTTCAACCGCGGCGAGAAGATGTCCAAATCGCTCGGCAACGTGATCGACCCATTCACGATGGTCGAGCATTACGGCCTCGATCAGGTGCGCTATTTCTTCCTGCGCGAAGTTCCGTTCGGGCAGGATGGCAGCTATAGCCATGAGGCGATCGTCAACCGCACCAACGCCGATCTCGCCAACGATCTCGGTAATCTTGCACAGCGCTCGCTGTCGATGATCGCCAAGAATTGCGGCGGTACGGTTCCGGCACGCGGCGAGTTGACGGACCCGGACAGCGCCATCCTCGCGCAGGCGGCGGATGCTCTGGCGACCGCGCGCAAAGCCATGTCCGAGCAAGCGATTCATCAGGCGTTGGCGGCGATCTTCGGCGTGGTGGCGGAAGCCAACCGCTATTTCGCCGGGCAGGAACCCTGGGCGCTGAAGAAGACCAACCCGGCACGCATGGAAACCGTGCTGTGGACGACGGCAGAGGTCATCCGTCGCGTGGGCATCCTGTGCCAGCCGTTCATTCCCGGTTCCGCCGCAAAACTGCTCGACCTGCTTGCAGTCGGGAACGATGCGCGCGGCTTCGACAGGATCGATACGCTGGAGGTTCTGGCGCCGGGGGCGCCGCTACCGGCGCCGCAGCCGGTTTTCCCGCGCTATGCGGAGCCGGAGCAGGCCGCCTGATGCTGGTCGACAGCCATTGCCATCTGGATTTTCCAGACTTCGCCGATGAGCGGGACGCCATTGTCGCGCGCGCGCGCGAAGCAGGCGTTGGACGCATGGTGACGATTTCCACTCGCGTGCGGCAATTCTCCCGGATTCGCGAAATCGCGGAGGCTCACGACGAGGTGTATTGTTCGGTCGGAACCCACCCGCACAACGCGGCCGAGGAACTGGACGTCACGGCGGATGAACTGGTGCGGCTGGCGACCCATCCCAAAGTGGTCGCAATCGGCGAGGCGGGTCTCGATTATCACTACGACTACGCGCCGCGGGAGGCGCAGGCCAAGGGATTCCGCACCCATATCGCGGCTGCGCGCGAAACGGGACTGCCGCTGATCATTCACGCACGAGCGGCCGACGAGGATGTCGCCGCCATTCTGGTGGAAGAAACGGAGAAGGGGCCCTTTCCTTTCGTCCTGCACTGCTTCTCGTCAGGCAAGCGGCTGGCCGAGATTGGCGTCGAGCTTGGCGGCTATGTGTCATTCTCCGGCATTCTGACCTTCCGGAACTCACAGAATATTCGCGATATAGCCGCTGCTGTGCCGCATGACCGGCTGCTGGTGGAAACCGACGCACCTTATCTTGCCCCCATTCCGCATCGCGGCAAACGCAACGAGCCTGCTTTTGTGACGCACACAGCGTCCGTTCTCGCCGACACTATCGGTGTCAATAACGAGACGGTCACGAAGCTGACGACAGATAATTTCTTCAGGCTTTTCAGTAAGATGCCGAAGCCGGATCAAGTGGCGCTCGAGGCGTGAGCGACCGGCTGCGCCTGACCATACTCGGATGCGGCTCGTCCCCGGGCGTGCCGCGCATCACGGGTGACTGGGGCGCGTGTGATCCTGCCAATCCGAAAAACCGCCGTATGCGCGCGGCAGCAATGTTCGAGCGCATCAGGGATGACGGCCGACGCACTGTCGTGGTGATCGACACTGGCCCGGATTTCCGTGCCCAGATGCTAATGGCGGGTGTCAGACATATCGATGCGGTGATCTATACACACGCCCATGCCGACCATATTCACGGCATTGACGATCTGCGTGGTTATGTCCTCGAACAGAAACGTCTTATCGATATTTATGCCGACACTGTCACCATGGCGCGCCTGCGTGAAGCATTCGGATATTGCTTTGAAACCCCGCCCGGCAGCGCTTATCCGCCGATCCTATGGGCGCGCAACATCGACCATGGTCGATCCGTGACTGTAGAAGGAGAGGGCGGCTCCCTCACCTTCGAGCCGTTGCCACAGGTGCATGGCGACATCACTTCCCTTGGATTCCGTGTTGAGAATGTCGCTTATTGCCCCGATGTGAGCGCCTTCCCGGAGGCCACCGCCATGCGGTTGAACGATCTCGATCTGCTCGTCATCGACGCTCTGCAATACCGCCGGCATCCCAGCCATTTTTCGCTTGGCGAAGCGCTGGAATGGATCGAACGGCTCGAACCGAAGAACGCTGTGTTGACGCACATGCATATTCCGCTGGACTATGAGACGGTCCGGGCGGAAACGCCCGACCACGTTCAGCCGGCCTATGACGGCATGATGTTGGAATTTCCAATAATATCAGATTGATGCTGGGGATTTCTCCCCCAACGGCGACGCAAGTTGGAGCAATCCATTATAGCTGTCCATTCGTACAGCGTCGGAAACCCTGGGTTCCTGTTTCCTGCAACCTTGCTGGTTCGCGCACAAATCTCCGCACGCGGGCTCAAACATGGCATGTCAGGCGAGGTCTTTAAGACTTGCGATTAAAAGTGGGAAAGCGGCCATTCTCAATCCTCCGCGCACAAAATAGTTCCATAATACATGTTATGCGACTTTTGTTTGTGGTCCAATGCCCCTGCGTTCAGCGTTGAGTCGGCCTTCAGCTAAAGAGAAGCGCGCCGTGCACTGAAAGTATGATGGTCAGCCCTCGGAACGGGTTCGCGGAGCCATTAGTCTGTCAGCCATTTCTGGTAGTCCGAAACCAGAAGATGAACCGGCTCAACATCCTCCTCGATCTCCGAGAAGCGACCGATGGGGTCACGGAAGACGTTATCGGTGAGGTCGTCGTTCACGGTTGAGACTTCGCCGATAAGAACGTCCGCGCCTTCGGCCCAAAAAGCGTGCCATACGCCGGGCAGCAGCGTCACGCTCTCTCCCGGATCGAGCTTGAGAAGGCCGCCTGCCGGAAGCCTGCGAATGGAGCCATCCACCGGAACGGTCACCTCGGCATGAAGGTCGATGCCTCCCTCTTCGTCGGGCATGAACAATTCCAGAACAAGCTTGCCGCCGCCACGGTTGATGATGTCCTCCGCCTTGATGACATGGCGGTGCATGGGCGAGAGCTGATCCTTACGTGAGATCATGATCTTCTCGGCATAGAGCATGCCGACGCCCTTCTTCATGTCCTCAAAACGGCCGTTGCGGACCGTGAACAGGAAGAGCCCCAGCTCATCGAACTTCCCCTGCCCGTAATCGGTAATGTCCCAACCCAGCCGTCCGTCGAAAACACCGGCGGAAACAGTTCTGCGCTGTTGCATTTCTCCGGGCGACCAATAGGCGAAAGGCGGCATGACGTAGCCGAAGGAGCGGATAAAGGCGTCACCCTCGCGGATGGTCTCGTTCACTCTCGAGCGCTTCATGTTCCCTCCCGTCGGTGTATTCAGCCAGCCGCCAGTTCGAAGGTCAACGCTCTCCCCGCGCCGCCAGCTTGCGCATGGAAGCGATGCGCCGCCGATTGATTTCAGTGCGCATCGCAACCATGTGCAGGGCGAAGAACAGCAGCGTGAAGCCGATCGCCATAACCAGCAGCGGGCGAAGCAGGCTGCCGTCGATGGTCGGTCCATCCATACGGAACACCGAGGCCGGCTGATGCAGCGTGTTCCACCAGTCCACCGAGAACTTGATGATCGGTATGTTGACGAAACCGATCAGGGTGATGATGGCGGCCGCCCACGCGGCCTTGCCGGTGTCTTCCAGAGCACGCGTAAGGGCTATTATTCCGAGATACATCAGAAACAGCACGAAAACCGAGGTGAGACGCGCGTCCCACACCCACCAGGTTCCCCACATGGGTTTGCCCCAGATCGAGCCGGTGACGAGCGCCAGAGCGGTGAAGCAGGCGCCGATGGGAGCTGCCGATTTCAAAGACACATCCGCGAGCGGATGCCGCCAGACCAGCGTGCCGAGCGCCGCCGCCGCCATGACTGCGTAACACATCATGGAGAGCCACGCGAACGGCACATGGATGTACATGATGCGAACCGTAGTTCCCTGCTGGTAATCCTCCGGCGCGGAGAAGCTCATATAGACCCCCGCCGCCAGGACAAGGCAGGCGGCGCCCGTCAGCCAGGGAACGACCCTGTCGGCAAAGCCGACAAACCGGGTTGGATTGGCGAGGTCCAGCCAACTGGACATGCGGGTGCGGGAAGCGGTCATGACAAGCTACATAACCTTGCAGCACGCCGGGAAGCAACAGCCTGCTATGGCCAAGGGGAAGCGCCTCTTATGCCGCGGCGTTATCTTCCACCGCCGAGATGCGCGACAGGCGTCGGACTTCTTCATCGTTGAGAAGACCGCCGGCACGCAGCAGAGCCGCGAAACGTCCGTTGCGCAGGGAAAGTTCGGCGAAGCCGCCCATTTCGACCACCCTGCCCTTGTCCATGAACACGACCAGATCGGCGTCGCGAACGGTGGTCAGCCGGTGCGCAATGATGAAGGTGGTGCGGCCGCGACGCAGTTCATCGATGGCCTGTTTCACCCGTTCCTCGGTCTCGACATCGAGCGCGCTGGTCGCCTCGTCGAGGACGAGTATCGGCGCGTTCTTCAGAACGGCGCGGGCGATGGCGATGCGCTGGCGCTCACCGCCGGAAAGCTGGCCGCCGCGCTCGCCGACGAGAGTGTCGTAGCCCTCGCCCTTGCCAAGGATGAAATCCTGCGCCGCAGCTGCGCGAGCGGCCGCATGAACCTCTTCATAGGTCGCGTCGGCACAGCCGATGCGGATATTTTCCTCGATGGAACGATTGAGAAGGCCGGCATCCTGAAACACGGTGGCGATGCAGTTTCGCACCGAACGGGCCGTGACCGTGCGGGTGTCGACGCCATCGATGAGGATGCGGCCGTGCTGCGGCGTGAATACGCGCTGCAGGAGATTGATGAGCGTGGTCTTGCCGGCGCCGGTGGGGCCGACAATGGCGACGGTCTGCCCGGCGGCGACCTCGAAGGAAACCTCGTCCAACCCCTGCCCCGAATTCGGGAACTCAAAGCTGACATTCTCGAAACGCACATGGCCGGTAACCCGGCCGATCTCGCGCAGCCCGGCGGGCTCCCTGACTTCGAGGGCAGAGTCTTCCATCCGGTAGAATTCTTCGAGCTTCGCCCTGGCTTCCGAGATCTGGTTGACGAAGGTGGACAACTGGTCGAGCCGGCCGATCAGCAGTGTGGCGAAGCCGGTGAAGGCAATGACGTCGCCAATCCGCAATTGCCCCTGCATGACCAGATAGGAACCGATCAGCAGGACCACCATCATCGAAATGGTGGAAGACAGGCGATGCATGGCGCTCGCCAGCGCCCACCAGTCCAGAACAGGATATTGCGCGTCCAGCAATTCACCGATGAAACGCTTCAGGGCTGCCGTCTCGTGTCCGATGCGGTTGTAGCTCTGGAGCACAGCGACGTTGCTGACAGAATCGGAAACATGCGCGAACACCTGATGGTAATGGCGTTCCACACTCGCCTGCCCTTCCCGCGTCTTTCGCATGACCAGACGGCCGACAGCATAGTAGATGACGCCCAGCACCAGCAGCACCATGGACATGCGCAAATCGAGCGTCAGAGCCGTTGGGACCAGAAGCATAAGCGCCACGGCGGTGGAAAGGTGCTGGCGCATGAACTCCAGCCACAGCGTGAACAGGGTTTCGACGGCGCGCAGCAGCGTATGAAGCGAATTGGAGGTGCCGCGGGTATGGTGCCAGGCGAGCGGCATGTTGATGATCCGCTCGAAGGACTGCGACAGCACCGTGCCGCGCAGCCTGTGGGCGAAGCGATCCGCTCCACGCGCCACAAGAACAAAGGCGATGATATTGAATATGCCGAGACCCGCCCAGATTACGAGTGGCGGCACCACGTCAACGCGGTCGGAAATCGCGTCGATGATCCGCCCGAACATGATCGGCTCAAGAATGGCGACGATGGCGAGAGTGACATTCGCGCCGCAGATCAGCGCGACCCGTTTGCCGTCGGCGGCCAGATAGCCGAGCGCTCTCCAGTAGACTTGCAGAAGGGACACTCGCTTACTCCACCGAACCGCTCATTGTGCAATGCACCATGCCTGGAAACGTATGAAATCATGCATGCCAGAACAATGTTCACTTACAGCGTCAGTTCCCGTTGCGCGAACAAAACATGGCTACGAGCGGAAATCTGCCGTGATCGGCTAAGGATTTGAGTTGAAAGGCAAAATGACCATCGTAAGGCAAAATTGCGGCAATCCCGAAAAGGGTTGCCGCAATTTTAGCGGGAAACGACTGGGTGTAGGCGCCTTCGCGGTTCCCTGCCGTCTTTATCGCTTTTTGGTCGAACTGATGCGGCCGCCTGAACCATTAGCCGGCAATGTCACCACGACATCAGTTTCACCCGTTTTGAGGGGAAAGGAGGTTCCCTTCACTTTTTTGCCATTCACTTGAAGTGTCGTCGTAGATGCGCCTGTGCTGCGCCGCACCCGAATGGTCTGCTTTCCACCGCCGAGAGAAAGCCTTGCAGTATAGCCATCCCAATGGGAGGGAATGCGCGGGTTGATTTCCATGGCGTCGCCACGCCTGCGGATGCCGAGTATGGCCTCTACGGCGGCACGGTAAAGCCAGCCCGCAGAGCCGGTATACCATGTCCAGCCGCCACGGCCGGCCTTGTCGGCCGAATACACATCGGCCGCGACCACATAAGGTTCGACACGGTAATGTTCGGCAGAGGCTTCATCCAGCGCATGGTTGACGGGGTTGAGCATGGAGAAGCACCGGTACGCCTCGTCCGCGCGCCCCATCTCGGCCAGCGCAATGACGAACCATGTCGCCGCATGCGTGTACTGGCCGCCATTTTCGCGTACGCCCGGGGGATAGCTCTTTATGTAGCCGGGGTCCTTCTCCCAGTTGGCGAATGGCGGCGTGAACAGCTTGAGGATCTTGTGCTCGTCATCGACCAGCATTTCCATGGCGCTGTCCATCGCCGTGCGTGACCGGGCGGGATCGCCCTCGCCCGACAGCACGCTCCATGACTGGGCTATGGAGTCGATCTGGCACTCCTGTGACTCACGGGAGCCAAGCGGGGTTCCGTCATCGAATGTGCCGCGCCGATACCATTGGCCGTCCCATGCGCTGTTCTCCAGCGCCCGTTTGAGCGCGGAAGCATGCGCCTGCCATGCTTTTACGCGTTTGGCGTCGCCCTGCGCTTTTGCGAT
The DNA here is from genome assembly GCF_040545755.1 of Aquamicrobium ahrensii. NCBI lineage: Bacteria > Pseudomonadati > Pseudomonadota > Alphaproteobacteria > Hyphomicrobiales > Phyllobacteriaceae > Aquamicrobium > Aquamicrobium ahrensii. Next base: position 237,718 of record NZ_JBEPMN010000001.1, read on the forward strand.
CGGGTCGAAGTCGACAAGCGTCCTGAGCAGGAACCAGCCGAGCCACACGCTCTCGCCCCTCCCCTCGTCACCGACGCTGTTCATGCCGTCGTTCCAGTCGCCGCCCAGAATAAGCGGAAGGCCGCCAGGACTGCTGCGGGTGATGGCGAGATCGAGGGCTCGCGCGCAATGTTCATAGAGCGAAGCGCTCTCACCGGAGGGCTCCGGCAGGAAGAAGGCGTCATGCTCCTGCTCGCCGAGACGCTCGCCCTGAATAAAGGGAAGTTTCTCGTCGAGAAGAGCCCGGTCACCCGTCACCCCGATATAGCTGGCGACGGCGTGAGCCAGCCAGACCACATCATCCGAGATGATGGTGCGAACGCCTGCGCCAGTGCGCGGCAGCCACCAGTGTTGCACGTCGCCTTCTGGGAACTGGCGCCCGGCCGCGTTCAGTATCTGGATGCGAGCAAGACCGGGATCATGCGCGAGCAACGCCAGCGTATCCTGCAACTGGTCTCGGAAACCGAAGGCCCCGCTTGCCTGATAGAACGCCGAGCGTGCGCGGATACGGCAGGCGACGCTCTGGTAGGGAAGCCAGTGGTTCACCATGAAGTCGAGCGTCTTGTCCGGCGTCTCGACCTGAATGGTGTCGAGAAAACCGCGCCATGATTTCTCGGCGTCGCCAAGGCGCTGTTCGAAATCGACCGCACGATGCCGGCCAATGAGAGCGGACGCCTCCGCCGCGCTTTCCGCATCGCCGAGGAGCCATAGCAGCATGATTTCGCCATCCGCCGGAACCTCGACATCGCGCGCCAGCGCGGCGCAAGGATCGTCGCCGGCCTCGATGCGGCCCGACAGCGCCAGGCCCGTCACAACAGCCTGAGGCCGTTCGCTGGAGCCGTCCCGCCCAATGAATTCCGCGCGATCGGCTGTGACCGAATCCGGTCGGCCATCGCCTGCGAGAAAGGCCACCCGGCCACCGAAATCGAGATTGTACGGGTTGGTGGCGAGCAGCGCGCCCGTCGCCTCGTCCTGCGACGGTATGATGGTGCCGGCGGTGCGGGAGCGGTGAGTTCCCAGTACCCACTCGGCATAGGCATAGACGCGGAGCCGCATAGCGGAAGCGCCGGAGTTGCGAATGCGCAGCCGCGACACCTTCACCGGGTCGGCGGCGTCCACAATATGCGTCAGTTCCATCTCGAGCGCGCCACGTCTTGCCCGGAACGAGGAAAAACCCTGTCCGTGAACGGCTTCATAGGCCACCGCCGGGTCACGCAGCACGGCGGCGATCGGGGAAAAGCTGGCGCCGCTGTCGAGATCGTGGATGTACAGACCCTCACCCGGCCGGTTGGTCACCGGATCGTTCGACCACGGCGTGAGCTGATAGTCGCGGCTGTTTCGGCTCCAGGTGAAGCCTGCGCCCTCCGCCGAGGTGTGGAAGCCGAAGCTTTCGTTGGAGACGACATTAATCCACGGCTGCGGCGTGACCTTGCGCCCGGTCAACCGGACGACATAGCGGCGTCCGTCGTCCTCGAAGCCGCCAAATCCGTTCCAGTTGGAAAGCCCCTTTCCATCCGCGGATTTGTACTTTGCCGGTGCTGTTGACGATACAAGTTCCGCCTCACGATGGATCGATGTCGTCTTGGCGGCGCCGTTCGCACTCTCGCGCGCCTGCAATGCGGTTATCTCGGCGCGCTCGATCTGGTCGCTGATCGTCCCGTTGCGCGTGTGCAGCACCACTCGCGCCGAGGTCAGCAGCGTGCGATAGGTCGGCTCGTCCATCAGATCGCGACGCACCGCGAAGATGTGTTGGCGCGGCCCGAGTTCCGAGCCTCTCAAACGGGCGTTTTCGCACAGATAGTCGATGGCCTGCTGCAAATCCTGCACATAGGAGGAGGACTGCTCGTTGACGATGACGAGATCAGCGGTGAGCCCGCGCGCGCGCATGTATTCCTGATAACGCAGGGCCTGTGCGACGATCTCCAGGTCGGCCAGATCGTCGATGCGTATGGCGAATATCGGATAGTCGCCGGAAATGCTCGTCGGCCAAAGGCTCGACTGTTTGCCGAGACCGCTCGCGATCGATTCCGAGGGCAGTCGCAGGTTCGGATCGGGGTAGATCAGATAGCGCGCAAGGCTCTGCCCGATCGCCGCATCCGCCAGGGTCAATCCGAGATGGCGGGTCTGAACCTGTGAACGCGTCCACGACAGCATTGCCTGCCGGGCAAAGCTTTCGGGATGATCGAGACGGTTGATGGCGTCATCAAGCTCTCCCCTGTTCGTCCCGACACAGGTCCAGAACGTCAGCGAGACCTTTTTGTTGGCCGGAACGCGCACCTTGCGGCGCAGGGCGACGATCGGGTCGAGCGTAAAGCCGGAGTGGCCAGAGAGACGGGCGCCGGGTTCCATGGCGGCCGGGTCGGCGATCGTGCGCCCGCGCCCGATGAAAGCGCGGCGGTCGGTTTCCGCTTCCGTGTCTCGGGCGAGACCGGTCGGGTCCGTGACGAAATGCACCGCGACAATGTCGGGTTCGCTCGGGTCCCGCTTTTTCCTGCGAGCGAAGATCGCCCCCTTGTTTTCAGCGATTTCCGTCTCGACGAACATCTTCGAGAAGGCGGGATGGGCGTTGTCCGACGCTTCCGGAGCAAGAACGAGCTCGGCGAAGGACGTCACCTCGATATAACGGTCTATCGATCCGTCGTTGTGAAGGGTTACACGTCTTCCCTCTCCGTGACCTTCCGAGATGACGATGCACTCCACCTCCGAGCGCAGCGATTGCACGCTCTTTGCGAACGTCGCCTTGTCGTCGGAAAAATAGGTCTGAGCGACCTCGCCCGGAGCCCTTTTCGGCTCCACGGTCGCCGACCACCATTCGTCGCTGTCGGCGTCGCGCAGGAAGATGTAGGAGCCCATGCGATCCTCGACCGGGTCGGGTTGCCAGCGCGTTATGGCCAGGTCACCCCAGCGGCTGTAGCCGGAACCGGTCGCCGTAACCATCATGGAATAATGGCCGGTGGACATCAGGCTCGTGGCGCGAAGGGCCGTTGCGGGGTCGGGTATGATGCGCGTATCGAGGCTCTGGGCTTCCTGCTCGTCCAGAAGCGGACGCTCTTCCGCCTCGGTGCGCACCGTATCGGCGGGAATTTCGCGCGGGGCTTTTTCCTGAAGCAGAAGCTCCGCAGATTCGATTACCGGGTCCGAGTGGAAACGGTCCCGCAGCCGCCCTTCGTAAACGACATTGGCGACGGCCGCGATCGACATGCCGGAGTGGTGCGCGAAATAGCTCTGCACCACCGCGTGGTCTGCGCCTTCCGGCACGCGCTGTGGGGTGAAATCCACCGCGTCGTAATAGCCGTAGCGCCCGAGCGCGCCGATGCTCTTGAGCCGTTTCAGATTTTCCACGGCCTCGCGCGGCATGAATTGCGCAGCCAGAATGGTCGCATAGGGTGCGATGACGAGGTTTTGCGCGAGCCCGCGCTTCAGCCCCAGACCCGGAACGCCGAAGTTGGTGTACTGGTAAGTCAGTTCGCGATCGCGCGCGTTGTAGGCAGCTTCGGAAATGCCCCACGGCACGTTGCGTGACCGGCCATATTGCATCTGACGCTTGATGACGAGATTGCTCGTCTGGTTGAGCAGGCTGCCCTGCGGCTCCTTCATCACCAGAGGCGGCATCAGGTACTCGAACATCGAGCCGGACCATGAGATCAGCGCGCCACGGAATCCGATCTCGACGATCGGACGCCCGAGCTTGAACCAGTGCTCGGTCGGGAGATCGCCCTTGGCGACGGCGAACAGGGAAGTCAGCCGGGCTTCGGACGCCAGAAGATCATAACAGGCTTCATCGAGCTGGTGCTCTTCCACCCGGTATCCGATGGAAAGCAGCTTGCGCTCCGGGCGCATGAGAAAGGAAAAATCCATCTCGAACGCAAAACGGCGTGCACGTTCGCGCAGTTTGAGCAGGCGTGCGCGCAACTCCTCGACAGTACGGTCCTCGCTGTGCGAATCATGCACATGCGCTTCGCAGGTCGCTTCCAGACGGGCAGCCCAGTCGCCCACAACTTCGGAGCGGCTGGAGCCGACCTCGGCATGTATGGCCGTCGCCAGCTTGCGGATTTCCCCGGCCAGCACCGACAGATTGATGGTGCGGATGGACGCCATCTCGGGCTGTTCCTTGATGGTGTGCACCGCCCGGCGCATGCCGTCCAGCCGGTCCGCCAGCCGCTGGCGCAGCGGGCGCAACTGTCTGCGGTCATCCGGCAGTTCGTCCAGGCTTTCGTCCAGAATGGCGACCACGTCGAGCACGCCCTCGAAGTCGCCATGAAGGTGAACTGAAGGCGCTTCCGCCCATTCGGCGCAGGTTGCAGCCGCCGCCACCAGATGGCCGGCGAGATTGCCGCTGTCGACGGCTGAAATATAAAGCGGATGCAGCGGCTTGAGCGTCTTCGTATCATACCAGTTGAACAGATGACCGCGCTCGCGCGGCATGGTCTCCATGGTCGAGAGCGTCACCTCGATGCGCGACACGGCATCCGCCATGCTGATCCAGCCGAAATCGCGCGCCGACACCACGGACAGAAGATACACGCCGATATTGGTGGGCGAAGTGCGCGGCGCCACCACCGGCGCTGGACTTTCCTGAAAATTATCCGGCGGCAGATGGCGGTGTTCTTCGGTGACGAAGGTCTCGTAATAATGCCATGTGCGGCGAGCCGCGATGCGCAACGCATGCATGTCGCGGGGCGCCAGATGCAGTCGGTCCTCCGTTTCGGCCGAGCGGCTGATCAGCCAGGCGAATGCCGGCGAGCCGATCCAGAACAGGGCGAAGAAGAAGGCGACGAAGGCGCCGGTCGAGTCGGCGAAGACGGGAATGGCCAGGCCGACGACGCCGATGATCACCGCCCCGTACATGGCGGAATAGTAGGAACCGAGATCGTTCGTCCCGCCCTTGTGAGCCTGCGAGGCCGTGCGCCATTCGAGCAGATTCTTGCGGGACACGAAAAGGCGGTACAGCGTGCGGACGATGGCGTCGCCCATCATCCAGGCGGAATGGGCCATGAGAACCACACGCAGCGCCACCATCGCGGTGCCGAAGGCTATGTCGCGCGCCAGAGCGGAGAAATGTCCACGCGGCGTGGAATCCCGGCTCTTCGGCCACAAGCCGTTCACGATGTTGAACGTCGGCGCCATGAACAGGGTCAGGATCAGCAGCGCCTGCCATTGCGCGGCCTGTGTAAACGGCAGCAATGTCCAGCCGGCTATCGCTGCCAACACCCAGAAGATGGGTGTGAGAGTACGACGCAGATTGTCCACCATCTTCCAGCGTGAAAGGGCGGGAACACCCGAAAGCGGGTTGATGATGAAATTCAGAAGCTGCCAGTCGCCCCGCGACCAGCGGTGCTGGCGCGACGCGTCGACCGAATAGCGGGTGGGATAATCCTCGACCAGTTCGACATCGCTCACCAGCGCCGCGCGCGCGAAAGCGCCCTCGACGAGATCGTGGCTGAGAATGGCGTTTTCATCGAATCGATCCTTGAGCGCCGCCTCGAAAGAATCGATATGGTAGAGGCCCTTGCCGGTGAACGTGCCGTCGCCGAACACGTCCTGATACAGATCGGACACGGCGAAGACATAGGGGTCGAGGCCGCGATCGGTCGAGAAAACACGCTGAAAGAACGAAGCTTCGTCGCCGGTGGTCAGGGATGGCGTGATGCGCGGCTGCAGGATGGTGTAGCCGCCGGTCACCTTCTTGGCTGCCGCGTCATAGTGCGGGCGATTCAGCGGATGCGCGAGTTTGCCGATGAGCTTCGTCACCGCGTCGCGCGTGGTGCGCGTGTCGGCATCCAGCGTCATCACATAGACAATGTTATCGGGAAGCGGCACGTCCAGCGGCATGAAGGTGGTGTCGCCGTCCCCGCGCAGAAGCAGATTCAGCTCGTGCAGCTTGCCACGCTTGCGCTCCCATCCCATCCACACGCTCTGGGAAGGATTGTACAAACGACGCCGATGCAGAAGATGAAAGCGCGGCACGCCCTCCACCGGGTAGCGCTGGTTCAGGCGGGCGATTTCGGCGCGGGCAAAATCGAGAATTTCGGCGTCTGCCGGATTCAATTCACTGTCGCTGTCCGGCCAATCGGAAAGCAGCGCGAAATAAAGTTCATCGGAGACGTTGGCGAGGTGATGAACCTCGATATTGCGGATATTCTCCTCAACGTCATCGCGTGAACCGATCAGCGAGGGCACCACGACGAGGGTCCTGGCCTCGACCGGTATGCCGTCCTTGTAATCGTATCCTGTCAGGCGCGTGGGCTTCAGAAAAAGAAGCACCACTGTGTTGAAGAAACCGAGTGCGCCCTCGCTGGCCGGCACGACAAACAGCGCCAGCATAAGTGCGATGGCCGACACCGGCAGACCCAGCACCATGAGCGCGTTGCCGCTCATGTAGAGCAACAGGACGGTAAGCGCGAACACCGGAACCGCAATGCCCATCCAGCCCGCCTTGCGGAACGAGCGTTTCAGCGACAGACCGAATGGCGGGCGATAGCCGATCTCTTTTTCCAGCGTCTCGCGGCGTGCCCCTACGAGGTAAAAGCCGACATCGCTCGCTTCGCCGGACATTTCCGGCCGGTCGGCGGAGGTCGCGGCCATTTCGACCGCAATTTCGGCCACCTCATATTCCGAACGGCCGGAACCGCGCGCCAGCTCCTCGATCGCAGTGCGGTACTGGTCGCGTGAGGCGAAATCGAGCGCCGAATAATCCGCCTTCTTGCGCAGCACCTCGTCGATGCGGCTGACCTCCTCGAACCAGACGGTCCAGTCGACATCGTTGATGAGGCGCAGGCCCCTGATAATGTTGCCCGTGGTGACATTGCCGGCCGAAAGCGTCTGGTGCTCGGCCATGATGATCTGCTCGGCGTCCGAGCCGGATTTCTCCAGTTCGCCTTCCAGCCATTCAAGCGCCCTGCCAGCGTTCTGCGAGCCGTCGCGCAGCCGGTAAAGAAGCTGCGTGGCGAACGTCGTGTCGCGCGCATAGGCGCTGTACTGGCTCAGCATCTGCTCGCGTTCGCCACCATCGGCCGAGGCCAGCGCACGATCAGCGACCTCGTTGGCGACAAGACGCATCTTGCGCGCGCGTTCGACACGCAAGGCGAGACGGCGCAGATTTTCAATCAGAACGAAGCGAAGCAGCGATGGAAGCGCCCAGACCTCGCCGATCTTCATCGGTTCGATCGACTGGAACCCCTCCACGATCGCCTTGAAGGTCTGTCCAGAGACCGAACTGTCGGAATGCGCGACGTAGGCCCATGCAATGGCGAGCGCTCTCGGCACGGCTGTACCGTCCTTCAGTCGGAGCGTCGGAAGCTGCCTGTAGAACCGGCGCGGCAAGTCGCGCTTGATCTGGTAGATCGTCTCCTCGACCAGATAATTGTTGTCGAGCAGCCACTGGGCGGCCGGTGTGATCGTTTCACCCTTGGCCTGAGCGGCGTTGGTCGACCGGTAGACCTCGAGAATCCTGGCTGCGCTTTCACGGATGCGGGACTGGAAGTCGAAAGTCCCAAGCCCGTCGAGGCTCTGCGTGTCACCCTCGGCCATCTGCTTGCCGAGCAGCCTCAACCTGTCTTCCTGATAGAATTGAGCCCTGATCGGGCGCTCCGCAGCCAGAGGCGTGACGGTGGGCTTGGCTTCAAGGCTGTTTGGGCTGGTCTGAATATTCATTAAAAATCCACAAGGCGAGAAACGACCACGGCTTCGATATGGCCGCTGCAACCATAAACCGTTTTAAATGCAAATGGTTGCATCATACGGCCCACAGCGATTTTGCTGCGCCATCACCCGCGCCCCACGCACACATATTCCCACCGATCCCGCAAGCCGAACAGGGATCGAAAGGAAAGAATTCTGGCTTTTTCGTGTTTTACGCGCTGTGTAGCGAGTGCAGGAGCCCAGCTTCAATAAAGCTTTGCAACAGCCCTTTAATGAATGCGCGAAACTGCGTGAACTCTTGGGCCGGCAATATCATTGCGCGCCACAGCTTTGCCGGGCGCGCAATATGGAAGTCGGGGTCAGATTGCCGCCGTCACAATCATCTCGACCTTGTATTTGGGATCGGCCAGCCTCGCCTCTCCGGTAGCGCGCGCAGGCGTATGTCCCTGCGGCGCCCATGCGTCCCAAACCTTGTTCATCTCGGCGAAGGTCGAAATATCGGCCAGCCAGATGATCGTCTGCAGTATTTTGGTCTTGTCGGAGCCGACCTGCGCAAGAAGCTGGTCGACCGTCGCGAGGATATCGCGCGTCTGGGTCTCGACGGTGTCACCCTCGCCAACTTGCCCGGCCAGATAAACGGTGTTGCCGTGAACGACGATATCGCTCATGCGCGGGCCAACTTCCAAACGACGGATACTCATTTGTCTTCCTTCCTGAAAATGCCGTGCCCTGCATGGGGCAAGACCTCTGTAGATAGCGTACCCAAACCCGGCAATAGCGATCTCGATCTGACATTGGGCAATGTCGCAAAAACATTGCCGGAAGGAATTCCATATCTTGTCTGCCCCCTTCGGCTTTGGCATGTAAGCGTCAACTGTCGCATCCGCGCAGCTTTTATTTCGCCCAGAGGTATCCCATGGAAATCCGTCAGATCAGCGAAGACTATTCGGTTACCGGCCAGATTGTTCTTGCCGACGTGGCGCAAATCAAGGCCGCCGGCTTCAGGAGCGTGATCTGCAACCGCCCCGACGGCGAGCAACTCGACCAGCCGGAGCAGGACGAGGTGCGCGCTGCGGTCGAAGCTGCCGGCATGACCTATCGCTACATTCCCGTTATCAGCGGCCAGATGACTGCGGACAATGTTGCGGATCAGGCGAAGGCTCTGGAAGAGCTTCCCTCACCGGTCCTCGCCTATTGCCGCTCCGGCGGGCGTTGCACCAATCTCTTCCTCGCCATTCAGCAATCGAAGGGCTGACAGGCTTGTGGCTTGACGCCTGGGTCAAACCCGAAGACCGTAACGGATGCCATCATAGATCGCGGCATGGATGTTGCGTGAGGCGACCGCATCGCCGATCCGGAACACGATGAGGCCGGAGTCCGGATTGCGCACGGGAAAAATGTCTCCGCCCTTCACCAGTCGCTCGTAGTCAATGGCGCCCCGGTTCCGCGACAGGGGCTTGAGCGTCAGATAAAGCTCGTCGAGCGGCACGGTCCCGTGCTCCACAACCACCTGATCGACACGCCGCTCGGCGCGCCAGCCTTCGGAGAAATCCGAACCAAGCATCGCAACAAGCTGGTTGCCGTCGCACCGCACCGATCTCAGCCGCGTGTTAATGGTGACGACGACGCCTTTCTCATGGAAACTTCGCATATAGGGCGCATGGTTCATGCCTCCCATTTCCGGGGCAAGGAAGCGCTCGGGCGAAACCAGCTCCAGCTTCGAGCCGGCATTGGCGATCAACTCCGCCGTTCCCATGCCCTGATGGCCGCCATTGTCATCGAACAGCAAAACGGTTTCACCCGGCTTGACGCTCCCGGCCATGATGTCCCAGCTTGAAGTGACAAGTTCATCCCCGGCTTCCAGCGGAGGATTTTGCGGCAGGCCGCCTGTCGCAATCACCACAACATCGGGCCCCAGCGCCAGAACGTCATCCTTGTCGGCCCATGTGTCGTAGCGAATTTCGACGCCCAGCCGGTCAAGTTCGGCAAGCCTCCAGTCCACGATGCCGATCAGCTCCTTGCGCCGTGGATTTTGTGTTGCGAGTCCGATCTGGCCGCCGGCGACGCCCGCAGCCTCCAGAACAATTACGGAATGACCGCGCTCGGCCGTCACCCGCGCCGCCTCAAGCCCGGCCGCACCCGCTCCGACGACGACAATCCTTTTCACGGGGTCTTCAGTCTTGCGGATAATATGCGGAATGAAAGCCTCACGTCCGGTCGCGGCATTGTGGACGCACAGCGCCTCGCCGCCTTCATAGATGCGGTCGAGACAGTAGGTCGCCCCAACGCACGGTCGGATTTCATGCTCGCGACCCGCCATAATCTTGCTGACGATGTGCGGATCGGCGATATGGGCGCGCGTCATGCCCACCATGTCGAGCTTGCCTTCAGCGATGGCGTGGCGCGCCGTGGCGACATCGGCGATGCGTGCGGCATGGAAGGTCGGGAACTTGGTCGCCGCCCTCACCTCGCCTGCGAAATCCAGATGTGGAGACGAGCGCATGCCGGTGATGGGGATCACCCTTGTGAGCGCCGCATCCGTCTCGATGGAGCCGCGGATGATGTTGAGGAAATCGATCCTGCCGGACCCGGCAAGCCTGCGGGCGATCTCCACGCCTTCCTCCCGCGAAAGGCCCGAGGCAAAATCCTCGTCGGCCACCAGCCTTATACCGACGATGAACTGGTTTCCGACCGCCTTGCGGATCGCATCAAGCACCATGAAGGTGAAGCGCAGGCGGTTTTCAAGCGGCCCGCCATGCTCATCGTCACGGTGATTGGTGGCGGGTGACCAGAATCCGTCCATGAGGTGGCCATAGGCCTCCAGCTCGATCCCATCGAGCCCTGCTGCGTGGCAGCGCTGTGCGGCGGATGCATAGTCGGCCGCGATGCGCTCCATGTCCCAGTCTTCGATCGCCTTGGGAAAGGAACGATGCGCGGGTTCCCGCACCTGCGAGGGCGCCAGCACCGGAAGCCAATCGCCCTTGTTCCATCCGCTTGTACGGCGGCCGAGATGGGTGATCTGGATCATCACCTTGCAACCGTGCTCGTGGCAGGCGTCGGTCAGCTCAGCGAGCCATGGCACGATCGCATCGTCATAAAGGTGCAGGTTGCCGAAAGCGGGCGGGCTGTCCCTGCTGACGATGGCCGAGCCCGCCGTCATGGTCAGCGCCATCCCGCCCTTCGCCTTTTCGGCGTGATAGAGGCGGTAGCGCTCCTTAGGCATGCCGTCCTCGGAGTATGCCGGCTCATGGCTGGTCGACATGATGCGGTTCTTCAGCGTCAGATGCCTGAGCTGATATGGCTGAAGCAAAGGATCCTGGCTGGCCATCGTCTTTCCCGCTATGCGATGCTGGCTGGGTTTGGCGTCCGTGCGTCGGAACGTGCTCCTATTCGGCGTTCCCGGCAAAGCATTCGAGTTCGCTCAGCTTCCAGCCATTTGTTTTTGAAGAGATATCCGCAACTTTCCACTCGCCGTCGACCGTCGTCAGCGACCAGAGCATCTCGCGGCTGGCGTCCCCATCACCGGGAAAAAGACTGAATATGGCCGTCACCTCCGCCTGGTCCCCATGCACCGCTTCGGCGAGTTTCAGCGTGCGGGCAAGTTCGCTATCGTCGAAGTCCTGAGCGTCGAGCGCCGGATCGGAATCGATGCAGGGAATGCCATCCGCGCTGGCGAGCGCCGCGTCATTCTGGTCGAAAAGCTTTTTGACCGGTCCTACAAAGCGGTCCCGGTAGTCCGGGTCGCCGACAAATCGCCCTTGCGTGTAAAAGAATTTCACGGCGTCCGAGGCCGGGCCCGCCATGACGGTTGCCGGGGCGAGAACGGCTAGGGCAAGGACAAGCGGAGACAGTCTCATCACGATCCTCCTGAGATGAACCTGCCCGTCAATACCACGCATCCTCCATCGCGTCCTTGCGGCGGGCCATGAAATCGAGAAGCGCCTCATCGGTCGCCTGATCGAGCGGCGGAGCTTCATATTCGGCCAGCGTCTTCTTCCAGCGCCTGTTCGCACGTGTTGCTGCGTCCGCCGAACCCGCCGCCTCCCATTTCTCGAACGCTTCATTGTCAGCGATTTCGGAATCCCAGAACGCGGTCTCGTAATTGGCCAGCGTATGCGCGGAACCGAAGAAGTGATTGCCGGGACCGACTTCGCGGAAGGCGTCGAGCGCAAGCTGATTGTCATCCACCTTCACGCCGTCGAGATAGGTGTGGAGCGCGCCGCAAAAATCGGCGTCCATGACGAATTTCTCGTAGGACATGGAAAGCAGCCCATCGAGGAAGCCCGCCGAATGCAGGATGAAGTTGGCCCCGCATTGCACCGCCGCCAGCATCGACATGGTGCCTTCGTTCATGGCGTGCGCATCCGGCAGCTTGGAAGTGGTGAAATTGCCCGAGCAGCGCAGCGGCAGGTTGAGACGCCGGGCGAGCTGGCCCACGACCAGGGAGCCGACGGCCGGCTCGGGCGTGCCGAAAGTCGGGGAACCCGAACGCAGCGACATGGATGAAAGGAAGTTACCGAAGATGACGGGCGCGCCCGGCCGCTCGAGCTGCGTGAGCGCGCAGCCCGCCATGGTCTCCGCCAGAGATTGCGCAATCGCCCCTGCATTCGTCACCGGCCCCATGGCCCCACCGAGAATGAAGGGCACGACGACAGCCGCCTGATTGGCGCGGGCGTAGGCGCGTAACGCCAGCGTCATGGTGCCATCCCACACCAGCGGCGAGTTGACGTTGACATTGCCTAGGATGACGCAATTCTCATCCGCGAAGTCACGGCCGAAGACGATCCGCGCCATTTCGATGGAATCCTCGGCCCGGCTCTCGGCCGTCACCGATCCCATGAAGGCGCGGTCGGAATATCTGATATGGCTGTAGACCATGTCGAGGTGGCGTTTGTTGACCGGCACATCCACCGGCTCGCATATCGTGCCGCCCGAATGATGCAGCCAGGGCGATGACTGGGCGAGCTTGATGAAATTGCGGAAATCCTCGATCGTTCCGTAGCGCCGTCCCTTGTCCAGATCCATGACGAAGGGCGAACCGTAAGCTGGCGAGAACACCACATTCTTGCCGCCGATCTGAACCGAACGCGCCGGATTTCGCGCATGCTGGGTAAACTCGGCCGGCGCGGTCCTGAGCACCTCGCGCAACATGCCGGGCTCGAACCTGACCAGAACGCCATCGACTTTGGCTCCGGCCCTCCGCCACAGATCGAGGGCGACGGGATCGTCCCGAAATTCGATGCCGATCTCTGCGAGAATGCGATCGGCCGTCTCCTCGATACGGACGAGATTTTCTTCCGACATAACGTCGTAGGCGGGAATGCCGCGCACGATATAGGGGCGGCCTGTTCCCTGCGATCCATGCGAGCGCTGCTCGCGCCTTGCATGCCTTCCTCCCCGTTCACGACGGGACGCCTGTCCGATCTTGGTGGCGGCGGCTTCCGCAGTATCCATATCCTCCCCTCCGGACCTGACACACGTTGAAGTAATGTCATGCTAACGCGGGCAATGGAGGCTGTAACGCCTGAAAAACATACCAATTCGCATAATTTTTGATTATGTGAAGCACTTTCCTTACCTATGCCCTGAGGCTGCATTTGGCTGGGGGCGAGTGGAGCCCATCACTTTTATTGCAAGGCAGAATCCGGCTAATGTGAACCATGCCAATCCGCCAGCTATCCGAGACAATGATCAACCAGATTGCCGCCGGCGAGGTGATCGAACGCCCCGCTTCGGTGGTGAAGGAGCTTGTGGAGAACGCGCTCGACGCCGGCGCGGCACGCATCGAGGTCGTAACCGGCGGCGGCGGGCTCAATCTCATCCGCGTGACGGACGACGGCTCGGGCATGAGCGAGCAGGAAATGCCGCTGGCCATCGGTCGTCATTGCACGTCCAAGCTCGCCGACGACATTCACGACATCCGTTCGCTGGGCTTCCGCGGCGAGGCCCTGCCCTCCATTGGATCGGTAGCCCGGCTTTCGATCCGCTCACGTGGCCGGGACAGCGACAATGGCGCCGAGATCGCTGTCGAAGGCGGACGGGTCGGTCCCGTGCGCCCGGCGCCCGCCAATCGCGGCACAACCGTGGAGGTGCGTGACCTGTTCTTCGCCACGCCGGCGCGGCTGAAATTCATGAAGACAGAGCGCGCCGAAAGCACAGCGACCACCGACATCGTCCGGCGTATAGCGATAGCTTTTCCAACCGTGCGCTTCACGCTGGCGGGCGCCGATCGCTCCACTCTTGATCTGCCGGCGGCCAGCGATACGCCTGAAGGCCGGCTGGAGCGTATCGCGCAGGTCATGGGGCGGGAGTTCGCCGACAATGCGATTCCCATCGACGCCATGCGCGAAGGCGTGCGGCTGGAAGGATATGTTTCGATCCCGTCCTACACCCGCGCCAATGCGCTCCAGCAATATGCCTATGTGAACGGCCGGCCCATTCGCGACAAGCTGTTCGCCGGCGCGATAAGGGGCGCCTATGCCGACGTGCTCCCACGGGATCGTCATGCCGTGACCGTGCTTTTCCTGACGCTCGACCCCGCCACGGTGGACGTCAATGTGCATCCGGCGAAAGCCGATGTGCGTTTCCGCGACCCGGGATTGGTGCGCGGCCTCATCGTCGGCGCGATCCGTCAGGCGCTGGCGGATGCGGGCATCCGTGCAGCAACCACCGGCGCAGCCGGCATGATGGCGGCCTTCCGGCCTGCCTCCGAACACCGAAACGGTTCAGCCCCCTATTTCCCGGGAGGGCAGGCGTCGTCCCGGGCCATGGCGGGTTTCGATATGCACGGCTCCGTCCACAGACCTCTCGATATGAGGCCGTCGGACAGGGTGGGCGGCTTCACCGAAAGCGGGCAAACCTCCTTTACCTCGACAGAAGCAACGAGCGCGGATATGCGCGCCAGCCAGGCCATGGGGGATGAGGCGCTGCAAAGCCTCACGCTCGGAGCCGCGCGCGCCCAGGTTCACCAAAACTATGTCGTCGCCCAGACCGAAGATTCGCTCATCATCGTCGATCAGCATGCCGCGCATGAAAGACTTGTCTATGAGGAGCTGAAAAGGGCGCTGCATGCGCGCGCCGTTCCTTCGCAAATGCTGCTCCTGCCGGAAATCGTCGATCTGCCGCAGGACGATGCGGAGCGCCTCGCGACACACGCCGAAACACTTGCGCGCTTTGGATTGCGCCTGGAGCGGTTCGGCCCGGGCGCAGTGGCGGTGCGCGAGACGCCGTCCATGCTTGGCGAAGTCGATGTTCAGCAACTGGTGCGCGATCTTGCCGACGAGATCGCCGATCACGACACCACGGAGACGCTGACCGGACGGCTCCACCACATCGCCGCGACCATGGCCTGCCATGGTTCGGTGCGCTCTGGCCGGCGGCTCAAGCCGGAGGAAATGAACGCTCTTCTGCGGCAGATGGAAGCGACTCCGGGGTCCGGAACCTGCAATCACGGTCGCCCGACCTATATCGAACTCAAGCTGGCCGACATCGAGCGCCTTTTCGGCAGGCGCTGACCATCCGGGCCTGACCTTGACCTTGCCGCTTTTTGCAGCGATGACATGCCGATTGAACCTGGTACGCTTCCATGATGAACCGCTTTGATGGTCCCGGCAGCCGTGAGGCCCGCATCCGTTATCTCGATGGTGACTTTCAGGTCACCAGCCCCGGCTCCTTTGTCCGCTGCGCCGTGACGGGCGAGCACATCACGCTGGACGAATTGAGATACTGGAGCGTCGAACGGCAGGAACCTTACGTCAGCGCAAAGGTTTCCTTCGAGCGCGAGCTTGAAATGAACCCGCATATGCGGGAGCGCATGAAGTAGGACGACCTCAGCCCGCCAGACGCCGCAGTTTCCAGCTTTCGACCGTTTCCCTGATGATCCTGGCCGGGGCCAGTTTCTGATCGAACACGGTTTCGATCTCCAGCACGTTCAGGCGCTGCAAAAAATCCGGACTGGCCGCCCCATGGCGCAGCCGTACGGCATCCTTGGCTGTCGTGACCAGTTCCAGACCGCCGGCCTGCGCCGTCGTCAACAACTCCTCCAGCTCATCCGCGGCATAGAAATGATGGTCGGGAAATGGCCGCGACTGCGCGACCGTGGCTCCGGTTCCCGATACGCTATCGAAGAACTTGTCGGGATGACCTATGCCGGCGAATGCAAGAAAACGTCGTCCTGCAAAGCGTCCAGGATCGCGCGAACGCGACCTTGCGTCGAACACCGGTTTTCCCGCGCGCGCGGCCTGCCGCACAATCGTGTCTGCCGCGCTACCCTCACCCATGCGCAGCAGCGCATGGGTGTAGACGAGCTGGTCGACGACCCTTGCGCGCAGCGGCCCGCCGGGGATGACCCGGCCGTTGCCGAGACCGTAGCGCCCATCCACCACCATCAGCGCGTAGTCGATATGGATGCGCGCACTCTGGAAGCCGTCATCCATGATCAGGAAATCGCAACCATATCCCTCAAGCAGCAGCCGCGCGCCCGCGGCGCGGTTCGCCGACACCGCGACCGGCGCGTGTTCGGCGAGAAGCAGCGGCTCGTCGCCGACATGCTTCGCCGCGTCGTGGTGAGGATCGACAATGTGCGGGCTGGAAAAGCCTCCACCATGTCCGCGCGAGAGAATTCCGGGTGAAAAACCCATGTCGCGAGCCTGGCCGGCGAGTGCGATCGCGACGGGAGTCTTGCCGGTTCCGCCTACGGTGAAGTTACCCACGCACAGCACGGGGGCGGGAATTTTTTCCCGTGGCGCCCTGCGCAGGCGGCGGCCTGCAACGGCTGCATAGATGGCCGAAAGGGGTGAAAGGGCGAAGGCGCGCCAATCCGGCTTTTCCCACCAGAACGGCGGCGCTTCACTGGCCATGTCAGCCCTTGCTTGCCCGACGCAGGCGGGCCTGTACGATCAGAGGGTGAATGAAGGGTTCAAGCGCCTTCATCGTGGCGGCCAACGCGCCACGCATATCCTGTACGGTTGCAGACGCCGCAGCGATCATGTTGCGCCGTGCTTCCTCGTTGAGAAGCAGATAGTTCACCGCTCCAGCCAGCATGTTCCGGTCCCGCACCAGTTTCACCCCCCCGCGCTCCAGGAGGTTCTTATAGGAATCGCGAAAATTCTGTACATTCTTTCCAGACAGAACGGCTGTATCCAGCATGGCCGGTTCGAGTGGGTTCTGCCCACCTGTCCCCGTCAGCGAACGGCCGACGAAAGCAATCTCGGTCAGGCGCAGATACAGACCCATCTCGCCGATCGTATCGCCCAGCAAAATATCGGTGTCGGCGGCCACAGGCTCGCCCGAACTGCGGCGCACCAGCTTGAGGCCCATGGAACTGATCTGCTGCGCCAGTTCGTCCGCGCGTGGCGGATGCCGTGGCACCACAATCGTCAGCAGGCCGGGATGACGCTTGCGCAGGGCCGCGTGGATTTCAGCCGCCATCTGCTCCTCGCCTTCATGGGTGGAAACGGCGGCCCAGGTAGGGCGCTTGCCGATCTGGCGCGTGATCGTCTGCAAAGCCTTCTCGTCAACCGGCGGCGGCAGTGTGTCCACCTTCAGGTTGCCCGACACGGTGACGGGTCGCGCGCCCAAGGCACGGAAGCGCTCGCCATCGATCTCGGATTGCGCCACGACATGTGCGAGATTCTCGAACAACGCTTCGGCAAGGCTCGCCCGCTTCTTCCACGAAGCGAAAGAGCGGTCCGACATGCGCCCGTTGACCAATACCTGCGGCACATTGCGCGCGCCCAGTTCCAGAATGGTCATCGGCCAGATTTCGGACTCCGCGATAATGGCCAGATCCGGATTCCAGTGCTCCAGGAAACGGCTCACGGCCGGCTTCAGGTCCAGCGGCACATATTGATGGATAACGCTGTCGCCAAGCCGCTCGCGCACTACCTTGGCCGAGGTCACGGTGCCTGTGGTCAAAACGACATTGACCCCATAGCCCAGTATGGTCTGAACCAGAGGCACGACGGCGATGGTTTCGCCAACGCTGGCGGCGTGCACCCAGATCAGGGGTCCTTCGGGACGCTCATGGCCGGCAAAGCCGTAGCGCTCTCGCGTGCGCCCCTTATCTTCCTTGCCCTTGGAAGCGCGCCAGGCGACATAGGGTCCCATCAGCGGATAGGCTGCCGCGCCGGCATAGCGGTAGAGCGTCAGCAGGGTCCGGGCGGCCCGCTCGCTCATGACCTCGCATCCACGAGGCCGTATGCCCTGGCCGTCGCCGCGTTCAGAGAGGCGGTCACCTCCTGCCGCTTGAGCTCCATCTCGGCGTCATCGGCATCCTTGGGCACGAAAACGGGGGCGCCCACGACAATCGAGGATCGGCCGAAAGGCAGGTTGATGGTCGTCTTGTCCCAGCTCCTTTCCAGCACCTTGCGGCGGCTGGTGGCTATGGCGGCCGGCAAGATCGGGCGGCCTGAAAGGCGCGCAAGCAGAACGATGCCAAGTCCGGCGTCACGCGGCGTGCCATGCGGAATATCTGCGATCATGGCTACGTTCTTGCCTGCGACCAGAGACTTTTTGAGGGCGATCAGCGCCTTGGCTCCGCCCTTGTCGAGATGGCGGGCATTTTCACGGCCACCGGATCCGCGCACCGCCTCGATGCCGAATTTCTCCACGACCAGCGCGTTGAGTTCCGCATCGGCGCTGCGCGACACCATGGCGACGAGCGGCCGGCCCTTGGGGTAAAAGACCGGCGCCATAAGATGCTGGCCATGCCACAGAGCGATAATGCCAGGCTCAAGATGCCCATATTCGCCGCCGGCGATGGCCGTGGATTCCTTCGTCAAGGGATTGGTGAGCCGGATGAAGCGCAAAGCCTGCGCCAGCAGCGTGGCGATTGCGGATTTTGCAAAACGCGACTGCGCCAGGGGCTGGCGAATGCGACGCCACAGCCGTTTGGACGCCTTCTGGCGTTTGTCACCGGAGGCGTTTTGTGCAGCCTGGACCGGTGCGGTTTCCTGCTTCATGCTCAAGCGTCGGCCTTGTTCTGCGGATCGAGCAGCCGGTGCAGATGCACGACGAAATAGCGCATATGGGCGTTGTCAACACTTGCCTGCGCCTTGGCCTTCCAGGCCGTGTGGGCGGCCTGATAATTCGGGTAGATGCCCACCATATCGAGCGCATTGAGGTCACGGAACTCATTGCTGCCAAGCTCCTTGAGTTCACCGCCGAACACCAGATGCAGGAGCTGCTTGTCGTCACCGCTGCTCATATTCGTCCTCTAGCTGAAAATCACCGTGCTTGGTCTAATCCAAACCGGCGGATTTTGAAACATGCGCCAGCGCTAAACCGGCATTTGGGCCCGTGCGTTTTCAGGACCGGCAATAACCGGGAAAAGCTTTTGCAGAAGCTCGCCGCTACCAGCCACCAGTTCTCCATGGCGGATAAGTTCCGTAGCGAAGCGCGGCGCATCTCCCCCGGAGTTGAGCAGGACGCCACCGGCTTCCTCAAGCACCAGCGCTGCTGCGGCAAGATCCCAATCATGCGAATCCGATTTGACGAAACTGGCGTCGATGCGCCCGTCCGCTATCATCGCCAGCCGGTAGGCCAGCGACGGTACATAGTCCACGCGCTTGCTCTGCGCGAGCAGGCCGGGTTCAAGTTGGTCGATCAGGGTTTTCGGCCCGGCTATCGACGGTTGTGGTCCGATCGCCGCGACATTCAGCCGGTTTCCATCCAAAAACGCGCCGCCGCCACGGGTCGCCCAGAAAATTTCGCCCTTGGCGGGGCAATCGAGAACGCCGGCCAGCGACCTGCCCTGCTCCACCACCGCCACGCTGACGCACCATGTCGGGTTGCCGGCGATGAAGGCACGCGTTCCATCGATCGGATCGACGACAAAGGTCCGCCGGGCTTTCAGCCTCCCGAGATCGTCGGCGGTCTCTTCCGACAGCCAGCCATAGTCGGGCCGGGCCTGCAGCAGCGTATCGCGCAAGAACCTGTCGGCAGCGTAGTCGGCCTCGCTGACCGGCGAGGACCCCTCCTTGATCCACACCTGCGGGTCCTTGCCGAAATAGCCCATCGCTATGCGACCGGCCTCCCGTGCGGCGGCCCGCAGAAGGGCAAGGTCTTCTGCAGGCGAAGGCAGTTTTCGGACATCAGCTTCCGGCAAGAGTCATTCCTTCAATGAGCAGTGTCGGCGCCGCAGTCCCGAAGTTGCGATCCAGATCGCTGGCGGGGATCATGTTCTGGAACATGTCCTTCAGGTTGGAGGCGATGGTCACCTCGGCCACCGGATAGGCCAGCTCGCCATTCTCGATCCAGAACCCGGAAGCGCCCCGGCTATACTCGCCGGTGACCATATTGACGCCCTGCCCAAACACTTCGGTGACATAGAAACCTGATTTCAATCCGCTTATCAGTTCCTGCGGCGTCGCGGTTCCCGCCTCGATGGAAAAATTCGTGGAGGACGGCGAGACCGAGGAACCATGGCGCGAACCACGGCCATTGGTTGCAAGTCCAAGCTCCAGCGCCGCCGAAGTCGAAAGCAGCCAATGGTTCAGCACGCCCTGATCGACCATCACCAGTTTTTCGCCGGCCACGCCCTCTCCATCGAAAGGACGCGAGGCCTGCCCGCGCCGGCGCAACGGATCGTCGGTCACGGTGATTGAGACATTGGCGATCTTGCGGCCCATCATATCGCGCAGGAAGCTGGTCTTGCGAGCGACGGCCGCGCCATTGATCGCGCCTGCCAGATGTCCAGCGACTCCACGCGCCACGCGCGGATCGTAGATAACGTTGACCGGTCCTGTTGCGGCCTTGCGCGCGCCCAGCCGCTTCACCGTTCTTTCGCCAGCCTTGCGGCCGATCTCCTCGGGCGAATCCAGATCGGAAAAATGCTGGCGTGAGGAATATTCGTAATCGCGCTCCATGCCGGTGCCTTCACCGGCGATCACGCTGGCGGAACGGGAAAAGCGGGTTACGGCATAGTGGCCGACAAAACCACCGGAAGTGGCGAGCACGAGCCCGCCCATCCCGGAACTTGCGCCACTGCCACCCGAGTTGGTGACGCCCTTCACGGCAAGGGCGGCGGACTCCGCCGCCAACGCATCCTCTTTCAGCCTTTCGGCCTGCACCTCGGTCGCGTCAAAAAGATCGAGATCGACCGGTTGGCGCACAAGAAGGGTCTTGTCTGCGAGTCCCTGATATGGGTCTTCCGGCGACACCTTCGCCATGGCGACCGCACGTTCCGCCAAAGTGGCGGGATCGGACGCTGCAGTTGCGGAAACACTGGCGACCCGCTTACCGACGAAAACACGCAGCGAAACGTCCTCGCTTTCCGAAGATTCGGTGCCTTCAACCTTGCCAAGCCGTACGCTCACCCCGGAGGAACGGCTGAGTATCGCCACGGCGTCAGCGGCGTCCGCGCCGGCCTTGCTCGCCGCCTCGACCAGCGCCGAAACGCGATCGGTAAGCTTTGCGGCATTGATCTTGTCAGTCATGTCGAATTCCCGTGAGGGCGCAGGAAGTGCAAACCCTGTGCCTCCATCTATTGTCGGCGTTCCGCTTTCGCAATGGCGAAAGGCCGTTCAGCGGCGTCAAGCTGCAATCAGTGCCGTTGCGGCTCGTATCTGGCGTTCAATGCTTCATCGATCTTGCGCTTGACCTCATCCTTGACGGCGGAGGTTTCCTCCAACACCGCGTCGATCTTGAGGAAATCGAGCACCCGGAATTTCGAGACCGGCGGCCTCACCAGAACATCCGGGCGCGCTTGAGTAAGTTTGTTGTCGATGATCGATTGCATCAGCAACTGGGTCGCACCGAACATCAGGTCCACCGAGGACGGATTGCGGGAGCCGTTCGCGACCGGCCCGCCAATCACGTCGACAGCAACCACGATGTCGGCTTCATGGCCTATCAGGTCGAACGGAACCGGATTGTAGATGCCGCCGTCGATCAGCATCTTGCCGTCCCGCACCACCGGCCGGAACACAGCCGGAATTGCGGCGGATGCGGCAATCGCGGAGTAAAGGTCGCCCTCCTCCAGAACCATCTGCCTGTGGCCGTAATAGTCGGTGGCCGTCACCTTGAGGGGTATCTGCAACGCCTCGAATGTATCGGGAATGGTTTCGGGCAGAAACGCCTTGATGACGCGTTCGACATTGAACTGGCTTACGTGAAGGCCCCCCTTCATCAGATCAGCCAGGCTTTCCGGGCGCGCCTGCCAGATGCGGCTTGCAACCTCGGAGCGGCGCGCCAGTATCGAGTGTGAGTAGTGGCGAATGTCGCGACCGCTCATTCCCGACGCCATGGCCGCCCCGATGATTGCGCCTATGGACGAGCCCGCAATGGCCGCTGGTCTGATGCCGAGTTCATCGAAAGCCTCAACGACATGGATGTGGGCGAGCCCGCGTGCTCCTCCACCTCCGAAAGCTATTCCGAAGGTTGGGCTCATTGCGCGCCTGCCTTTTTCATGTCGGGCCCTACGAGCAGAATAGCAGGCTCGGCGCTAAGCAGGCGCTTGGCCACCCTCGTCACATCATCGACAGTCACCGCTTCCAGCAACCCCGGGCGGCGCGATATGTAGTCCCTGCCAAGATCGGCAAGCTGCAGTTCCACCAGCGTGCTGGCCACCGCGCCCGACGAATTGAGATTGTTGATGGCATAGGCCCCGATCATATATTTTCGCGCCGCTTCAAGCTCGGCCGCGCTCGGACCTTCATTCGCCATCCGCCTGACGACGTCGCGTATGACCTGAATCGTTTCGGAAGCCCGGTCGGAGCGGGTTGCAGTGCTTATTCCGAGCGACGCGGAATAGCGGCGATTGGAAAGGATCGAACCGACCGAGTAAGCCAGACCGCGCTTTTCCCTGACTTCCTCGAAAAGACGTGAGGTGAAGGTGCCGCCGCCCAGTATCTCGTTCATCAGCATGGCCGCATAGAAATCCGGATCGGTGCGCTCGATACCGGGAAACGCCATCTGGATCGAGGTTTGCGGAAGATCGTAAGACACGGCGACTTCCTGTCCAAGCTTCAGATCGGCACGCGGGACAGGCTGCAAGTCCTGCTGTTCCGGCAGGTCGCCGAACAGGCGGTCGAGATCATCTTTCAATGTTTCCGCATCGATCGCCCCCACCACAGCGACATGCAGGCCGCTGCGGGCGAACTGGGATTTCTGGAAGGACAGCAAATCATCGGCTGTGATCCCGGCCAGACTTTGCTTCGTGCCTTCGTCGGGCCGCGCGTAGGGATGTTCGCCATAGATCGCGCGCATCCATTGCTTTCTCGCCTGCGCGTTAGGATCGCGCTCGGCGGCGTCTATGCCGGTGAGTATCTGGTTGCGAATGCGATCCACGGGCTGCTGGTCGAAACGCGGATCCAATATTGCAAGGCGAAGCAGGTCGAATGCCGCCTGCCTGTCCTCGGCCAGAATCCGCATTCCGCCATAAATCGCGTCGCGCGAGCTGGAGAAGCGCATTTCGGCGCCGGCATCATCCAGCTTTTCCTGAAAGGCGTCGCTATCCAGATCGCCCGCACCCTCGTCGAAAAGGCCGCTCATCAGGTTTGCAAGGCCCTCCTTGCCAACCGGATCCTGCGAGCTGCCACCTTCAAAGGCGAACCGCAACGTGACAATGGGAACCGTATAATCCTCGACAAGCCAGGCGGTTATGCCCTTTTCCGAATGCACTTCCTGAATGTTCACGTCGGAGCGCGCTGGCGACGCCATAACCAGCAGAAAAACCAACAGCGTGACGAACTGGATAGCGACACGTTGCAGCGGGGCGGAATACTTCTGCATGGTTTCAGTTCCCGCCTTTTGCCTGCGGAAGAAGATAGCCGATAGTCGACCGTGACGGCAGCAGATAGCGGACCGCGGCCGCCTTCACCTGTTCCGGCGTGACCTTGCCGATACGATCCGGCCATTCCTGAATATCCCGGACGGATCCGCCCGTCGCCAGCGTGCTGCCGAAGATGTTGGCCATTGCCGATTGCCGGTCCCGAGCGAAAATCGTGGCGCGGACAAACCGCTTCTTGGCTTTCTCAAGCTCGTCAGCCGAAACGCCGTCCTCGGCGATCCGGGCGATCTCGGCAGCGACCGCCTTCTCTACCTGCTCAAGAGAAGCTTGCCCGACGGGAGCGCCATAGACCGTGAAGCTCGTATCGTCGAGCATCGTGCCGTTATAGGAGGCGCCGGTGCTGACGGCGATCTGCTTCCTGACCACCAGTTCCTGATAGAGCCGGCTGCGCATTCCGCCGCCCAGTATCTCGGCAAGAAGGTCGAGCGATTCAGCCTCGCCCGGCCCGGCCGTGTGGTAGGACGGAACGACCCATTGCATCGAAAAGCTTGGCACGCTCACCCGCTCGTCGGTCAGCGAGACGGTGCGTTTCGTGTTCTGCTCGGGCTCGACCGGGCGCTGACGCGGCGGTAGGTGCGGCCCGCGCGCGATCTTGCCGTAAGTCCGTTCGGCCATGGCTTTCACGGCCTCTTCCTCGACATCTCCGGCGACCACCAGAACAGCGTTGTTCGGTGTATAGTAACGGTCATAGAAGGCTTGTGCGTCGGCGCGGTTCAGTTGTTCCATCTCCTGCACCCAGCCGATCACCGGGATGCGGTAGGGCTGATTTTGCCAGAGCGTGGCGCTGACTTCCTCGTCCAGAAGCGCGCTCGGATCGTTATCGATCCGCGAACGGCGTTCTTCCAGAACCACATCGCGCTCGGTGGCGATCACATCGTCGCTAAGCACCAGATTGCGCATCCGGTCTGCCTCGAACGCCATCATCTGTTCCAGCGCATCGGCCGGCACCGTCTCGAAATAGGCAGTGTAGTCGTAGGAGGTGAAGGCGTTGTTGTTGCCGCCGATCCCGGCCACAGCGCGGTCGAACTCGCCGGCCGCGTGGTTGCTGGTGCCCTTGAACATCAGGTGCTCGAAGAAATGGGCTATTCCCGACTTTCCCGGCGGCTCGTCGGCGCTGCCCACCTTGTACCACACCATATGCGTAGCGATCGGCGCCCTGTGGTCCGGGATGACAACCACCTCCATGCCGTTATCGAGCGTGAAGCTGGAGATTTTCGTCTCCTTGGCCGACTCGGTGTCTGCTGTCGCCGGAAGAACGCCGAGGCCCAGCGACGCCCCCAAAAACATCGCGCATAGCCGGTTTCTGGTTGGTGTCATTGCAGGCTCCGGTTGATCATGATCCGAATCGCGAGGATTGCGGGTGATGTGGAGGCCGAACGCGGCGGAAGTCAGGCGGCGGCGATGAAGCGGATCACCGTGTCACCGTATCCGCGCTCATCAAGGATGGAGAAGTCCGCGCCGGGCTCGAATGGAACAGACGCGGCTTCCTCAACGATGCACAGAGCCCCCGGCTCCAGCCAGCCCCCTGCGCGGATGCTTTTCAACGCGCGCTCGCCCAACCCCTTGCCATAGGGCGGATCGGCAAAGATCAACCCAAATGGGGACAGGGTGCCGATATCGCCAATTTCCGTTGCATCGCGGCGAAATATCTTGGTGCGTCCGGTAAGGCCGAAGGCCTCGACATTGGTGCGGATAAGCCCCCGCCCCTCCGCCGATTCCTCGATGAAGACGGCATGCGAAGCTCCGCGCGACAAGGCTTCCAGCCCAAGCGCTCCCGTGCCGGCGAAAAGGTCCAGCACGCGCGCGCCTTCCAGTTTGTCGGCGAAGCGGTGGGCAAGCATGTTGAACACGGCCTCGCGCGCGCGGTCCGTGGTCGGCCTGATGGAATCGGAGCGCGGAGTCGCCAGAGGCCGGCCGCGGAGCGCACCACCCACGATTCGCATGCTACGACCTCTTAGGTCCCTTGCCCGCGCCGCCTCGGGGGCCACCACGCCCGACCGGCTTGCGCGGCGGTCTGGCATCGCGTTTTTCCGTAGTGGCTTCGCCCTCACGAACCGGACGCGCGCCCGGCGCCATCCAGACATTGGCCTTGCGCTGACCCGGAGGATCGAGCGGTGGCCGCTCCTTGCGACGCAACCCCTCCCTGCCGCCTTCGTCCTTGCGTGCCGGCTTCCCGCCGAAGCCCGGCTTCGGGCGTGTGGAAAGCTTGCCGAGCGCTTCCTCGCGGCCGCTCTCGCGCATCTTTCGGCGCTTGATAAGACCGCCTTCGCCTATATCGAGCCGCGACGGTCTCTTCGCAGGCCGTGCTTCCGCTGCATCGTCACCTGCGCGATGTTGTTGCCTTACCGGCTTGTTGGAGAAGGGTTTTGAAATATCCGCATCGAAATTGGCTCCCGATTCCTCGATCAGCCTTTCGCCAAGCTGCTCGCGCAGCATGCGTCCCTTGATTTCGAGCACATGGCCCTCCGGCAACTCGTTGAGCTGGAACGGGCCATAGGAGATGCGGATGAGGCGGTTCACGTCCAGGCCGAGCGCGCCCAGAATATTGCGCACTTCACGGTTCTTGCCTTCGCGCAAGCCGATATTGATCCACGCATTGGAGCCTTGCACGCGTTCGAGCGCAGCCTCCGCTCCCCCATAGAAAACGCCGTCAACCGCAATGCCGTTCTTGAGGTCGGCCAGCGCCTTTTCGTCCACCTTGCCATGGACGCGCACCCGGTAGCGCCGAAGCCAGCCGGTCGCCGGCAGTTCAAGAACGCGCGCCAGCCCGCCATCGTTTGTGAGCAGAAGCAGGCCTTCCGTGTTGATGTCCAGACGCCCGACTGTCATCAGCCGCGGCAGCTCGGCGGGCAGCACGTCGAAAACGGTCTGACGTCCTTCCGGGTCCCGGTTGGTGGTGACGACGCCTGCCGGCTTATGGAACAGGAACAGCCTCGTGCGCTCGATGGGTGGTATCTCGACACCATCGAGAAGGATCACGTCGTTCGGCTGCACATTGAAGGCAGGAGATTCAAGAACCACGCCATTGACGCGAATGCGTCCGGCGGCGATCAACTCCTCGGCATCCCGACGCGAGGCGATGCCGACACGCGCCAGACGCTTGGCGATGCGCTCACCGCTTTCCTGTTCCGCATCCACCGGACGCGGCTTGAACGGTCCGGCAGCTTTACGCTCGCCGCCGAAGTCGCGCTTCGGACGATCGGCGCGCTCTTCCTTGCGCGGGCCAAACCCACGCTCTCCACGCGGCGTGAAGGGTCGATCGCCCCCTTCCCGCTTTACGAAAGGCTTGCCGCCAGGGCGCGGCCCCTTACCGGGACCGCCCGCATTGCGTGGCGATTCTCCATCCTCGCGCGGACGCCTTTCCTGCCGGAAATCGCGTTGCGGCCTGTCACCCCTTTCGACATGGCGCGCCTCGCCTTCTCTTGGCCGGAAGGGGCGGTCCTCACCCTCGCGTTTGCGGAACGGCTTGCCTTCTGGCCGGGGACCTTTGCGGAAAGGTCGCTCGGCTCCGGCTTCGGCTTTCTCAGGTCGGTCGGAGCGCTTGAAGTCACGTTTCGGCCGCTCATCCCGATCGAAATCGCGCTTTGGGCGTTCTCCGCCTTCGAATTTCCTCGGTTCATCACTGCGCTTGGGCGCATCGAACTTGCGTTTCGGGCGAGAATCCCCGCCCGGCCGCTTGGCAAAGCCCTTGCCGGCCGGTTTACCAGCGCCTGGTCCTCGGCCGCCCCCGGGTTTCGCACCAGGCTTTCGTTTTGATTTGTCGTCTTCGGTCATGTGGTTTTTGCTCGTTTGGCGGGCTAGATAGCAGGTGAACCCCCGGCATGCGAGGGGATAATAGGAGAACTGCTTGCATGAAGCGCACTGACTTCATGAGCCTGGCGCTTCAGCAGGCGCAAGAAGCGGCAAGGCGCGGTGAAGTGCCTGTCGGAGCGGTGCTCGTTTGCGACGGCGCCGTCATTGCGGCCGCCGGAAACCGCACGCGCGAACTGGCGGATCCCACCGCCCATGCGGAGATGCTCGCAATCCGTGAGGCGGCTGCAAAACTTACGGCCGAACGCCTGTGCGGTTGCGATCTTTATGTGACGCTTGAGCCGTGCACCATGTGCGCGGCGGCCATCTCCTTTGCGCGCCTGCGCAGGGTTTATTTCGGCGCAACTGACGAGAAAGGCGGAGCCATCGTTTCGGGCGTGCGATTTTTCTCGCAGCCGACGTGCCACCATGTGCCAGATGTCTATTCTGGCCTGGGGGAAACCGATGCGTCCGCCTTATTGAAAGGATTCTTCAGGACGCGGCGCTAAGCACCCAAAATCCCGAAGGAAATATCTACCACGGCAGCCAGTCGAACATACCGCCCTTCTTGGAGGCGGCGCGCTTCAGGCGACGTTCCTTGACGTATTCGTCCTCGCCCAGCTCATCCTGAGGGGCGGTGTTTGCCGCCACACGGTAATCCAGCGGCGGCTCGCTGAGATAGCGGCGCGTGGTCGGGTTGCCCTGACGAGACTGCGCCAGGCGCTTCTGTACTTCCGAGCTTTGGCCCTTGGCCACACGAGCGTTCTCGGTGGGATCGAATTTATCCGAAGCGACAGGCACGGATGCGGTCCGTGCCGGAAGATCATTGGTGATCTCCGGCTCATAGAAGCGGTTGTCCTGATTGGCGGTCGCACTTTCCCTGATACGCGCCCGCCGCTGCTCTGGCGATTCCGGCCATTGGCCACTGGCCGTCTGGACCACGCTGTCCTGTGGCGCGGGCAGGTTTCCCTTCTGACCAGGAGCCGGCTTCACGAGTTCAGGGCGCGGCTTGTAATCGATCCGTTCGCGCTTCGGCGGCGCAAAGGTCAGTGCGCTGCTGAGATCGGTGGCAAGCTGCTCCGTGGCTGTCCTGTCGGTTCCATAGGTTGGAGACGACACGCAGCCGGCGAGCATTGCGCCGGAAGCCGCGAGCGAAGCCAGCATGGCCAAACGGCCGCATCGGGTGTCATTCATGCCGAAGAAACTCACTTGGAACGGCCCCCTGCTTGTATGCCGGCCGGGCACGGGCAAACTCTACCCTGCCCTTGTAACGGAAAATCCGGCGACAATTTGTCGGCGGAAGCCAAGGTCTTTACCTCAAGCCCGGCTGAAGGGCAACGCGCACAGGGAGCGCGGCGCCCAAACCGTCTCAAAGACGGTCGAGATTCTGCAACTCATGCAGCGCTGCCGCATCACGTGCGGAAACATCCGGGAATGCGGAATCGCTGCCGACATCGGCGGTATAGCGCCAGGACCGCGCGCATTTGCGCAGGCCCCGATCCACCGCTTTTTCGATGACAACCGCGACGCCGGGCACTTCGCGCAGGGTGAACGCCCCGTCCGGGGCGGCATCCGGAGAGACGACAAGATCACTGGTGATGCTGATTTCGGCGAAGTCGACATCGGCGATCGCCTCCCTCAGCGTCTCATCCGTGACATGAACGACCGGCACCGCCTCCAGCGACGAACCGATCGTCTTGTTGGCCCGCTCCAGTTCGAGCGCGCCGGTGACGACACTGCGAACCTGCCGCACCTTGCGCCACTTGGCGGCCAGTTCGTCATTGCGCCAGCCAGCCGGAATTTCCGGGAACTGCGCAAGATGCACGGAGCGCGCCTGCGGATAGCGTTCGCCCCACGCTTCTTCCGTTGTGAACGGCAGCATGGGCGCAAGCCACGTCACCAGACAATCGAACAGGTGGCGCACCACCTGCACTGAGGCCTTGCGCTTCAGGCTCGACGGCGCGTCGCAATACAGCGAATCCTTGCGGATATCGAAGTAGAACGCCGACAATTCGACAACCATGAAGTCGATGAGCGCGCGAGTGATTCGCTTGAATTCGAAGCCGTCATAACCGGAGCGCATGACCGCATCGAGTTCGGCAAGCCGGTGCAGCATCAGCCGCTCAAGCTCCGGCATGTCGGCCAGCGGCACATCCTCACCCTCGTCATGGGCGAGCGTGCCCAGCATCCAGCGGATCGTGTTGCGCAGCTTGCGATAGGCGTCGATATTGGTTTGCAGCACATTCTTGCCAAGCCGTTGGTCTTCCCAGTAGTCGGTTGTCATGACCCACAGGCGCAGGATATCGGCGCCCGACTTTGCCATCACCTCCTGCGGAACGACCACATTGCCCAGCGACTTCGACATTTTGCGGCCGTCTTCGTCCATGGTGAAACCATGGGTGACGACGGTGTCGTAAGGCGCCCTGCCCCGCGTGCCGCAGCTTTCAAGCAGTGAGGAATGGAACCAGCCGCGATGCTGGTCAGACCCTTCCAGATAAACGTCCGCCGGCCATTTCAGATCGGGACGATCCTCCAGCGTGAAGGTGTGGGAGGAGCCCGAATCGAACCAGACATCGAGAATGTCGGTCACCATCCGCCAGGGCTCGCCTGCCCGCGAACCAAGGAACCGCTCACGCGCGCCTTCGGCAAACCACGCATCCGCGCCTTCCTTTTCGAAGGCTTCCAGAATGCGGGCGTTGACGGCCTCGTCCTTGAGGACATCGCCATCCTCGTCGGCGAACACGCAGATCGGCACGCCCCAGGCGCGCTGCCGCGAAAGCACCCAGTCGGGTCGATCCTCGATCATGGCGCGCAGCCGGGTCTGTCCCGCCGCAGGAACGAAGCGGGTGGCGTCGATTGCGTTCAGCGCGCGGGAGCGCAGCGTGGTGGCGTCGCCAAGATCCTTGTCCATGTAGACGAACCATTGCGGCGTGTTGCGGAAGATCACCGGCTTCTTGGACCGCCACGAATGGGGATAGGAGTGCTTGAGCCGTCCGCGCGCAAACAGCTTGTCGGCCGCGATCAGAGCTTCGATCACGGCTTTGTTGGCGTCGCCCTTCTTGCCGTTGTCGTCGATGACACGCGCCGCGCCACCTTCGCGGTCCGGCCCGAAGCCCGGCGCGTCCTTGGTGAAGAAGCCCGCATCGTCAACGGTGAAGGGGATGGCGGTGTCGATGCCGCCCGCAGCGAGATCGCGCGCCGCGTCCATCCATGCATCGAAGTCTTCGCGGCCGTGCCCCGGTGCGGTGTGCACGAAACCGGTGCCGGCATCGTCGGTGACATGATCGCCGGCCAGCGCCGGAACCGTGAACCCATAACCGCCACCCAAACCGGCGAGCGGGTGGGCCAATGTGATGGCCGCCAGTTCGTCGGCACTCACGCCCTGCAGGCGCTTGAATTGCAGCTTGGCTTTGGCGAAGGACTCTTCGGCAAGCGCGTCGGCGAAGATCAGCTTCTCCCCCGGCTGCGGCCCGAAATCGTTTTCCGCCCCCGTAACCTCATAGAGACCATAGGCCACACGCGGCGAGTAAGCGACCGCGCGATTGCCGGGGATGGTCCACGGCGTGGTCGTCCAGATGACGACGGAGGCTCCGGCCAGGTCCGGTGCCCCCCCGAGCACCGGGAACTTCACCCAGATCGTGTCGCTCTCATAATCCTGATACTCGACCTCGGCCTCGGCCAGCGCGGTGCGCTCCACCACCGACCACATCACCGGCTTCGAGCCGCGATAGAGCTGGCCCGACATGGCGAACTTCAGCAATTCGCCGGCGATGCGCGCCTCGGCGTGGAAATTCATCGTCGTGTAGGGCTTCTTGAAGTCGCCGATGACGCCGAGACGCAGGAACTCGGCCGTCTGCACCTCGATCCAGTGCTGGGCGAATTCCCGGCATTCCTGCCGAAATTCGTTGATTGGCACCTCGTCCTTGTTCTTGCCGGCGGCGCGATATTTCTCCTCGATCTTCCATTCGATCGGCAGACCGTGGCAGTCCCAGCCCGGAACATAGTTGGAATCGTAGCCGCGCATCTGGAACGAGCGGGTGATGACGTCCTTGAGGATCTTGTTCAGCGCGTGACCGATATGGATGGTGCCGTTGGCATAGGGCGGGCCGTCATGCAGCACATATTTAGGCCGGCCGGCGGCGTCCTCGCGCAGCATCTTATAGAGGTCCATTTCCTGCCAGCGAGCCACGATCTGCGGCTCCTTTTCCGGCAGACCGCCGCGCATGGGGAAATTTGTCTGCGGCAGATAGAGTGTTTTGGAATAATCGATCGTTTCGACGGTATCGGTCATCGGTTCGCCATAGTGCTTGCCCGGCCACGATGGGCGTTGGGCCTGGAGTTCACATAATCTGGAAAATGCGCGAGAGACGCGCGCCAAAATTCCCGGCGGCTCCGGCAGGCGAGTTCCACCTCAGCCCGCCCGGAGCACCGGGCTGGTAATTCGTATCGCGAACGCGACCTGGCGCGGTTGGCGTATCATGGCCGCGCTTCTAACTCATGAGCGGTCAAGAATAAAGCCGCTACATGGTGAAGTCGAAACGATACGTCGCCGAAACACCAACCGTGAACTGATCCCGGGTTCCGCGCTCGCGCACGATACTGGAATCCGCTGCTGGTCCCATCAGGCGCGAATATTCGCCGAACAGGCTGGTGGTGACAGGATCGGATACCTTCCAGGTGATCGCGCCGCCGACCCCGACCGAACGGACGCCGCCCCCCGGATCGTATTCGCTGATACCCGACCTGCTGTGCTCATCCGCGCTTACGCCATAGTAGGAATCGAAATATTTCGACGATGCAAAGGATGCGCGCGGCCCGCCGGAAACACGAACCTCGGGCGTCACGTCATGAAAGGCGTCCACCGCAATATCAGCGACCACGCCCTTGTGAGCGCGAACGCCCTGTCGCACTTCTGCCCTCATGCGCATCCAATCGAGCGGATAGAATTCGAAGAATCCGCCAATCTCACCACCCCATTTGACCGGATCGAGCCCGCGCAGGGCGTCCTCGTCATTATCGCGCTTCCAGAGGAACTTCCCGGCGACGCCTACCCGCAAATCGCCCTGATCGACCAGCGCCAGCGAGATATTGTCGTTGCGCGAGGAGAAGCGAACCGGATTTCCGGCCTTGCCCAGCGAAATGATGGGCGTGGCGCTGAGCAGATATTTCTTGCCGCCTTCGAAGTCGGGAGCAATGAGACCGGTCGCCCCAACCGTCAGATACCAGTCGCCGGAGAGCCATCCGCGAACGCCCTCACCTGCGTTTGCCGGCGCGGCTGCGCCGAAAGCGATCAACGCCGCCAGAGCGGATGTGGTTTTCAACGCACGCATGTCTCACCGTCTACACGATACAAATGGGAGTTGAGACGACTGTTGCGCGAGATTTGGTAAAATTTGCTTTAAATCCGATACTTTATAGCGAGGCGACCCGCTGGACGATGCCCGGTGGCCGCACTAACCTGCATGGGTGGACAAGTTCTCAATCAGGAGAGGCATCATGACTTTCGAGAACAGGACGCTTAACGGCGTTACCGACGAGATTCGCGGCAAATGGGGATGGTTCGTGGCGCTTGGCGTGCTGCTGCTCATCCTCGGCGGCGTCGCCTTCGGCAATCTGGTCATCGCCACGGTCGCATCGGTCTATTTCGTCGGCTGGCTGATGCTGTTTTCAGGCGTAGTCGAGATCATTCATGCCTTCGGCGTAAAGACATGGGGCCGCTTCTTCTTCTGGCTCGCCAGCGGCCTGCTTTACGCGCTGGCCGGCATCTTCGCCTTTTATAATCCCGTGCTCGCCTCCGTGGTCCTCACCTTCCTGCTGGCGGTAGCCCTGGTCGCATCGGGAGCCTTGCGTGCCTGGGTCGGCTATCAGAACTGGGAACAGAAGGGCTCCGGCTGGATCGTCACCGCCGGTGTGGTCACGATCCTCGCAGGTCTGGTCATCGCGCTCGGCTGGCCGGTCAACAGCCTGCAAATCCTTGGCCTGTTCCTGGCCATCGACCTGATCTTCCAGGGTTGGGCCTTCATCGCCTTCGGGCTGGCTCTGAAGAAATAGGCGGAGCTGTCAGAAACTGACGGCGGCGTCGAGTTCCGACAGCGGCCGCACGCCGGCCAGAACCGCTCTCGCCTCCTGCTCGTCGCGTTTCATTTGCGCGACGAGCGCTTCCAGGCCGTCGAATTTTTCTTCGCCGCGAAGATAGCTGAAGAACGAGACTTCGCAGATCTCTCCATAGAGGCTGCCCGAGAAATCGAACACGAATGTTTCGAGCAGCGGCGCGCCATTGTCATTAACTGTAGGACGACGCCCGAAGCTGGCGACACCATTATGCAGGCTTCCGTCGGCCCGGCGGAATCTCACGGCATAAATGCCTTCGCGCAGTTCGACCTCTTCCGGCAGGCACATGTTTGCGGTGGGGAAGCCCAGCGTTCGCCCCAGTTTTTGCCCATCGATGACCTCGCCACATACCGTAAAGCGATAACCGAGCAGACCGGCAGCTTCTTCCACATCGCCCAGCGCCAGCAATTCGCGAATGCGGCTCGATGAAATAATATGGGAGCCTTCGTCGCGAAACGCATCGACCAGCGTCACGCCAAACCCGTGCCGTTCGCCGGCATCCATCAGGAAAGCCGGTCCGCCCTGACGATTTTTGCCGAAATGAAAATTGAATCCGGTCACGGCGTGACAGATTCCAAGATTGTTCTGCAGAATTGACCCAACGAACTCCTCGGCCGACTTCGTCGAAAAGTCGGCAGTGAATTCCTGCTCGACCATCGCCGCAAAGCCGAGCTTGTGCAGCAGCTTTGCCTTCATTTCGGATGGCGTCAGCACGAACAGCGGCGCCTGCGGCCGAAAAAACTTCCGGGGATGCGGATGGAACGTAAGAACCAGAGCCGGTACGCCGCGTTTCTGCGCTTCCTGAAGCGCGCGTTCGAGCACGGCCTGATGCCCGCGGTGAACGCCGTCGAAATTTCCGATCGCCACGACGCCGCCCCGCAGTTGAGCGGGCAGTTGCACATTTCCGGCAATACGCGCCAGCATGTGCACGCCCTATTGCAGCCGGGGCATGATCGCCACCGGGGCATAGCCATGCTTTTCCAGAAACTCAGCCAGCTTTCGCGGATCGGGCGTCAGGGGAGCGCCATAATCACGGGCATGGATGCCGCCCGAAACATAAAGCGCGTCAACGCCATTATCGGCCGCACCCTTGATGTCGGTCATCATGCCGTCGCCGATCGCAAGGATCTCGCGGCGCTCCAGATCGCGTCCCACAACTTCGGCGGCCGCCCTAAACGCAGCCTCATAGATTGGCGCATGGGGCTTTCCGGCAATCAGCGTGCGCCCACCCATCTGCCCGTAATCGCGTGCGATCGCGCCGGCGCACCAGATCAGCCTTTCGCCGCGCTCCACCACGATGTCGGGATTGGCGCAGATGAACGGCAGATTGCGCGACCGTAAGCGTACAAGCAGATCATGATAGTCTTCCGGCGTCTCGGTCTCATCGTCGAACGGACCGGTGCAGACCACGGCCTGCGCCTCGAAATCCTCGACCAGTTCGACGCCGAGACCGTCATAGATATTGGTGTCGCGATCAGGTCCGATGTGAAAAATCCGACGCGGAGCCTCGGCGATCAGATCGCGCGTGACATCACCGGAACTCACCAGCCTGTCATAGGCGCCGTCCGGAACGCCGATGGACCGCATCTGCGTGGTGACGTCGGTTCGCAGCCGCGGCGAATTGGTGATCATCACAACCGCGACGCCACGTTCACGCGCGGCCGCGAGCGCTGCGGTAGCTTGCGGAAAATGCTCCACGCCATTGTGGACCACGCCCCATACATCGCAAAATATTGCGGCGTAGCGGCCCGATATGGCCTCGAGCGAAGAAATGATGGGGAGAGGAACCGTCATATCGGCTGGCGTGTCCATGGTTTGGGAGATTGTCGGAACTGATGGCTTCGAGCGCCCGGATTAGCCGATGCGCCGCGCCCTGTCATCAGCTTTCCTGTGGCGACCGGCAGCCGTCTGGTTAACGCCGATTGAAAATGCGCTCGCGTTTTCAGGCAATTTCGCAAACGCGAAATTTAACCATTCCTGCGATTATGCGCCCTCGACACCACTATTTGGCAGCGGGGGCTTAAGCCAGATGTTGCGAAAATTCCTGGCCGACAAGCGCGGCAACTATGCGATGATGACGGGCCTGATCATGGCGCCTTTGATGGGGGCCGTGGCGCTTGCCGTCGACTACTCGGAAATGTCACGTCAGCGGCTGGATACGCAGAATGCCCTCGATGCAGCCAACATCGCCACGGCGCGCGAGCTTCAAAGCGGAATAAGCGATGCGAAGGCGATAGCGTACGCCAACGATTTCTATTTCGCCAATTTGCGCCATGTCGTTCCCGCCAAAAGCGGTCTTAGCGTCCGGCTTCCAAGCCAGGTGGTTGGCGGCGGCACCATGGAGATGTGCGCCACGCTGAACTATTCACCCTATTTCCTGCCCGCTTCTGCAATGCTGATGGGCAAACAATCACGGGATTTCGACTTCAGAACCTGCTCCGAGGTGCGCCTGAAGAACACGCTGGAAGTGGCGCTGGTGCTCGATAATTCCGGCTCCATGGATATCAAGGGTACAGGTTCCACGCAGACACGCATGGAGTTGCTGAAAAAAGCCGCCGACGAACTGATCACCACGATGGTCAATCAGGCTGACAGCGTGAAGCAACTGGAAAAGCCCATCCAATTCGCAGTCGTGCCATTCGCCACTTCGGTTAATATCGGAAAAGACAATAAAGACGCTTCGTGGATGGATACACGAGGGGTATCTCCCATTCATCATGAAAATTTCAACTGGTCGTCCTTCTCTTTCTCCGGAACGAACAAAAAAATAACCAAGAAGGGAGACGTTTACGTCAAGAGCGGATCTGACTGGGGCGCTCAGGAAAACCAGATCGTTACACGCTTCACCCTTTTTGACGAACTGAAGTACTATAAAGACAGCAATAAGAAGGAAACGGCGTCTTATGCCGAGTGGGAAGGCTGCGTCGAGCAACGCCCCTACCCCTATGACCTCACCGACGAACGCCCCCGTGAGGGCAACCCGGCAACGCTGTTCGTTCCGATGTTTTACCCTGACGATTCCAGCAACGGTTACAATGACTGGATCACCAAAGTCACGAGCACGACAGATTCGACAAAGAACAAACTGTTTTGGGATCCGTCGGACTCAAGCCTCTCCGCAAGCAATCGCGCTCCGCACACCATGACGAAGTATTTCGACGTGAGGTCGAGCAACGGCACGCAGTTGGGTTATGTGGCTCCCTACGGCTCGCATAAGATGGGTCAGGGTAACGGCCCCAACGGCAACTGCACCACGCAGCCGATCACGCCTCTGGTGGATGTTACGAATACTGCGGGCATGAAGCAGATCAAGGACGCCATTTCCGCGATGCAGCCGCTGGGCGGCACCAGTGTCGGCAGCGGTCTCGCCTGGGGGTGGCGCGTGCTCTCCAGCGCTGAGCCGTTTACCGAAGGACGGCCGGAAACGGATCGTGGCAACGACAAGGTCGTGATCCTGCTCACCGATGGTGCGAACACTTATTACACGCCCAGCAGCGTTCGCCGTCTTAACGGCTCGACCTCCGCTGCCGTCGACAATAACAACGTCAAATCGATCTATGGCGATTACGGGTTCCTGCTTCCTTACAACAAGCCGTATGACTATGGCCGTCTGTTCCAGGGCCTGAGCAGCAGCTTCAACAAGACCCAGTATACGAATGAAAACTACTCGCGGGCAATGAACGATAAAATGCAAACTCTGTGCGAGAACGCCAAGGCTTCAGGCGTAATGATCATGACGGTCGGGCTTGACCTCGAGGCCGAGGCAAAGAAAGATTCCAAGGTAAAGGATCAGATCGCCGGTTTGAAGAAATGCTCATCCGACTCGCGCAATCGGCGCGATCCGGATGATCCGTCCAAACCAGCCAAGCTGTTCTGGAACGCCGCCGGCAACGATCTGTCGAACGCGTTCCGCGAGATTGCCGACGAACTGTCCAACCTGCGCATCACAAGCTAGGAAAAGCCGAGAAAGCAGGGCCCGGGCTGCGAAGCTCCGGGCCTTTTCCATTTCAGATAGCTACATTGGCCGGCGCATGGAGCGGTCGGGCTCCACCAGCTTGCGATAGAGATGCCAGGTCGAATGCCCCAGCACCGGCATCACCACAGCCAGGCCGGCCAATAGCGGGATGGCGCCAATCACCAGCAGGGCAGCCACGATCAGACCCCACAGGGTCAAAGGAAGCGGATTGAGCCCCACCGCGCGTATCGAGGTTTCCACTGCCGCGACCGCCCCGGCGTCACGCTCGAGCATCAGCGGAAAGGCGACGACCGTCGTGGCCAGCGCAACGACGGCGAAAATGAGACCTGCGCCATTGCCGAGCAGGATAAGCATCCAGCCCCGCCTTGTCGTGAGCACTTCATTGAAGAAGGCCATGAAGGAAGCCGGCGCAGCGTCGCCAAAAAGCGCCGTGTAGATGGATTGCGCCGTATAAAGCCAGAGCAGGAACAGCGCGAAAAGCATGACGCCCACGGCGGCGATCGAGGGCAGCGCCGAAGAGTAGCGCAACTGAACTGCGTGACGCCACGAAGCGTCCATTCCCAGTTCGCGCCGGCGGCTGATTTCGTAAAGACCGATCGCCGCGAACGGACCCAGCAAGGCGAAACCGGACATCAACGGGTAAACGAGATGAATGGCCCCTGCCCCCGTCGTCCAGCGCGTCAGGATCAGCCCGACAACCGGATAGATAAGGCACAGGAAAACATAGTGAGACGGCTTTTGCCGGAAGTCGTCCAGCCCAAGGCGCAGGGCGTCAACTATATCGGACGCGCCGATGCGCCTGACAACGGGCTGAACGCGCTGGCCGCGCGCATCCGTCATAACGTGGAAACTGGCCATGACTTCCTCCCTGACAAAGCAGGATGAGGCGGTCACCGCCGGATGGCCGCCCCAGGCTGCCGCTTCAAAACGGTCGCATCCTAACAGATTTCACCACCACTGTCGCGCAACCGGGGCGCGCGTCGGGGATCGCGGGGATACAGGTCGAATTTTGCACGCCTGCCCGCTAAAAGCCACGATCCGAATCCTATCAGACTTGATGAGCATGTCCCGATCCGATCTTTCCTTTCCCGCTCCTGAACCATGTTTCAACCGCCGCACTCTGGTGCTGGGCGCCGGTATATTCGCGCTTGCCGGCTTGGCGGGCTGCGGTTCCCTGCCCCGGCAGGGCGCGGGCGGCGGAGCAACAACCTCTGCTAGCGGCTCCATGGCTGAAATTCGCAAGACGCAGGGATTGTCCATGCTGTCAGCCGACCGCCAATTGGAGCGGGCCGCACTGCAGCAGGCCCATTACATGGCGGCGTCGGGCAAGATGAATCACGCGACCGGCTTCGGGAAAGGCTTCACCGCAAGGGTGAAAGGCAACGGCATCAGGGGCGCGGCGGCCGAAAACATCGCCGAAGGCCGCATGGACGCCGCGCGCGCCATCGACATGTGGATGAATTCACCCCCGCATCGCCGCAACATGCTGGATGCCCGTTTCAATCGCTTCGGCCTTGCCTGGGCAAGCCGCCCCGACCGGCCCGAATGGCGATACTGGACGATGATTCTCGCCAGCTAGAGGAAACGGCATTCACCGGATCTCACAGGAAACGGTCCTGTCTTCTTGACACTGTGCAAGGGGCCGATTATCTCATGCCTCGTTAGCACTCTGAAAGAAGGAGTGCTAACAGGTCCGGCGACGCCGGACGGAGGAATTCTTTCTCATCATTGTGACCGAGGAAATCAAATGGCAAAGACGAAGTTCCGCCCGCTTCATGACCGTGTGGTCGTTCGCCGGGTCGAGTCCGAAGAGAAGACGGCTGGCGGCATCATCATCCCTGACACCGCCAAGGAAAAGCCGCAGGAAGGCGAAATCGTCGCTGTTGGCTCGGGCGCCCGCGACGAGAACGGCAAGATCGTCGCCCTCGATGTCAAGGCAGGCGATCGCGTCCTGTTCGGCAAGTGGTCGGGCACCGAAGTCAAGCTCAATGGCGAAGACCTTCTGATCATGAAGGAATCCGACATCATGGGCATCATCGGCTGATCCTGCCGGTCCCATTCTTCAACAATCACTGCAATCCGAATTTCGGGCCACAGGCCCAGGAGTAAGCAATGGCTGCCAAAGACGTAAAATTCTCCCGTGACGCCCGCGAGCGCATGCTGCGCGGTGTCAACATCCTCGCCGACGCGGTGAAGGTCACCCTCGGTCCCAAGGGCCGCAACGTTGTCATCGACAAGTCGTTCGGCGCTCCGCGCATCACCAAGGACGGCGTTTCCGTCGCCAAGGAGATCGAACTGGAAGACAAGTTCGAGAACATGGGCGCCCAGCTCGTTCGCGAAGTCGCTTCCAAGACCAACGACAAGGCCGGTGACGGCACCACCACCGCAACCGTTCTGGCGCAGGCCATCGTTCAGGAAGGCCACAAGGCTGTCGCCGCCGGCATGAACCCGATGGACCTGAAGCGCGGTATCGACCTGGCCGTGACCGAAGTCGTCGCCGACCTCGTCAAGAAGGCCAAGAAGATCAAGACCTCCGAGGAAGTCGCTCAGGTCGGCACCATCTCGGCCAACGGCGAGAAGGAAATCGGCGAGATGATCGCCGAGGCCATGCAGAAGGTCGGCAACGAGGGTGTCATCACCGTCGAGGAAGCCAAGACCGCCGAGACCGAGCTGGAAGTCGTGGAAGGCATGCAGTTCGACCGCGGTTACCTGTCGCCCTACTTCATCACCAACCCCGACAAGATGATCGCCGAACTCGAGGACGCCTACATCCTGCTCCACGAGAAGAAGCTCTCCAACCTTCAGGCCATGCTGCCGGTGCTCGAGGCTGTCGTGCAGACCTCCAAGCCGCTGGTCATCATCGCCGAGGACGTCGAAGGCGAAGCTCTGGCGACGCTGGTCGTCAACAAGCTGCGCGGTGGCCTGAAGATCGCCGCCGTCAAGGCTCCGGGCTTCGGTGATCGCCGCAAGGCCATGCTCGAAGACATCGCCATCCTCACCGGTGGTCAGGTCATCTCGGAAGATCTCGGCATCAAGCTGGAGAATGTCGGCATCGAGATGCTCGGCCGCGCCAAGAAGGTCCGCATCGAGAAGGAAAACACCACGATCGTCGATGGCGCCGGCAAGAAGGCCGAGATCCAGGGCCGCGTTGGCCAGATCAAGGCCCAGATCGAAGAGACCACTTCCGACTACGACCGCGAGAAGCTCCAGGAGCGTCTTGCCAAGCTGGCCGGCGGTGTCGCCGTCATCCGCGTCGGCGGTTCGACCGAGGTCGAGGTCAAGGAGAAGAAGGATCGCGTTGACGACGCCCTGAACGCCACCCGCGCTGCGGTTGAGGAGGGCATCGTCGCCGGCGGCGGCGTCGCCCTGCTGCGCGCCACCCAGGCGATCAAGGCTGAAGGCGCCAACGCCGA
The DNA here is from genome assembly GCF_040545755.1 of Aquamicrobium ahrensii. NCBI lineage: Bacteria > Pseudomonadati > Pseudomonadota > Alphaproteobacteria > Hyphomicrobiales > Phyllobacteriaceae > Aquamicrobium > Aquamicrobium ahrensii. The sequence goes on from NZ_JBEPMN010000001.1 coordinate 278,477, forward strand.
TCAGGCCGCTGGAATCAACATTGTTCGTCGCGCTCTGCAGGCTCCTGCTCGCCAGATCGCCAACAATGCCGGCGCTGAAGCCTCGATCATCGTGGGCAAGATCCTCGAGAACAAGAGCGCGACCTACGGCTACAACGCCGCCAAGGACGAGTATGGCGACCTGATCCAGCTCGGCATCGTCGACCCGGTCAAGGTGGTCCGCACCGCTCTTCAGGACGCCGCTTCTGTTGCTGGCCTGCTGGTCACCACCGAGGCCATGATCGCCGACGCTCCGAAGAAGGAAGCTGCGGCTCCGGCCATGCCTGGCGGCATGGGCGGCATGGGCGGCATGGACTTCTAAGAAGGTCTCTGCATCGAATTGGAAAGGGCGGCTTCGGCCGCCCTTTTCTTTTGATCCCTGGAACGAAGTCGCCGGCCTGCCGTTGATCCGGGCAAGTTCAACCCGGGAGATGCGGACATGGTGAACAAGAATCAGGTGGAAGGCATTGCGAGGCAGGCCAAGGGCGCGGTGAAAGAAGCCGCCGGCAAGGTCACCGGCAGCACAAAGACCGAGCTGAAGGGCAAGGCTGAAAAGGTCGGGGGCAAGCTGCAGAAGAATGTCGGCGACGTCCAAGAAAAGGTCCGGAAGGCCCACTGAAGGGATTTCCACCCGGCTTCGAAATGGAAAAGGCGGCGTTCAAAGCCGCCTTTTTTCATGTCTGCCCCGAACTTGCGGGCCGCCTGAAAGTTCAACCGATTTGGGTCGTGAACGGCGGCAATCTCCCCTTGAAGCCGAAGATGCAAAGCGATAGGCCGGAGCCACTCAATTCGCATGTTCAGGAGATCGGCAGTGAGCGCTCAGAAGACCAGAACCGAAACCGATACGTTCGGCCCCATCGAAGTCGCCGTCGATCGCTATTGGGGCGCGCAGGCCCAACGATCCCTTGGCAACTTCAGGATCGGCTGGGAGAAGCAGCCTGCCTCGATCGTGCGCGCGCTCGGCATCGTCAAGCGCGCTGCGGCCGAAGCCAATATGGAGCTCGGAAGGCTCGATCCGAAGCTGGGCGCAACTGTCGTGGAAGCCGCACAGGAAGTCATCGACGGCAAGCTCGACGATCATTTCCCGCTGGTGGTCTGGCAGACGGGTTCCGGCACCCAGTCCAACATGAACGCCAACGAGGTCATCTCCAACCGCGCAATCGAAAAGCTCGGCGGCGAGATGGGCTCCAAGAAGCCGGTTCATCCCAACGATCACGTCAACATGAGCCAGTCGTCCAACGACACCTATCCCACGGCCATGCACATCGCCTGCGCCGAGCGTACCGTTCACGATCTGCTGCCGGCGCTGAAGCACTTGCACGCCGCTCTCGACGCCAAGGCCAAGGCCTTCGATCACATCGTCAAGATCGGCCGCACCCATACGCAGGATGCCACCCCCCTCACCCTCGGTCAGGAGTTTTCCGGTTACGCGCAGCAGGTGAAGAACGGTGTCGAGCGCATCGAGATGACGCTGCCGGCGCTGATGCAGCTCGCGCAGGGCGGCACTGCCGTCGGCACCGGCCTGAATGCGCCGATCGGCTTTGCCGAAAAAGTGGCGGAAAAGATCGCCGCAATCACCGGGCTCGGCTTCACCTCCGCCCCCAACAAATTCGAGGCGCTTGCCGCCCACGACGCCATGGTGTTCTCGCACGGCGCGATCAACACCGTCGCCGCTTCCCTGTTCAAGATCGCCAACGACATCCGTTTCCTCGGCTCCGGCCCGCGCGCCGGCCTTGGTGAGCTTGCCCTGCCGGAGAACGAGCCCGGCTCGTCGATCATGCCCGGCAAGGTCAATCCCACCCAATGCGAGGCGCTGACGCAGGTTTGCGTGCAGGTGTTCGGCAATAACGCCGCGCTGACCTTCGCTGGCAGCCAGGGCCATTTCGAACTGAATGTCTACAACCCGCTCATGGCCTACAATTTCCTCCAGTCGGTGAAGCTTCTGGCGGACGCCTCCGTCTCGTTCACCGACAATTGCGTCGTCGGCATCGAGGCCCGCGAGGACAACATCAAGGCTTCGCTGGAACGCTCCCTCATGCTGGTCACCGCGCTTGCGCCGACCATCGGCTATGATGCGGCCGCGAAGATCGCCAAGACCGCGCACAAGAACGGCACCACGCTGCGCGAGGAAGCCCTCGCTACCGGTCTGGTGAGCGCCGAGGACTATGATCGCATCGTGCGGCCCGAGGATATGACTCACCCAGGCTGAGCGCTCTGGCCGGGAAGAAGTGTTTCGACTACCATGACGCCATGCGCTACGTCATCGTGATCGTCATCATCGCCTGTTTTCTGATCTGGGACGGCCTCTACAACGGAGGCCGTTACATCGACACTGGGGTGAAGGGCATGAACCATCTGGTGCGCATGGTCACCGGCTGAGCCTTTACCTCCAGCAAACGGCGCGACATCCTGCCAGTTGACGCAGCAGAGCCTTCCGGATCAAAAGATGCGCCAGGCGGCTGCGTGCGTGCGACGTCAGCTTTTCCATATCGACCCTTAGGAGGCCGAATTGATCCGGCACATCGTGTTCTTTACCGTCAAGCCAGATACGGATGTCGAGACAGTACGCGAAGGGCTGATGAACCTGGGCCGGATTCCACATTCCAGCCATTTCGAAGTGACGGTGAACCGTAAGGTCGATCTGTTCGGAAATGAGATCGACATCGTCGTCTATGCCGAATTCGAGAATGAAGCGGCTCTGCACGCCTTCAAGGCCGATCCGATTTATTCCGAAACGACCGCCAGTGTAAGGCCCATGCGCGAGTTGCGCTTCTCCGCCGATGTGGTGGCTGCGAGCTGAACCCCGCACGCACCTGAAGTCATTCCCCTGTCCCGGCGTCACCCGCCATCTTTCCGAGCGCCAGGACTGTTCGCCAGTTCCGGGCGGTCGACACCGTTTTCAGAGTGCGGTCGACTACGGGCGGCAATCTGGAAGCGCTGAACCCATCTGGAACATGCAGGTACAAGACGTTACCGCGAATGTGAACGCCCTCGCCGGTAGCCCGTGACGCCAGTGCCTGGACGGCTTCCTGTCCGGGCGCATCTCTCAGCACGAATACATGGAGCGTCGTTGGCCGTTCGACCGCCTCTGGAAACGGATTATCGTCGATGATCTGTCGCCACTCATCGTGGCTGACCAGCATGATATCCTTGTCAAAACCCAAATCGCGCCGCGCGACTTCTGCGACAAGCTCCTGCGTCTGCGTCCTTTCCTTGTCCGAGATCAGAACTGCGTTGCCGCTGTTGATATAGGTCGAAACGTTGCTAAATCCGGCTTTGGCAAGAGCTTCACGCAATTTCGCGACAGGCAATTGCGTGAAGCCGCCGACGCCCCGGAACAATACGACGAAGACGTTGCCTTCCGGCCTGGTGGTCATATGATGAAGTTCGCCAGAGTTTCGTCGTCGGTTATATCCTGACATTGCACGCCCTCGGCCACGAACTTCGCCTTGAGCTGGGCGAAGTTTCGCTTGTCACGCGTTTCAATGCCGATCAGCACGGAGCCGAAATTGCGTGCCGACTTCTTCAGATACTCGAAACGGGAAATATCGTCGTCGGGGCCGAGCATTTGCAAAAAATCGCGCAGCGCGCCGGGACGTTGCGGCAGGCGGATGATGAAATACTTTTTCAGCCCTTCAAAACGCAGCGCACGCTCTTTCACGTCCGGCAGCCGCTCGAAGTCGAAATTGCCGCCGGAGACCACCGCCACGATGGTCTTGCCGCGAATATCTTTCTTTGCGAAATCCTTCAGTGCATCGATGGTGAGCGCTCCGGCGGGCTCCAGAACGACGCCTTCCACATTGAGCATCTCGATCATTGTCGCGCACAGGCGGTTTTCGGGCACAAGGCGGGTCGATCCGGCGGAAAAATCCTTCAACAGGCGAAAATTCTCCCGGCCGATCTCGGCAACCGCCGCGCCGTCGACGAAATTGTCGACCGAGCCCAGTTTGACCCGCTTGCCTTCCGACAGACTGCGCGAGAGGCTGGGAGCGCCCGCAGGTTCACAGAAAATGAACTGCGGTGCCTGCCCGATAGCCTGAAAATACTGGCTCACACCCGCCGCCAGCCCGCCGCCGCCTACCGGCAGCATGACGATATCGGGCGCCTTGCCCTTCCCGATCTGGTCGACGATCTCCCGGGCGACAGTCGCCTGCCCCTCAACGATATCCTTATGGTCGAAGGGAGGCACCATATGAGCCCCGGCAGTTTCGGTGAATTTCAGCGCCGCATGGTAGCAATCGTCGAAAAAGTCGCCCACCAGCCTGATCTCGACGAACTCGCCGCCGAACATGCGGGTCTTGTCGATTTTCTGTTTTGGGGTGGTAACCGGCATGAAGACAACGCCCTTGCGCCCGAAATGCTGGCACACGAAGGCAAATCCCTGCGCATGGTTGCCTGCCGACGCACACACGAACAGGTCAGCCTTGTTGCCTGCCGCAAGGGTCTTTCTGAAGAAATTCAGGGCGCCCCTGATCTTGTAGGACCGCACCGGCGTCAGATCCTCGCGCTTGAGGAAAATGCGCGCGCCATATTTCTGCGACAGGTAGTCGTTCTTTTGCAGCGGAGTCTGGGGGAAAATCTCCCTTGTCGCTTCCGCAGCGGTTGCAACCCTGTCGGCGAAGCTTGTCATGGCGTGATCCCGATGTCGTGAATGAGCATGTGTTCCTGCCGCGAATTTGGCTTTTTGGCAACACTGAAGCTGTCGTAAACGGACAACGCATTCGCCAATGCAGGCATTGACTTACTTCCGCCGCACTCTGCGGGTGGAGGAGTAGCTGGCGGGCAAAGGAACACCTCCCCTGCCGCCGAATGCTGACGGAAAACCAAAGTGAATTTGAAGACCCTGCTTGCCATAGTGCTTGCGCTGGCGGTCGCCGGCTGCACCTCCAACAGGACCGATGAAATCCTCGGCAGCGCGCGCATGCCGGTGTCGGTGACCGATATTGCCGGCAACCACTCGATTTTCATCGCTTCCACGCGCAAGCGCTCCAACGATCCCTCCAAGGTCTTCGAAGGCGAGAGATCGAGCACCCTCAACTACGCGCGCGTCAATGTGACCGTCCCGCGCGAGCACAAGGTGGGGCAGATCGAACGGCGCAAGCGCGGCAAGTCCGACGATCCGTCCAGATACTTCATGGCTTCCGAAGCGGTGGGCTATGATACGGGGCCACAGTTCTCGCAGGCGCTGAACGCCGATGTCGCCGCCCGCGGCGGCCGCGTCATGGTCTTCGTTCACGGCTACAACACCGGCTTCGATGCGGGCGTCTACCGCGCCACGCAGATCGCGCACGATTCCGGTTATCCCGGCACGCCGGTGCTGTTTTCCTGGGCGTCCGGCGGCTCGACCACCAGCTATGTCTATGACAAGGAAAGCGCCAGCGTCGCCCGCGACCAGCTCGAGGTCACGCTGCGCCTGCTGGCCCAGGGTGGTGCGCGGCGCATCGATGTCGTGGCGCATTCCATGGGAACATGGGTGACGATGGAAGCGTTGCGCCAGCTCGCCATCACCGGCGACCGCGACCTTGGCGGCAAGCTGGGAGATGTGGTGCTGGCGTCGCCGGACATCGATGTCGATGTGTTCAAGAGCCAGATGCGTCGCTATGGCAAGCCGGAAAAGCCGTTCATCCTGCTTCTTTCCAAGGACGACAGGGCGTTGCGGCTGTCCGGGATGATCGCCGGCTCGCGTCCGCGTGTGGGCGACTATGCTGACGCCGGCAAGGAACTGGCCGACTATGGCGTGACCGTCGTGGATCTGTCGACTGCAAAGGGCGCAGACTCTTTCAACCACACCAAATTCGCCGACAACCCGGCGATGGTGCGCATGCTGGGCCAGCGCTTGCGCGAGGATGACGGGTTCGCCAGCGATCGTGAAATCACCGATCGAATCAGGCTGGTGACCCAGCAGGCCAGCGCGGGGCTGTGACAGCGATGGCCCTGCGCCCAACCGGCGGGACTCGACCCGGCCGGTTTCTGCCTATATTCGGTTGCTGATGCCAAGCGGCGCGTGCGCTGCCTCTGGAACGGGATTCAGGAGCAATGGTACCGTGCGCTTCAAGGCTCTGTTCGCTATAGCATTTGCCGTACTGATTGCCGGATGCGCCAGCCCCGGACGTCACGAACTGCTCAATGTGTCGTCTTTTCCAGCCAATCCCGCCGATATTTCAGCCGAGCACGACATCTTCGTCGCCACCACCCGCCGCCAGTCCACAGAGCAGCCGCGCATCGTCTATGGCGGCGACCGCTCGCCCAACATCGCCTATGCGTCCGTCGACATAACGGTCCCAAAGGTCCACGAGACCGGCAAGATTGAACGTGCGAAGGGGCGCGCCCAGGCCGATCCGGCAAAGCATTTCAGCGCCCGGCGCGTGAGCTTCTTCAAGGAGCAGCAGCAATTCGCCCAAGCCATCAACGCCGATGTCGTGCGCCACGAAGGTCAGCGTCTTCTGGTCTTCGTGCACGGCTTCAACAATGGCTTCGACGACGGCGTCTATCGCATCACGCAGATCGTTCACGACACCAGATATGCGGGCACGCCCGTGCTGTTCTCGTGGGCTTCTGCGGCCAAGACCACCGGTTATCTTTATGACAAGGAAAGCGCCAACGCGGCCCGCGACGATCTGGAAGCGATGCTGAGAATGCTGGCCAGAAGCAAGGCGAAAAGCATCGATATCATCGCTCACTCCATGGGCACCTGGGTGACGATGGAGGCATTGCGCCAGTTGGCCATCACCGGGGACCGCGATCTTGGCGGCAAGCTCGGTAATGTCATTCTGGCTTCCCCCGACATCGACGTCGATGTGTTCAAGAAGCAGATGCAGCGCTATGGCAGGCCGGACAAGCCGTTCATCATCCTCTTGTCCGATGACGACCGCGCGCTTCAGCTTTCGACTTTCATTTCGGGCGACAAGCCGCGCGTGGGCGACTACACCGACGCCGCCGATCTCGCAAGCCTTGGCGTCACCGTGGCCGATCTGACCCAGGCCGGATCAGGCGACAGACTCAACCACGCCAAGTTTGCGGACAATCCGTTCCTGGTCGAACTGCTGGGCGAAGGTTTGCGAATGAACGCCGGTCTCTCGGCCGCGGAAAGCGGTGATTTCGGAAGCCCTATGAGCACCATCGGCAAGGATATCGGGCAGGCTGTCGGTTCAGTGGCGGATATCGTCATCACGACGCCGTTCAAGGTTCTGTCGATAGCCGCCGGGGGATAAACAGAAAACGCTGCAGTGGTGCGGACGACGGGCATCAAACTAATCTCTAAGGTCATGATTTAATTCTCAAATTTCCTACGGCGCTTCCGGTTTGTGTCACAGTTTGCGCTCAATTTGAGTCACTCAATTCGCTTCGTATTGCCGGCCAGGCGAAAATAATTCTTGGCCGATCCCTCGCCTGTGGATAACCGGCAAACACAAAGTCCGCTCAAATACTTAGCCTCAATACAAGATGAATTGAGCCTCAATACATCAATTCGCTCTGTATTATTTGTCTCATTTCGAGATTTGCTCCATTTTTGAGGGCTTGCATCAAAGCAAAAGACGGCTTCAGATTGTCTTCGCAGTATTAAGCGGAGATAACGATTGACCAGTACTCAAGGAATACCCAACACGCTCGAGCGTGACCCTCTTGTCGGGAAGCGCGATGCTAGGAACAGGCTTGGCGGCCTTTGCGAGTCAACGATCGACCGGCTGGTCAAGCGCGGAGAACTCACTCCGCCTTTAAAAGTCGGACGCCTCAGCTTCTGGCGGGCAAGTTGGCTCGAAGCATACGCCCGGCAGCAGGAGGCGGCACGATGAACCCGAGCGAAGTCAAGACAAGTCTCACGGCTATCGACGATGTCCACGAGCTTGCAACGATGATTGCTGAGCTTGCAGAAGGGGTTAAACGCCGCCGCGATGTTCCTGTGAGTGCGCAGATTTCTATCCAGCGAATCGAAGTGCTGGCGCGCATTGTGGTGGACATGGCCGATTGTATGGCCATTCACGGCACGCAAACACACACGGTCATCGTGCAGGAGGCGGCATGACCGCCGCCGCCAAGAAAAACCCCGCGCACGGTAGCAGCCGGGCGCAGGGGGATAACATAAAGGGACAGTCCGCAAACTACACGCAAGCGCAGGAAGCTTTCAAGTCGCTGCGATCACAGCCCGGCTTTGACGAGCGCGACTTTGAAGCATGGGAGTCGGATCGGTTCTGCCAGCAGAACGGCATTTCAGGTAGTGAGCTGGCCGAGATCATTCGAAACACCCGGCCGAAGAAGGCAACCACGCGGTTCGAATGGCTGGCTGCCGTGACAGAAGCGGCCGGACGCGGGACCGTCACCTTGAAAGGCGTCTTGGTCGCCAACGTTTTGTTCCAGCATTTCAATGACTCCAGCCCGTACGCATGGCCATCCTGGAAGACTATTGCCCGCCTTGCAGGCTGGTCAGAAACGAACCGCCAAGGCGTTGCCGAAGGGCTAAAACAACTCAGCGATATTGGTGCCATCACGCGCATAGCAGCGCGCGATTGCCCCGAGGCAATCACAGCAAAGATCCTGACTCCGAAAACGAAAGGTGGAAGCGGCCGCGATGCGCGCTCAGTGGTCTTTAAACGTGTCGATGCGCTCGAATGGAAAAAGGGCGATGTGTCTATGATCCACGTACATACATGTGTACGTGAACCGGAGACCCTTAACCATAAGGTACAACCTCAACCTGCTACGCAGGGGTTTCTTTCATCTACTACAGTGCCAAGTTCTGAAGCGTATAAGACGGCCGCAACGTCTCAGATTCGCGATGATGGAGAGGACGAAAGGAGGCAGGCTTATGGCTGAAATGCTGACCTTCCCCGTCACCGCCGAGGTAATCGTCCGCCTGGAAGCGGCCGACCTGTTTGAGAGAGCGCCTCGGTCCCGTATCAACCGCCTACGTGCGATCGACAAGGCAGCCATCCACGGCGCTGTGGCGAGCGGGGCGCCCTTGGCTGAGGCTATGGAGATTGCCGACAGGCACCTTGCCCGTATCAAAACCCGGCTCGAGGCACTTGAACAGATCGCCGCATTTGGAACCGAACCCATTCACAAGATTGCCGCGGGAGGCAGATCATGAGCGAAGAGACCCACAGCCTTGCAATTTTTCCAGCACAAATCGCCTTCGAAGGCCTTCGGTTGCAGGATGGCAGCGTCCTGTCGGTCGCGGTAGACCGGCCGGCCACCGTGTTTCTTGTCGCACACCGGACGGGAACCGAGATCGAAATCATATCGAGGTTCGACACCCAAGCCGAAGCCGTCGAAGCCACGAAGCGACTGGTGGATGCTGTGGACACAATGGCGGCCAGCGGAAGCGGGAGGGCCCATTGAGCCGCGCCATAACCACCTTCACCCCTCGCGTGGTGCAGCAAGAGGGTTGGTACGAAGGCGACGTCTTCGTCCAGTCTGAGTATCCAGTAGAGCTGTACGCCATCCTGGTCACCGTCAACGGCGAGCCTGTTGGAGGGCAGCTTTTCACCGAAGCAGCGACCGCCAAGGCATTCATGGAGCAGGCACGGCGCCGTGCACGAGAGGATCCCGATTGCCTGCCCTACATCGGGCCGACGCCGAAGGCTACGCCATGAGGGAGGGCCGGCCTCTAGGTTCTTCCAGGAGGGGGGCCGGCCGGCCGCGGGTCGGCGGCAGCGCACGATTTGAGCGGTTTTAGTTGATTTGAAACTACGGTTCCGATTCCGTTTCAAGCCAGAAAGGCACCAGATGAGCAAACCGCGATTGATCACGAAACTACCACCAGCACCGCCGACATGGCGGCCATCGTCAGCCTGACGCCGCGCCGGCTTCAGCAACTCGCTGCCGAGGGCTGGCTCGAAGGAAGAGTCGGACGCGACCAGTGGAACGTCCTTCGTACCGTCAGAACGTATCTTTCCCACTGCGCGCATATCGGCCGCAAGGCCGCATAAAAAGGAACTCAGCTATGAACCAAGTTACGAAATCCCTGACCGCCGATGAGATTGCCGCATTCGAGAAGCGAGCATTCATGGTCGCAGACGAGAAGCGAGCATCCATGGTCGCAGCAACATCGACACCAGCAATAGAGTCGAAATCAGAGGCAACCTTCGTCCTAACTGATGAAGGGCCCGTGCCAATACCCGTAGCAAACTTTCTAAAAACAGCCGACCGCGTGAAAGTCGTCACGCTGGAATGGCCGCTCGAACTCCGAGGCGGTACGGTGCTCGACAAGGTCGAGATTCGTCGTCTGACCGGCCGTAACTTCCGCGCGTTGGCAGAAATGCCGGCAGGCACCGACGAAAACAGCTACCTCATTAGCATGATGACCGGCCTTGCCTTGGGGGTTATCGACAGCCTGGACGCCGACGATTTCGCAACGCTCAATGAGGCGTGCCGCGATTTTTTGCCCCGTGCCATATTGGCGGAGGCCGCGCAAGCTTCCGCCACTGGCGAGGCTACGCCTCAATAGTCGCGCACGTCTTGCATTTCACCCATGCCGAGCTTGTCGACATGGAGTTTTGCGAACTGATCGCGTGGCACGACGAGGCCGCATCGATCCTGAAAGCTCGATCCGAGGGGGCGCAGTAGCGCCCCTTTGGTCGTCAGTAGTTTCCATACAGTCCAATGCCGCCAAACTGGATCTGGGAAGAACGGCTCAGGCTGGCGTCGAGCTGCCTTGTGAAGGCGTCCACAGAGTCCTGCCCCGCCTTCTTGGCGGCAGCTATCGCCTGCTCGAGAGTGACGCCGTTGAAGGTCAGATTAATTGGAGCATGCACTGTGACTGCCGAGCCACGTGCGGGAGCACTTCCGCCCGTCGAATCTTGGATTCGGTCATTCGGGATGATCGTTCCGCTGCGCGATGGCTGAAAAAGCTCAGTCCCGCGTTCGCCTACCTTGTAAAGCATGCCCGCATTCACCGGTCCGCCCGAGGCCCGCGTTCCATCTGGCGTAGGAGGGGAGGCAGCAGCCGGAGCGCCGCCACCAAGCCATGATGGCAGCGATGGCCACTTGATCATGCTTCCCAGATCTATCCGGCCGATTGCGGCAACGATCCTCGACGGCAGCGACTTGAACCAGTCGACCAATTCACCGACCTTCGCCTTGACCGATTCAATCATCGCGGTTGCAACCTGATAGCCCGAGTCCGCCCAGGCCGCCTTTTCCGAGTCCGACAGGACTTCCCGGCTGAAAAATGATTTGATCCAACCGCCAAATGATGACAACGCGTCCATGGCAGAGCGCCAGCCCGAGGCGATGACATCGCCCACCGGCGCCAACCAATCCAGCACAGGCCGCACCGCTTCAAGTGCTGGTGCGAGCTGTTCACTTATGGCGCGACCGACGCCGGCAAAAACCGAACCGACACGATCCCAATATTTCCAGAGCGCAAGCCCGCCGGCGACGAGTCCGCCCACGACGATGGCCACCGGAGCCGATATGCCGGCCAGCACACTGCCGATAGCAGCCAACGCACCTTTAACCAGCCCGAGGCCGGGAAGTGCCGTCACGATGCCACGGAAGCCCGTTGTGAGCTTTTGCAGGCCCGTGAGCTTCTGGCCTTCCATCGCACCCAGCGCCGTTTGCAACGCGACCGCACCGCCCGCCGCGTTCTGTGCCCACCCTGCCAGCTCCAGCAGCCCGCCGGCCGCGACAAGCGCCTGCTTTCCGAGCAGGAGGAAAGCGAGCTTCCCGCCCAGCGCCGCCACCCGCAGCCCGAGCAGGCCACCCGTCACGGCCACAGCCGCCTTGACCAGCCCAGGGTGAGTCGCGACAAACCGCCCGATAGAGTCGACCAGCGGCCCGAGAGCAGCCGCACCGCTGTTGATCGAAGGCAGCAGCACGTCGCCAAAGGCGATTCCCGCAGCTGTGATCTTGTTGCGCAGGAGCTGGAGCGAGTTCGCCGTTGTCTTCGCCCGCTCATCATACTCAGCCTGTGCAGACCCGGCATAGCGAGACTTGTCGGCCACCATGTCCAGCACCTGGCCGAGCAATCCCGCGTTCTCCAGGAGCGGCCCCAGAGCCCGCGCTTCGTCGCCGAAAATGTCCGACATGAGCGAGGCCCGCATGTGCGCAGGCGCGGCCCGCAGCCGGGCGAGAACATCGTTGATCGTTCCCAGCGCGTCCGTCTGTATGGCCTTCGCCACCGCCGACGATTCAAGCCCGAGTTCAGCCATGGCCGACCGCTGCCGTTTGGTGGCACGGGCACCTCTAGTCAGGGCATGGCCCATGTTCGTGAACGACGTCGCAGCAACTTCCGCCTCGAAGCCCGAGCCGATCATCGCCGCACCGAATGCCGCCGCCTGGTCCGCACTGAGCCCGAAGGCCCCGGCCATTGGCGCAACCCGCCGCGTGAAGTTCAGAATGTCGGATGCACTGCCCGCAGAGTTGTTGCCCAGGTGATTGATCGCATCGGCCAACGAGTCGGTTTCCGCCACCGTAAGCCCGAGCGCCGTTTTCAGCTTCGCCAGAGCTTCGCCGGCTTCGGCCGCTGACGTCTCCCAGGCAACGCCGACCTTCGCCGCCATTTCGGCAAACTCGAGCAGTTCGTCGTTCTCAAGGCCCGATTGCCCAGCCGCCGCGACAATGGCCGCGATGCCTTCCGCCGTCATTGGCAGGCGCCGCGACAACTCGAGGATGTCGGCCGACATCTTCCGGAAGGCTTCCGGCGACTCGAAGTCAACGACCTTGCGAATGTCGGCCATCGCGTTTTCAAATTCCATCGCGCGCCGGATCGGCATGGCAAGTGCAGCGCCGGCCGCAGCCGCAGCACCAGCCGCGCCGAAGAACTGGCCACGAGTCCTGGCGATAGACGCATCGAATGCCTTGATCCGATTTTCGACGCCATGGAGCGCCCGCCCGACCAGGCCGGCCGGCTTCGTCACCTGATCAACAAGTTGCAGCCTAAGCGCTGCCGTTCTCAACGATGCCATGATGCTTCCCTCGCATTTGCCTGACTCAAAAGCCCTGACATATATCTAACATCAATTTTGTGAATGTGTGAGGCTCTTCAAATCAGTGGATCGAATGTATGAGGCCCGTGACGCAAGCTGAAATCGCCCGAACGATGGGCACGTCGGAGATGCAAATTTCCCGACTGGCGCGCGCGCTCTATCGCGAGCGGTTGCCACTGTCCGACCTGGACGCCTTGAAAATTCTGGCCGTTCCGGAAGTCATGGCGGCAGGCTTCACGACATCGGTCGCCGTGGAACTCCTGGTCAAGTTCGCATCCGAAGTCAGCTACCTGTCCGCAGATCCCGAGCGCCGATGCTGGATTGCCTTCTGCATACACAACGAGGACGACGACGAGGTGCAGCTTTCAGCGCTGAAGGCACACCGCCTCCAAAGCATCATCGACTCGCATCCGGTCAGCCTGATTTTGCCGATGCACAATGTGGTCGCCGCAGCGCGAGCCGAGCTTAACCGGATCAAAAACAGGAGCGCCGCATGACCGCCAGAACTCAGGGGCGCAGCGTGCAGGACGTGCAGACCCGCAGCGCGGCCGTCACCGCCGGCACCGGTTCGCTCAATGCCGAGGCCCGCACCATCAAAGTTGTATGGACGACCGGCGCAGCCGTGAAGCGGTACTCTTGGGACGAGGGGTACTACATGGAAGAGCTGGCGGTGGACCGGAAGTCCATCCGGCTCGACCGGTTCGAAGCCATGTCCCTGCTTGACGGCCACGAGCAATCCATGGACGCGCGGCTTGGCACCGTTGTGCCCGGCAGCGTCAAATTCGAGAGCGGCAAAGCGACGGCAACCCTTCGTCTTTCCCGCAACGCCAAGGCCGAATCCATCCTTCGCGACCTTGAGGACGGCCACCCGATCAACATTTCGGTCGGCTACAAGATCCACAGGTACGAAAAGACGGAAGGTGGAGCCGACACACTTCCAACCATTCGCGCCATCGACTGGGAACCGATGGAACTGTCCGTCGTCGCCGTTCCCGCCGATCCCGGCGCGGTTTCCAGAAAGGAACAGGACATGCCCGAAGACAACACCCCTCCCGAGCAGCAGCGCCAGCAGCATCAGCGCCCTGCAAACCTGATCGCCGAGCGCCGCCGCGTGAAAGATATTCGCGACCTGGCCCGCTCCATGAACATGGCCGAGGATGAAATGGACGCGGCTATCGACAGCGGCGAGCCCGTCGAATCTTTCCGCGCCAGAGCCTTCGACAAGATGATCGAGCGCCAGAACCAGTCCCCGACCTTCCCGCATGTGGAGACCCGTGGCATGCAAGACTCTCAGGAGACCCTGCGCCGCATGGTTGCCAACGCGATCCTTCACCGCAGCGGCCTCGTCGACAAGCTCGAGGATGGTGCTCGCGAATGGCGCGGCATGCCGACGATGGACATCGTCAAGGAAGTGATGCGCTTTCGTGGTGAAAGCACGCGCGGCTCGGTTCATGACGTCGCCAGCCGTGCCATGCACAGCTCCAGCGACTTCCCGATTATCCTTCAGGACATCACCAACCAGGTCGTCCTGTCTGCCTACAGCGCCTACGAGAACACCTTCCAGCTCATTGCGAGCCGCAAGGTTCTCAGCGACTACCGCGAGACCAAGGTGATCGACATCGGCTCGGCCCCGGACCTGCTTCTGAAGAACGAGCACGGAGAGTTCAAGGCTGGCACGATCCGCGAGAGCGAAGAAGGCATGAAGCTCCAGCGCTATGGGCGGAGCATCGGCTTCACCCATGAAATGCTGGTCAACGACCGACTCGACGCCTTCATGGACGTGGTGCGCAATTGGGGCCTAAAGGTCGCCAAGCTCGAGGGCGACATCGTATGGGGCGCCGTCATCGGCGACAGCCTTGTGCTGAAGGACGGCAAGCCGCTGTTCCACGCGGATCACAACAACCTGACCACACCTGGCACCGCGCTCGACGAGTCCGCCCTTGTTGCGGCGCGAAAAGCCTTCCGCCAGCAAAAGGACATCGATCGCCGGCCGATCAATATCGCGCCGAAGTACCTCTTTGTCGGCACGGATCTTGAAATCGTGGCTCAGAAGCTGATCACCGGAAATCTCGTGGCCACGAAAACTGACGATGTCGTTCCCCAGGCGATCAAATCGCTGGTGCCAGTATACGAGCCGCGACTGGACGACATTCCCGGCGGCAAGGCGTGGTTCCTGTTCGCCGACATCAACCAGGCAATGGGCCGCGGCATCCACTACCTGCACCTGCTTGGCCACGAGACGCCGACCACGGCGGAGCAGATCGGATTCCGCATCGAGGGCGTGGAGTTCACCATCGCGCACTCCTTCGGCGTCGGAATCACCGATTATCGCTACGCCTACAAGAATGCCGGCGACACCTCAGGGCCTGAAGAATAAGGCCGGCACGAGACTCCCCGCTGTTCGCGCGGCGGGGAGCGCCGAGCCGCCGATCTTGGCTCATGAAACAATCGGCCCCCTGTCCGCCTTCCGGCTCCACCGGATGAGAGGCGCGGACACAAAGCCCCCGGACCGGACCACGAGCCGGTCCGGGGCATTCACCAGGAGGAGTCCCCACCATGTCGATTTTCGACCGCTTGGATCGCATCGCGAGCCGCGTAATCGACCGTAGCTTTTCCGTCCGGTTCGAGGTTCACCCGGCCCGCAGCACCCCGAACGGCCGTCCTGGTCCTGACCCCGAGCGGCCGACTTGGCACGGCAAAGGCATCCTGGAAGAGCAACCGGTCTATGACGCCATCGAGACCGGTAAGCGCGACCGCACCGGAAACGACTTCCAGACTCTCCGCGTCGGCAACCATGTCGAGCTTTCCGTCGACAGGCACCGTTACCCGCAGGCGGCCGAAGCTCGGCAGCATGACCGAATCCAGCTTGACGATTTGCGCAAGTTCGAGATCGTCAGCGTTCAGCCCGACGGCATGGCGCGCATTATGCTTGTCCTGGTCGAGCTGCGATAGCCCGCCATTCGCCCACAGCCTGCTCAGGAATCGCGTTGAGTCCTTCCGGCTACCCAACATCCGGAAATTGCCAGCGGGAGCAGGCGGTCGGCTGTGAGTCGGATACTACTCGGGCTCATGCGACACGCCACCCATTTCCGCATAGATTATCCGCCGGGCTTATGATTCCGGGGGCAGAGTGTTGGGAACAATACAATCGATAGCGACCATTATCGCAACGGGCATCGGCTGCTATGTCGCCCTTTCAGGCTTGCGTGCATGGAAAAACGAGATGACCGGCCGGCGAGACATCGAACTGTGTCAAACCGTGATCGAGCAGTTCTACAAAGCCGAACAGATGATGGCGGAACTGCGGTCTGGGTTCGCCTACCCGTCAATTGAATCGGCAGATAGGCCAAAACCAGAAGGTGAAACCAAAGCTGAGCGCGATCATCGAGATTCGCTTTATGTGCCGCTCGCCCGCTGGCAAAAGCAGCGCGAGTTCTGGTCAGAGCTATTTGCTTTGAAGTTCCGAATGCGCGCCCTTTTTGGTGACGCTGCGGCAGAGCCTTTCGATCTGTTACATCAAGCTGTGCGTGAATTTACCTCTGCGGCATCCGTTCGCTACGAAATGGACCTCAACGGCACGGATAGTGCGGACGCAGAGTTGCGGAGGTCGTTCAGTGCGGCATTGTGGGCAGCACCAGCGAACGAGGACAAGATCGGCCCGTTGTTGCGGAAGGCCATACCGGCGATGGAAAACATCTGCATTCCAATAGTGCGCGCACGTCTGCCGTTGTGGAAACGGCTCTTCTAGGCGAGGTTTCAAACGATCGATGGATCATACGGCAGCGCCACCGTCTCCATAGTTTCCTGCCGTAGCTTCAACGAGCCGCCCTCCCCATAATCCGGCCGGTCAAGTGAATGGCCCATAAGGATCTTGCGTAGTTCGGAGTCGACCTTGGCATTCTTCATGCGGTCCTCGAAGCTGTGACGCAGCGAATAGAAGCTGTGCCGATCCGTCTCCAACAGCTTGTTTTCCTTTAGGTACTTATTGACCGCGGCTGAAAGGCTGTTCCCCTTGTCCCGATACCGGTCGAAGCCATTGGGAAATTTCTTCATGGCGTCCAGAGCCATGCCGACAAGTGGGATCGCGCGGATGGAGGTTTCCGTTTTGATTTCTCTCGGATCTTCCGGGTCTTCGTCGGGCTCGATCTTGATATGAGGCACGTCGTGGTCGAGAACAATGCGCTCAGGCACGAGGTTCGCCACCTCGCTCAGCCGGGCTCCTGTGTTGGCCGCCACGAGGAAGATGGCGCGGGCTGAAGCGTTCATGCTGGCCAGCGCGCCCGGCGCCAGCAGCTTGTCGGTAATCCATTTGTGTGAGAACGGCGGGCGCTTCCGCCTTTTCATGCTCTTTCGCTTAAACCGGAGTCTGTCGAAGGGATTGGGTCGATCGCCCTCGCCCAGATGCTCGAAGTATGCCTCATAGAGGCCAGCTATGTCTCCCAAGCGTCGGTTGCCAATATCGGGGCTATGCGTCGGCGACCCCTCTTTCGGCGCTATTCGCCCCATCCAGAAGTCGTAATATTTGCGGGCATCGGCGCGGGTAATTGCCTGGATATCGAGGTTTCCGATCACTTCTATAAAGTGAATTACTGAACGCAATTTGCTGTTTTTCCAGCGATGTTTTTGCGTCGCACTTTTTCCAGCGATTTCGTGGGGTGCGATCTTCTCGACATAGATGTCGAATGCTTTCCTAATCGTCACCAGAGGCTGTTCCACAGCGCCCAAGACCGCCGACACAACCGGCTTCGAAGCATCTGATCCCAATGCTTCGATGCGCTGCATGATGTCTTCCAGCGGCCCCTCCGCCAGCTTGTGCAAAGGCCTGTAATCAAACCCCATAGCCCTTACGAGCCGCTGTGCCACCTCGAGCTTAGCCCAAGGGTCGTCGCCCTCTTCAGCTAGAAGGCTTGCCCACAATTCGTTATCGGCCTGTTCATAGCGGTCGCGGAGGGCTCGAGCCTTGGCCAAATCGGCAGTCTTCAGCGATATGCGAACCTCCGGCGAACGCTTGTCAAGCGGCAGGAGTTCGGTTGGCACCCGACGGCGGTATTGATACAGACCGCCCCGAAGAATGATGAAGCGATCCTGATGATTCCTCCCTCGCCGCTTCGCCATCGTACCCGCCCCACTGCGTCTCAATATGCGGCACATTTTGTGTCACGAATTTTCCAATCTGACAACAGATGGATCAAAGCGGATCGAAAATAATCAATAATTTCAGTAATCTGGGAATAATTACATGGTGCGGACGACGGGAATCGAACCCGTACGGATCGCTCCGAGGGATTTTAAGTCCCTTGCGTCTACCAGTTCCGCCACGTCCGCGCGTGCCGTTTCTCACGACTTATTCGGTATTCGTCAACTGGCGTTGCGCAACTAATCTGTTGGCGTGGCCAAATCCTGACGCCGGCTGCCTTCGCTCGACATTATGACCGTGATGACTGTCATGATTGTCGATAAGACACCACAGCAGGTTTCGCCCGGCTTGCGGCGGGCCAGGCAGTTGACTGTTGCTGCGCCTCCTGATCAATCTTCTCCTGTTTGGCGAGAACCTGTCCCATCCATTCGTCGAAGAACTTACAAAATCGTGCTTTGCGCCTCAGGAACCTCGGCGGTCCGCCGCAAGCCCGGAAAATCCAGACATTCCCCGGAGCCTTTCATGACAGCCGCTCTTTTCCAGCCCATCACGCTCGGCAATCTCGATTTGCCCAACCGCATTGCCGTGGCGCCCATGTGCCAGTATTCGGCCAATGACGGATGCGCCACGGACTGGCATCTCCAGCACTGGATGAACCTTGCCATGTCGGGCGCGGGCATGGTCACGGTTGAGATGACGAATGTGGAACGGCGCGGGCGCATCAGCCATGGCTGCATGGGACTTTATACGGACGCCAACGAAGCGGCCGCCAGACGGGCTCTGGACGCCGCCAGACGCGTTGCAGCGCCCGGCACGAAGTTCGGCGTGCAGATCGCCCACGCCGGCCGCAAGGCCTCATGTCGGCGGCCGTGGGAGGGAGGTGGACCGCTACAACAGGGTGAGGACCCCTGGCCGATCATATCGGCGTCCGCCATTGCCTATGACGATGGCTGGCAAACGCCCCATGCGCTGACGGACGACGAAATCCACGAGGTGGTCGATCATTTCGCCAAGGCGGCGAACAGGGCCGAACGCGCAGGCTTCGATTTCATCGAACTCCATGGCGCGCATGGCTATCTGATCTTCCAGTTTCTGTCGCCGCTCTCGAACAGGCGTGAGGATCACTGGGGAGGCTCCCTGGAAAACCGAATGCGATTTGCGCTGGAGGTTACACGCGCCGTGCGGAAGGCTGCCCCCACGCTCATGCTGGGCATGCGCCTGTCGGTGAAGGAATGGGTGGATGGAGGCTTCGACCTCGACGAGGCGGTGAAGGTGGCGAACGCGCTCGAGGCAGAGGGCGTTTCATACATTTGCTGCTCCAGTGGCGGCAATTCACCCCTGCAGAAGATTCCATCCGGCCCGCTATATCAGGTTCATCTGGCCGAAGCCGTGCGCAAGGGAGCCGGCATACCGGTTCGCGCCGTCGGACTCATAACCGAACCGAAACAGGCGGAAGACGTGATTGCCGAAGGCCGCGCGGACATGGTTGCGCTTGGCCGCGCCTTCCTTGCCGATCCCCGCTGGGGCTGGCGCGCCGCCGCTTCGCTGGGAGCGGAGATCCCGGCCGCGCCACAGTTGCAGCGCTCCGTCACCACCATGCGGCATTGGGTGGTCTCCGCCTGACGATAAGGCAACCAATGGCCATTCCCGGCGTTTCCCTATGATCCCAACAGGTGATACGCGGAGAACGGGGATGACCAGGGTCGTCTACAAAATCGTGGAACATGACGGAGGGTGGGCCTATCAGGTTGGCTCAACCTATTCGGAGACTTTTCCAAGCCGTGAGGCGGCAGCCAGAGCCGCCGAGCGCGCGGCCGAAGAACAACAGATAGCCGGGACTTCGGACGGCATCCAGTACGAGGACAGTTCCGGAAAATGGCATGAAGAACTGTCCGATGGTCGGGACAGGCCGGAGACCGAAGTTTCGGAATAGCCGTTTCACCGCTTCTGCGGGCTCGTTCCATAAAAAAGAGCGGCCGGCGGCCGCCCTTCTCCATTTGGCCGAATGTTCGGGCCTCAGCCGTGAAGTTTGGCGGTGATTTCCGCCACACGCTTGCCCTGAAAGCGAGCGCCCTCCAGTTCCTGTGCCGAAGGTTGGCGCGATCCGTCGCCCTCCGTGGTTGTGGTCATGCCGTAGGGCGCGCCGCCCCGAACCACGTCATTGCCCATCTGACCCTGATAGGCATAAGAGAGCGGCACGATGATCATGCCGTGATGCTGAAGCGAGGCCTGAGTGCTCAGAAGCGCAATCTCGGCGCCGCCGTGCTGCGTCGCGGTCGACACCATCACCGAAGCAACCTTGTTGACAAGTGCGCCATTTGCCCAGAGCGGGCCGGTCTGGTCGAGGAAGTTCTTCAACTGCGAAGCCATCGCGCCATATCGGGTGGAAACGCCGAAGATGATGGCGTCATAGTTCTCAAGTTCGAGTGGCTCGGCAATCGGCGCCTCCTGATCGAGCTTGTAGTGCGCGGCCTTCGCCACCTCCAGCGGCACCAGTTCGGGAACCCGCTTTATAGTCACCTCGGCGCCGGCTTCCCGCGCGCCTTCGGCCGCGGCCTTCGCCATCTGCTCCATATGACCCCAACTCGAATAATAGAGGACAAGCACCTTCGCCATATTCATCATCTCCACAGTTGCGACTGCGGGCATGTTGCCCGCGTGAAATAGCAAGGCGAATTTAGGGTAGCTCTCGTTCACAGGAAAGCACAGCAAAGCCGACACACCGTTCACTGTTTCAGCACCCTTTGCGCCTTCGCCGGCGGCGCGGTATTGAATCTTGAAACATCGATACAGGAGTCGCTCATGTCCGAAATCGTCACCGCCGCCATGCTTGTCATAGGTGACGAGATTTTATCCGGACGCACCAAGGACAAGAATATCGGCCACCTCGCCGACATCATGACGGCCATCGGCATCGACCTGAAGGAAGTGCGGATCGTGCCCGACGAAGAGGACGAAATCGTTTCGGCGCTCAACGCCGTCCGCTCGCGCTACACATATGTTTTCACTTCCGGCGGCATAGGCCCGACGCATGACGATATAACCGCCGATTCAGTCGCCAAGGCGTTTGACCTGCCATGCGAGTATGACGACAACGCCTATGCCTTGCTGGAAGCGCATTATGCGAAACGCGGTCTGGAGTTCACCCAAGCCCGCAAACGTATGGCCAAAATGCCGCGCGGTGCGGAGCATATCGAAAACCCTGTCTCGGTCGCTCCCGGTTTCCGTGTCGGCAACGTTCACGTCATGGCCGGGGTTCCGTCTGTTTTTCAGGCCATGCTGGACAAAGTTGTACCCACGTTGAAAACGGGGGTGAAAATGCTTTCGGCAGCCGTGCCATGCCCGCTTGGCGAGGGGGTTATCGGCGGTCCACTTTCCGAAATCCAGAAGGCGCATCCGCACACAATCATCGGCTCCTACCCGAAATTCGGCGAGGGCAAGTTCTGGACCGAACTGGTGGTGCGCGCCCGCTCGCAGGATGCGCTGGAGGCCGCGCGAAAGGACGTCGAATCCATGGTCAGCGAACTCGGTGCGATGAACTGAAGTCAGAATGGAACCGGAAACCGGTTCGCCGCGTTTGTATCGGCCAATTCCTTGTCGAAAAGGTCAGGCCATGTCGTTCAAAACGATCGCCGCCATATTGCAGGGCGAGCAGGAGTTCCCGAGGGTGCTCGATTGCGCCATCCCGCTTGCCGCTCGCCTTGAAGCGCATCTGGTTGGTATTCATGCCGAAGTTCTGCCGGTGCCCTATACGGCGGCTGTGGGCTTTCCCGACACCGACTTCATTCAGGTTTCCACTGAACTAAACAAGGAAACGACGCTGAAGCTTCGCGGCTCCTTCAACGACCAGGCCGACCAGGCGGGTCTTTCCTTCGAATGGCGCACCCTGGAAAGCTTCTCCGGTGACGGCACGCTGACAGGTATGCCGAGTATCCGCGCCGCAGACCTGATCGTCGCCGCCCAGCGCGATGTGGAAAGCGACGACGGCGCCGACGTCGAAAGCCTTGTCTACGAGGCGGGACGACCTGTTCTCATGGTGCCGCATTCCGGTTCTGTCACCTCATCGTTCCGCCACGTTCTGCTCGCCTGGAACGGCAGCAAGGAAGCCGCGCGGGCCACCTTCGACGCCCTGCCGTTCCTTATCGAAGCCGACCAGACTGACATATTGGTGATCGACCCGCCCTCCACTGCCGATGAAAGTCCCGACGCGGCGGCGGCGCATATCGCCGCCGCTTTGGCGCGACATGGGGTAACGGTAGGAGTGTCCATCGAAAGCTCGCGCGGCCATTCGGTTGAGGGCGTGATTCAGGAGCGGCTGACAGCCAGCGGCGCCGATCTTCTCGTGCTTGGCGCGTACAGCCATTCCTGGCTGAGGGAGTTCCTTTTTGGAGGAGTCACACGCTCCATTCTTCGTTCCGCGCCGGTCACCGTCCTGCTGTCGCGTTGAGCGGATCGTCGCGCCCCTGCGCGGCCACTTGCCAACCATGTTCATTTCCGGCTAATTCCGCCCGCATTCCATGTCATCTGCGCGCCACCGCGCGCCAGCGGAGTGTGCCCGAATGTCCCTGCCAGACAAAGCTTTCCCCATATCGTGGGATCAGTTCCACCGTGACGCGCGCGCGCTGGCGTGGCGACTTGCCGGCGCCAACCAGAAATGGAAAGCCATTGTCTGCATCACCAGAGGGGGGCTGGTCCCCGCGGCCGTTATTTCGCGCGAACTCGGCATCCGCATCATCGAGACGGTGTGCGTCGCCTCCTATCATGATTACGCCTCGCAGGGGCAGTTGGAGGTTCTCAAGGAAGTGAACCCGGCGCTTCTGGAAAATGACGGCGAGTCGGTCCTCATCATCGATGATCTGACGGATACAGGAAAGACGGCGGGTATCGTGCGCGCCATGCTGCCAAAGGCTCATTTCGCCACGATGTACGCCAAGCCGAAAGGCCGGCCGCTGGTCGACACCTTCGTCACCGAGGTCAGCCAGGACACCTGGATCTACTTCCCCTGGGATATGGGTTTCACCTACCAGAAGCCCATCGCAGACGACCAGGTAAGATAACGCTCCCACAGCAGGGCCTTCGTCGGCTTCGGTCGCGCCATTTACTTTCCCTACACCATGAAAAGTGTAGCCTGCTGGCTGACGAATGATTCCAATCGGGCGCTGCTACGATGCTGACGGGGCCTCAGTCACACGCGCATCTCGCCGAAAGAGTGCGCAAGCTGTTCGGCACGGTGCCTTGCCGGTTGCAGGTCGCCGCCCTGCCCTGGCGCGAACTGGACGACGAAGTCGAGATCATGCTCATCACCAGTCGCGACACCGGGCGCTGGGTTTTGCCGAAGGGCTGGCCGGAGGCGCGGGAGCCGCTTTGCGAAGCGGCCGCACGCGAAGCCGGTGAAGAGGCCGGCGTTTCGGGTCGGGTTTCAGCACTGGAAACAGGCCGCTACTTCTACGCAAAGGCGATGACAGGCGGGCATGACGTTCCATGCGAGGTCTTTGTCTTCCCGCTGCTTGTTGAAACCGTCGCCGACCATTGGAAGGAAAGCCGCCAGCGAATCCGCCGCTGGATGAAAGGTCCCGATGCACAACGCCATGTCGCGGAACCCGACCTTGCCGAAATCATCGGTCACTTCTGCCTGAGCCGGCAAGATCATCGCCCATGCCGCTGAAGATCATGGCCGCGCCATGACAACCATTCGTCAGCCGATGTGCTCAGCCGCCATGCGTTGCAGAAAAAAGGCCGCCCGAAAGGCGGCCTTTGTCACTTTGGAACAGAAGACGACGCTTACTCGGCGTCCTTCTCAGCCTTCTTCTTCGGCGCGGCCTTCTTCTTCGGAGCTTCGGCCTCGCCTTCCTCGGCCTTGGCGGCAGCCTTCTTCGGCGCGGCCTTCTTCTTGGCCGGCTTCGCCTCAGTCTCGCCTTCCTCGTCGTCGGCCAGCAGTTCGTCCTTGCTGACCTTCTGGTCGGTCACTGAAATCTGGCCGAGCAGGTGGTCGACCACCTTTTCCTCGAAGATCGGAGCGCGCAGCGTGTTCAGGGCCTCGGGATTGCTGCGGTAGAACTCAAATACTTCCTGCTGCTGGTCGCCGGGGAAGCGGCGAACCTGCTCGAACAGGCCGCGCTGCAATTCCTCATCGGAAACCGTGACGCCGGCCTTCTCGCCAATCTCGGCCAGAACGAGACCGAGTCGCACGCGGCGCTCTGCCAGGCGCTGGTATTCGGCGCGGGCCTCTTCCTCGGTGGTCTCCTCGTCGGCGAAGGTACGGCCGGCAGCCTCAAGATCGCGGTTGACCTGATTCCAGATGTTGCTGAACTCGGCTTCCACCAGCTTGGAAGGCGCCTCGAAGCTGTAGGCTCCGTCGAGTTGGTCCAGAAGCTGACGCTTCACCTTCTGCCGGGTGATGGAGCCGAACTGGCTCTCGATCTGGCTGCGCACGATCTCACGCAGACGCTCCAGCGACTCAAGGCCCAGGGCCTTGGCGGTCTCGTCATCGATCTTCAGTTCGCCCGGCTTGGCCACTTCCTTGACGGTCACATCGAAGGTGGCTTCCTTGCCCGCGAGATGCTCGGCCTGGTAATTCTCCGGGAAGGTGACGACGACCTGCTTTTCGTCGCCGGCCTTGGCGCCGACAAGCTGGTCCTCGAAACCGGGGATGAATTCCTTGGAGCCCAGAACCAGCGGCTGATCGGAACCGGCGCCGCCAGCGAAAGCCTCACCGTCGATCTTGCCGAGATAGTCGATCGTCACGCGATCACCTTCGGCGGCCTTGCCGTCCTTCGGCTCGTAGCTGCGGGTGGATTCGGCCACGCGCTGCACCTGCTCGTCGATTTCCGTTTCCGGCACGTCATACACCGGACGGTTCACCTTGATGTCGGTGAAGTCCTTGATCTCGATCGGCGGAATAACCTCGTAGTTCAGGCTGAACTCGAAATCGACGCCGCCTTCCAGGATCTTCTCGGCTTCCTTCTCATCCTCGGTCATGATGACCTCGGGCTGCATGGCCGCCTTCTCGCCGCGCTCGACAATCACGGAGCGCGCGTCATTGAGAATCTCGTTGACGACCTCGGCCATGAAAGATTTGCCGTACACCTTGCGCAGATGCTGAACCGGAACCTTGCCCGGACGGAAGCCGTTGATGCGGACCTTGCCCCGGGCATCGGCAAGACGCGTCATGAGCTTGGCTTCCATATCGGCAGCCGGCACGACGACTTTAATCTCGCGCTTGAGGCCGGAGTTGAGCGTTTCGGTGACCTGCATCATCAAACCTTTATCTTGACCTGAAAGACTGCAAGACGGCCTTTGCCGTTCACAGCCTGCCGGTACATTCTTCCGGGGTTGGCTTCGGGGCGAAGCCGGATGAACCCGGTCATACTATGACCCGACCACCCGAGACGCTCCAACAATGTGAGTAAGTCTTTGTTCTTCCGACTTCTTTTCACATGATGCAGAAGCGGATCGTCGCATCCCGTCACATTCGACACGCCTTTTGTCACAGGCGAGGCCAATTTTCAACCATCTTAACACCGCGCGAGGCACGACGATATGACCGCAAACCCAATCAAGGGAAGATATACCGGCGCTACGGGGGCCTGCATGCCGGAGCAACTGTTGAAAATGGAAAACCGCGGGAGAATATCGCGGCATCGTGGGAAGTCTGGTGCGGATGAAGGGACTCGAACCCCCACGCCTTTCGGCACCGGAACCTAAATCCGGGGCGTCTACCAATTCCGCCACATCCGCTAGCGGCCCAGCAAATCCCATGAAGGCTGGCCGCTGTCAACGCCGACATGGTGTCTCCGCATAGGAAGAACCTTCTCCGCTCCCGGCTTGATGAGCTGATTCCGGTCGCAGCGCATCAGTAGAGCGGCTCCTGGAACAAGGTCTGATCGCCGTCCATCAGCGCCTTGACCTGCGCGCCGCCGGAAGCAGGCACCGCAACCCGAACGCCGAATGGGCGCACGCGCATGTCCCGCTCGATGGCGCGCCCTTCCCCTTCGGGCAGGTAAAAGCGCTCGATGCCGTAGGTGACACGCACTTCCCTGTCGATATATGCAAGATTCAAAGGCGGAATCTGACCGGCGATGTCGACTTCATCAGGCCCCGCCGCGCCAGCAGGAGCATTCCTGATCCACGCGCTCCTCGCGCGCCAGTAGCCGTCCTCATCCTTGCCAAGCCGCACGGTGATTTTCCCCGCCGCGTCAAAACCCTCACCAGGCTCGCCTATATCGGAGACGATTGTCAGCGGTATGCGCGATATTTCGTAGCTCAGAATCACGTAATCACCGCGCAACAGGTCGCGCGGGTCAACCGGCTCGACCTTCAGCAACACTTCGCGGCCGTCCCGCAGGACCGTAGCCCGACCGGCGATCATCCAGCCCAGAAACCCCACCTGAACAAGCGCCAGCAGCAGCGCGGACAGAACGAGTTTCCTGCCATTGCTCATGCCCTGCCTCCTTCGGCCTGCGGCGCTCTATTGCCCATACGCCTCTCAAGCCGGATGATGAGCAAGGCGAGGAGGCCCAGAAGAACAGCGGCGAATATGAAGAATCCGGCGGTTCCCAGCATCGTGCCCATGGTGATGGCGTAGATCAGGCAGAGTTCGACGGCGAAAGCCAGATAAGCGATCCAGCGCAGCCCGCGGCTTTCGTGCCCTTGCAATACTAGAGCGACAACGATGCCGGCCAGCGTCACACCGGCGGTCAGCGCGAAACGGCCCTCGCCATCCTGATCGAACTGGATCACCATCATCGCGACCAGAAAGCCGATCAGGGCATGGATCGGCAGCCGACGATTGATACGTACAATATTGTCCACCTCCGCTGGTGCGATATGCGCGACAGCGAAAAGGCCGGCCGATACGCAAGCCATCATGAATGCTGCCTCGAAGGAGTCCCCTTCCAGCGCAAACCACGTGACATAGGCAATAAGCGAAAGCAGGATGAGATGGCGCGCCGCCCGGCTGGGCGTCCAGTAGGAAATCCCGAACAGAACAGCGACTATCGGTAGGAACAGATTGGGATTCCCGTAGCTGGCATATCCCGTGAGGCCGCCTGTGAACGCCCCGGAAAGCCATACATCTGCGATAGCTACAGCCGCGACCGTGAGCGGACCGGACCGAAGCGCGACAGCCGCCAGCGCGGTCGCCACGCACCAGGTCAGGATGGCGACGGATTCGTCACCGCTCATATGATACATCTGGCCGATGAGGGCGAGCGACCCGCCGAATGCAGCGGCGGCCACAATCCAGAGCGCTTCGCCGATGGCGGAATAGTCCTTCAGCTTGGCGAACGCACCGCCGACATAGCCGCCGATGATGAGAGCGAAAAGCGAGGCCACGCGGACCAGACGCGGAAAAGCTTCCCAGTTCGCGGCGATGAATATGAGAACTCCGGCGCCGAACAGGAGCGCCGCCATCATGGCGAGCGCCGCGCCCGGACCAAACGACCGCCGGTCGCGCCGTTCAGCGTCGGAAACCAGTTTTTCAGCCGTGGGACGGTCGATCAGGCCGGATGAAACCCAGCGCTCAACGTCCTGCCTGAGCTGCACAACGTAGCGCGCCATATGCCTTTTCCATTAAATAAGTAGATTTACCAATCCGCATTTCCAAGCCATTGTCAAAGCGACGTTTTTTGAATTTGGCCTTTTTATGTCAGAGGCGTGAAAGAGGTGAGATATTGCATTGCACAAAATGCATTGCTGCCATGCGAGTTCAGCTCTTCCAAAGCCGGCCATGTCCTCCTATCTAGGCTGCGTACGAAGACGACAGAAACCGCAAGAACAATAAGACGAGCAAGACCATGAACCTGATCCGCAATTACCGCAACTGGCGCCGTTACCGGGAAACCGTTTCCGAACTGAGCCGCCTGAGCAACCGTGAGCTGAATGACCTCGGCATCAGCCGCGCCGACATTCACTTCGTAGCCCGCAAGTCGGTCTAACCCTTCGGGGTGACCATCACCCCGAACAGTTTCGCTGGTAAAAGACGATGAACCTGATCCGCAGCTACCGCAACTGGCGTTCTTACCGCAGGACGGTAAGCGAGCTGGGTCGTTTGTCCAACCGCCAGCTCGATGACGTCGGAATTTCGCGCCACGAGATCGAACAGTTCGTGCGCAAGGCTTTCTGACAGGGAATTTCATCGGAGCGACCTCCTCCCCGCTTCGATGGATAAGATCAGCCCTCCTCCTCCCAATTGGCTGATCGCCATACGGCGCCCGCCGGATCTCCTCCCCCGGCGGGCGCTGTTAAAACGAATTCGGCTCCCTTTGGAGCAAACAGTTTCGCCGATGCCGACCTCCTCCCCGGCAAAGGCGATTGGTCGATCTTCTCCTCCTCCCTAGTAGGATCGACCACCCTACCGACACCCGCCGGACCTCCTCCCCCGGCGGGTGTCGTCGTTTCAGGGAAGGCGCGGCATCCCGCCGCGCATTGCATTCCACAGCCCGAAGGATTAAGTGCGCGGCATGAGCATCAAGCCCGTTCACATCATCGGCGGCGGCCTCGCTGGTTCGGAAGCTGCATGGCAGGCCGCGCAGGCCGGCATCCCCGTCGTTCTCCACGAGATGCGCCCTGTGCGCGGGACCGAAGCCCACAAGACCGAGGGTCTGGCCGAGCTCGTCTGCTCCAATTCGTTCCGCTCGGACGATGCCGAAACCAATGCCGTCGGCTTGCTGCACGCCGAAATGCGGCTGGCAGGATCGCTCATCATGCAGGCGGGCGACGCGCATCAGGTTCCGGCAGGCGGCGCGCTGGCGGTCGACCGCGACGGATTCTCGCAAGCGGTGACGGCAAAGCTGGATGCACATCCGCTCATCACCGTCATGCGTGAAGAGATGACGTCGCTGCCGCCGGAAGAGTGGGACCAGGCAATCATCGCCACAGGCCCGCTAACAGCGCCAGACCTTGCCGCCGCAATCGCCGCGAGAACCGGCGCCGACGCACTCGCTTTCTTCGACGCCATCGCGCCGATCATTCATTTCGATACGATCGACATGAATGTCGCCTGGTTCCAGTCGCGTTACGACAAGGTAGGCCCTGGCGGCACGGGCAAGGATTACATCAACTGCCCGATCGACAAGCCACAATATGAGGCCTTCATCGAAGCGCTTCTCGCCGGCGGTAAAACCGAATTCAAGGAATGGGAAGGTACGCCCTATTTCGACGGATGCCTGCCGATCGAGGTCATGGCTGAACGTGGTCCGGAAACCCTTCGCCATGGACCGATGAAGCCGATGGGGCTCACCAACGCCCATAACCCGACCGTAAAGCCCTATGCCGTGGTGCAACTGCGGCAAGACAATGCGCTGGGCACGCTCTATAACATGGTCGGCTTCCAGACGAAGCTCAAATACGCCGAGCAGGTCCGCATCTTCCGTACGATTCCAGGGCTGGAAAACGCCGATTTTGCGCGGCTTGGCGGACTGCACCGCAACACCTACATCAATTCGCCGGAACTGCTGGACGGCACGTTGCAGCTCAGGGCGCGTCCGGGGCTTCGCTTTGCAGGCCAGATCACAGGCTGCGAAGGCTATGTCGAAAGCGCCGCCATCGGTTTGTTGGCGGGTCGATTCGCTGCTGCCGCGCGCCTCGGCCATTCGCTTTCCGTGCCGCCGGTCACCACGGCCTTCGGCGCGCTGCTCAACCACATCACAGGTGGCCACATCGTTTCGGACGACGAACCCGGCAAACGCTCCTTCCAGCCCATGAACATCAATTTTGGCCTGTTTCCGCCAGTGGAAGCGCCAAAAGTGGAAGGCAAGCGGTTGCGTGGCAAGGAAAAGACCCTCGCAAGGAAACGGGCGATGTCGGCGCGCGCGCTTCAGGACTGCTCGGCATGGCTGGGAACGACAACCGGCATGAAGGCAGCCGAATAGGCTAGAGTATCGGACCGAAAAGTGGAATCCAGTTTGCGGAAAATCCGATGCTCAATCAAAATGTCAGAGCGTCCTTTATGCGCCCGATTGGACGCATGGCGCTCTATCGCCAGCCTCTCACGGCATGACGCCACAAAAGCCAGTGCCGACGAAAATGCGAAAGCGCAATCTTGCCGTCGAGAACATCCTGCTGCCGGCCTTCCATGCGCCGCAGCGTCGCCTCGGTCAGGGCCAGAGGCAGGAATGCCGGGCGCAATGAGACAGGGATAGACGACGCCTGCTTCCGGAAAGCCAGAAGGTGTTCTCTGGCGAGGGCGATCATCGCCGCCACTGCCCGCAACGCGCTTTCCCTCTCCTCTCCCTTGATAAACTCTTCCCGCGACGCGCCAACGGCCTGAAGAAGATCGGCGGGAATATAGCATTGTCCCCGTGCCCTGTGCAGCGGCAGCAGCAGCAGAAGCCCCGTCATCGCCTGGGCGCAGCCCGCATGACCCGCAAGTTCTGAAAATTGCTGAGCTGCGCCGGCATCAAGCATCATCGAGGCGAGTTGGATGATGGTGCAGGCCGTTTCGCCGCAATAACCTTCGAGATCGGTGCGGGAGGGCATCGGGTCGTCATAGAGGTCGAAAATACGGGCATCCAGATAATTTTCGAAGGCCGGAAGCGGCAGGTGAAACTGCGCAATAGCTGCACGCAACGCATCGGCCACAGGTTGCCCCGTTTCCACAGCGTCATAAGGCGCGCCGAGCGTATCTCGCCACCATTGCAGCCGAACCTCTCCCGGCAGGGCCTCACGGATACGGTCGCGCACGCCGGCAATTTCCGCATTGAAGGCATAAAGCGCCAGGAGCGCGTCGCGCTTGTCCGGCGGAGCGTAGAGCGCGGCAAGGTAGCGGTCATGATCGGCCTCGCGCACGGCCTGCATGACCAGAGACGGTGCGGCGGCCATGAGATCAGTCGACAGCGATCAGCGCAGCCGCGACAGCGCGGTCATCCGCGAGCAGAACATTGTAGGTGCGCACCGCCGCCCCGGTCGACATGGGATCGGATGCGATTCCGATCTCCTTGAAAACTGACCGCAACTCTCTGGGTACAGGTCTCAGATCCATACCCGTGCCGACCAGAAAAATCTCGATTTCGGCTGCTTCCGCCAGCACACGGCTGAAGTCGGCGGCGGTCAACCTCTCGCGATCCGCCGGCTCCCAGCCATAGATCCCGGAAGGCAGACAAAGGATCGACCCCTTGTGCGACATCTCCGCAAAGCGAAACCCGCCGTTGCCATACGCCTCTATCGGTGCGCGGCCGGGGAAATGCGCCTCGCGCATGACAATACCTTGTCCCATTCGTGAACAGTACCTGCCCTCTTCACTCGCCGCCACCGGCTAGCTGCCGGAGACCGGGGCCACGGTGGACGGCGTACCGCCCTTCTTGGCTCCATCATCCTTTTCGAACGTCTCCGGCCGAAGCTTGAACAGGATCAGCATCGGTCCGGCGATGAACACCGAAGAGTAGCTGCCGACGAACACGCCGATGATGATCGCAAACACGAAGGAAGAGATCACCTCGCCGCCATACAGGTAGAGCGCGGCCAGCGCCAGAAGCACTGTCAGGCCGGTCAGGAAAGTACGGGACAGCGTGTGGTTGAGCGCCAGATTGATGATCTCCTCGATGGGCATCCTTTTATATTTGCGCAACATTTCCCGAATTCGATCGTAGATCACGACCGTATCGTTGATCGAATAACCAACCACAGTGAGAATTGCGGCAATGGAGGAGAGATTGAACTCCAGCCCGAAAAACACGTAGATTCCCACGATCACGATCACGTCATGAGCGGTCGAGACGACAGCGCCGACGCCGAACTGCCATTCGAAGCGGAACCAGATATACACCAGCAAGGCCAGCATCGAGACGAGAACACCGATCGTGCCGGTGCGCGCCAGTTCGCTTGAAACGGTCGGACCGACCGTCTCGACGCGACGGAAGTCGTAGTCTTCGGCGAACTCGCCCTTGACCTTCTCCACAGCGGACTGCTCGGCGTTGTCGCCCGCATCCTGCGCCGCGACGCGAACCATCAGCCCGCCTTCGTCACCGAACTCCTGCACCTGGACATCGCCGAGATTCAGTTGCTCAAGGCGTGACCGCACATCGGCGGCGTCCGCCTGATGCGACTTCGCCTGTATCTCGATCATCGACCCGCCCTTGAAGTCGACGCCGTAGTTGAAGTCCTTGACGAACATCATGCCAATGATGGCGAGCGATACGATGCCGGACAGCGCAAAGGCCCAGTTTCGGAATTTCATGAAGGGCAGCGACGGCTCCAGCGGCAGATAGTGCACCAGACCCTTGGGCAACTCGGTCGGCTTCGAGCGCTTGACCCAGAACGCGATCATCCACCGCGTCAGCGTGAAGGCCGTGAACACGGTGGTGATGATACCGATGCCGAGCGTCACGGCGAAGCCGCGCACCGGGCCAGTGCCCACATAGAACAGGATCACCGCAACGATAAAGGTGGTGAGGTTGGCGTCCACGACTGTGGCGAGCGCCTGCTTGAAGCCCTGGTCGAAGGACTGGACGATGGATTTGCCATACGCCCTTTCCTCGCGCACGCGCTCGAAGATGATGATGTTGGAATCGACCGCCATGCCCATCGTAAGCACGATACCTGCGATGCCCGGCAGCGTGAGCGTCGAGCCCATCAGGGTCAATATGGCGATCATCATGCCTACGTTGGCCGCAAGCGCCAGATTGGCGATGAGACCAAGCGAACCGTAGACCAGCAGCATGCAGCCGATCACCAGCACCCCGCCGACTATGGAAGCGAATTTGCCGGCGCTGATGGAGTCCGCGCCAAGGCTTGGGCCGACCGTGCGTTCCTCCACAATCGTCAGCGTGGCCGGCAGCGCGCCGGCGCGCAGCAGAACGGCGAGATCGTTGGCGCTCTGCGGCGTGAAGGAGCCTGAAATCTGCCCCGAGCCGCCGAGGATCGGCTCGTTGATTCGCGGAGCCGAGATCACCTGATTGTCGAGAATGATGGCGAACAGCTTGCCGGTGTTCTGCTGGGTCGCCTGGCCAAAACGGCCGGCGCCCTTCGAATCGAAGCGGAACGAAACGACTGGTTCGTTGGTGCGCTGGTCGAACGTCGCCTGCGCATCGATGAGGTTTTCACCGGAGACGATGACCCGGTTCTCGATCAGATACGGCACCGGCGGATCGTCGCGCGAGAACATGACGGTGGATCCCGCCGGCGGACGCCCTTCCATGGCCTCCTGCACCGGAACGCTCTGGTCCACCATCTGGAAGGTCAATTTCGCGGTCTGGCCGAGAATGTCCTTCAGGCGTTGCGGATCCTGCAAGCCCGGCACCTGCACCAGAACGCGGTCGTCGCCCTGTCTCTGAACGATCGGCTCGGTAGTGCCAAGTTCATTGACGCGGCGTCCCACCACCTCGATGGACTGGTTGAGCGCAGTTGCCGTGCGATACTTGATGCCCTCCTCGGTCATGGTGAAGCGGAGCAATCCGGGCTCCGGCTCGTCCATCGCCATTTCCGTCACGTTGCCCGTGCCGAACAGTCCGGACGACACCGGCATGGTCAGCGACGCCAGCGCGGTCTTCGCGGCGGCGATCTGGCTGGCGTCGCGTATGCGCACCTGCACGACCTTGCCGGTGCCGGACAGGCCGGTATAGCCGATGCGCGTATCGCGAAGCTGCGTCCTGATCTCGTCGCGCGCGCTCTCCAGTTGCGCCTTGATCAGATCGTTCGTATCGATCTTGAGCAGGATGTGCGAACCGCCCTGCAAATCGAGGCCCAATGTCATCTGCCTGGTCGGAAACCAGTTCGGCAGGGATGATATCAGCGCCTGCGGATAGAGATTGGGCAGAGAAAACAGCACGCCCAGCAGGACGACGGCCCAGATAGAAATCGTCTTCCAGCGCGAGAAATAGAGCATCAGTCAAAACCTGTTGGCGTGCCCGAGGGCGATGTATTGAGGGCCATCGGCCCCCAATACGGTTATTTCTTGGCGTTCTGGTTCGCGATCGGCTCGCCCTTGACGCGAACGTCGGCGATAGTTGAGCGAAGAGCAGTCACCTTCATGCCACCGAGATCGATCTCAAGCTCGTTGTCATCGATGACCTTGGTTACCTTGCCCACCAGACCGCCGCCTGTAACCACCGTGTCGCCGCGGCGGATGGCCTGCAGCATCTCGCCGCGCTTCTTCATCTGCGAGCGCTGCGGACGGATGATCAGGAAATACATTACCACGAAAATGAGGATGAACGGCAGTATGCTGACGAACATATCGGGAGCGCCGCCTGCTGCCTGCGCATATGCCGGGGTCACGAACATGAATAACTCCTGGAATGTAAGGAAAGCCGCAATCCGGCCAGAAAATCCGCCGGAATATAGTCGCTCAAGCAGCCATTGCAACCGCGCTCGGCAGGCAATCCCGCGCTTTTCGCGCCAATCGGCTCATGCTACAGCCTGCCCGTTCCTCAATTGACAGACATGAAACGATATTTCCATGACCGACAGCAGCGTTGACATACTGAACCGCAAGCTCGACCAGTTGATCGAGGCGATCGGCAGTCTCGCCCCGCCGAAAGCCCCGACCAGCAATCTGGAAGCTGCCGATTGCTTCGTATGGCAGGCCGAAACGTCGTTCCTGGAGCCCGTGCACAGCGTCAATCGCGTCGACATCGACCTGATCAAGGGCGTGGATCGTGTTCGCGACATTCTGGTCGACAATACGGAGCGCTTCACAGCCGGCCTGCCGGCCAACAATGTGCTGCTGTGGGGTGCGCGCGGCATGGGCAAATCGTCGCTGGTCAAGGCGGCGCATGCCGCGATCAATGCATCAGGCAAGACGGACAACCCGCTGAAACTGATCGAAATTCACCGCGAGGACATCGACACCCTGCCGCGACTCATGGCCATCCTCAAGGCGGCTCCCTATCGCTTCATCCTGTTTTGCGACGACCTGTCGTTCGATCATGACGACACTTCCTACAAATCGCTGAAAGCGGCGCTGGAGGGCGGCGTCGAAGGGCGTCCGCACAACGTGATCTTCTACGCGACCTCCAACCGCCGCCATCTTCTGCCGCGCGACATGATCGACAACGAACGCTCGACCGCCATAAATCCTTCCGAAGCCGTGGAAGAAAAGGTCTCGCTTTCGGATCGTTTCGGCCTGTGGCTGGGCTTCCACAAATGCTCGCAGGACGATTATCTCGACATGGTGAACGGCTATGCCGGCCATTACGGGCTCGAACTGGACGAGGAAAGCCTGCGCGCGGAAGCGCTTGAGTGGGCCACCACCCGCGGCAGCAGGTCCGGGCGCGTCGCATGGCAATTTATCCAGGATCTGGCCGGCAGGCTGGGGAAGCCGCTGAAAGCCACGAACTGAAAAACCCGCCCCTTGCGGGGCGGGTCTGGAGAGCGGGCCGGACTGGAGGTCAGGCGGCCCGCAATCAAGTTTTCCCGATCATTCCAGATAGGTGGACGGATCGACCGGGGCGGAGTTCTTGCGAATCTCGAAATGCAGCTTCGGGGCCGAGGCATTGCCGCTCATGCCTGACAGCGCGATCTGGTCGCCTCGCTTGACGGTCTGGCCGCGTTTCACGCTCAGTTCGCTGGCATTGCCGTAAACCGTGACCAGTCCGTTGTCGTGGCGCACCAGAACGGTGTTGCCGAACTCCTTCAGGCCGTCGCCGGCGTAGATGACCACGCCGTTCTCGGCCGCCTTGACCGGCGTGCCCTTTGGCACAGAAATATCGATGCCGTCGCCGCCCTGCCCGTAGCCGGAGATCACCCGGCCCTTCACAGGCCAGCGCATTTTGCCGATGCCGGTGGAATTGGGCGCAGCGGCGCCGTCATCGTCGACCTGCTCGACGGTCTTGGTTCCCTGCTTGGGAGGCGTATAGGAAGCGACCTTCTCGCTCGCTGTCTGCTGTGTCGGAGGTGGTGTGGAAGCTGTCTTGACCGGATCGACATTGACCGGTTGCGGCTTTGCCGCCGCAACGACGGCGGTCGCCGCAGGTGCGCCCGTCGCGCCCGGGATTTTCAGCGACTGACCGATGCGGATATTGCCGTCCGCAAGACCATTGGCCTGCTGCAGCGAAGCGACACTGACACCGGTCTTGCGCGAGATCGCCGACAGCGTATCCCCCTGCTGGACGGTGTAGCTTCCGCCTGCGACAGCCTGATTGGCGCTTGCCGCCGGCTTAGCCGGCTGCGGCACGGCAGCAAGCTGCTGGGGCTGCGTAGCGGCCGGCGCACCTGTTCCGGCAAGACGCTTCGTTTCCTCACCCGCGGACTGGAATGGCTTGTCGGAGGGCATGGGCGCTGGCTGCGCCTGCCGGACCGTGCCCGTGGTGGAAGGGTCAAGCGCCGGTGCGGACGCCACCTGTGTCTGAACGGGCGCGGCCTGGGTCTGCGCCACGGAAGGCTGCGAGGGAGGCGGCAGCGACGAACGGCCAACCGAACCGGAGTTATACCCCCCACCATTGTAGACCGGTTGCTGCGTGGCGACATCGCCCGGATAGGGCTGGGATGGCTGCCCGTAGCTGCCGACATTGGCCTGGGGCGTGGAAGCGGTCGTGACGCCGTCCAACCCATCCGCGAAACGCATGGCGCCGGAGCTGCACCCCGACGCTGCGGCGGCAACGACGAGAACGGCGCAGCCTCGCGCCAAATTGCGCCCTTTTGCTTTCAAAACGCTGAACTGCATGACACTGACCCGCGCTGACCCGGAACGAACTGGGTACGATTAAAGCGCGTTAATGTTACCGGTCGGTTAAATCATTAGAATCAGGGGCGATTTATCTTGAAAATCGCACCGATAGCGTGAACGCGGGATGATCCAGCGATGCAACGCCGGGTCGGAAAACCGGATGATATGAAGAATGGCGGCGCGCGTCAGAGAATGGCGGCAATGCCGGGAAGCATGGGTTGCAGGCGCACGATGCCGATATCCTCACGCTCGAAGCGGCTGCCGACCTTGGTGAGTTTCGCAACCACCTGCTCGCCCTCCTCCGGCCCGATCGGCGCGATGACCACACCGCCGCTGGAAAGCTGTTCGAGAAGGAAACGCGGGATTGATTCGAAAGCCGCCCAGACGAGAATCCGATCGAACGGGCCTTCGTTCGGCAAGCCGTTGGAGCCATCCGCATGGCGCACAATTACGTTCGTGACGCCCAGCGCCTCGAACCGCTGTCGCGCCTGCTCCGCAAGCGTCTTGTAGCGCTCGATCGTCACCACACGGCCGGCAAGCCGCGACATGACGGCGGCCGAATAGCCCGATCCGGTGCCGATCTCCATGACGCGCATGCCGGACTCGAGCGCCATGGCGGCGATGATGGCGGCCTGTATATCTGCGCCTTCGATCGCTTCGCCGCACTCGATCGGAAGCATCCGCTCCGACCACGCGACGTTGCTGTACTGCGGAGCGAGAAAGCCTCGGCGCGGCGTGGCTTCGATCGCGGCGATAAGCGCCTTGGGAACGGTTCCCTTGCCACGCAGACGCAGCAGGAAGGCGGCGAATCCCTCGCGATCGTCTTCCGTCATGCCAGGGCCTTGGTCAGCTGATCGCGGATTTCGTACGCCGTGAAGTCGAGTTGCAGCGGCGTCACCGAAACATAGCCATTCTCGACCGCATGGATATCGGTGCCGGTCTTGCCGTTGCTCTCGCCACGGCCGAACCGCATCCAGTAATAAGGCAGCCCGCGCCCGTCCCGACGCTCATCGATCCACAGCCGGTGGACCACCTTGCCTTGCGAGGTCACCTGCGTGCCCTTCACCTCCTGCGGCGTGCAACTCGGGAAGTTGATGTTGATGAGCACGCCTTCCTGTTGCGGCATCGCCAGGAGCTTTTTCAGCAGATCGGGCGCAAGAGCCTCGGCCGTATCATACGGCACCACACGCTCATCCCCTTCGCGGGAGTAGGCCTGGCTGAGCGCTATCGAGCGGATGCCGAGCAGCGTACCTTCCATCGCACCGGCGACAGTGCCTGAATAGGTCACGTCGTCGGCAATGTTCGAGCCGGAATTGATGCCCGACAGCACCAGATCGGGCAGGCCCGGCAAAACCTTGCGAGCCCCCATGATCACGCAATCGGTCGGCGTGCCGCGCACGGCATAGCGCTTCTCGCCAATCTTGCGCAGACGCAGCGGTTCCGAGATCGACAGTGAGTGCGCGTAGCCCGACTGGTCGTTTTCAGGAGCCACCACCCAGACGTCGTCGGATAGCGTGCGGGCGACACGCTCCAGCGATTCAAGGCCCTCGGCGTGAATGCCGTCGTCGTTCGTAAGAAGGATGCGCATTATTTCACTTCGATCCTTTCGAGGCCGCCCATATAGGGCCGCAAGACGCCGGGGACAGTGATGGAGCCGTCTTCGTTCTGGTAGTTCTCCATCACCGCAATCAGCGCGCGGCCGACCGCTATGCCGGATCCGTTCAGGGTGTGAACGAAAAGGTTGCCCTTTCCGTCCTTGTCCTTGTAGCGGGCGTTCATACGACGCGCCTGGAAATCACCGCACACGGAGCAGGAGGAAATTTCGCGATAGGTCTTCTGGCCCGGCAGCCACACCTCTATGTCGTGGGTGCGGCGCGCGCCGAAGCCCATGTCGCCAGTGCACAGCACCACCGTACGGAACGGCAGGTCGAGACGCTTCAGCACCTCCTCGGCGCAAGCCGTCATGCGCTCGTGCTCCGCGATGGAATTGTCAGCGTCCGTGATCGACACCATCTCGACCTTGTAGAACTGGTGCTGGCGCAGCATGCCGCGCGTGTCACGGCCCGCCGATCCGGCCTCCGAGCGGAAGCATGGCGTCAGCGCGGTAAAGCGCAGCGGCAGCTTGTCGTGCGCCGTGATCTCCTCACGCACCAGATTGGTGAGCGGAACTTCGGAAGT
Organism: Aquamicrobium ahrensii; assembly: GCF_040545755.1. Taxonomy (NCBI): domain Bacteria; kingdom Pseudomonadati; phylum Pseudomonadota; class Alphaproteobacteria; order Hyphomicrobiales; family Phyllobacteriaceae; genus Aquamicrobium; species Aquamicrobium ahrensii. The sequence goes on from NZ_JBEPMN010000001.1 coordinate 317,337, forward strand.
CGGGATGAGGCCCAGCCGGCTCTCGCCATGCGGCACGAAGAACAGGTCTTCCTCGAATTTGGGCAGGTTGCCCGTGCCGAAAAGCGCATCATCACGCACCAGAAGCGGCACCTGCACTTCCGTGTAGCCGTGCTCGGTGGTGTGCAGGTCCAGCATGAACTGGCCGAGCGCCCGCTCCAGCCGCGCAAGCTGGCCCTTCAGCACGGTGAAGCGCGAGCCGGAAAGACGCGCGGCGCGCTCGAAATCCATCAGGCCAAGCCCTTCGCCAAGGTCGAAATGCTCGCGCGCCCAGTTCGCAGGCGGCGCAACCTTGCCGACCTTGCGCAGTTCGACATTCTCATTCTCGTCCTTGCCCAGCGGCACACTGTCGAGCGGAAGATTGGGGATCACGGCCAACGCATCGGTCAGGGCCTTGTCGAGGCGGCGTTCCTCAGCTTCGCCATCCTGAATAAACGACTTGATGTCGCCGACCTCGGCTTTCAGCTTTTCGGCCAGTTCCATGTCCTTCGCGGCTATGGCCTTGCCGATCTCCTTCGAGGCGGCGTTGCGGCGCTCCTGCGCGTGCTGAAGTTTCAGCACATGGGCGCGCCGCGCCTCATCCCTTGCGATGAGATCGTCAACGGTCGACCTTGCCTCGGCTTCCGGCCACGAACGCTTCTTCAGTGCATCGACAAGAGCGTTGGGGTTCTCGCGTATCCACTTGATATCCAGCATGGCAGGCCCGTTTCCTAGTAAACGTCACCGGCCTAAACCGCATCCGGAAACGTTTCAAGCTTGGGCCTTGCAGGCGAGCCAAATTTTCACGCATTGGCCCATTTCCCCCCGTCGCTTCTTGCCCGTCCCCGCAATTGGGACGAAGGTGCAGGCTTTCAAAACCTGAAAAAGAATCACCTCGCCACAGAAAGCCCGAGAGCCGATGACCGTTTTCGTTCTGCCGCCGCCCCCAACCCCTTCCGTCGCCATAAGGGACAGCCGGCAACGCTTTCCGGTGCGGCGCATTTTCTGCGTCGGCCGCAACTATGCGGCCCATATCCGCGAAATGGGCAATGACGAGCGCGATCCGCCCTTCTTCTTCACCAAACCGGCGGACGCGCTGGTCGAAACCGGCAGCACCATCCCCTACCCGCTCGCAACGCAAAATCTCCATCACGAGATCGAACTGGTCGTAGCCATCGGCAAGGGCGGCGTCCGCATCGATCGCGATGCGGCGCTCGATCATATCTGGGGCTACGGCGTAGGCGTCGACCTCACTCGCCGGGATCTTCAGGATATGGCGAAGAAGGCGGCCCGGCCCTGGGACTGGGCCAAGGCCTTCGACGATTCGGCGCCCTGTGGAGCGCTGATCCCCGCCGAAACCAGCGGCCATCCGCAAAGCGGGCGTATCCGGCTGGCCATCAATGGCGAGGTGCGCCAGGAAGGTGATCTCGCCGAAATGATCTGGCCCGTAGCCGACATCATCGCCATTTGCAGCGAAGCCGTGGAACTCCAGCCGGGCGACCTGATTTTCACCGGCACGCCATCCGGTGTCGGGCCAGTGGAAGCCGGCGATCGTTTGAGCGGCGAGGTGGAAGGCGTCGGCGCGGTCGAGCTGGAAATCGGCCAGGCCAGATAGAACGGATCAGCGGGCCTTCGCGGGCCGGGCCGTCTTGCGCCGCCGCTCGTAGAACATGACCAGCGTCTCGGCGGTCAGCGCCGGCTGCTCCTCGCCCTCGATATCGACGGTGTTCAGGAATTTCATCAGATACTGGCCGGGGCCTTTCTCGTCCATCGCCAGCAAGGTCGCGCGCAGTCGCACGCGCGACCCCACCCGCACCGGCGAAAGAAAACGCACCCTGTCGAGCCCGTGGTTGAACGCGGCCTGTGTATTTTCCGGTATGGCGCCAAGTTCATGACAGAGCGCCCCGATGATCGACAGCGTCAGATAGCCATGGGCAATGGTCACCCGCAGCGGGCTTTCCCGCTTCGCTCGCTCGGGATCTGTGTGCAGCCACTGACGATCACCCGTGCAGGCGGCGAACTGGTCGATCCTCGACTGATCCACCAGCGTCCAGCTGGAAACGCCAAGTTCCTGCCCGATCATGGTTTTCAGTTCGTCGAATGTCGGTGGTGTGTCTTGCATTCCGCCTTTCCAGACAAATCGCCGATTGGATGTCTCTGTGGAAGTTTAACTCTGGTGTAGAACATGCAGCCGCAGGACGGCAAACTTCAACTTATCGGGTGAGAGAATTTCGCGGAGCTGAATCCAGATTTCATGAAAGGAACGTTCTTTCAAAGATATAGAGCGCAACGCCAGCAACGCCACCCACGATCATGCCGTTGAAGCGGATATATTGCAGATCCCTGCCGATATTGATTTCAATCAGCCTCGTAAGCTGCGCCAGATCCCAACGCTTCACCTGATCCGCGATGAAGGTGGAGACGCCGCTTTTCTGGCTTTCGACGAAGGCCGAAAGCGCCACGACGAAACCGGCGTTCATGTCGGCCTTGACCTTTGGATCATGCGCCAGATGCCGGCCCACCTCCACGAACATATTTGTCAGATGCGTCTGGATCGCCGTGTTCCGGCCGGCCGCGCCTTCCTCGATGAAGGCGCGCACACTGTTCCACATTGAGCCTACGAGATCGCGCATTTCCGGGCGCTTCAGGAGGTCATCCTTCAGCTTCTCGGCGCGCCGGGCGTAGTCTTGCGATGTTCGAAGTTCTGCGATGAAGTCTTGCACGAAACGATCGAATTCCTCGCGCAGCGGGTGATCGGGGTCCGCATTCACGTCATCGAGCAATGTTGCGGCCGACGCCACGATCTTCTTCAGCAGATAGGCGTCGGCGCGAAACATATTGAAGAGCGTCGGCAATTCGGCGCGAATCTTTTCACGCATCGCCTCCAGCGCCCTCTCGTCCGCAAGCACGCCGGCAAGGGCCCTCACGATCTCGTCGAACAGCTTCTGGTGGCCACGATCATGGGTGAAGGTAGAAAGAAGATCGGCGGCGAGCGGGGCCACCTTCACCTTTTCAAGCTCGCCCCTCAAACGCTGGCCGACGAAATCTCGCAGGCCGGATTGCTCGACCGCCGCCAGCATTTGCGGCACCAGCCGGCCAACGAAGCGCGACAGCCCGGCGGCGCGCTTCTCGTCCACCAGCCAGTCCGCGACCAGCGCGGCGAAATCCACTTCTTTCAGCTTCTCCCGCACCGGACCGGGGGCAAGGAAATTCACCTCGATGAAGCGGCCGAGATTATCGGCGATGCGGTTCTGGTTGGCGGAGATGATGGCGGTGTGGGGAATTGGCAGACCGAGCGGCCGCCGGAAAAGGGCCACCACCGCATACCAGTCGGCCAGCCCGCCGATCGTCGCCGCCTCGGCGAAGGCGGCGATAAAGCCCATGGCGGGATAGCTTGGCTCCAGCATCTTGGCCGCGGCGAACAGGACGACGCACCCCAGCAGCGCTGCCAACGCCACAAACTTCGTTCGCCGCAGCGCCACTACCTTCGCCTGCTCCTGCAGGGCGGCATCCCCGTGCAAAACACTCGCCGTCGATTTCGCCATTGCACCGTTCCGTTCGATTCGTCCGGCCATTATCGGCGCGGCCGCCATGTGCAGCCATGGATTGAAGTCTGTTTTTGCCGACACCCTGCCCGCCTGGCACTTTAACCGCCGAGACGCTGGCAAGTTGCACGCCGCTTCTGTAGTTGTTGCAGTGCGACAGAGACGTTCAAGGAGCGATCATGCCTTCGGGGACCATCGACCACGCCTTCACCGCGCGCAGCAAACGCGGCGCCGCCTCCGATCCCACCTATGCCGGTGCACTCTCATTCATGCGCCGCCGGTTCACCAAGAATGTCACCGGCGCAGATGCGGTGGTCTGGGGCGTTCCCTTCGACGCCGCCGTCACCAACCGGCCGGGCGCGCGCTTCGGTCCCCAGGCGATCCGCCGCGCATCCGCGATCCTCGACAACGATCCGCAATACCCCTTTTCCCGCGACCTGTTCGAGGACCTCACCGTTGTCGACTATGGCGACTGCCTTCTCGACAGCGGCAACCACAACAAGACCCCGGCCACCATCGAGCGTGAGGCGGCGAAAATCCTCCGGTCCGGTGCGTTCCTGCTCACGCTCGGCGGCGATCATTTCATCACATGGCCGCTGCTAAAGGCCCATGCAGCCGTTCACGGCCCGCTGGCGCTGGTGCAGTTCGACGCCCATCAGGACACATGGCCGGATGACGGCAAGCGCATTGATCATGGCTCTTTCGTCGGCCGAGCGGTCAAGGAAGGCGTTATCGACCCCGACCGTTCGATCCAGATCGGCATCCGCACCCACGCGCCGGAGGCATTCGGCATCAAAATCCTGCACGGCTATGAGGTGGAGGAAATGCGCGCGGCCGACATCGCCTATGCGATCGTGGAGCGTACCGGAGGGCGCAAGACCTACCTCACCTTCGATATCGACTGTCTGGACCCGGCCTTTGCGCCCGGGACCGGCACACCGGTGGCCGGCGGCCCGTCTTCGGCGCGTATGCTCTCGGTGCTGCGGCAGCTTGGACAGGTCGACATCGTGGGCGCCGATGTCGTAGAGGTTGCGCCGGCCTACGACCACGCCGATATTACTGCTATCGCCGGATCGATGATTGCGATGCACTATCTCGGTCTGCTGGCGGAGCGTAAAGCCCGGCAGGAAACCGGTTTACACAACAACATCCACCACGGGCAGGACATCTAGGTCCGTCCGGCATTCAGGCAGAAACGGGAATGAAACCGAAAATCTTCATTGACGGCGAACATGGCACCACCGGTCTTCAGATCCGCACGCTGCTGGCCGGGCGTCGTGATCTGGAGATCATCTCAGTGCCGACGGAGCGCCGCAAGGAAAAGGGGGCGCGCGCCGAATATCTCAACGCCGCCGACATCGCCATCCTGTGCCTGCCGGACGACGCCGCCCGCGAAAGCGTCTCGCTGATCGCGAACGACACCACGCGCGTCATCGACGCATCCACCGCGCATCGTGTCGCCGAAGGCTGGGAATATGGTTTCGCCGAAATGGACAAGGACCAGCCGGCCCGTATCGCCGCCGCCAGACGGGTGGCCAATCCCGGTTGCTGGCCTCAGGGGCCGATCGCCACGCTGCGCCCGCTGATTGACGCCGGCCTGCTGCCTGCCGATTTCCCGATCACGATCAACGGGATCACCGGCTATTCCGGCGGCGGTCGCACCATGATCGAGGATTATGAGGCCAAAGGCGAAAGCGCCTGCGAGTTCTTCCCGTATGGGCTCTCGTTGCAGCACAAGCACATTCCCGAGATCAAGGCTTACAGCCGCCTCAGCCGTGATCCAATACTCCAGCCGGCGATCGGCAATTTCGCACAGGGCATGATCACCATCGTCCCGCTGCAACTCGGAACTCAGGACTACATTCCCAGTGGAGCCGAATTGCATGCCGCCATTGCCGATCATTTTGCCGCCATTCCGGGCGGCGTGGTCGAGGTCGCGCCTTATGAGCAGGTCGAACGCGTGCCGGACATCGATCCCGAGCGCTACAACGGAACCAACCGCATGAAGCTTCATGTGTTCGGCAATGACGACCGGGCGCAGGCGCTGCTGATCGCCGTCTATGACAATCTCGGCAAGGGGGCGTCGGGCGCAGCCGTGCAAAATCTCGACCTGATGATCGGCAAGAGTCTTTGACGGCAAGTCCGGACTTTCCTTCCCGCTGGAGCATAACCGGGGCGCGGCTGATTGCGGACACATTCAGCAGCCGCGTCTGGAAGGTCACGCTGGGCGATGGTTCGCCCGCTGTGGTCAAGGACCTGAAACCTTTCGATGACGTCGACGACGAGTTGCGCGGCGCGCATCTGCTTGCATGGCGCGATGGCCAGGGGCTTGTGCGGCTGATCGATCAGGACGGCTGCCGCATGCTGATCGAATATGCCGGCCAGCGGCATCTGACTGAAGTGCTCGAAACGGAAGGCGATCCGGCGGCGACCGAAATCGCCGCCGAAGTCATGCAGCGGCTGCACGCACCGGGCGACCGCCCAGTCCCGTCAGGATTGCAGCCTTTGGCCCAACGCTATGAAGCGTTGTTCGCTAAGGCGAAGCGGGACGTCGCCGCCGGCGCTGTTTCAGCCTATTCCGACGCTGCAACGCTGGCGCAGGAGCTTCTCGACTCCGCCCGTGAGGTTCGCCCCCTGCATGGCGATCTGCACCACGAGAATATTCTCGAGGGACCGCGCGGCTGGCTGGCCATCGACCCCAAGGGCGTAATCGGCGACGCCGGATTCGATGCCGCCAACCTGTTCTATAATCCGCTGGACCGGGACGATCTGTGCCTGAATCGGCAACGCATCACGCGTATGGCCGAACAGCTTTCGCACTCAATGCGCCAGGACCCGCGTCGGCTTCTCGACCATGCGATCGCCTATGGCTGCCTTTCGGCGGCATGGCATCATGGCGATGGAAACGCCACAGACGAAAACCGCGAACTTGCGGTGGCGACGGCCATTCGCGAGGTCAGGAAGCGGTTCTGATCTCGCCGGGCAGCGGATAGGCGCCCTTGGCGCCCCGCCAGTGCGCGGCCGCAAATCCCAGGACCACCAGTGCGAAGCCCTGATGGGTCAGGCCCAGATGCAACGGCACCTGCATGAGCAGCGTGGCGATGCCGATAACAGCCTGCATCAGGACAAGGATGAACAGAAGCACCGCACGCCGCGCATGAGTGGTGCCCGGCAACCGTCTGCCGGTGGAGATCATGTGCCACAACGCCACAACGAACAGCGTGTAAGCGCCGATGCGGTGCACGAACTGCACTGTCTTCGGGCTTTCGAAGAAATTCCGCCATGCCGGCTCAAGCAGAAGCAGGTCTCCGGGTATGATCTTGCCGTCCATCAAAGGCCATGTCGTATAGCTCAGCCCCGCGTGAAGCCCGGCCACAAGCCCTCCAAGATAAATCTGCACGATGAGCAGCAGCGTCAGGATTCCGGCGATCCGCTGCGTGCCGCGATCCGCTGCGCCTTGCGAATGCGGCGCGAGACCGCGTGCAACGACCATGGTGGCCATGAAGATCAGGGATGCGATGGTCAGATGGGTGGCCAGCCGGTACTGGCTGACGTTGACGCGCTCCACCAGCCCCGAGGCCACCATCCACCAGCCAATCGCGCCCTGCAAGCCGCCGAGAGCCAGTATGCCGAGAAGCTTCGGCATCAGTCCTTTTTCGATACGACGCGTCGCCCAGAAGAAGACAAGCGGAATGGCGAATATGAAGCCCACACCCCGTGCAAGAAGACGGTGCGCCCACTCCCACCAGAAGATGAACTGGAACTCCGACAGGCTCATTCCGTGGTTGATCTTCTCATACTGCGGAATCTGCTGATATTTCAGGAATTCCTCCTGCCACTCCGCCTCGTTCAGCGGCGGGATGACGCCATGGATCGGCTTCCATTCGGTGATCGACAGGCCCGAGCCGGTCATGCGGGTGGCGCCGCCGACAAGGATCAGCGCAAACAGCACCGCCAGGATGCAGTAGAGCCAGAAACGCACCTGCGCCCGGTTCCTCAGCAAACGTTCCCGATCGGGCGTGGACGATGCGTAGTCGGCACTGACAGCCATTGCGTGTCTCCAGCAACTCGAAGAAAGCGCCGGATTGGTGGACCATGGCGCAGACACTGGCAAGAGCGCATGGCGCGGCACGCCGTCGCGCCGCTTTAGCTTGCGCCAGCTTCGCTCAGGCCCTATGCGAAGGCAACTGAAAGGACGAAAAGATGCCGGTTCGCCTCAAAAAACTGATTGGAACGATCCTGCTGGTGCTTCTCGTCGTGGTTTATTCCATCGTCGCAACGCTGATCGCTGTGGCGCAGCTTTCGCAATCCGGCCCGGTCGTCCACCTGCTGTTCTTCCTAATCGGAGGTCTGGTCTGGATCTTGCCGGCCATGCTGATCATCAAATGGATGATCAGGGAGCCGAAGACGCGCCGGGCAAATAACAGCTAGCTCGAAGGCGACCGCGCCGCCTCCGTGGCGGCGATCGCCTGTTTCAGCCGGTCATCGCGACCATAGATATCCCCAAAATACTCCATTTTGCCGGCCATGTCCGGCCAGGCGGTGAAATAGGCGACATAGACCGGAATCCGGCGCGTCACCTTTTCAGTCGAATGGCCCTTTCCGAGCTTGTCGGCGATATGCTCGACGGACGTGCCGAGCACGGCTGCGGCCATGCCGCGCGGGTCCTGCAAGCGCACGCAGCCATGGCTCAGAGCGCGCATGTCGCGCTGGAAATAGGCCTTTTGCGGCGTGTCATGCATGTAGATGGCATGCTTGTTGGGGAACAGGATTTTCAGCTCCCCCAAGGCATTCGCCTCGCTTGGGGCCTGCCGCACATTGAACGGCACCCTGCCCCCATATTGCGACCAGTCGATCGACGATGAGGGAATGCGTTTGCCCTTCGAGTCGGTCACCTCATATCCCGCCCGGTCGAGATAGCCCGGATCGCTGCGCAATCTGGGCAGCATCTCGTTGACGATGATCGACTGGGGCACACCCCAATAGGGATTATAATCGACCTGCTTGATTTCGTCATAGAAGAAGCTGGTCTGATTGCTGACGCTACCGACGACGGTGCGCGTCTTCAGCTTTTCCTCACCGCCCTCGATATAGCTTGCCGTGAAGGCCGGCTGATTGATGAATACGCGGGGATTGCCAAGATCGGAGGGCAGCCAGCGTAGCTGCTCCATGGCGATGCGCACCTTCGCCAGCCTGTCGGCTTTTGTTTCGCCGGCTATCGCGGCGACCGTGCGTGCGCCGATGATACCGTCCGGCTTGAGGCCGGCCTTTTTCTGCACGTCCTCGAAAACCGGCGTCAGATCCGGCTCGTAGACCTCGCTGGCCGCAAGACGCGCCAACACCTCGCCATGGCGCGCTCGCATTTCGTCGTCGATGTCGCGCTGGATCAATGTCAGCAGCTTCGGCAATTCGGCGCTCGACTGTCCCGGCTTCAGCAACAGCCCGGGCTCGACCGTGATGTCATTCTCCGCGCTCGATTCCAAAGCCTCCAGTTCGACCCGCAAGGCTTCGTATTCCGGATTCTGCGGATGACGCGACTCCAGATAGGCGCGCACTTCCTTGGTGTTCGCCAGAATGCCGAGCACGCCAGCAAGATTTATGGGCTTTTCCGGAAAGTCGTAATAGCCGGAAATGCGGTTCGGCTGGATGCGGCCCTGCCTCGCATCGCGCGCATAACGGAGCACGCGCGCCGACAGCGTCATCTCGAAACGGATCAGCTCGGCGCGATCGGCGGTCTGCCCCGCATTCGGCGCTTCGACCACGTAATCCGCGGGCAAAAAGCCATGGCTCGACGCGTCGCTCAGAACCCGTATCGCTTCCCGCGCCTTTTCATCAAGCGCGCCGTTTGAAATCCATATGAAATCCGGATTAGCCGAATAGTACTCCACCAGCGCCCTGGCGATGGCCGGCTCGGCCAGCAGTTCGAAGCCCTCCAGCGCGGACACAGAACCGGCGAAGGTCTCATCGGCATCGGCGGGAGAGAAAGCAGCTTTTTGCGGCGTCTCGGTCAGCGCTGTGAAATCAACTCGTGTCAGCTTGTCCGGCTTGTAGGCATTATAGGTCGGGGCGGAAATCTTCTTGATCGGAGCAGCCGCTTTCGGCTTCGGCGGTGGCGGAAATTCGCCTTGCATCGGTGCGGAATGCCGCTTCGATGGGCCGCCGAACAGCATGTCCATGAGGGTCTGGGCGCTCGCCGGCTGCGCCGACAGCGCTATGCCGCTTCCCAACAGGGTTACGGATGCAAACCACGCGGCCTTTTTGAACTGCCTCATGAGCGATCACCTGTTTCGCAAACACATCGTCCGCACCGGAACCGGAGGCCCGGCACGCAGCTGTGACTATATTGATTCACTGCGATTTGGTTAAATTTGATTGAACTTTCCGCTGCGGGTGGCCAGCCGAAGCGCGCTGTGCCATCTATTTTGGCCAATGCGCGAATGTGGAGGAACGATGCATGAAGAAGGGATTCAGAGCCTTGCTCGACGAGGCGAACGCCGAGGTGGAGGCGATTTCGCCCCATGAAGCAGAAAAACTTCTTGGCGATGAAAAGATTACCTTCGTGGACCTGCGGGACCCGCGCGAGATCGAACGGGAAGGCGACATTCCGGGAGCCCGGCATTGCACCCGCGGCATGCTGGAATTCTGGATTGATCCCGAAAGCCCCTATCACAAGCCCTTCTTCGCCAGCGGCAACACCTTTGTATTCTTCTGCGCCGGCGGCTGGCGCTCCGCACTGGCGGCCAAGACAGCACAGGATATGGGGCTTGAACCGGTCAAGCACATCGAAGGCGGCTTCGGAGCATGGAAAAAGGCCGGGCTTCCGGTCGAACCTGCCAAACCGAAAGTCTGAATCTCAATGTAGCGATACGGGAGCTTCATGCCGGCGGCTGACGAAATTCACCGCCCGCTCGATCACGGCAGGATCGGCCAGAATGCGCCGATGGCCGAGCCCTTGCGCCCAGCAGATATCGACATGCGGCCCGGCTTCGGCGAGGGCCTTCGCCTGATTGGCCGGAACCTCGCGATCGTCCGGAGCATGTACGATCAGGGTTGGCAGACGCAACATGGCCAGTTGACGATCGCCCATGAACTCATCGAGCCGCCGCCCGGAAAGACGCCGCACGCTCTCCGCCAGGCTCGCCTGCGCGCGCGGCCCGACATTGAGCTGGCGGCTGTAACCTTCGAATACCGACGGGAGAGAGTTCGGCGCTGCGATGAGCACCAGGCGTTTCGTCTCCAAAGGCGGTATCCCGGGCATGAAGCCTGCGGCTGCGTTCAAGGACACCGCCCCGCCGAACGAATGCCCGATTACCGCCTCGAACGGCCCGAACCATTGGCCGGCCATATGCGCCGCCTCAACGGCGTTCATGAGCGTCAGCTTCCTGCCGCCGGACTGGCCATGGCCGGGAAGATCAAGCGAAATCACCCTGTAACCAGCATCACGATAGCCCGCGATGAGGAAGCGCATATATTCCGTGCGGGAACGCCAACCATGCAGTACAAGCACTGTGCCTGCACGCCGCGCCGGAACTTCCGCTCGAAATTCATATGCCGTAACACGCCCCGCCGGGGTCGTCAGGCAATGCCGGCGGGCGTTCTGCATGAAATCGCCTGCCGCCGCCACGGCGATACGCTCCTTTGGCGTCAGCTTGCGAGGATCCGGGGTGCGGCAGAACAATTCGAACGCGGCGCGACCGGCAAGGCTCGGCGCCACCTTTTCTCCCACACCAAACATGCACCGGATGACCTTCTGCGGAAATGGTGCCATAGTGCGAAATCCGAAACTAGTTCAATGATGAACAAACATTAGTTCAAGAATGAACAATAAGCAAGAGCTTCCCTGGGATAACCCCCGTTTCCGCAACTGGGTGGCTGTGGCCCGTGCCTGCCACGCACTCGAACGCACGCTTGCGGCCCGGCTGGCGCCGCTGGATTTGAAGCCAGCCCAACTCGATGTGCTGATGAACCTCTATCGCCATCCCGGCATGTCGCAGCACGACCTAGCCCGCAAACTGCTGGTGGGCCGTTCCAACATCACCATGCTCCTGCCGCAGCTTGAAAAGCGTAGGCTGGTTCTCCGTGAGAGCGACCCACGCGACAAGCGCATCCTGCGCCTTGCCCTCACCGATGCAGGAACGACGCTGCTGATGGAGGCGCTGAAAATCTACAACGCCCTTATCGAACTGGCGATGGCCGAATCGTCCCCCGCCCAATGCGATGTTATGGGTGATCAGATGCGGCGCATCACGGATGTGCTCGACAAGGCTCGCGAGGCTGAAGCGCTACATCAAAAACATCCGGACAAGCCGTCAACATATTGAAATTTATACTCTTAATTACCGCCGATCGCGGCTCATGCCTTTCTGCGCCAACTCGTCAAGATAGGCCTGCCAGCGGGCCTCTTTCTGCTCGCCAAGCTCGTTGAGATAGATCCAGGTGAAGATACCGGTGTCATGGAAATCGTCGAAGGTGATGCGCACCGCATAGTTGCCGACCGGGTCCATGCGCGTGATCATCACACCACGCTTGCCCGGAACGGTGACCCGTTGCTCGGGCGAATGCCCCTGCACTTCCGCCGAAGGTGAAAGCACCCGCAGCATCTCCGCCGGCAGTTCGACAGGATCGCGACCGGGAAACGTGATCGTCAACAGCCTGCGGTCCTTCGAAACCCGCAATTCGCTCGGTGCGGTCATGGCGGCATCCTTCTCAATGAGTCCGCCTATCAATACAGGACCCCAATGCCCGCTTCCACACAGGAAGACATGTCGCGAAAGAAGCGGCAATTCGTCTTGAACAGGGCGGTGTTTCGTATCACATAAGAGTATATAACGGTTGCATTAACCTGCGACGGGAAATCTGGAACGCGCAATGGACATGATCGACCCTTTCGGTCGCGCCATCACCTATCTCAGGGTCTCGGTTACGGATCGCTGTGACTTCCGATGCGTCTACTGCATGGCGGAAGATATGGCCTTCCTGCCCAGGAAAGACCTGCTTTCGCTCGAGGAGCTCGACCGGCTCTGCACGGTGTTCATAGAAAAGGGCGTTCGTAAGTTACGACTTACCGGCGGCGAGCCGCTGGTGCGCAAGAACATCATGCACCTCGTGCGCGAGCTCTCCCGCCATCTGCGAAGCGGCGCGCTGGAGGAGCTTACCCTCACCACCAACGGTTCACAGCTTTCGCGTTTCGCTCACGAACTGGCGGATGCCGGCGTGCGTCGCATCAACGTCTCCCTCGATACGCTCGATCCTGAAAAATTCCATGCCATCACGCGCTGGGGCCACCTCGACAAGGTTCTGGCCGGCATCGACGCCGCACAGGCCGCCGGCCTCAGCATCAAGATCAACGCAGTCGCCTTGCGCGGCTTCAACGATATGGAACTGCCAGAAATGCTGCGCTGGGCTCATGGCCGCGGCATGGACCTGACTGTTATCGAGACCATGCCCATGGGAGAGATCGACGCGGACCGGACGGATCAGTATTTGCCGCTTTCCGTACTGCGCGCGCAGCTAGAGCGCCAGTTCACGCTGACTGACATTCCCTTCAAGACCGGTGGCCCCGCCCGCTATGCCGAAGTGGAGGAAACCGGGGGGCGTCTCGGCTTCATCACGCCCATGACCCACAATTTCTGCGAAAGCTGCAATCGCGTGCGCCTCACCTGCACCGGAACGCTTTACATGTGCCTGGGCCAGGAAGACGCGGCCGATCTTCGGGCCCCGCTGCGCGCCTCAGAAGCCAACGAGCTTCTCTCGGCGGCGATCGACGAAGCTATCGGCCGCAAGCCCAAGGGGCATGACTTCATCATAGACAGGCGCACCAACCGCCCCTCTGTCTCCCGCCACATGAGCGTAACCGGCGGCTGATCGGTTCTTTTCCCCGTCATGGGCCATTGCCGATCGCGGTTTGGCTGGTAAGGCTTCGGAAGCCAGTCAACGGGGGCGCGTCCTTGAATATGTCCAGCAATATGCGTGGCGCCGCCTATATGGTCATCGCCATGGTCAGTTTCGCGACCAATGACGCCATCACCAAGCTTATGACGGAATCGATCAGCGTCGCTCAAGTCATGCTGGTGAGAGGCCTTTTCGCCTCCGCCGTCATCGCGTTCATAGGCTGGCGAAGCGGCGCTTTCTCGCAGATGAGCATGATCCGGCAGCCGCTGGTCGCTCTGCGCTCGGTAAGCGAAGTGGCGGCGACGGTCACTTTCCTGCTGGCGCTGGCCCATCTTCCTATCGCCAATGTCTCCGCCGTGCTGCAAGCCCTTCCGCTTGCAGTCAGCATGGGCGCGGCACTCGCACTCGGGCAAAGCGTCGGCTGGCGCAGATGGCTTGCCATTTGCGCGGGTTTTACGGGTGTCATCATCACTGTACGGCCGGGTTATGAAGGCTTCAGCGCCTACTCGCTGTACGCGCTCGCCAGCGTAGGCTTTTGCACGGTGCGCGATCTGGCCACCAGCCGCCTTCCATCGAACATTCCCACACATCTGGTTTCCACCATCACGTCGATCTCCGTGACGGTTACCGGCGCCATCCTGCTCAATCCGATGGGTGGATGGAGTTCCATGGAAATCTCAGGTACAGCGCTTCTGGCGCTCAGCGCCGCGCTGCTGCTTCTGGGCTACAATTTCATCATAACGGCCATGCGCGTGGGCGAAGTCTCGTTCATCGCCCCCTTCCGCTACACATCGCTGTTGTGCTCGATCCTGCTCGGCATGATCCTGTTTTCGGAGTTTCCTGACCTGCCCATGATCGTCGGCGCGGCGATCATTGTCGCCTCCGGTCTCTATACGCTTTATCGTGAGCATGCTGTTGGCCGATACAAGACCGCGGCCGAGAGCGCGGGTCCGAGCATGGGGCCCGACGGCATATAGGAGCTGGCGGAATGCCTGATTCGATAGCAGGAATCATTCTGGCCGGCGGCCTCTCAAGCCGCATGGGGGGCGGCGACAAGCCCCTGCTGGAGCTGAACGGAAAACCGGTTCTGCATCACATCATCGGCCGCATAAGCCCACAGGTCGGTGCGCTGGCGCTCAACGCCAATGGCGACCTCGACCGGTTCGCCGCATTCGGGCTGCCGGTGCTGCCGGACACGACGCCCGGCTTTCCCGGTCCATTGGCGGGGGTGCTGGCCGGTCTGGAATGGATCGAAGCGCAACAGACCCATCAGGCGCTCGTGACCGTGGCGGGAGATACGCCTTTCCTGCCGTTCGATCTGGTCGCCCGGCTTTCTGCCGCAAGAAGCAACAACCCTCAGGCGATCGCCATTGCGGGTTCCGGCGGTCGTGACCACCCGGTTTTCGGCCTCTGGCCGGCGGGAATGTCCGCGCCACTGCGTAGCTATTTGATCGGAGGGGGCAGAAAGGTGCTCGATTTCATCCGATCAAGGCCATTCGTCTCGGTGAATTTTGACGCCCACGACGGAATCGATCCGTTCTTCAACATCAATACGCCTGATGATCTGGCCGAAGCGCGACGCCTCATAACGGAGAGCCACGAATGATCCAGCGTATCTTTGGCGTCACGGGATGGAAGAATTCCGGCAAGACGACCCTCACCGAGCGGCTCGTCAGCGAACTGGTTTCCCGCGGATGGAAGGTCTCCACCGTCAAGCATGCGCATCACGGCTTCGACATCGACAAGGCTGGCACCGACAGCTTTCGCCACCGGGAGGCGGGAGCCCGAGAAGTCGCCATCGTCTCCGGCCGCCGCTGGGCGCTGATGCATGAACTCGATGGCGACGAAGAACCGGCGCTTGGCGAAATCCTTGCGCGTCTCGCTCCATGCGACATCGTTCTTGTCGAAGGCTACAAGCAGGAATCGCATATCAAGATCGAGGCGCGCCGGCGCGGCGCGCGTGATCATACGCCCCTGTCACAGAACGATCCCAACATCATCGCAGTGGCCGCCGATCACCCGCAGCCGCACGAGAGGCTGCCGGTGTTCGATATCGATGACATTCCAACGATTGCCGACTTCATCGAGACTTCAGTGCGGCTGAATATCTAGCCTGTCCGACATCTCTGTCGCAGCCGCCTGAAGAGGGTGCCGCCACGTAATCGGGCAGCAGCGTGGTGGTGGTTTTTAGTGTTGCTTTTCCAGCAAAAACAATGGGAGTATCCCCTTATCGCGGTCGGAAGAGCCGCTTGCGAATGTCGCTTCGATATTCGCGATAACCAGAGAGGAACACCATGAGGTTTGGAAAATACGTGCTTATTGCAACCGCAAGCGCGTTGTTCGCGCTTGGTTCGGCTCACGCGCAGGAAGAAGTCGTCCGCATTGGCACGGAAGGGGCGTATCCTCCTTTCAACAACCTGACTTCCGATGGCAAGCTCGAAGGGTTCGACGTCGACATCGCACAGGCTCTTTGCGATGAAATGAAGGTCAAGTGCGAGTTCATCACGCAAGATTGGGACGGCATCATCCCGGCTCTTCAGGCTGGCAAGTTCGACGCCATTATCGCATCCATGTCGATCACGCCGGAGCGGCTGCAACAGGTCGACTTCACCAATAAGTACTACAACACGCCGCCCGCCCTCGCCGTGCCGAAAGACAGCGACATCAAGGGCGTCGCCAAGGAAGATCTGGCGGGCAAGACGATCGGTGCGCAGGCCTCCACCACCCACTTCAACTATTCGACGGTGACCTATACCGACAGCACCGTAAAACCCTACCCGACAGCTCAGGAATATCAGCTCGATCTCGCCAACGGCCGTCTCGACGCCGCCAACGACGATATCATCGCACTTTCCCAGTGGCTGGATTCGCCCGATGGCGCCTGCTGCAAGCTGGCTGGAACGATAACTTCTGTCGATGAGATTCACGGTCCAGGCGCCGGCATCGCCATCCGCAAGGGCCAGACCGAGTTGCGGGACCGCTTTAACGTAGCGATCGCCGCCATTCGGGAAAATGGAAAATACAAGGAAATCAACGACAAATATTTCAAGTTTGATGTATATGGTGATTAACGGAATAGTCTGGCGGCAGGCGACGTGACCCAGACCACATTGTCGATCCTGCACTCGCGTGCCGGATCGACAGCAACTGAAAACAAAAAGATGCGGGCGGGGCAATGCAGAGCGTTTGGACGCTGCTGAGCTGGGGGCCGAACGGCTGGCTGGACGAGATCGCCTATGGCGTCTTCATCACCGTCAGCCTGGCTCTGGCCACGCTTCCGGTGGGTCTGCTCATCGGCTTCCTGATCGCGGTCGCGAAACAGTCGCAGGAGCGCTCGCTGAGACTGGCCGCGGACATCTACACCACCATTTTCCGCGGCCTGCCGGAATTGCTGACCCTGTTTCTGGTGTTTTACGGCGCGCAGATCGGCATCCAGCAGGTCGTTCGGTTTTTCAATCCGAACGCCAGCATCGAGGTCAACAGCTTCGTTTCAGGCATGATCGCGCTCGGCGTGGTGTTCTCCTCCTATGCCAGCGAAGTGTTCCTGTCGGCGTTCAGAGCTATTCCCCTGGGGCAGTATGAAGGCGGCTACGCCATCGGGCTTTCCAAATTCCAGACAATGCGGCTCGTCGTGCTGCCGCAACTTGTACGCATCGCTCTGCCGGGCCTCTCCAATCTTTGGCTGATCCTGCTCAAGGACACGTCGCTTGTTTCGGCCATCGGGCTGACAGACATATTGCGTCAGGCAGGCGTCGCCGCACGCGTCACCAAGCAGGCCTTCCTGTTCTTCGGCTTCGCCACCCTGGTTTATCTCGGACTGGCCATCCTGTCCTCAATCGGCATCGGCCTCATCGAACGCCGGGTCAACAAGCAGGAGGTTCAGCGATGAGCGCCGTTGACCCTGCCGCCAGCGAAGTGCTGCGTCCGCCTCCACCACCGCACGGCTGGCCACGCGAACGCGTCGTCGGCTACATTCTCGTTGCCCTGTGGGCGCTGGCGCTCGTTGGTCTCGTCGCCTACCTCATCTCGGCATGGAAGCCGGATATGTTCTGGAGATACGCGCCGGGCTATCTGTCCGGTGTATGGGTGACCATCAAGCTGGTGGCGATTTCGGTGGTCATCGGTGCGCTGTTGTCTGTCCCGGTCGCTTATGGGCGCATGTCGCGCAATCCGATAATCGCCAGCTTCGCCTATGCCTATGTCTATTTCTTCCGCGGCACGCCGCTGCTGGCGCAGGCCTTCCTTGTCTACTATGGGTTCGGATCGTTCCGCCCGCAACTCGACGCCATCGGGCTATGGAGTTTCTTTCGCGACGCCTTCAACTGCGCGCTGTTCGCATTCTCGCTGAACACCGCGGCCTATCAGGCCGAAATCCTGCGCGGCGCCATACAAAGCGTATCCAAAGGTCAGTGGGAAGGCGCCGAGTCACTCGGACTTCCCCGTCTGCTCACGCTGCGCAAGGTGATCTTTCCGCAAGCGCTGATCGTGGCCCTGAGGCCGTATGGCAATGAGCTGATCCTCATGATCAAGGGCTCCGCCATCGTCGCCATCATCACCGTCTACGATCTGATGGGCGTGACCCGTCTTACCTATTCCCGCACTTTCGACTTCCAGGCCTATCTGTGGGCCGCGATCATCTATCTGCTGATTGTGGAAACCCTGCGCCACGGGGTCGACTGGGTCGAGAAACGCATCACACGCCACCTCAAGCGCTGACTCCCCTTACCCGCAACAATGCTTTAAGACGCAAGCGTGCTTGCGTGAAAGGACTTCGATAATGGCAACAGTAGCTTTCCTTGGTCTCGGCGTGATGGGCTATCCGATGGCGGGCCATCTGAAAAACAAGGGCGGCCACGACGTTACCGTATACAACCGCACCTCCGCCAAGGCCGAACGCTGGGTCGCCGAACATGGCGGCCAGTTCGCCAGCACCCCCGCTGAAGCGGCGGAAGGCAAGGATTTCGTTTTTGCGTGCGTTGGAAACGACGACGATCTGCGTTCGGTGACGATCGGCCCTGACGGCGCTTTCAGCACTATGAAGAAAGGCGCGATTTTCATCGACAATACCACCGCGTCCGCTGAGGTTGCGCGTGAACTTTCCGCCCGGGCCGCGGAAGCCGGATTCTCGTTCCTCGACGCGCCCGTCTCGGGCGGCCAGGCCGGCGCTGAAAACGGCGTCCTGACGGTCATGGTTGGCGGCGAAGAGGCGGCGTTCAATCGCGCCCGCCCGGTCATCGATTCCTTTGCCCGCATGGTCGGCCTGATGGGGGCGGCCGGCGCCGGCCAGCTCACCAAGATGATCAACCAGATCGCCATTGCCGGGCTTGTGCAAGGGCTGGCCGAAGGAATCCATTTCGGCAAAAAGGCCGGCCTGGATATCGAAAAAGTGGTCGAGGTCATAGCAAGGGGCGCTGCGGGTTCCTGGCAAATGGAAAATCGCCACAAGACTATGAATGAAGACAAATACGACTTCGGCTTTGCGGTAGACTGGATGCGCAAGGACCTCGGCATTTGCCTTGCCGAAGCGAACCGCAACGGCGCTACCCTCCCGGTAACGGCGCTGGTCGATCAGTTCTACAAGGACGTTCAGTCCATGGGTGGCGGTCGCTGGGACACCTCGTCGCTGCTTGCACGACTCGAGCGTTGAATCCCGGATTTATCCGTTCAAATGCGGCTTTCTTGCTTGCCGACACCTTATAATCCGATAATCATTGCAAACCATGGCAAGCATCTCGCAAGAATCACGGAAAACGGCCCTCGACCGCATCGACATCGCCATTCTGGATACGTTGCAGAAGGACGGGCGCATTCCCAACGCTGCGCTGGCTGAAAAGGTCGGACTGTCGCAGTCGGCATGCTCGCGCCGGCTCGACAACCTTGAGCGGTCCGGCACCATCCGGGGCTATCATGCCCGGTTGTCAAACGCCGCTCTGGGTCACCACACAACGGTGATTGTCCATATCTCGCTGTCGGGCCAGTTCGAAAAGACGCTGTCCGATTTCGAGGCGGCCATCAAGCGTTGCCCGAACGTATTATCCTGCCATCTCATGTCCGGCGAATACGACTACATATTGCGTATCGCCGCGCGCGATCTGGCCGACTACGAGCGCATCCACAAGGAATGGCTATCGGCCATGCCCCATGTGACACGCATCAATTCATCCTTTGCGTTGCGCGAAGTGGTGGACCGAACCGCGCTCGGCATGAAACCGGAAATGGCGTAAATCCACCCTGAGCGACGGCCTCCGCCGCTCTATTTGGCGGCGACGACGACTGGCCGTCCCTCAATCGCCAGCGCCATACGACGCCCCAGCACCTTGCCCAGTTGTGCGACGCGCGCCGCAGGCCGCTCGCCGGAGAGGCCGGCAAGATTGGAGGGCAGCACGATCGCCAGTGTGCCGTCTTCGCGTCTGTCCCACTTCAATTGCGGGATCACGCCGGGCATGGCCGCCGACAGCAGATACACCACTCGCAGCGTGCCGGCGAGAATACGTGCGCGCTCAAGATAGCGCGGCGTCGCCAGCAACCGGATCTCGGCCGCCGATTCGCTGAACAGCCCCTCGTGACGGAAGAGATTCGTCAGCGCCAGATAGGCGCGCCCGGGGTGGTTCACGCCCAGAAATGAGGCATGCGAGATAATGTTGAGCGATTGCGTGCCCCGGTATTCGGGATGCGCGCGCCAGCCAATATCGGCCAGCAGGCAGGCCGCCTTGCGATAACGCGCCTCATCCACCGTTTCCTCGACGCCGAACATCTCGAAAGCCCGTCCTGTCCAGTCGGCCAGTTCCCGCGCATGGGTGAAGGAGCGGGAGCGCAGGCGCGCGAGTTCTTCACAGGCTGAAAGCAACGGATCGGTCTGCTGCTCGCCCGGCGTGAGCAGCGAATGGAGATATCCTTCGCGCACACCAACGGCCGAGACCACGATGCGCGCCGGATTCATGGCGCAGATAATTTCCTTCTGCACGATTGCGCCATAAGGCAACAGGGCGCGGCGCGCCTTGGAGACGCCTTCGATCCCTTTAATACGCTCCAGATTGCCCTTCGCCACCTGCTTCAGGAACGGCAGGGCGCTTGCCGTATCGATCTCGTAATGGTGCATCACATCCAGCGGATAGCCGGTCTTTTCCATATGCAGGCGGGCGAGGTTTCGCCAGGTCCCGCCAACCGCATAGAAAGTGCGCCCCTGCCCTGCCTTCAACAGCCCGGCTCTGGTCACCTCCGTGCGTGCGATCTTCGCCGCCAGATCGAGTGAATTTCCGGCCATGTCCTGAAGTCGCAGTCCTCCAAGCGGCAAGGTTATGCCGTCCCCGATGCTTTCGCCGTCTATATCGACCAGTTCGAGGCTGCCGCCGCCCAGATCGCCGGCAATGCCATTGGCCGGCTGAAAGCCGGAGATTACCCCGAGCGCGGAGTAGTAAGCCTCCTGTCTGCCGCTCAGAACATGGATTTCTGTGCCCAGAACCTCTTCGGCCCGATGGATGAAGTCCGGACCGTTTTCCGCCTCGCGTGCTGCGGCGGTGGCCACGACGTGCATGTGCACAGCGCCTGCCTGATCGGAAAGCGCGCGGAAGCGGCGAAACTCCTCCATCGCCCGCGTTACGGCGTCGGGGTCTAGCCTGCCGGTGGAGACAATGCCGCGACCGAGGCCGGCGAGCATCTTTTCATTGAACAGCACCGTCGGAGAACGCGCCAATCCTTCGTACACGACCAGACGGATCGAGTTGGAACCAATGTCGATGATCGAAACCGGACGCCTGTCCTGGAGCCGGCCTTGGGAAGCGGGAATCATCAGCCTGTCGTCGAAGCGGTTTTCTTGCGGCGCTTGAACTGGGCGATCCGCTTTGGCGCATGCGACTTCAAGGCGTCACCCCGTCCCGAAAGGCTGGGATTGGTCATGAAATATTCCTGCGCATTGAACGGCTCCTCGCCCTCTTCAAGCACCACCCGGCGCGACGTTCCATCGGGCAATACTTCGAAACTTTGCTGGTTGTCCACCAGATTGCCTAGCATGATCTGCCCCAGAATCTGCTCATGCACGGTCGGATTGGTGATCGGCACCATGGTTTCCACCCGCCGGTCCAGATTGCGCGGCATCATGTCGGCGGAGCTGATGTAGATGATCGCCTCATCCGAGGGCAGGCCATGGCCGTTGCCGAAGCAATAGATTCGGCTGTGTTCCAGAAAACGCCCGACGATGGATTTGACGCGGATGTTCTCCGACAGGCCCGGCACCTGTGGCCGCAGGCAGCAGATACCGCGCACGGCCAGATCAATTTCCACGCCGGCCCGGCTCGCCTCGTAGAGCGCATCGATGACCTGTGGATCGACGAGCGAATTCATCTTCATCCAGATACGCCCCGGCCGGCCCTCCCGCGTATGGCGAATCTCGTCCTCTATATGGGACAGGATCCGGCTGCGCAGGGTGAAGGGCGACATGGCGATCGTCATTTCCTCCGCCGGTTCCGCATAGCCGGTGATGAAATTGAATATCTGTGACACGTCGCGAGCGATCTGCGGGTCCGTCGTGAAGAATGACAGATCCGTATAGATGCGCGCCGTGATCGGATGGTAATTGCCGGTGCCAAGATGCACGTAGTTGCGCAGCTTTCCATCCTCACGCCGCACCACCAGCGACATCTTGGCGTGCGTTTTCAGTTCGAGGAAGCCAAACACGACCTGCACGCCCGCGCGCTCGAGATCGCGCGCCCAGCGGATATTGGCCTCCTCATCGAAGCGCGCCTTGAGCTCGACCAGCGCCGTAACCGATTTTCCCGCTTCGGCCGCATCGATGAGCGCACGCACGATCGGGCTGTCGTTCGATGTACGGTAAAGCGTCTGCTTGATCGCCACCACTTCGGGATCGAGCGCGGCCTGACGCAGGAACTGCACGACCACATCGAACGATTCATAGGGGTGATGGACGACGATGTCCTTCTCGCGAATGGCGGCGAAGCAATCGCCGCCATGCTCACGGATACGCTCGGGGAAGCGGGGATTGTAGGGCGTGAATTTCAGATCGTCGCGCGCCACACTGACGATCTCCGAAATCTGGTTGAGGGCCAGCGGACCTTCGATAACGCTGATGCGATTTCCGGCCACACCCAGTTCGCCCGCCACGAATTCCCGAAGGCTTTCCGGCATACGGCTGTCGAACTCGATGCGGATGACCGAGCCGCGCCGCCGGCGCTTGAGCGCGGTCTCGAACAGGCGCACCAGATCTTCCGATTCTTCCTCGACTTCGATATCGCTGTCACGAATGATCTGGAATGTGCCGGAGCCCTTTACTTCATAGCCGGGAAACAGACGCCCGATGTAGAGGCCCACCACATCTTCCAGCGGCGCGAAGCGCACGCGCCCCTTTCGGTCGGGCAGGCGAATGTAGCGCTTGAGCGCCGGCGGAAGGCGCAGAAGCGCGCTCATGTCTTCCCCTTCCCTCAGGTGGCGCAATTGAAGCGCCATCGAGAATCCGAGATTGGGAATGAAAGGGAACGGATGCGCCGGATCGATCGACAACGGGGTCAAAACCGGAAACACCTGCTCCCGGAAATAGTCTTCCAGCCAGACCTTCTCGTCCTTGGAGAGAGCCGAAACGCTCACCGTCTCAATGCCCTCCTTGTCGAGAAGCGCCATAAGTTCCGCGAAAATCTTCTGCTGATCCGACTGAAGCCGCTCCACCTCGCGCAGCACCTGCTCGAGCTGCTGTTCGGGCGTGCGTCCATCCGGGCTTTTCAATGTGATGCGCTGGCGAACCTGTCCGGCAAGGCCGGCCACACGAACCATGAAGAACTCGTCGAGATTTCCCGCGGAGATCGACAGAAAGCGAACCCGCTCCAGAAGCGGGTGGCGTTCATTACGCGCTTCCTCAAGCACGCGCCTGTTGAATTGCAGCCATGAAAACTCACGATTGACGAAGCGGTCCGGGTTCCCGCTCTCGTCTGCAGCCACGTCCAAGGTGTTGAATTCCGCCTGTTTCGGCCTCAATTCATTCATATCCGCGCTTTCCTAAGACCCGGCCGGTTCGGCGCCTTGCCGACCAGCCAGCCGGCTACATGTTTCACATTATCCTCTGGCAGGGTTTTGCGACAGTTTGATTTCACACGCTTGCAAAGAGCGGTCTTATGATCCAAACGCAGGATAACAGTTCGAAGGAGACGATCATGGCTGGCGGTACCATTCCCCACTTCCAGAACGATCAGGGTCATGCGGCGATCGAAATCGGCGTCAAGGAATTCATGTGCGTCGGCGCCAATCCGCCGTTCGACCATCCTCATGTGTTTCTCGACATGGGCGCGGATAACGAAAAGGTCTGTCCTTACTGTTCGACCCTCTATCGCTACAGCGCGAGCCTTGGTCCGTCCGAGACCGTCCCTGCCGGATGCGCCTACACTGAACGCGCGGCCTGATCGCGAGACAGGCCCAGCCATCGATGAAACCCCAGGGCGCTCGCCCGATCCTGATCGCCGGAGCTGGAATAGCCGGCCTGACGCTGGCGATCGCCCTGGCGCGCCGGGGAATAGCCAGCCAATTATATGAGCAGGCTCCGCAACTGGAAGCTTTCGGCGCCGGGCTCCAGCTTTCTCCGAATGCTACCCATATTCTGGCCGAGCTTGGCGTTCTGTCGTGTATGCGCTCGCAAGCTGTTCAGCCGAAAGCCGTCCGGCTCAAGGATGCGAGGACGCTGCGGGTGCTAACCAGCGTACCGCTGGGACAGGCGGCAGAACGACGCTGGGAAGCCCCCTATCTGGTTGCGCATCGCGCCGATTTGCAGCAGGCGCTGCTTGCCGAGGTGGCGACATGGGCGGAAATCACTCTAACGTCAGGAATGCGTCTTTCCGACATATCTGAAACTGCGGAAGGCGATGTCAGGGCGTGCTTCGAGAGTGAAGACGGCCGCACCGAAGTCGCGCAGAGCAGCTTGCTGATTGGGGCCGACGGCGTCTGGTCCAGAACGCGCCAGCATATAGCTGGATCGGCCGATAGCCGATTCAGCGGACAAATAGCCTGGCGCGCCACGATCATGACCGACAGCGACGCCGGCCAGGCTTTCCGCACGATGGCGGAAACGGACTGCGTAACCACTTTCCTGCACGGCGACTTCCATCTCGTCGCCTACCCCTTGCGCGCTGGCGCGGAGATCAATCTGGTGGCCTTTACGCCGGCCGACAAAATTGCCGATAGCTGGGCGACGGCTGCCGACCCCGCAATCCTGATGCGCGCCCTGACGCGCGGTTCGGCGCGGCTCCTGGCTCTCGCCGGACTGGTCCGCTGGACCGCATGGCCGCTCAACACGGTCGATCCTGCGGCGAGCTGGAGCGCTCCCGGCATGGTGCTGATCGGCGACGCCGCCCACGCCGTGACGCCGTTTGCAGCGCAGGGAGCAGCCATGGCCATAGAAGACGCCGCCCTGCTTGCTCATTCGCTGGCGACAGCTGCTGGCTCAAGCGAAAGCGCGATCTCCGCATGGGAAGCGCAACGCAAGGCGCGCCTCACGAAGGTCGCGAGGCGCGGAGCCTTGAACAAGCTGGCGTGGAACGCCACTGGCCCCATCGCTCTGGCGCGGAATCTCGTTCTCAGCCTTCGATCGCCGGAAAGCCTCGCCGCCGATCTCGACTGGCTCTACGGCTGGCGGTTGCCGCAGCAACACTGACCGCAGCGCCAGACCGAATTGTCTGTTTCGGAATTGCCTGTCCACGCCTGCCACATAGGCTGGGGATGCCGCTGCGCCGCTGGAAGACCTGTTCTGTCCCGGCGTCGGTCAATGCAGAATCTGGCTGAGGAACAGCCTTGTGCGCTCGTGCTGTGGATTGTCGAAGAACTCCGCCGGCGTGTTCTGTTCCACGATCTGGCCCTGATCCATGAAGATCACGCGGTTCGCAACCTTGCGCGCAAAGCCCATCTCGTGGGTCACGCACAGCATGGTCATGCCCTCTTCAGCCAGGCTCACCATCGTCTCCAGAACCTCCTTGACCATTTCGGGATCGAGCGCCGAGGTCGGCTCGTCGAACAGCATGATCTTCGGCTTCATGCACAATGAGCGCGCAATGGCGACCCGCTGCTGCTGGCCACCGGAAAGCTGCCCCGGATATTTGTGCGCCTGCTCGGGGATCTTGACCCTTTCCAGATAATGCATGGCCGTGGCCTCGGCCTCCTTCTTCGGCACCTTGCGCACCCAGATCGGGGCCAGCGTGCAATTCTCCAGAATGGTCAGATGCGGAAACAGGTTGAAGTGCTGGAACACCATGCCGACCTCGCGGCGCACCTCGTCAATCTTCTTCAGGTCGTTGGTCAGTTCCTTGCCTTCGACGAGGATCCTGCCCTTCTGGTGTTCCTCCAGCCGGTTGATGCAGCGGATCATGGTCGACTTGCCAGAACCCGACGGCCCGCAGATGACGATGCGCTCGCCGCGCATCACCTTCAGATTGATGTCCTTCAGGACATGGAACTCACCGTACCACTTGTGCATGCCGATGATCTCGATGGCGACATCGGTCATCGAAATCTGCATCTTGCCGGTATCGACCTTGATTTCCTGGGCTTTGACTGCGTTCTCGGTGGCCATATGCCATTCCCCTGTCTAACGTTTATGACCGGTGTCAAGCCGGCGTTCCATATATTGAGAATAGCGCGACATGCCAAAGCAGAACACCCAGAAGATCGCGGCCGCAAATATGTAGCCGGTCTTCGCCGTTTGCGGCGTCGCCCATGTCGGATCGCCCGAGATGTTCTGCTTCACAACGCCGAGCAGGTCGAACATCGAAATGATGAGCACCAGCGTCGTATCTTTGAACATGCCGATGAAGGTGTTGACGATCCCCGGGATGACCAGCGTCAGCGCCTGCGGCATGATGATGAGGCCCATCTTCGGCCAATAGCCGAGGCCGAGCGAATCCGCCCCCTCATATTGCCCCTTGGGTATCGCCTGCAACCCGCCGCGCACGACCTCCGCCATATAGGCCGAGGCAAACAGCGCCACGCCGATCAAGGCGCGCAACAACTTGTCGAAGCTCGTTCCGGGCGGCACGAACAGCGGCAGCATGAAACTGGCCATGAACAGCACCGTCACCAGCGGCACGCCGCGTACCGTCTCGATGAAAACCACCGACAGCAGCTTGACGATGGGCATATGCGAACGCCGCCCGAGCGCCAGGATAATGCCCAACGGCAACGACACCAGGATACCGACATAGGATATCACCAGCGTGACCATGAGCCCGCCCCACAGAGGCGTCTCAACATAGCGCAGGCCGAACGCGCCGCCGACCAGAAGCAGGAAGGCGACAAATGGGAAGACGCCGAAGAACAGGATCGCGTTGAGCTTTTTATAGGGAACGCGGGGGATGAGCAGCGGCGCAAGCAGCACGACGAAGAGGACGCCCGTCAGGACCACGCGCCAGCGCTCGTCCATCGGATAGCGCCCGAACATGAACTGACCGAAACGGCCGCTGACGAACGGCCAGCAGGCTCCGGACCATCCGGCGGGCAATTGGCCGCCCTGCTCCGTCGTCAGGCAGGCGGTGCGATCGGTGCCGGTCCAGACCGCATTGAAGAACAGCCAGTCCAGTATCCGCGGTAGAAACGAGGCGACTACGAGAAGCGCGATGACCGTCAGTATCGAGTCAACGGGCGTTGCGAACAGGTTCTTGCGCAGCCACGCGCTCAGGCCCACCTGCGAGCGCGGGGCCGCATCGGCCAGGACCATTTCCGTACGCACCCAGGAGATGTCATGTTCCTGCATGGCTCATCTCTCCTTCAGCGCCATTTTGGTGTTGAACCAGTTCATGAACAGCGAGGTGAGAATGCTGATGCTGAGATAGACGGTCATGAAAATGACCACCACCTCGATCGCCTGCCCTGTCTGGTTGAGGATCGTGCCACCGACTGCATAGAGATCCGGATATCCGATCGCGACCGCCAGAGACGAGTTCTTCGTCAGATTGAGATACTGGCTGGTAAGGGGCGGGATGATGATGCGCATGGCCTGAGGGATCACCACAAGGCGCAATCCGTCATTGGAGTTCATTCCAAGCGCGGAATAGGCTTCTGTCTGCCCTTTCGGCACTCCCATGATGCCAGCGCGCACGATCTCCGCGATGAACGACGCGGTGTAGAAGGACAGCGCCAGATAGAGCGACAGGAATTCCGGCTTGATATTGGTGCCGCCGCTCAGGTTGAATGTGCCCTTCTGGGGATAATCGACAGATACCGGCATTCCGGACACGAAATAGGCCAATAGCGGCAGGCCGACGATCAGACCGAGGCTTGTCAGGAATACCGGGAACCTCTCGCCGGTGGCCATCTGCCTTGCTCGCGCACGCCGCGCGACATACCAGCTCAGGACAAGGGCGCCGACAAAACCGGCCAGAATCAGGCCCGACCCGGGCTCCCACACCAGCCGTGGAAAGTAGAAGCCGCGATTGTTGAGATAGGAGCCGACAGGCAGCGACAGGCTGTCACGTACATTGGGCAGCACCGCCAGAACGCCCTGATACCAGAACAGGATGACCAGCAGCGGCGGTATGTTGCGGAACACCTCGACATAGACCATCGCAAGCTTGCGGATCAGCCAGTTGTTGGAAAGCCGGCCGATGCCCACCAGAAAACCCAGGATGGTCGCCGTGACGACACCTGCCGCCGCCACAGCCAGCGTATTGGCGATACCGACCAGCAGCGCTCGTCCGTAGGACGAATCGGAGGTGTAGTCGATCAGACGATCGGAAATATCGAAGCCGGCCCGGCCGCGTAGAAACGCAAAGCCGGTGGAAATGTTCGAGCGCCGCAGATTTTCAATGGTGTTGTCGACAATCCACCAGACGCCCAGCGCCAGCAGGGCGACGAGAAACACCTGGAAGAAGATGCTGCGCACCTTCGGGTCATAGATCAGCGGGACCCGAACGGATTCTTCTCTGATAACATGTTCTGACACATGGTTCCCCTTAACCTGGTGTCTGTTCCCGCCAGCCTTTGTTTTGTTGTCCCGGCAGGGGTGAAGGCCGGAGAGCGCGTGCTCCCCGGCCATTCCGTTTTAGCGGATCGGCATGCCGTATTGCAGGCCGCCCTTGGTCCACAGAGCATTGATGCCGCGCGAGATCTTGAGCGGGCTGCCGGAGCCGACGTTACGCTCGAAGATTTCACCATAATTGCCTGTGGCCTTGATGATATTCACCACCCAGTCGTTGCTGAGCCCCAGATCGGTGCCGATCTTGGTTTCCGCCTCGGTGCCGAGCAGACGACGAATGTCGGGATTAGAACTGCTCTTCATCTCGTCGACATTGGCCTGAGTGATGCCGGCTTCCTCGGCGTTCAGCAACGCGAAGTAGGTCCACTTGGCGATATCGAACCACTTGTCGTCGCCCTGACGCACCGAAGGCCCGAGCGGCTCCTTGGAGATGATTTCCGGCAGAACGACGTGATCGTCCGGCGCCGCCATCTGCAGACGCACCGCATAGAGGCCCGACTGATCGGTCGTATAGGCGTCACAGCGGCCCGCATCATAAGCGGCGTTGGCCTCCTCGAACTTCTCGAACACCACAGGATTGTATTCCATCTTGTTGGCGCTGAAGTAGTCGGCCAGGTTCAGCTCCGTCGTTGTTCCGGCCTGAACGCAGACCGAAGCGCCCGAAAGCTGGAGCGCGGAATTCACGCCCGGCAGCTTCTTGGCGTTGATCATGAAGCCCTGACCGTCATAGTAGGTGACGCCCGCGAAATTAAGGCCCAGCGCCGTATCGCGGTTGACCGTCCAGGTCGTGTTACGCGAAAGAATGTCCACCTCGCCCGACTGGAGCGCCGTAAAGCGGTCCTTGGCGCTGAGGCCGGTGAACTTCACCTTGGTTCCGTCGCCGAAGACGGCAGCGGCGACGGCGCGACAGTAATCGACGTCCAGGCCGGTCCACTCGCCCTTGTCGTTGGGGGCGGAGAATCCGGCGAGAGCGGTGTTCACACCGCACTGGACGAAGCCCTTCTGCTTGACATCGTCAAGCGTATCGGCGCTTGCCGCGGTGGCTGCAACGCCCATCGCGGCTGCGCTCAAAAGACCGATTGCCAACTTTTTCATAACCCACAGACCCTTTTCTGTTATCCGGGATCCGACCCGGATTCGTCGTGCTCAGGCGACCTTTGCCGGTCGCTTTCTCCCGGGATGTAAAGTCATCGCAGACCCGTAACCCGCTCCCATTCACGCACCTCATCGAAGGCGATAATCTTCGTGAGGTCAAGAAAAATGAACGATTGGGCCAGCCTTTGCGCCCCCTGCGAAAGAAGGGGTTGATTTCCCGGGATGTTTTGCCGGAATTCAGGCAGGAAACTTCCCTTGCGGAACCTTTTGCAATGTCCCTTTTACGACGAAAAATGTCGCTCGATTGCCTCTCGAATCCTGCCGTACGGGCCGTCGCGAACGGGCTGGATCATCAAAACGAGGCTCTCTGACCGGCCCCCGAGGTTGCGCCCCAACGGGCGCCAGCCTAAGACTTCATCACTTTTCTCTGGGATGATCGATATGGACAAGAACAGCTTGGAACTGGGCGTCAACACGCGGCTTGCGCATTGTGGCAACGACCCGCGTGAATTTCACGGATTCGTGAATCCTCCGGTCGTCCATGCCTCTACGGTTCTCTTTCCCGATTCGGCGACGCTGGTCGGTCGGTCCCAGAAATACAGCTACGGTACGCGCGGCACCCCAACCACCGATGCGCTGGCCTCGGCGATCGACGAACTCGAGGGCTCCGCAGGAACCATTATCGTTCCATCGGGACTTGCCGCCGTCACCGTGCCGCTTTTGACGTTCGCTGAAGCCGGCAGCCATATCCTGATTGTAGACTCAGTCTACAATCCGACCCGTCACTTCGCCGACACCATGCTCAAACGCCTTGGAGTGGAGGTGGAATATTACGACCCGCATATTGGCGCCGGCATCGAAACCCTGATCCGCCCGAATACACGCGTCGTCTTCACCGAATCTCCTGCCTCCAACACGTTCGAGGTGCAGGACATCCCGGCGATCTCCAAAGCGGCCGGAAAAGCCGGGGCTGTGGTGATGATGGACAATACCTGGGCCACTCCGCTTTACTTCAGGCCGCTGGATCACGGTGTGGACATCTCGATCCACGCCGCCACCAAATATCCCGGCGGGCATTCCGATGTGCTGCTCGGGACGGCGTCAGCCAACGAGGAGCATTGGCAGCGTCTGCACGACGGATTCATTACGCTCGGCTGCTGCCCGGCGCCCGATGACGTCTACCAGGTGCTGCGCGGCCTGCGCACAATGGGCGTCAGACTGGAGCATCACCGCAAGAGCGCGCTCGACATCGCCGCCTGGCTGGAAACCTGCCCTGGCGTCGCAAGCGTGCTCCACCCTGCCCTGCCGAGTCATCCCGACCACGCCATCTGGCGGCGTGATTTCTCAGGTTCCAGCGGCATATTCTCGATCGTTCTGGCCGGCGGTGGTCAGAAGCAGGCCCATGCCTTCCTGGATGCGCTGCGAATTTTCGGACTTGGCTATTCGTGGGGCGGATATGAAAGTCTGGCCGTGCCGGTTTCACTGGCTGACCGCACGACAGCCAAGGGACCTTATGAAGGTCCGGTGATACGTCTTCAGATAGGGCTGGAAGACGTTGAGGATCTCAAGGCTGATATCCGGCGCGGACTTAAAGCGGCTGCCTCGGCCTGAAATCTCCCCTGTCGTCACTCGTAGCGGCATTCTTTCGCAAAGCGTCCGGGACGTCCGTTAAAACGCGGAGGTCCCGTTCGCTAATGCTGCCCTCAAAGCCCTGCCTTCCGCGATCCGTGTCAGGAAATCACCTGCTGCCTTACGCCGATGCTCCCGGCATTCCGGTAAATGGCGTCTCGGCTCGCATGGAAGGCGAGATCAATCTCGCGAGGTTTGGTTGCGAACTTCAACGCTGCCGCTGATATCGGGCGCTTCCCGATCGATAAGTTTAAAAAGCAGGCTTGCGTATGGGCATTCGGGCTGATACGGCATCCGTCATTGTCCTGAGGTCGGCAACCGCCACCATCGGACGGTGGTCGCCGGAGTGTAGCGCAGCCTGGTAGCGCACCTGATTTGGGATCAGGGGGTCGCGTGTTCGAATCACGCCACTCCGACCACTTTTCACCTTTGGGAAAATCGTACTGCGGCGTTTGCGATCTTGCCGCCGCGCGCTTTGCGCAGTAAGCAGTCGGCAACGGCTGACTAGCCGAACAGCAATGAGGTTTCCATGTCCGCGCGCATTTTCAGTCCCGCCAAGACTGCCATGCAATCCGGCACCGCCAAGACCGGTTATTGGGTTCTGGAGTTCGAACCCGAACGGCCGCGCAAGATCGACCCGCTGATGGGCTATACGACCTCCGGCGACATGAAGAGCCAGATCAGGCTTCACTTCCAGACAAAGGAAGAGGCGATCGCCTATGCCGAGCGCGAAGGTCTGGCCTATCGCCTCCAAGAACCTAATCTGCCGAAACGGCGCCAGATTTCTTATGCCGACAACTTCCGGTATGATCGTCGCACCCCCTGGACGCACTGACCAATGATCGCATCTGCCGTGCAGGGTGAAACTTCCGCGGCGGACCTACGGTCCCGTAGCTCAGCCGGATAGAGCACCGGCCTTCTAAGCCGATGGTCGCAGGTTCGAATCCTGCCGGGATCGCCATTAAAATCAAGTACTTAGGCCACGACGAAAGCGAGCTCCAATTTTTGTTCGCAGGTCGTTCTCAGTAAGGGCCTTTATATGCCGGCGCTGCCGGCTTTTTGATCGGATAAAATCCAACTGCCTTACCGCTAAATTTTAGCAGCCCGGAGACCGTTCATAGCTTCTCCATTTCAGATCACAGAATAGCTCGATGCGAAGCCGGCAGGCGCATTCGAAATGTAGGCCGTGAGGCCCGGACCACTGTCCTGGCTCGAAGGATACCAGATTGCGGGTTCGGGATCGACACGTGTGGTTACCCGAAGCGCCGAGGTAATTTCCTATAATGAAGGTTTCGGGCATCCGTCGAGGGTAGGCGGCGCCTCTCTCTCCATCAGTGGATCGCGTCCCATCTCGTACTTCTCAGGATTGAAGTATAGTTGTGGCGGACAGTCGGGAGGAATGCCGATGACGTAGGGTTTGATACCCAGTTTCGGGAAGGCGTAGTTCGCGAGCGTCACAGTAGCCGCCCCCGCAATAATCCATGCCAGCGAGACCGCAACGTAAATCCGATTCGACGTTTCGCTGAAAAAGGGCGAAAGCAATTTCGACAGAACCCACACAAGCGCCAAAAATAGCGGCAGCATCACCAACGCGCTGAGAAATAACCACATTTGCACGCCCGCCCTTCAGTCCAAGTGTTGGCTTGAAGAATGACACAGGCGTCGGCACCTGCAAAGAAGGAGCCTATCTCCAGTTCGCCAGCCGTGTAGCACCCGCCATTCCCGGCAGAACCGGATCGAGAGACGCGATATCAGGCGGCCAATGCTGCCGGCGGCGAACCGTTATCCGGTTCCGCGCGCATTATGTGCGCAGGTAATTTCCACCGTTGATGTCAAGGACCGCGCCGGAAATGAAGCTTGCGGCGTCGGAGCAGAGAAATGCGACAGGCAGAGCGACCTCCTCCGGCCGAGCCGCCCGACCGAGAGGCTGGCGTGCAACCGCCGCCGGCACGTCGATCTCGCTGAGCATGGCGGTGTCGATGGTGCCGGGGGCGACGCCGTTGACCAGCACGCCCTGTGGGGTGAATCGCGCCGCGAGATAACGCGTCAGCGTATGGATCGCACCTTTGGTCACCCCGTAATGTGGGGCCACACCCGGAAAGGTGCCGCCGGTATGGCCGGCGACAGAGCCGATCAAAACGATGCGCCCATGCCCGCGTGCCGCCATGGCGGGAGCGAAGACCCGCGCCAGATGCATCGGCGCCTTGAGGTTGACCTCGAAGGAAAGGTCGGCCTGGGCATCCCAGTCGGGTGAATCCCAGTCCATCACCCGGTACAGGCCGCTGGCGACGATCAGCCCGTCGATCTCTCCGGCCCAGGCGCCCAGCGCATCGGCCGCGCCGCCGCGGACAATGTCGATCTCCATGGCGCTTGCCCGATGCCCCTCGGCGCGCAGCGCCTGCACCTTCGGCTCGCAGTCGCTGCGGTCGGTGAGCAGAACTTCCGCCCCCAGTTCGCAGCATGTCCGGGCCGTCGCCCAGCCGATACCGCCCGCCGCTCCGGTAATGAGGATGCGGCGACCGTCCAGCCTGTAGGCCTGCGGAACAGGTGCGGGAGTGTCAGTCATGATCTGTCTTTCCGGTTTGCCTCTAAACCACCAGCGGCATGGTGCGGTCGAGCAGCATCCGGGTGATGCTGAGAGCCGTCATGTCAGAGGTCTTCGGGTTCGAGGGCATAGGTTCGTTCAAAATGGTCATATTCAGGATGCCGAAATCACCCGCGGCGTGCAACTGATGGACATTCCTGTCCGTATGCGGGTCCGCGACAAGTTCGACCCGAGTCTCGTCCAGCCCCACACCGGCAAGGGCAGTGGTGACGACGGCATTGGCATTGGCGGGATAGGCCGATGCGGCCTCGCGGGCGGAGCCGCGGAAGAACACGAGCGCCTTGTCGAGGCCGTCGGGATCGAACAGGCATTCCGCGGGAGTGCCGCGCCAGGCCGCAGGCGGCTTGCGGATCACATGCGTCACCTGGTTAAGCGCACGCAGCGAGGCGGCGGAGATCGCCTGAATGCCGCCGAGAGCGCCATGCGCTATTACCATTCTCGACCCCGTAGCGCCGGCAACCTGAGTCAGCCGGTCGCGTAGCGCGTCATCGGTCAGCGCGCTTGCGGAGCACAGGATGAACTCGCGCGCCGCATGCAAGGCGACATGTCCCCAGTCCTCCACGGCCTGACGACTGGCTGCTTCAACCACCACATCCGGCGCCAATGCGGCGAGGCCAGCCGGATCGGTGATCTGCTGACAACCGGCCGACCACCAATCGCGGCGGGACGCGCCGGGGCGTGTGATGACACCCACCAGATCGATCCGTGCTCCGGGATGTGCGGCAAGCAGTTCCGCCACGCGTCCACCGATCGCGCCCGACCCGATCAGGCACAGCCGCAGCGCAGGTGCCGCGGGCGCAGCTCTCACAGTTGAACCCAGCCGTCCGGTGGCTCCTTGCCGGGATGGACCGTCCCGCAATTCGGGCAGGTGCGCAGCTTTTCATCGGCATAGAACTTGGCGTAGATCGGCGGCAAATCATCGACGATGGACTCCAGATCCACCTCGGCGCGATGCACCCGGGTCGAGCATTCGAAGCAATACCACTCCACGGCATCCAACTCGCCTTCGGGGCGAGCCGGTTCGATAACCAGTCCGATCGAGCCCTCCTGCGGGCGCTGGGGCGAATGGCGGATATGAGGCGGCAGCAGGAAGATGTCGCCCTCACGGATGGGCACGTCGTAAAATTCGCCAGTCGATGTGTCATGCACCTTGAGCAGCATGTCGCCCTTGAGCTGGTAGAAGAATTCCTCCACCGGATCGTCATGATAATCGGTGCGGCGGTTGGGGCCGCCGACGATGGTGACCATCAGGTCGGCATCTTTCCACACCTGCTGGTTGCCCACGGGCGGCTTCAGCAGGTGCTTGTGCTCATCGATCCACTTCTGGAGGTTGAAGGCGCTCAACTTTCCCATTGTTCACTCCCTTTGGTTTCGGCGCAGCCGCACCGGTTTCAGGTCGGCATCAACCCAGGTTCAGGCCACAGCTTTCGAAAGCGACGCGTGTGGCGCGTTTTTCCGCATCCGTCAGTTCCAGCAGCGGGGCACGCACTCGCCCGCCTACCTGTCCCAGAAGCTCCTGCCAATACTTCTGGTGGGCATTCGGCTTCTCCGCGGGCTTCGTACGGCGGAAAGCGTCGCGCACCGGATCGAGGCTGGCGCTGACGGCGTGGGCCTCATCGAACTTCCCGGCGAACGCCAGATCGGTATAGGCGCGTATACGCCTGTCGGCCTTCGTTTGCATGGTGTAGGGCGGCGAAGAACAAAGATAGAGCTGCCAGCCCAACTCGACGATGTTTGCCAGCCATTCCTCTTCCGAGGCGGTGGACACGAGGATGCGATCGCCGGCCAGTTCGGTCAGGCGCTTGTACATATCGCGTGGCACCGAATATTTGATTGCGACCACCGTCTCGATATCGGCCAGGCGGTTGCACAATTCGGGGCTCATCAGATAGCCGCTGTCGGGGTGCGACCACAGCGCCATACCGATATCGACCTTCGAGGCGATGGTTTCGTAATATCGCAGCAGCGTTTCGTCCTGCGCTTTGAAGAAGTGCAGCACCGGCGCATGGACGACGATGTAGTCCGCACCGCAAGACTGGGCATGGCGGGCGAGTTCGATCACCACATCCATGTTCTGGTCGGAGCAGGACATGATCGTCTGGGCGCGGCCGTCGGCAGCCTTGACGGAGATGTCGAACATGCGCTTGCGCTCATCGACCGACATGGAGAAGAATTCACCCTGCTTGCCGGCCACGAACAGGCCTTCGATGCTGAGATCGGTGATCCAGTGCTCCATATTGCGGCGGTAACCGTCCTCATCGATGGCGCCATCCTCGCGGAAAGGCACATTGGCCGCCGCCCAGACGCCCCGCATCGTGGCCCTGGAATGGCTCTTGGCGTCTGCCCTGCTGTATTTCATCGACGGCGCTCCATCAAAAGGTCATTGCGCCGCGATTTCATCCGGGGGTGAGTTATATTTCAAGAATGAAAATTGCTATCAATTAATAAGATATGATTATAAATCAGGCCAGACTTGGGTCCCGTCAGGATGGGATGCGGCCCTGCACATGGTTGCGCAGCACGGTGATGAAACTGCTGACCGCCGGCGACAGCGATTTGCCGCTGGCGCGGATCAGGCACAAGTCACGCGATACGGTTGGATCGACCAGCGGGCGGGCGACGAGATCGAGCTGGTCGGCGCGTGACAGCGCATAGGTAGGCAGAACGGAGACGCCCAGCCCTGCCCCCACGAAGGCAAGCGCCGTGGTGACCAGCGAGGCTTCGAATTTCGGGCGCAGGACCTGCGCGGCCGATTCCGCGCCAAGCTCCATCAGCCGCCGGATGCCGCTGCTGCGCGCCATGGCGATCAAAGGCAACGTCGCCATATCCTCCCAGCGCACATAGGGGGCTGCCGCCAGCGGATGATCGGCCGGCATGAACAAAGCGAGATTATCGCGCATCAGAACGGTTCGTTCGATACCTTCCTCGTGGGCTGAAAAGGTTCCCAGCCCACAATCGGCGTTGCTGGAGAGCACTTCCTCGCGGATATCCTGCGCTGGGGCATCCAGCAGCTCGACCGTGATGCCGGGGTATTCGCGTTGAAACGCAGCGATAGCCCAGGGGACGATGGTCGATGACAGCAAGGGCGGCGCAGCGATGCGGATACGCCCCCGCCGCCGCGCCGCGAGATCCCTGGCGTTCTGGACGGCGTGGCCGAGATCCTCCAGAACCTTGGACGAAGAGGCGCGGAATTCTTCGCCGGCCTGCGTAAGCTCCACGCGCCGGGTGGTGCGGTCGAACAGGCGCACACCGAGCTCGGTTTCAAGGTCGCGGATAGTCGTCGACAATGCCGGCTGAGCCACACCGATGTGCCGCGCCGCCGCCGAAAAGCTCTTGTGCTCGGCAACGGCGAGGAAGGCCTCGATCTGCTTGATGGCGATGCGCATCGGCTTTTCCATTTATAACCACTGGGAATAAATTAATAAGATAATTCATTCTGGATGAATGAAAATGTCAATGCCATGGTCTGGACGGATCAAGCTGTTCCCCAGAGGCCGGCAGGGCCGGGAACCGCCAGCCTCGCACCCTGGCGGAGCCAGACGAACAAGGTATGAGAATGACGACTTACCCTGAACTTCAGCTCTATATTGCGGGCGCATGGCGCTCCGGAAAGGACACGATCCCGGTCCTAAATCCGGCCGATGAATCGGTCATAGGAGCCTTGCCGATCGCCAGCCGCGCGGATCTCGACGATGCGCTCGAGGCTGCCGGGCGGGGTTTCAAAATCTGGTCGCAGACGGCGCCGGCGAAGCGGGCCGAGGTCATCCTGCGCGCCGTCGCGCTGATGAAAGCGCGCTCCGAGGAGATCGCCCATTCGATCACCCTCGAACATGGCAAGCCCATCGCCCAGGCCCGGCTTGAAGTGCAGCGCGGCTGCGAGTTCTTTGAGTGGGACGCCGGCGAGGCCGTCCGTGCCTATGGAAGGGTTATCCCCAGTGCTCCCGATATCCGCTACATAGTCATTCATCAACCGGTCGGCACGGTGGCGGCGTTTTCGCCCTGGAACTTCCCGATGAGCCAGCCTGCCCGCAAGATCGCCGGTGCGCTGGCGTCCGGCTGCTCCATCATCCTCAAGGCTGCCGAAGAAACGCCCGCTGGCGCGCTGCACATCGCCCGCGCCTTCCACGAAGCTGGCCTGCCTGCCGGCGTGCTGAACCTGGTGTTCGGGGTGCCATCTGATATTTCGTCCTACCTGATCCCCAAGGAGCAGGTGCGGCTGGTGGCGTTCACCGGCTCCACGGCCGTGGGCAAGCACCTGACCGAGATCGCCTCGCGCAGCGTCACGCCCGTATTGATGGAACTGGGCGGCCATGCGCCCGTCATCGTCTGCGACGATGTCGACCCTGAGGTGGCGGCCGCCCTGAGCGTGTCGCGCAAGGCGCGCAACGCGGGACAGGTCTGCACCTCGCCGACGCGCTTCTTCGTCCACAAGGACATTTATCGCCCGTTTCTCAACGCTTTTGCCGAGCGCGCCAGGGCGATCCGTATCGGCGATGGTTTTGACTCCGCCACGGATATGGGTCCGGTCGCCAATCATCGACGCGTGGAGGCAATCGAATCGCTGGTCGAAGATGCGCGCGCCCGAGGCGCACGGATACTCGCCGGCGGCGAGCGGCCGGCCGGCAAGGGTTATTTTTATCCGCTGACCGTCGCCGCCGAGTTGCCCGACGGAGCCCGTGCGCTGGAGATCGAGCCATTCGGGCCGCTGGCGCTGATCAATCCGGTCGACTCGATCGATGAGGCCATCGAGCAGGCCAATGCGCTGCCTTTCGGGCTGGCCGCCTATGGTTTCACCCATTCCGCTCGCAATGCTCACCTGCTCGCCGAGCGAATCGAAGCAGGCAATGTCTCGATCAACACGCTCGAGGCATCGGTGGCGGAAACCCCCTTCGGCGGGGTGAAGGAAAGCGGTTATGGCCGCGAGGGCGGCGCCGAAGGCCTGCACCACTACATGACAGTCAAGAATATCTCGCACCGCATGGTGTTGTGATGGCAGAAAACAACGACAGCAAAATGGGGAATTTCACATGAAGCTTTTGACCACCGCACTGATCGGCCTCGCCTCTCTCGTGGCGGCCACCCCGGCGGCCCAGGCCGAAGGCGTGCTCGACCGGGTAAAGGCACGCGGCGAACTGCGTTGCGGCGTCGGCGACCCGACGCCGGGCTGGCACAGCCTCAACAACGACAACCGCTGGGTCGGCTTCGGTGTCGACTACTGCCGCGCCTTTGCGGCGGCTGTGCTCGGCGACGCCGAAAAGGTCGCGATCATGCCGATCGGCTGGGCGTCGTCCTATGAGGCGCTGCGTTCGGGCGAAATCGATGTCGCCACCACGTCCCACACCTACCGCATTGAACGTGACACAGGTCTCCAGGTCAACTTTCCGTCCGCCTACTTCTTCACCGGCATCACGGTGATGACGCGCAAGGAGCATGAGATCCGGTCCTTCGAGGATCTTGAGGGCGCGACCATCTGCCATATCTCGGGCAGCTCCGACGAGGCGACCATTGCCGAGTGGTATCGCGCACAGGGCCTGACCTTCAAGAGTCTGCCCTTCGATACGATGACGGCGGTGTCGGAAGCCTATTCCAAGGGGCGCTGCGACGCATTCGCCACCGAGCCGGCCCTGTTGGCGGGTTTCCGCCTCGGCTATGCCAATCCTGACGAGCATGAGATCCTGAACGACTTGTTCTCCATCGATGCGCTCGGCCCGATGGTGGCTGAAGGCGACGAGCAGTGGAACAACATCACCCGTTCGGTGATCTTCGCCACCGTCGCCGCGGACCAGTATGGGCTGACCGCCGAAAGTGCTGCCGAGGCGGCGAAAAGCTCGGACAATGCGTCGGTGCGCCGCCTGCTCGGCACTGAGGGCGAGCTTGGCAAGTTCATGGGTCTGCCGGCCGACTGGGGTCTTCAGGTCGTCACCCAGGTCGGGTCCTATTCCGCCATCTATGACCGCAACCTCGGCAAGGACAGCGCCAGCAAGATCGAACCCGGTTACAACCGGCTCGTGCGCGATGGCGGCCTGTTCTGGTCACCCAGCTTCTGAGTGCGGGAGCACGCTTCGGATGAAGACCAATACTGCCTGCAAGGATGAACCCGGCGCCGCTCGCGGCCCCGGGGGCGTCCGGGGCAACATTGCGGACAAAGTCGCGGTAGATATCTCCGGACTTTGCAAATGGTATGGCGACTATCAAGCGCTCCGCGACGTCTCGCTCACGGTCGGGCGCGGTGAAAGGATCGTTATCTGCGGCCGTTCCGGCTCCGGAAAAT
This sequence comes from Aquamicrobium ahrensii, assembly GCF_040545755.1. Lineage (NCBI taxonomy): Bacteria > Pseudomonadati > Pseudomonadota > Alphaproteobacteria > Hyphomicrobiales > Phyllobacteriaceae > Aquamicrobium > Aquamicrobium ahrensii. The sequence continues at coordinate 357,326 of NZ_JBEPMN010000001.1, forward strand.
CGACCCTCATCCGCTGCATCAACCGTCTAGAGCGCCATCAAGCGGGCCGTATTGTCGTCGACGGCATCACCCTTAACGACGATCTGCGGCGCATTGATGAGGTGCGCCGCGATGTCGGGATGGTGTTCCAGAGCTTCAACCTGTTTCCGCACATGACCATTCTCGAGAATTGCTGTCTCGCGCCAATGCTGGTCCGAGGCATGAAACGCCCGGAGGCGGAAAGCCTCGCGCTGCATTTTCTGGAGAAGGTGAAGATTCCCGATCAGGCCGGAAAATATCCGACCCAGTTGTCGGGCGGTCAGCAGCAGCGGGCGGCGATCGCCCGGGCCTTGTGCATGAAGCCGCGGATCATGCTGTTCGATGAGCCGACATCAGCGCTCGACCCCGAGATGATCAAGGAAGTGCTGGACACGATCATCGCGGTGACCGAAGAGGGCATGACCATGCTGTGCGTCACGCATGAGATGGGCTTTGCGCGCAGTGTCTCCGATCGGATCGTCTTCATGGAGAAGGGCGAAATCATAGAGGCCGCCGATCCGCACAATTTCTTCACGGCGCCGGAGCATGACAGCGTGCGTCAGTTCGTCGAACAGATCCGGACCATATGAGCATGAATTCCTTCCAGAGACAGGGCCTCGTTTGTGTGCTCCTCGTCGCAGCGCTCGCGATTTGCCTGATGCTGTCGGTGGAGCCCGGCTTCTATCTTTCGGCATCGGGGCTGACGATATCTTCCCTCGTCCTGCCATGGGATCCGTCCTGGTCCTATCTATCGGCGTTTGCGGTTGCGGCAGTCAATTCGCTGGCGGCCGGCCTGATCGCAATGCTTCTGGCCACTCTGATCGGGGTCGGCATCGGCATGCTCGGCACGCTTGCCAATCCGACCGCGAGGCTGGTCTGCCAGCTCTATGTCGGGGCGTTTCGCAATGTTCCGGTGCTGTTCGTGATCCTGCTCTTCTATTTCGTCGGCATTCTGCTGCCCTCGCCCGCTAAGGCGCCTGATCTCATGGGGCTGGTGTTCCTGTCCAACCGAGGCCTCGTCCTTCCGGAATTGCATCTGGCCGGAACGACAAGTCTGTCGTTGGCCGCACTGGTTCTGGCCGTGGGACTGGCGATGTGGCGGCTGCCTGTTCCGGCGCTTGGCCGCCTGTGCGCGAGCCTTGGTTGCGTGCTGCTGATTCTGTGGCTTTGCTTCGATGCCGAAGCGCCGCAGCAGGGCAAGTTCGGCTTCCGGAGCGGTTTCGAGATTCCGCTGGAATTTCTCGCTCTCACCGCCGCCCTGTCCTTCTATTATGCGGCCGAAATCGCCGAGATCACCCGCGGGGCGATCGGTGCGGTCGGCACGGGCATCATCGAGGCGGCGCATGCGCTCGGCCTGCACAGCTTCGACCGCTTCCGCAAGATCACCGCACCTCTGGCCCTGCGCTTTGGCTTGCCGTCAGCACTCAACACCTATCTGGTGGTGATGAAGGCCACTTCGCTGGGCGTCGCCATCGGTTACACCGAGCTGTTTTCCGTGGCGCGGCTGTCGATGTCGTCTTCCGGGCGCATCGTTGAGTGTCTCAGCCTGATGGGGCTCTATTTCCTGCTGATCTGTGGAACGCTTTCGCTGGTCGTCAACCACATCAATGCCAGGCTGAGAACACAGGACGGACAATGACCAGCTTTCCAGCCCGCTCCAACAGCCGCGTCCACCGGATCGGCTTCCTCATCTTCCTCGCTCTGCTTGCTGTCCTGCTGCAGCCCTTCTTCCGCTGGGCCCTGCTCGACGCCAGTTGGAGCGGTGACGCCGAAACTTGTCGGGCCGGGGCCGGCGCCTGCTGGGCTTCCGTCCGGCTGCGGCTGGAATTTCTGATCTACGGTTTCTATCCGGCTGAATTGCGCTGGCGGCCCTTCACCGGATTGATCATCCAGGGTCTGGCGCTGCTCGCGATCTGGGCGCTCCCCGGCATTCACCAGCGCCTGTCGCGCAGCTATTGCGTGGTGCTGGCCGCGTTCGTGGCTTCGTTCTGGCTGCTGGCCGGCGACGGCCTGTTGCTTACCGACGTTCCGTCCCGGCTCTGGACCGGATTTTCGCTGACCGTTCTGCTCGCCTTCGGCGGCTTCGTACTGGCGTTTCCGCTGGGTGTCCTGCTCGCTTTCGGGCGGCGCTTCGGCAACGATTATGTCGTCGCGCTATGCGGTTGCTATATCGAGGTGATGCGAGCCCTGCCCTCCGTCGTGACGATGTTTGCGATCCTTGTCATCGCGCCCTATCTGCTTCCATCAGTGATTGGCGAGAATATCTTCCTGCGCATTCTTCTTGGCTTCGTGCTGGCCATGTCCGCCTTCTATGCCGAGGCCTTGCGCGGCGCCCTACTGACCCTGGACAAGGGTCAGATCGAAGCTGCCCAGTCACTCGGCCTAAGGCGCTTCAGCATCCATTGCCGCATCATCCTGCCCCAGGTGGTGATCCTGTCTTTCCCGGCGCTGATGAATATCAACCTGATGGTGTTCAAGGATACGGTGCTGATCCTGACTTATGGCTATTACGAGCTTCTGGGCGCGGCCAACGCCTCGGTTAACACGCAGGAATGGAGCAGCTTCGCCATGGAGATGTTCCTGGTCGTCTATCTCGTCTTCCTGGGAGCGGGCATGCTGATTTCGGTCGTCGGGAGACGGATAGAGGAAAGCCGGCAACGGGTCTGACCCGGTCGGCTGCCTGTCCAAGCAAATGTGATCCGATACAAGGTCCCCGCCGCCTATCCCAGCGAATGAGCCGGGAGGTGTCAAAGAAAACCACCAATCGATCGCAAGCGATTCGAACTTTTTCACCATCAGACGCCGCCGTTTCTACGCTTTTCGCACACAGACCAACTCCCGCTCTTGGCGCAGGCACGGCTTGGGTGGCTATAGCGTACCGAGGGCGGTCAGCGGGCTTTGGCGCACCACGTCGCACGCTATGGGGGCACTTGCCGGGTTTTCTTTTCTCGCATAAGTAGAAGAGGGGTTTTTTTGGGGGGAGCCGCACCATGCCGGTGTGCGGAGCATGCGCCGGGCTTGGGCGCTTATTTCATTGCGTTCAATGGCCAGCATGTGGCTGCCCGGACGGGACGATAGCTTCGGAGTGCCCTGGCGAAACCGTGCTCTGTTCCGAATGCCGCGGAACCGGACAATCCTTTTCTAAATCACATCGGGAAGGAAGCCGTTCTCCCGCTCGTCAGCGTGAACTGCCTTCCGAAACAGATTCAGACGATCATCTCAAAGGTGACACGCCCCGGAAGAAGCAAATGAACTAACCCAACGAACTTCCGCTTCCCGAATGGTATGGATTGATAGCGAAACAGTTCAAACGCCCTCTACCCACGCCTTGTAACGTAACAACTCCTCGTTGAGCGGTTCAGGCTGCGGGATCTCAGATTTCACCGGCAATTCCGGCGCTCGCAGAAACAAGCTCGCGGATTCATAGCGCGCGAAAGCCTGTTCTCTTACAGCCCGCACGAAGTCTTTTCTTTTTATGTCGTCAGAAGCGAGCCGCTCCAGAGCTCCCATGACCTGACTTGGCTCACAATAAACAGCGAGTTCGCCAAAAGTCGTTGCAAACCGTCGCGGGAGTATGCACGGCAGGCCCGAAAACATCGCCTCCACAATGGTTCTGCCGAAGGCTTCGTTAAGCCCTGTATGGGGGAAGTAAACGAAGGCATCGAGCCCCTGCAGGAAATCAGCAACGGATTGCGCACCGAATGGGAGAACCATCCAGTTTTCGGGTATAACGCCAAGCAGTCTTTCAGCTTTTTCAGCACCACCCATTATACGCACCTGTACGGATGGATTGCTCGGGTAGGCTTTCAAAAGCTCGTCAGAACTCTCAAGCCATTTTTCATGTCCATCCCGCCCATGGCGACCGATGACAAACGGCATCACCATCGGCCCACGTTCGATGAACGGAATCGCCCCAGCGTCGAAGGTTGGCGGCCAATCATGCGGTGATACTGCTTCCGACAGAGCTTCCTCCCGAACCTCATGACGGATCGCCGGGCCAAGCGGATGGATGGCCTTATTTTCCCAAGGCAGAGAATCGACACGGTCCAGCAGTTCACGCCAGCCGAAAACCAGAGCGCCATCAGGGCGGAAAGCTGAATTGTTTATCACGAACGCAGTTCGTTTCGACTTTACGATCGGACCTATAGCTTTGAGCGACTCTTCCATGATGACCCGAGGGCCTCGAATGATCAGCAGGTTGCAGTCTATCGAAGACAGGTCTTCGATATGCACTATATGCTCCAGCCATGTTGCATAGCGCTCCGAAATGGGCTTGATCTTTCCGTTAAGGGGGCAGTGCACCAGCGCGACCTGCAAGCCGGCTTCCGAGAATGTTCTGACTTCATCCAGTGTGGAAGAGGCGTTGCCGCCGGGAAACCGACAATTGGTGATGATACATACGTCGCACTGGAGAGCTTGCTTCAGGCCGGAGGGAATGGCCTTTCGGGCAAATTCACTGACCGGCTTCGCCTTGAAGCCGGCCTCCATATTCTGTGCGAGGTAACGTGCTCCCCCGTTTCGACGGAAAAGCGATTTCAACATGAGGCCCGCGGACCTGTACGGCGCAGTCATACGCCATGACCGGCTGTTGACCAGTGCCTCATGCCTCCTGCTTACATCCATCAGCCGTCGACGCAGCTTTCTGATCTCGTTCTTCAGCTTCGCCTCGCGGTCGGCGGCCTCCGATTGCAGATCGGAAGAGATGACGGGTAAAGCCTCCGCCTTCAATCGCATCTGTTTTTCGTGCTGAATGGCTGCCCTTAATTCCGCCACTTCATCGAAGAAGCTTGTACAACTCGGCTGCTGGATTGATGGAGTGGCATGTATGTCGGAGGAACCGCTGTTGCCGCTATCGCGTCGTTCGTTCATGCTTTCCTTGCCTCACAGTCCATCAATATTGCCAAAATCAGGGCAGAGATGAAAGAGAAACCATCTTCATGACAATCCGAAGGCGACGCCGCAGGGAAATCGAGCAGTTCCGGTTGGCCCGAGACATCGATGCGGCCGTACTCGATCTGCCGAAGTTCGTGGACCGCAGGCTGAAGCATATTGCGCGCGACCTTCGGCATCTTGATCGCCGACTCTATCAGCAGGTCGTATCATACATCGACCTTCGTCTGCGCGCCGGGTTCGAGGTTCCGATACCACCGCTACGCGGACACGCCATTTCGCCGGACACCGCGATTTTCATGGACGACATACTGAAAGCCTTGCGGCCCAAAGCGATACTGGAGCTGGGTTCAGGCTTCAGTTCGGCGCTTCTCGCCCGACATTGCGCAGAATATGGTGGAACACTCACATCCGTCGATCATCTTCAAGAGTTTGGCGATCTTGCCGCAGGTTATGTTTCGGCGTGGGGAGCGCAAGATTTTTTCGATCTGATTATCGTCGACGTCATTGAGCAACCGTTGGAAAGTGGTGAACACACATTATTCTATGACCTCGCGCCCGTCGCAGCCAAGGGTATAAAGTTCGATTTCGCCTTCCTTGACGGCCCACCCAAATACGTGTCCGAAAAAGTAAGGGGCGGTTTCCTGCCTCTGTTCAAGGATGTGTTGTCGCCAGGCTGCACCATTCTGGTTGACGACTATTATCGTCCAGGAGAAATGGAAATGGTTGCCGGATGGGCGGCTGACGGACTGGTTGAAATCCAGCAGGAAAACACGGCGCTTGAGAAGCATGCCGCCGTTCTCAAATTTGTAGGTCGATAAGCACTTCCTGCTCGGTTAAATGGACGCGGCGCCTTTCCGGATACTGTGTCCGTTTTAGGTGAAGGCGTTCCGGCTTAAAAGCCCAGTTCGCCCTGCCCCTCGTCCATCGCGTTGACGGCTTCCGCAGCCAGCGCCCGGGTGATGCGGCTATGCTCTTCAAGGGCCATGCGATCAAGGCGCTCCACAACCCGTATGGCTGTCGCCAGCGAACGCTCGATGCGGCGCACAAGATATTGCACCACCGGCAGATCCACCTCCACCTGTCGATCCGCGAACAGCTTGGTCATCACACCGGCGAGCAGCGCGTCGTCAGGCTCGTGGATTTCAACCGTCGGCGCAGCTTTGAGCCGGGAGACGAGATCCGGCAGGCGCACCCCCCACGCCAACGGAAAGCGCCGCGCGGTCATCAGAAGATAACTGCCATTGGCGCGAACGTGGTTGATAAGGTGGAAGAGCCCATTTTCATCAATGGCGGCTCCATCGGCGTCATCAATCAGCACCGGCCGGGAATCGAGCAATCCGATCGCCTGCGAAAGCTTCGCCGGATGAAGCGCCATCGCCTCCGAAACAGAACGCCAGATTTCCGCCAGATGCGTCTTGCCCGCCCCGGTCGGGCCGGACAACACCATCACCGGCGCGGGCCAGTCCGGCCAGCGATCGATCAGCGCCACGGCCTCCTCATTCGCTGGTGAAACGACCAGTTCGTCGCGCGAATAGCCCGGGGCGTGGCTGAAATCCAGCGGCAACTGTCGGGGCTTGTCCATCTGTTGCACCATGCCGGGCGTCAGTCGTCCGCGCCTGAAGCGCCGCTGCGCGCAGCGGCCGGCGCGTCTTCATCCGCTGTGCCCTTGTAGAGCGGCGATTCCAGATAGCGCGACAGGGCGAACCGCACCAGCACTGCTATGGCGGCGGCTGCCGGGACCGCGATCAACAGGCCAACGAAGCCGAACAAGGCGCCGAAGGCAAATAGCGCGAACATCAGCCAGACAGGATGGAGGCCGACACTTTTGCCGACCAGTTTCGGTTGCAGGATGTTGCCCTCGATGAACTGGCCGATAAAAAACACAAGGGCTACGGCCACGACCATGATCCAGTCCGGCCAGAACTGCACGAAGGCGACGCCCACAGCCAGCACAAGCCCGGTGAGCGAACCGACATAGGGAATGAAGCTGATCAGGCCGGCGAACAATCCGATCAGGATGCTGAAATTGAGGCCGGTCAGGGTGAGGCCGATGGCATACATACAGCCCAGAATGAGGCACAGCGTGCCCTGCCCGCGCACGAATCCTGCGGTCGCCCTGTTGATGTCGGAAAAGATCGTCCGCACCGTTTGAACATGATCTCGCGGCACCCAGCTATCGACCACGGCGATCATGCGATCCCAGTCGAGCAGCATGTAGAAGGCCACGACGGGTGTCACGACCAGCAGGCTGACGACGGAAACCAGCGCCATGCCGGAATTCCAGATCGACTGGAACAAGGTCGTCAGGAGTCCGAAACCGGAGGTCAGAAGCGAATTCAGCCCCTCCTTCAGTCCGGCGGCGTCGACACCGAAGCGACGCTCCAGCCATTGCGGATCGAAATTCGTCACCAGCGACTGCAATCGTGTCATGTAATCTGGCAGGTTGGCTACGAAATCAGCCATCTGTGAAGCCAGAACCGGCACCAGCACCACGACCGCCAACACCAGAACGACGATAAAGGCGAAGAGGATGACGATGGTGGCCATCAGTCGCGACAGGCCAAGACGCTGCAGACGGTCCGCTACGGGATCAAGGAAATAGGCCAGCGCCATGCCAGCCACGAATGGCAGCAAAATGCCTGAAAAGACATACATAAAGATGATCAGCACGACGGCCGCCACGCCCCAGAACAGCGCTTGTCGCCGCAACGTCAAGGACATGTCCGGCGGGGCGGCGCTTTCATCAGTTCTGGATCTTGCTGCCTTCGCCATTGCCGCTCATGTGCCTCAGCCAGTTGAGGAGATAGGCTGCTGCCCAAGCAACGGTCAAGAGGCCGGGCAGGATTATCAGCAAGGCGCACAATTGTCCGAAGCTCTTGCCGGAGGCGAGTTCGGCGCCAACCACGCTCACCAGTGATGGAAACGCTAAGGCGGGCCGGCAGCACAAGTTCCGGCGGGAGAGAAGACCGCACCTGCGCCTCACCCGGCGAGCTTTCCCCAATTCCCTGCACCACAGCATCTGCGCTACCTTGCGGGATGGGGCTGTTCATGCGAAGAGCCCGCCATAGCAAGGGGAAAGCGATGGCCGAGCGCAAGACCGGGCTGACTTATGCCGAAGCGGGCGTCGATATCGATGCCGGCAATCTGATGGTGGAAAAGATCAAGCCGCTGGTGCGCGCCACCCGCCGGCCGGGCGCCGATGGCGAAATCGGTGGTTTTGGCGGGTTGTTCGACCTCAAGGCGGCGGGTTTCACCGACCCTGTTCTGGTTGCCGCCAATGACGGTGTCGGCACCAAGCTCAAGATCGCCATCGATGCCGGCAAGCACGACACCATCGGCATCGACCTCGTCGCCATGTGCGTCAACGATCTGGTCGTGCAGGGCGCGGAACCCTTGTTCTTCCTTGATTATCTCGCCACCGGCAAGCTCGACCCGGAACAGGGCGCAGCCATCGTCGGGGGCATCGCCAGGGGTTGCCGTGAGGCGGGCTGCGCGCTGATCGGCGGCGAGACCGCCGAGATGCCCGGCATGTATCATGGCGACGACTACGACCTCGCCGGCTTCGCGGTGGGGGCTGCCGAACGCGGCCAGTTGCTGCCGAGTGACGATATCGCCGAAGGCGACGTTCTTCTTGGCCTCGCCTCTTCCGGGGTGCATTCCAACGGCTACTCGCTCGTGCGCCGTATCGTGGCCACTTCGGGCCTCGGCTGGAACGATCCGGCGCCGTTCGACAAGGGTCAGTCGCTGGCCGAAGCGTTGCTGGAACCGACCAGAATCTACGTGAAGCCGCTGCTTAAGGCGATCCGTGAAACCCATGGCATCAAGGCGCTGGCGCATATCACCGGCGGCGGCTTCCCGGAGAACATTCCGCGCGTGCTGTCGAAGGATTTCTCGGCCGAACTCGATCTCGACAGCATTCAGGCGCCGCCGGTGTTCTCGTGGCTGGCCAAGGCCGGCGGCGTGGAAGCCGGTGAAATGATGCGCACCTTCAACTGTGGCGTCGGCATGGTTATCGTCGTGGCTTCCGGACAGGCCGCGCAGATCGCCGCCGTGCTTCAGGGAACAGGCGAGACCGTGACGCCAATCGGCCGCATCGTGCCGCGCCGCGACACCGGCGTGATCTATCGGGGGACCATCGGCCTATGACAATCCAGCGCAAACGTACGGTGGTGCTGATTTCCGGGCGCGGTTCGAACATGGGTGCGCTCATCGAAGCGGCGTCCGATCCGGCCTACCCTGCCGAGATCGTCGGCGTCATATCCGACAATGCCGATGCCCAGGGCCTGCGCGTGGCCGCCGCGCGCGGCATACCCACGCGTACCGTGCTGCGCAGCGACTATGCCAGCAAGGCGCAACATGACGCCGCCATTGACGCAGCCCTTGGAGGGTTCAAGGCGGAAATCGTCGCGCTCGCAGGGTACATGCGCCTGCTGACCGCTTCTTTCGTGGAAAAGTGGCTGGGGCGCATGATCAATATCCACCCTTCCCTGCTGCCATCCTTCAAGGGCCTCGAACCGCACAGGCGCGCGCTTGAAGCCGGCGTGAAGGTTCATGGCTGCACCGTGCATTTCGTGACCGCCGAAATGGATGACGGTCCGATCATCGCGCAGGCGGCCGTTCCGGTTCTTGCTGAGGATGACGAGGCCTCGCTCATTGCGCGTGTGCTGAGGGCGGAACATCCCCTTTATGTACTGGCGCTTAAGATGCTGGCTGAAGGAAAAGTCGCCATGACCGACGGCAAGGTCCGCTTTTCCAGCGGCCCGGGTCTGGTTGAAAAGCCGGAGAGCCTGCTGATGTCGCCCGCCGACCTTCGCGAAGAAGTCGACCTTGAGGCGCTGGCGCGCTTCACGCCCTGACCGGCGATGCGCCAGCTTTTTCTGCTGCGGCACGCAAAGTCGGGCTGGAACGATCCCGCCCTTGAGGACTTTCACAGACCGCTTGCTCCGCGCGGCAGAAAAGCTGCTCCGCTGATGGGCCGGGAAATGGCGCGACGCGGCTGGCTGCCCGATCTTGCGCTGGTTTCATCCGCGGCCCGCACCCGCGAGACATGGGAGCTTGCCGGCGCGCAACTGCCAGTCCCGTGCCCAACGCAATTTACCGAAACAATCTACGAAGCCGCGCCATGGCGCATACTGGCCGAAATCAACAACGTTCCTGACGAGGTGGGGAGCTTGCTCGTTGTCGGACACAATCCGGGGCTGGAACTTCTTGCAAAGATGCTGGCCGACCCCAGTTCCGACAACTCAGTCCTCGACCGCCTGAGCGCCAAATTCCCGACCGCCGCGATTGCGCGTCTTGAAGTGGACCCGGACTGGGCGGAGCTCGCCGCCGGCTCAGCCCGCCTGGCGGATTTCATCTCTCCGAAGGACCTCGGCTGAATTCTATTCAGCGATGCCTTCCTCATATTCCGCGGACATTTCCAGCCAGCGTTCTTCCTGACCGCTCAGTTGCGTCACGAGGTCGGAGCGTTCCTTGGCCAGTTTCGTGGCCTTGGCGGCGTCCTTTTCGTAAAGCGCCGGGTCGCCCAATTCGTCCTCGATCAGGTCGATGCGCTTGCGCAGCCGGTCCATCAGGCCTTCGGTAGTCCTGATCTGCTTGGCCAAAGGTTCAAGCGCGGCGCGGCGCTGGGCTGCCTCGCGGCGACGATCCGCCTTCGAAGCCTTCTCCGCCTCGCGCCTGTCGCGGCGATCGGCCGGCTGTCCCGTCACCAGCGTCTTGTAATCGTCGAGGTCGCCATCGAAGGGCTGCACCGCGCCATCCTTGACCAGCCACAGCCGGTCGGCTGTCGCCTCCAGCAGGTGGCGGTCATGGCTGATGAGGATCACAGCGCCCGGGAAATCGTTCAGCGCATGGATCAGCGCCTCACGGCTGTCGATGTCCAGATGGTTGGTCGGCTCGTCGAGGATGAACAGGTTCGGCCCTTCGAAAGCGGCAAGGCCCATCAGCAGCCGCGCCTTCTCGCCGCCGGAGAGGTCTTTCGCGGCGGTGTTCATCTTCTCGGTCGAAAGGCCGAATTGCGCCACCCGAGCCCGCACCTTCGATTCCGGAGCATCTGGCATCAGCCGCCGCACATGCTCATAGGCGTTTTCTTCCGGTCTCAGGTCATCGAGCTGATGCTGGGCGAAGATCGATGTCTTCAGCCCCGGCGCGACCGTGATCGTGCCGGTTTCGGTCGCAAGCCTGCCGGCCAGCAGCTTGGCGAAGGTGGACTTGCCGTTGCCATTGGCCCCCAGAAGCGCAATGCGGTCGTCATTGTCGATGCGCAGCGTCATGCGCTTCAACACCGGCTTGTCCGGCTGATAACCAACATCGACGCCAGAAAGCGCGACGATAGGGGAAGCCACCGTCTTTTGCGGCTCCGGGAACGAGAACGGCCGCACACTCTCGTCCAGAACCGCGCCAATCGGCTTCATTCGCTCCAGCGCCTTGATGCGCGACTGCGCCTGCCGCGCCTTGGAAGCCTTGGCGCGAAACCGGTCGATAAAGGATTGCAGATGCTTGCGATGCGCCTCCTGCTTGACGCGGCCCTTCTCCTGCAATTCCCGCTGCTCGGCGAGCTGGCGTTCGAACTGATCATAACCGCCGCGCCAGAAGGTGAGCTTCTTGCTGTCGAGATGCACGATCGAGTTGACTGCCCGGTTGAGCAGATCACGGTCGTGGCTGATGAGCAGAACAGTATGCGGATATTTCGCCACATAGGTTTCCAGCCAGAGCGTGCCTTCCAGATCGAGATAGTTGGTCGGCTCGTCGAGCAGCAGCAGATCGGGCTCGGAGAACAGGACGGCGGCCAGCGCCACGCGCATGCGCCACCCGCCCGAAAAGGAAGAAGCCGGCCGCTTTTGCGCCTCTTCATCGAAGCCCAGACCCGACAGGATGGTGGCGGCGCGCGCTTCCGCCGAATGAGCGTCGATGTCGGCGAGCCTGACATGGATCTCGGCAATCCGGTGCGGATCGGTCGCCGTCTTCTCTTCCTCAAGAAGCGCCGCACGCTCCTTGTCGGCCTTGAGCACGATTTCGATCAGCGGCTCTTCGGTCCCCGGAGCCTCCTGCGCCACCTGTCCTATACGCAGGCCCCTGGGCAGGCTGATCGAGCCCGTCTCCGAGGCCATATCGCCGGTGATGGCGTGAAACAGCGTCGTCTTGCCGGTTCCGTTGCGTCCCACGAGACCGGCCTTGGCGCCGGCGGGAAGTGTGAGCGAAGCGTGGTCGAGCAGCAGGCGTCCGGCAATTCGCAGCGAAAGGTCGTTTATGATCAACATGGTCGCGCGTTTTGGCCCGCCTGCGCACCGATAGCAAGGCCGAAAGCGCGATCCCGTCGATCAGGCGTAGGACCTGCCCTCTTGCATGCGCAGAAAATAGACGAGATCCAAAGCCACGGAGGCGCGCCCCAGCATGGTCAGGATGGTGTGAGCCTGCCCGCGATGATGTGTCTGGTGGTTGAAGAAGTGCCCAAGCGCGGGTGAAAGCCGTTGGGAGATGGTGCGCACGTCGGTGACCGTGATGTAGGTGAAACGGCCGGAAAAATCCTTGTCTTCCCGACTTTCGACCCAATCGAAGATGCGCTTGTCCTCGGCCTCGCGCGCCGCCCGAAGCGCCGGCAAATCGCCGTGGAGGACGGTGTCCAGACGTGTCGGCGCATCGCCCTCCCCGGTGAAGCGTTTCATCCAGATGCGATCCGCCACGAGAATATGATTCAACGTTCCCATCATGGAGCCGAACGCGGCTCCGACATCGCGGGTGAACTCATCGTCCGCAAGATCGGCGGCCGCATCATAGATGTGCTTGTTGGCCCACTGGTTGTAGGCTGCAAACATCGTGAAATGGCGTCTCATGCGCTTCTCCCGCCGCTTGGTGCAAAAGGTTAGAGCATTTTGCAGTCAGACGGAATCGTCTGACGTTGCACAAATGCGGCCAGGGAAACAAGCTGGGCAGCGGAGACGCGTTCGTCGGAACGCCCGCTGCTCCATATCTCCAAGTCCCTCTGGACCGCCTCCCCTTGGCAATAGGCCGGCTGGCCTGTATAGAGCGCGCCACACAGCAATCCCAAATTCAGAAGGACGACCCATGGCGCTCGAACGCACCTTTTCCATGATCAAGCCGGATGCCACCCGCCGCAACCTGACCGGCGCCATCACCAAGGCGCTGGAAGACGCCGGCCTGCGCGTTGTCGCTTCCCGCCGCGTGTGGATGAGCCGCCGTGAAGCCGAGGGCTTCTACGCCGTTCACAAGGAACGCCCCTTCTTCGGCGAACTGGTCGAGTCCATGTCCTCCGGACCGACCGTGGTGCAGGTGCTGGAAGGCGAGAACGCCATCGCCCGGAACCGTGAAGTGATGGGCGCAACCAACCCGGCCGACGCCGCCGAGGGCACCATCCGCAAGAGCTTCGCCCTGTCGATCGGCGAAAACTCCGTGCACGGTTCCGATGCTCCGGAGACCGCCGCTCAGGAGATCAAGTACTGGTTTTCCGATACCGAAATCGTCGGCTGATCGCAGCAGGCCATACGAAAAAGCCGGGGACCCTCCCCGGCTTTTTTGTTTTCAGATCAGACGGCTGCCCGGCCTGGAGCGGTTCTGGTTTTCATTGAAACGGCCAAACCGCTCTATCTCTTTGTTTTAGCCGCATTTCAGAACGCAAAACCGCTTCATACTTGTGCTGGAAATGCTCTATCTGGAAAAGCGCAGCAGTTCCTTGCCATCAGCGTCGCTGAAGGTAAGCGTATCGCCGTCGAGCTTGTAATTCTCCACCTTGGCGAGCGACTGGAAATAGGCGTGCTCCGCCTGCATGAGCTTCGGTTCGCATGCCATCTGGGTCGCGCCGACCTGGCCAACCGAAATCCTTTCGCCGTCGATTTTCACGCCGCCAAAGTAGCCGTTGCAAGGCCCTTTGCCATGGGCCCGCCCATCGTCACCGATCGTCAGTGTGGCCGCGCGCTCCGGCAAACCTTCAAAGCCGTCGATGAAGATCAGCCTCCAGTCGACATTCTGGAGAGGATGGTTGCTTTGCCGGGCAACTCGCTTCACCAGAATGCTGTGCTCATCTTTCGCCAGCGGATCGACCCCGTGATGCGTGTCATTGATGAACCAGAGTTCGCCATCGACCGCGATGCGCGCCTGCAGCGCATAGGTCATGTTCGGTCTTATTGCGGAATCATCGAACTTGATCTCGAATTTCACCGGGACCTGCCCTGCCGGCGAAATCTCCTGCTCGCCAATCACGACGGCTGGCGCATCGGCGAGCGACACATCCGCCAATTGGACCGACAAGGCGGCATTTTCCGGGAGCGCAATACGCTCGCGGTAGAAAACATCACCCTTTAGCGTCACCTCTGCCGCTGGCGAGGAAGCAGTTGTCATCATCACACCCGCAACAGGCGCCAGTCCCAGCAAAATCAGTTTCTTGAGCATTTCATGTCCTCGTTTCCGGCCGTTCAAAGGGGCGCACGATTGAGGAAAAAGCATGACATGCGCAAACTCCGCGATTGACCGGAGGTCACTTTAGCCAGTTTGCGAGCGCTGTCTCGTCCGCTTCCCGGGCCTCGACCCAATCGCCTGCCGCTCCATCCACCGTGTGCTCCTTCTTCCAGAACGGGGCGCGCGATTTCAGGAAATCCATCATGAAGGTGGCTGCCTCGAACGCCGCCTGCCGGTGCGTCGAGGCGGTGACGACCAGAACGATGTTTTCGCCCGGTTTCAGCTTGCCGTGGCGGTGGAGGACGGTGATGCCCTGCAACGGCCAGCGTTTGGACGCCTCGTCGGCGATGCGCCGCATCTCGGCTTCCGCCATGCCGGGATAGTGCTCCAGTTCCAGCGCCGAAAGCCGCCCGGCCTCGTCGCGGCACAGGCCCGTGAACGTCACGACCGCGCCGATGTCCCGGCGGCCGCCGGCCAGGCGGGAAATTTCTTCGCCCACATCGAAATCCGCAGACTGGATGCGAATATGCGGCTGGACGGAACCCATGTCGTCACCCGCCAGTCATGGGCGGGAACAGCGCGATCTCATGCGCACCGGCGATCTTCTCGTCATGCCCGACATGTTCCTGATTGATCGCGACGCGGATCACCTCTGGGTGCTGCAAGGCGTTTTCATATTCCTCGCCGCGCTGCTTCAGCCATTTCAGCAGATCGGAAACGGTCTCGACTTCGGTCGGAAGCTCGACTTTCTCCTCCGCCTTGCCGATGCGCTCGCGCACCCACGCGAAATAGATGAGCTTCATCGCCTCACTCGTCGACAATGTGCTTCAGGCCGGCCCTGAAGTAATCATAACCCGTATATAGGGTGACGATGGCTGCAACCCAAAGCAGCACAAGGCCTGTCTGCGTGGTGTAGGGGAAGATCTTGTCACCGGCAGGCCCCGCCAGCAGGAACCCGATCGAGACCATCTGGATGGCCGTCTTCCATTTCGCCAGCTTCGTGACCGGCACGCTGACCTTCAGCGCCGCCAGATATTCGCGCAAGCCCGAAACAAGGATTTCGCGGCACAGGATGATGATCGCCGCCCACAGCGACCAGCCGGCGATGCCGCCGCGATGGTCGGTGTCGGCCGCCAGAAGCAGCAGACAGGTGGCTACGAGCAGCTTGTCGGCGATCGGGTCCAGCATGCGGCCGATATTGGAGGTTTGCTTCCACGCACGGGCGAAATAGCCGTCGAAGTAATCGGTGACGCTCGCGGCGAGGAAAATCGCGAGCGCCGACCAGCGGGCGAAATCGCTCGATTTGAGATTTCCCTCAAGATAGAAACACAGCACGACCAGCGGCACCGCCAGAATGCGGGCATAAGTCAGCATGTTCGGCAGGTTGAAAGCTGGGCTGGCCATTTTTATGCACTCGTTACAGGCAAATCGGATCGGATCGACGCATAGTCAAATCAGAAGGCGGTCGAAGGGGCAACCATCGAAAGCTGTCAACGCGGTAAAACGGTGACCTTTCCGCCCGGACATGCACGCCGGACGCTTATCCATTGTCATGGAAATGATCATAGACAAGCCGGGCGACGCGCTCCGAAATCCCCTCGACCTCCCTCAGGTCCTCCACGGCGGCCCTGCTGACGGCCTTTGCAGTTCCGAAATGATGAAGCAGGGCGCGCTTTCGGGTCGGACCAATGCCGATGATCTCGTCCAGCGGGCTGCTCACCATCACCTTCTTGCGCCGCGCCCGGTGTGAACCGATGGCGAAGCGGTGCGCCTCGTCGCGCAGCCGCTGCACGAAATAAAGCACCGGATCGCGCACAGGCAGCGTGAACGGGTTCTTGCCCCGCACGAAGAACCGCTCACGGCCCGCTTCACGGTCCTGGCCCTTCGCGACGCCGATCGCCGTGACACGATCCTCGACGCCAAGCTCGGCGAGAATCTGGCGCACCGCCGTCATCTGCCCCTGCCCGCCGTCGATCAGGATCACATCGGGCCAGGCCGGAAAGCCATGGGCATCCTCGACTTCCGCGGCGTCCTCGTCGGCATGCTCCTTGAGCAGACGTGAAAAACGCCGCTCCATCACCTCGCGCATCATGCCGAAATCGTCACCCGGAGTGATGGTCGTCGAACGGATGTTGAACTTGCGGTACTGGTTCTTCACGAAGCCTTCCGGCCCCGCCACGATCATCGCACCCACCGCATTGGTGCCCATGATGTGGGAATTGTCGTAGACCTCGATGCGCGTCGGCGCCTTTTCAAGAGCAAAGGTGGCCGCGAAACCCTCCAGCAGGCGCGCCTGCGTGGAGGTTTCCGCCAATCGTCGCCCAAGCGCTTCACGCGCGTTCTGCAAGGCGTGTTCGGTCAGGTCCTTCTTTTCGCCACGCACCGGTACGGACACCGACACCCTGCGTCCTGCGCGCGCGCTGAGCGCTTCCGCAAGAAGCTCTTTTTCCTCGATGCCATGAGACAACAGAATCGCGCGTGGGGTGGGCTTGTCGTCATAGAACTGGGCAAGAAACGAACCCAGCACCTCGCCGGCGTCGAGCGCTGGGTCGGCCTTCGGAAAATAGGCCCGGTTGCCCCAGTTCTGGCCAGTGCGGAAGAAGAAAACCTGTATGCAGTTCTGCCCGCCTTCCTGATGGATGGCGAAGACGTCCGCCTCCTCCACCGACTGCGGGTTGATGCCCTGATGGCTCTGGACATGGGAAAGCGCAGCCAGCCGGTCCCGATAGATCGCGGCATGTTCGAAGTCGAGATTTTCGGAAGCGCGCTGCATCGCCTGCGAAATCTCTTCCTTCACCTTCTGGCTGCGGCCGGAAAGGAAGTCCTTCGCTTCCGTCACCAGCGCGGCGTAGTCGACATGCGAAATCTCGCCGGTACAGGGCGCCGAGCAGCGCTTGATCTGGAAAAGCAGACAGGGCCGGGTGCGGTTTTCATAGAAGGAATCGGTGCAGCTTCTGAGCAAAAACGCCCGCTGCAGGGAATTGATGGTGCGCCCCACCGCCTGCGCCGACGCGAAGGGACCATAATAATCGCCTTTGCGCGAGCGCGCCCCGCGATGCTTGTAGATGCCGGGGGATGGATGATCGGCCGTCAGCAGGATATAGGGAAACGACTTGTCGTCCCGCATCAGAACGTTAAATCTCGGGCGCAACCTCTTGATAAGATTTGCCTCAAGAAGCAACGCTTCGGTTTCCGTCCGGGTGACGACAAACTCCATACGCGCCGTTTCACGCACCATACGGCCGATCCGGTTGGTATGAAAACGTCCCTGTGCGTATTGCGTTACACGCTTCTTCAGGCTGCGCGCCTTGCCGACATAAAGGACATCGCCGGCGGCATTCATCATACGATAAACACCGGGCGCATTGGGCAGGCGCTTGACCAGCGCCTGTATGACTTCAGCGCCGATCTTCGCCTGACCCTCCTCGCCATCCCTGTCGAGATCAATGCCCGTGAAGGACAGCTGGGGAAGTGCTGCGACCACCTCCTCGACGATATCGTCGTCCGGCTCTTCATCGGGCATGTCCGCGACCGCCCGGCCGGAGATTTTGCCCTGTCTTGCGGCGTTCATTCCACGACACCTGCAATATCCGTCGTCTTCCATGCCAGATGCTGGCCGCCGTCGAGCGCGATCATCTGGCCGGTGACGGAGCGCGCCTGCCACAGATAGCGGATGGTGGCGCCGAATTCGGAAAGCCCGGGGCTACGCTTCAGAAGAAGCGCATCGACCTGCTGGCGGAAATCGTCTTCATCCTGCCGGGCGTTGCGCAGTGTCGGCCCCGGACCGATAGCATTGACCCGCACGCGTGGGGCAAGCGCCTGGGCCATGGTCCGGGTGGCGGTCCACAATGCGGATTTGGAGAGCGTGTAGGAAAAATAGCGCGGCGTCAGACGCCACACCCGCTGATCGATGATGTTGACCACGAGCCCCTCGGCGCCGCAAGGCAATTGCTCGACCATCCGCTTCGCCAGAAGAACCGGCGTCTTGAGATGGATTGCGAAATGTTGATCCCATCCCTCCCAGTCGAAATCGAGCGCCGAATCACTCTCAAACACCGAAGCGTTGTTGATCAGGAGGCGCACTGGCCCCAGAGTATCCGCCACGCTGCCGACCAGCCGGCCTGTATCATCCATGTCGGTAAGATCGGCCTCGAAAGCCGCAGCTTTGCCGCCTTGCGCCGTGATCCGGTCGGCGAGTTCCTGCGCTTCTGACGACGAGTTGTTGCCATGAATGGCGACTGTGAAGCCGTTGGCGCACAGATCTTCGACGATCGCGCGCCCGATCCGCTTCGCCCCACCCGTCACCAGCGCGACCGCCGCAACCTCATCCATCTGTCGATTCCTGCTTCAGTTATCCGAGCGTGCCAGCCCGCCTGCCTGACCGCAATCTCCGGCTGGCGTTCAGACTCCGTTTGCGCCTGAGGCGGGATTGTGGCGAAAACGCTGGCGTTCTATCCGATTCACGGCTCGTTGGAACCGTCGCAGCGCCAATATAGGCATGCCAACGCCTTGGACCAAGGGCGTTTAGCCGGATAGCCAGATCCTTCCTGACAGAACCTGTTGCGTGAATGCAACGCCCCCTTTCAGCCTCATTTAGGCCGGAAAATCACCCAAATTCAGGTTCGCTTCCGCCGCATTTCCCCACGAGATTTCGGAACCGATGAGCGGCGGGATCGTTTTTCCTCCCAAGACTGCCTCGCCCCTCACGTCAGGAAAGCCAGTGTCTGTGGCTGAAGGAGTAATGACCATGACGACCAAACTCAAATTCGCAAGGCCCGCAGCGGCAGCGCTCGGCATTCTCGCCTTCGCCGCATCCGCTCCGGCATTCGCCGCCGACGTGGTGATGGAAGAGCCGCCGGCTCCTGCCCCGATCGCCGAACTTCCCGTGGCTTCCTGGGCCGGCCCTTATGCCGGTGTGAACCTCGGCTACGGCTTCAGCGGCCGCGCCAGGGAGCCCGGCAATTCGATCAGCACCGATGGTTTCCTCGGTGGCGCTTTCGTCGGCTACAACTATCAGATGGACAACAATCTCGTCCTCGGTGCGGAAGGCGACATCGGCTACAGCGGCGTCAAGGGCAGCAATGCCGGCGTGGAAGCCAAGGCCGGCGTCGAAGGCTCTATCCGTGCCCGCCTCGGCTACGCGATCAGCCCCGACATTCTGCTGTACGGTACGGCGGGTGGCGCTGCCCAGAGCCTGAAGGTCACGGATAACAACGTCGGCGGCGCCAGCGACCGCAACACCATGCTCGGCTGGACCGCCGGGGCCGGCACCGACATCAAGTTCACCGACAATGTGTTCGGCCGCGTTGAATATCGCTACACCGACTACGGCAAGGAAAACTTCAACCTTGGCGCTGGCGGCTCGGCGGACTTCGACTCGCGTGATCATCGCATCAACTTCGGCGTCGGCATGAAGTTCTGATCCTGACGCTGGATCATACGAAAAAGCCGGGGCTTGCCCCGGCTTTTTTATTGCCTTTCAACCCAGGAAAGCTGCTGTCCGCTGCCCGTCAGGATGGAATGCTGGCCTTCAGTTCCGGGAACTTCTCGTCGAAACGCGCTGCCCACCGCGTCAGCCGCCCGCGACCGCGTTCCCACTGTCCGGCAAAGCGCAGCGACAGATACCCCAACATGGCCCGCACCGCGATCTGGCCCGCCGTGATCTTCTTCGGCAGCTTCGGCGGATTGTCGTTAAGGTGGTCGAGCGCGCGGGCGATCTTGCGCCACTGACCGTCGATCCAGTCCTGATGCACCTTTTCTTCAGGTCTCATGCGGCGCTCATATATGATCGCCAGCGCGCAGTCGCAGACGCCATCGGCAAGCGCCTCCAGCACCTCAGCCTCGGTGCGCTTGTCCGGATTGCGGGGAAACAGCGCATTTTTCGATTCGCGATTCAGATATTGCGTGATGGCGCGGCTGTCGAAGATCACACGCCCGTCGTCCAGCAACAGCGTGGGAATCTTGCCGAGCGGGTTGGCGTCAGTCAGTTGCGGAGGCTGCTCCGACGTATTGATGATGACCGCCTCCAGATCCAATCCGGCGTAGACAGCCGACATGCGCACCTTGGCGCTATAGGGTGACGCTGGTGCATAAAGCAGCTTCGGCATTCTCTCTTTCCATCCTTGTGCAAAGCGCAACAAATTTATCCCTCAAGGCTTTGGAGCCTGTGAGGATGAAAATCGGCCATCACGGCAAATGTGTTATTTCAGGACCCGGCAGCTCGCGTTGTAAACCAGCCAGCGATCGAATCCGGATACACAGAATTCGACATTGTCGCCGGCGATGGAGGCATAGCCCTGCCCCTCTTCGATCAGATACCAGATATCGCGATCATACCCGTCCGAAAGCGTAACCTTCGCACCGCAGTAATGGCGCGCGATCGGCCACCTTTCGCTGGCAGGCTCGCTGCGGCGCAGATGGATACGGTGGAAATCCGATATGGCGACCTGCGGCAGATTGGGAACGTTGCGCACCTGGTGCGAGAACTTGCTGCTGATCCGGTTCAGAACCGACGGCGTGTTGCAAACCGTGGACGGAGCCTCCTCCACGTAGACGGAGAGGTCGGCGGCCTGAGCCGCAGGCTGCACGAGCAGCGGGGCGCAGATGCCGACGATGGCAACAAGGGCAGACTTGGCGGCGCGGATCATTTCAGCCTCATAAGGTGATTTGGCGGCACTTTGAGGATTTCGCGCGGCGCGGTCAAGCGTCTCGATTTTCCCCCGCGAGCCAGCTCAATGAGCATTTCGAGCCGGGCTCCAGTTCAAGCAACCGGTGAAGTTCCGGGAAAGCGACATTCAACTCCTGCTCAAGCGTAAACGGCGGATTGACCACGATCATTCCGCTGCCGTCGAGCCGGGGCGTTGAACCGGCGGGCCGGATCTCAAAGGCGACATCCAATATGCGCGGAATACCGGCATCCGCCAGCGATCTGCGGAAGTCGGCGACGGCCTTGCGATCCTTGATCGGATACCACAGCGCATAGATGCCGCCCGGCCAGCGGCGATGCGCGCGTTCAAGACCTTCCGTCAGACGCCGGAATTCCCCGCCTTGCTCGAAGGGCGGATCGACGAGCACAAGCCCACGCTTTTCCTTGGGCGGAAGATGCGCGCCGAGCGCCAGCCAGCCGTCGAGCTCGATCACGCGGGTCTGAACGTCTCCTTCGAAGCATTGCCTGAGCTGAACCGCATCCCGCGGATGCAGCTCGATTGCGGTCAGCCTGTCCTGTTTGCGCAGCAGATGGCGCGTGATCATGGGCGAGCCCGGATAATGCGCAATTTCAGGGCCAGCGTTCACAGCGCGCACCGCATCGAGATAGGGGGCCAGAAGCTTCCCTGCCCGGGAATCCAGTTGCGCGCCCGCAATGCGGCCAATGCCGTCGCACCACTCTCCCGTCTTGCCCGCCTCCTCCGCCGCCAGGTCATAGAAGCCGATACCCGCATGTGTATCGATCACGCGGAACGGCTTTTCCTTACGCTTGAGATACTCAATGATGCGCGCCAGCACGACATGCTTGACCACATCGGCGAAATTGCCTGCGTGATAGGCGTGCCGATAGTTCATTCCCGATTGCCCCTGCCCCAGCGCGGAGACCGGGAGTTCGGATTCTCGGGGCGCCTGGCTCGACGCCGGAACGCCAGCACCAATCCGACGACGCCTATTCCCATCAGGGACAGGCCAGCCGGCTGCATGCGCGGATCGACCGCCCCGGCATCGCGCCTTAGCACCAGCTCGACGCCCTTGATATCGGCGTCCACGAGATCGCTACGCTGCAGATCGAACCGGTAGATTCCTCCTCCGATCCTTTCGATCAGCCCGCCATCGGCCCGAAACACCCGCTCGGTAATTTGCGGGCTTTTTTGCCGCCGCAGCGGGTCGGCCGGAAATTTCAGCACGTCCTGAAATACGGTCTGCCCGTCATGGGTGGCGGTTATGCCTAGCTCCGCGCGGCCAGTCTGCACGGCATGAGGCCGCCATATAGTCAGATCGACCAGCACCCGCACGGGAGCATCGGAAGATTTCAGCCGCACCTGAGCCGGTACGAAGCGACCCGACTCAAAGACGCTCCACGTTCCGATTTCGGAGCCTGAAAAGTTTGCGACGGCCCATGGGTAAAGGCCGAGCGCGGCTCCCGCCAGGAGAATAAGCAAAAAAAGCAAACGCACCTTCAGGCTCCCTCAGCCCCGCGACACGGTATGCCAAACCCGGAACTCATGCCTTACGCTCCCAGCGCCGGTCCGGAGTCTGTTGCCAATAGGTCACCTCGTGGCCAGCCGCCTTCATCGTCGTCCAGTGGCTGCGGGCGGATTCGAGCTGGGCGGCGTCGTGTCCGTCGAACAGGAATACGGCCCGCTCATAGGCGGAAAGGTCCGGCGGCTCCGCTCCGTCGACCAGAAACCGGATTTGCGCCCCGTTCGCATTGTCGCCGCCGGTGGTGAGCAGAACCGGCTGTTCGGCCGGGAATGCTTCGCGATCGGTGCCGTGGGCGAGAAACGAATCGTCCCGGAAAGTCCACAAATGCTGGTCGAGCGCATCGCGGCGGTCTTCAGAGCCGGTCTGCACCACCACCCGCCAACCACGCTGCAGGCTGCGCTCCAGCAAGCCGGGTAGCGCATCCTCCAGCGTCGATTCGGTCAGGTGATAAAACAGTATCTCTGTCATGACGCCGCGGCCGGTCCGGCCCTGTGATTATGAAACCTGCTACTTCTCATAATGATCGCGGACAAGGCGGTCGAGCAGTCGAACGCCGAAACCCGTACCCCATGAATGGTTGACGTCATTCGACGGCGCGGCCATCGCCGTGCCTGCAATGTCCAGATGCGCCCAGGGCGTGTCGTCCGTGACGAAGCGTTGCAGGAACTGCGCGGCGGTAATGGCCCCGCCATAGCGCCCGCCGATATTCTTCATATCCGCATTCCTGGATTCGAGCAGTTTGTCATATTCCAGGCCGAGCGGCATACGCCACAGCCGCTCCCGCGTGGCGAGACCGGCCTGCGTCAGATGGTTCGCCAGATCGTCATCGTTCGCGAACAGGCCGGCGTGATGCTGGCCCAGCGCCACCATGATCGCGCCCGTGAGCGTGGCGAGATCGATCACCGCGGAAGGCTGGAAACGCTCGCAGCAATACCAGAGCGCATCCGCCAGAATGAGGCGGCCTTCCGCATCGGTGTTGAGAATCTCGATGGTCTGGCCCGACATGGAAGTCACGATGTCGCCGGGGCGCTGCGCATTGCCGTCGACGGAATTCTCCACGAGCCCGACGATGCCGACCACATTGGCCTTGGCCTTGCGGGACGCCAGCGCGCACATGAGCCCGGCGACAGCCGCCGCTCCACCCATATCGCCCTTCATATCCTCCATGCCGGACGCCGATTTCATCGAGTTTCCGCCGGTATCGAAGGTCACGCCCTTGCCGACCACGGCCAGCGGTTTCCCACCCTTGCGGCCGCCTTCCCAACGCATGACAGCCAGGCGCGCGCCCCGCGGCGAGCCTTGCGCCACGCCAAGCAACGCCCCCATACCGGCCTTCTTCATTTCCTTTTCAGTCAGAACCTCGACCTGAAGGCCCAGCGACTCCAGTTCCTTGATACGTGCGGCGAATTCGACCGGCCCCAGCATGTTGGCCGGTTCATTGACGAGGTCGCGAGCCAGAACGACCCCATCGACAACAGCTTTCAGCCCGGCGAACGCCTTTTTGGCGCCAGTGGGGTTCGCACACATGATCGTGATCCGGGCCGGCTTCGAAACGACGCCGCTTTTGTCGTCTCCATTGTCCGATTTGCGGGTCTTGTACTTGTCGAAGGCATATGCGCGCAGCAAAATTCCGGCTGCGATATTGGCGGCGCAGGCCGGATCGGCAGCCACCTCGCCGGGCAGATCGAGCAATACGCTCGCGTCCTTGGCCTTGGTCGCGGAAGCGGCAATCACCCCGCCCAGCCGAAGCCAGGCATATTCATCCAGCTCGGCGCTCTTGCCAGCCCCGACGGCCACCAGCTTGTCCAATCCGCTGCCCTGGGGCGCAATAACTTCCAGCGTGGCCCCGAATTTGCCCGAAAAGTCGGCGATCCCGAAAGCGCGCTCAAGCACCCCGGCCGGATCGACACCGGCCACAGCCTGCCCGAAACCATCCTTTTCGGCAGACAGGAGGTAGGCATTGCCCTTTGCAGGTACGGAAAACTTGGCGAAGCTTATTGAAGGTGTCGGTGTCATCAAACTGGACTTTCGGTTCGGTGAAGGATGGCGAGAGTTGGTCGTTTTACGCGCCCTGGCAAGCTATGGTGACAACCGTGGATAGCAGATTGCGCGATTCGGCCGTGCAGCATCGGCTGCATTCTAGCGTCATTCTTCCTGAAACCAGTTGTTAACCATGGGCCTTCGCGCTTTTTTATCCATTGGGAACCACATTGCGCCTGTGGGAAGCGCGATCCGTTCCGGAGTGTCGGATCGCGCCGTTGGTGCGGGCGGCGCCGGGGCCGATAATTCCTCTGATCGAGGCAAGATGCCAGTTGAACCGCTCGAGAAACCGCCTGCATGAAGGTCATTGAACGCTATATAATGCGCCGCATGCTGCTGCTCTTTCTGGCGGCTCTGGCATGGACGCTGGCGATCGTGTGGACGACGCAGGTTCTCGCACGCATCGACCTCGTCACCGATGGCGGACAATCGGCGCTAACATTCTTCGAAGTTGCGGCGCTCATCATACCGACCGTCATCCCCATCGTCGTTCCTTTCGCCGTCGCCGGCGCGGTCGCCCAGACACTTTCAGGCATGAACGCCGATTCCGAATTGGTGGTGATCAACGCCGCCGGCGCGTCGCGCATGACCGTGGCCAAACCTGTGCTGATCCTCGCGGTTGCAGCCGCCATATTCTGCTTTCTGATTCAGAACGTCGTCGAGCCCTATGCCCGTCAGCGCAATCGCGAGCTCATCACGAATGCGCGCGCCGACTTCCTTTCGCTCGTCATTCAGGAAGGCACGTTCCGCAAGATCGAGGACGGGTTGTTCGTGCAGGTCGGCGAACGGCTGCCGGGGAATCAGCTCGCCGGGCTTTTCGTAGCCGACAGCAGGGAAGAAGGCGTCGACCTGATCTATTACGCCAAGACCGGATCGGTGGTGGATCTCGCCAACGCCAAGGCCCTGCTGATGAACGATGGCGTCATTCAGCGAAAAGCGACCGGCGGCGACATATCCATCGTCCATTTCACATCTTATGCGTTCGACCTGTCGGCATTCGAACCGGAGGCCGGCGCGGCCACACTGATGCCCAAGGACCAGAGCACCGCCTATCTTTTCAATCCCGACCGCAATGACAGACATTACAAGAGGTCGCCCCACTCCTTTCGTAACGAATTGCACAAGCGGTTTTCCGAGTGGCTCTACCCGATCACGTTCGCCCTGATCGCTCTTGCTGTGGCCGGTGACGCGAAATCGCATCGTGAAGCGCGCATCCATCCTCTGGTGACCACCATCTGCATCGCCTTGTTCGTGCGCTGGATGGGCTATTTCGCCGAAGGACAGGGCAAAAACCAGCCTCTTTTGAACTATGCGCTCTATGCCGTTCCCATCGGCATGGCGCTCGTCTCGGTGTGGTGCATCAGGACCCAACGCGCAATGGAATTGCCCATTGGGTGGGTGGACAGGATCAACGCTCTGCCCACCCGCGTGTCGCGCCTCATCACCGATGTCAGATTACGGATTTCCAACGCACGCGCAGGCGGAGGATCCGTCTGATGGGCTGGACGCTCGGGCGCTATTTCTTCTTTCGCTACGCAACCATCGCGACATGGTTCTTCCTCGGCATTTTCGCGCTCGTCTTCCTTATCGATTTCACGGAGCTGACCAGCCGCACCGCCCGCATACCGGGGTTCACTTACTGGATCGGCGCCACCATCTCGGCGCTGCGGGTTCCGATGCTGGTGCTTCAGACGGTGCCGTTCGTCGGGCTTTTCGCCGCGATGGCCACGCTCATATCCCTTAACCGAAAATACGAACTGGTGGTCGCGCGAGCCGCGGGCATCTCGGCGTGGCAATTCCTTCTGCCCGTATGCCTCGGGGCCTTTGTTTTCGGCATTCTTTCTGTTGCGGTTCTGAACCCTCTGGCGGCCAAGGGGCTTATCCAGTCTCAGAACATCGAGGACCTGCTGCGCTCGGGCGAATCCAACCAGGTCGACAGCGACACCGTGCCGTGGTTACGGCAGAAAACCGCATCCGGCGACACCATCATCGGCGCGCGCGCAATCCTTTCGCAGGGTTTGCAGATGTCGGATGCGACCTTTTTCATGCTGGATCGCGACGGCGAGATCTTCGAACGCAAGGACGCCCGCCGCGTGTTTCTGCGCGACGGCTATTGGGAATTGCAGGATGTAACCGTGCGCCCCTCCGATGGGCCCGGCGAAAAGAGAAAGACCGACCGCGTTCCCACAGATCTGAAGCCGGAGTTCGTTCAGGAAAGGCTCGCCCAGCCGGAAACCATCCCGTTCTACGAACTGCCCCGGAAGATCGAGGTTGCCCGTTCATTCGGCCTTGGTGCAAATGCCTTTGCGATGCAGTTCGATTCGCTGATCGCCCTGCCCTTCCTGCTGGTGGCCATGACTCTGATAGCGGCTACGGTGTCGATGCGCTTTGCACGCATGGGGCAATCGGCGACAATGATTCTGGGTGGCGTCGTGGCCGGGTTTCTGCTTTATGTCGTCTCGGTTCTCGTCAAGGCGTTCGGCGTGGCGGGTTTCGTGCCCACAATCGTGGCTGCATGGTTCCCGGTTGTCGTCGCCATGTTTTTCGGGGTAACATTCCTTTTGTATAAGGAAGATGGCTAGTGAGGGGGGCGGTTTTGCAAAACGGTCGGTTCAGCCGATTGTCGCTCCTGTGCGGCGTCAGCGGCCTCGCCTGCCTTCTGGCGGGCGGCCTGGCGGCTACGCCCGCTCTCGCACAGGACATGCAGGATCTGGCCCAGAGGGTTCCTTCCGACGCGCAGATGCTGCTGGAATCCGACACGCTGGTCTATGACAACGATTCGCAGACCGTGACCGCCGTCGGCGGCGTGCAGATCGACTATGCCGGCAACCGGCTGGTCGCCGAGCGCGTGGAGTATGACCGCAACACGCAGCGCCTTGTGGCGAGCGGTAAGGTCGAGATTATCCACAGCGACGGCACCAAGGTCAGCTCCGAGCATATCGACATCACAGACGACTTCGCGGACGGCTTCGTGAACGCACTGCGCGTCGAGACTGTGGACAAGACCTATTTCGCCGCCGAGAGCGCCGAGCGCATGGGCGGCGTGCTGACCACGTTCCATAACGGCGTCTACACGGCTTGCGAGCCGTGCGAGGACAAGCCGGACAAGCCCGCCATCTGGCGCGTCAAGTCGCAGAAGATCATCTGGAACAGCCAGAAAAAGACGATCCGCTTCCAGAACTCCAATTTCGAGTTCTTCGGCCTGCCGATCGCCTATCTGCCGGTGTTCGAGATTGCCGACCCCACGGTGAAGCGCAAGAGCGGCTTCCTGTTCCCGTCGATCTCATACAAGTCCGATCTCGGCGTCGGCGCCGGCATTCCCTATTATTTCGCCCTTTCCCCCACCTACGACCTGACGGTGAAGGGTAACTACTATTCGAAGCAGGGTTTCCTTGGTGAGGCCGAGTGGCGCCAGCGTTTCAACAGCGGTCAATACAGTGTGAAGGTTGCCGGCATCCGCCAGCAGGACCCGGGCGCATTTAAAGCCGATACCGAAAACCGCGGCCCCAACGACGACAACAAATTTCGTGGCATGATGGGCACGAAAGGTCAGTTCGCGATCAACTCGCGCTGGGATTTCGGCTGGGACGTCCTGCTTCAGACAGACAAGAATTTCTCCCGGACCTACAGCATCGACGGCTTCAGCGATTACGCTCACCGTTCCGAAGTCTATCTGACCGGCCTCAACGATCGGAATTACTTCGATCTGCGCGGCATGAAATTCCAGATTCAGGAAGATATTCTCAAAAGCGACCCACGGCAGCGTGGTCGTGACGAAAAGCAGCCCTGGGTTCTCCCATCATTCGACTATGCCTACATTCCTGATACTCCGCTTGCCGGTGGACAGCTTTCGCTGAATGTGAACGCACGGACCATCAGCCGTGACCGGATCGATCAGGCATTTAACACTCCTTACGTTCCCACATCTGGCGTGCAGCGTGTCCGTGGCGTCGAGGGCGACAGCGGTCGCCTGACTGCCGAAGCGGAATGGAAACGCTCTTTTGTCACCGATGGCGGCATGGTGTTCACGCCGCTACTCGCCTTCCAGGCTGACGGCAACTATCTCAATGCGTCGTCGGACTCCCTTGTCGCCATTAACGACATGGCCAGCAACCGCGGCACGACAGCCGACATGCGCTCGTCCTTCTTCCGGTCCATGGCGACTCTGGGTCTCGAATGGCGCTGGCCGATCCTCTTTTCCGCGACCGGCTCTTCCCATGTGCTGGAGCCGATGGCGCAGCTCTTCCTGCGCCCCAATGAGGATTATGTCGGCGGCCTTTCGGTTCCGAATGAGGATGCGCAGAGCTTCGTCTTCGACGCCTCGACCCTGTTCGAGCGCGACAAGTTCTCCGGCTACGACCGCATCGAAGGTGGCTCGCGCGCCAATGTCGGCTTCCGCTATGTCGCCAGCTTCAACAATGGCTGGACGACGAACGCGCTGTTTGGCCAGTCCTATCATCTGGGCGGAGAGAATTCCTTTGCCGCGCCCGATCTCGTCAATGTAGGCGCCAATTCCGGTCTCGAATCCGATCGCTCCGATTATGTCGGCCTTGTCGGCTTCAGCAGCCCGAGTGGCGTTTCGGCGTCGCTCAGCGGGCGGTTTGACGAACAGACTTTTGAGGTCCGCCGCTCGGAAGCCAAGCTCGGCTATAGCGGCGGCCCGGTTTCCCTGTCGGCCCGCTATGCCTTCATCCAGTCCCAGCCGGACTATGGCTTCACCGAAGACCGTCATGAAGTCTCGCTCGGTGCTTCGACCCAGTTCGCCGAAAACTGGCGCGTTTTCGGCTCCGGCACCTACGATCTGGAGAAAAACGTCCTGGTCAAGAACGGCGTCGGTTTCGGTTATGCCGACGAGTGCTTCACCTATCTGATGACCTACTCCCAGACGCGGAACCGTGACGACAAGGATGTTTCCCAGACGATCGGGTTCAACATCACTTTCCGGACGCTCGGTGATTTCGGATCCTCCAGCGGCAACATCGTCCAGTAAACTGGCGCTCGACACGGTTTTGCCGCATAAAGCGGGCAGAAGCCCGATTCATATCGTGTTGTGACCTGAATTTGAAAGCTGGATGCCTGGAATGCGGAAATACATCCTGTCTGCAAGCCTTGCCCTTTTCGTCGGTGTAACGGCGATTGCGGCGACAGCCGTGACGACGCCTGCGCAGGCCAGCGAGATAAAATACATCGTCAACAATATGCCGATCACCTCGGCTGACATTCAGCATCGCAACGCCTTCTTCCGCCTTCAGCGGCGCAAGGGCGACGCGGCCAACGAGATGATCGAGCAGACCCTGCGTCTTGCCGAAGCGCAGAGGCTGGGCATCCGTATCAGTGACAAGCAGGTCAACGACGCCTATGCCCGCTTCGCCGCGAGCAACAAGATGCAGCTTGCGCAACTCGACGCGGTCATGGCGCAATCCGGGGTGACCAAACAGCACTTCAAGGAGTTCATCCGTTCGCAGCTTGCGTGGAATCAGACGCTGGGGGCGCGCTACCGCGCCGAGCAGTCGGGAACCGGCCTGACCAGCCAGCAGGAAGCCGTGCGCAACATGCTCAAGAAAGGCGGCTCTAAACCATCCGCCACTGAATATATGCTTCAGCAGGTGATTTTCGTCATCCCGCCGGCTGAGCGCAAATCGACGCTCGCCAAGCGCAAGCGCGAGGCCGAATCCTTCCGCGCCCGCTTCAACGGTTGCGCCAACACTCAGCAATTTGCCAAAGGTCTTCTGGATGTGACCGTTCGCGATCTGGGCCGCATTATTGCGCCACAATTGCCACCGGAATGGGCCGACCAGATCAAGAAAACGAAGGCCGGCGGCGCAACCGGCGTCCGGGAGACCGAGCGCGGTGTAGAATTCATCGGCGTATGCAGCGCGCGCGAGGTTTCCGATGACCGCGTGGCGGAACTGGTTTTCCAGAGCGAGAACGCCAATGCCGGTGCGGACGAACTCGGCAACAAATACATGGATGAGCTGAAAAAGAAGGCCAAGATCGTTCAGCGCTGACATGCACAACAGCCGCGCTCCGCTTGCCGTCAGTATCGGCGACCCTTCCGGTATAGGACCGGAAATCGCCGTTGCGGCATGGCTGCGACGGAATGCGGATACCCCGCCCTTCTACCTGATTGCCGATCCGGCGCTGGTTTCGGCTCGGGCCAGACTGCTCGGCGAGGAGATTCCTCTCGCAGAAGTGACGCCGGCGCAGGCAGTGGACCGCTTTCCCCGCTTTATGCCCATTGTCCCGCTTGAAAGCCGATTTACCGATACTCCCGGCCACCCCGACAAAGCCAACGCCTTCGGCATAATCGAGGCCATCGACCGCGCCGTTGCGGATTGTTTTTCCGGTGTGGCCGCCGCGGTGGTCACGTGTCCCATCGCCAAGAAGCCGCTT
This sequence comes from Aquamicrobium ahrensii, assembly GCF_040545755.1. Classification (NCBI taxonomy): domain Bacteria; kingdom Pseudomonadati; phylum Pseudomonadota; class Alphaproteobacteria; order Hyphomicrobiales; family Phyllobacteriaceae; genus Aquamicrobium; species Aquamicrobium ahrensii. The sequence continues at coordinate 388,271 of NZ_JBEPMN010000001.1, forward strand.
TACGACGCAGGCTTCGGTTTCCCGGGGCATACCGAATACCTCGCGCATCTGGCCACGCAGCGTACCGGAAAACCGGTCAGGCCTGTCATGATGCTGGCCGGCCCGGAGTTGAGGACGGTTCCCGTGACCATCCATATCGCTCTTTTGGAAGTGCCGAAATCCTTGACCACCGATCTCATTGTCGAAACGGCGCGCATCACAGCCAAAGATATGCGAGCCCGTTTCGGGCTGGCCAATCCAAGGCTGGCGATCTCGGGGCTGAACCCCCATGCAGGTGAGGATGGAGCCATGGGCACGGAAGACCGTGATGTCATCGCGCCGGCCATTGCGACGCTCAAGGCGGAAGGCGTCGACGCTTTCGGGCCGCTGCCGGCCGACACGATGTTCCATGCCAGCGCCCGCACCCGCTATGACGTCGCCCTGTGCATGTATCACGATCAGGCTCTTATTCCGGCCAAGGCTCTGGCCTTCGACGAGGCCGTAAACGTGACGCTCGGCCTGCCGTTCATCCGAACATCCCCGGATCACGGCACCGCATTCGACATTGCCGGAAAGGGCATAGCGCGCCCCGACAGTCTCATTGCCGCCCTGAAACTGGCCGGCAAGCTGGCCGAAACCGGCAAGACCGCGGAGGTTGCGTGAGCTTCGACGGACTGCCTCCTTTGCGCGAGGTCATCGACCGGTACGAGTTGCGGGCGAAGAAGGCTCTCGGCCAGAATTTCCTGCTCGATCTCAATCTCACCGGCAAGATCGCCCGCACCGCTGGAGACCTGTCGCACGCGACAGTGATCGAAGTCGGTCCCGGACCTGGCGGCCTGACGCGTGCGCTGCTCGCCCACGGCGCGAAAAAGGTCGTCGCCATCGAGAAGGACGAGCGTTGCCTTGCCGCCCTGGACGAGGTTTCACGACACTATCCCGGTCGGCTGGAGGTCATACCGGGTGACGCGCTGAAGACGGATTTTTCGCAACTGGCCAATCCCGGCGAGCCGATCAGGATCGTCGCCAACCTGCCCTACAATGTAGGCACCGAATTGCTGGTGCGCTGGCTCACCGCACGGGAATGGCCCCCCTTTTATCAATCCATGACGCTCATGTTCCAGCGTGAGGTGGCGCAGCGCATCGTGGCTGAGCCAGGCGCGGATGCTTATGGGCGGCTCGGCGTTTTGGCCGGCTGGCGCACGCAGGCGCGCATCGCCTTCGATGTGCCGCCGCAAGCCTTCACTCCGCCGCCCAAGGTGACGTCTTCCGTAGTGCATCTCGTGCCGCGCGCCGAACCGCTGGCCGCAGACGTGGGCAAGCTCGGCAAGCTGACGGAAGCGGCTTTCGGCCAGCGCCGCAAGATGCTGCGCCAGAGCCTGAAGGGGCTGGGAGGCGAGAGCCTTCTTGCAAAAATGGGGATCGATCCGACGCGACGTGCCGAAACCTTGAGCGTCGAGGAGTTCGTTCGCCTCGCAAACGCGATCTAAAGCGGTTCTGGTTTTTCAATGAATCGGCAGAAACGCTTGTTTTGGCCGCATTTCCGGACGCAAAACCGCTTCACACTTTTGCTGGAAATGCTCTAAACAGGCTTACACGACCGTTTCGTCAAGCAATCCCGAGACGAAATCGAACAGCCCCGGCCGGCGGTCACGACGCAGCCGCTCCGCGGTCACGATCGACACCACTTCCGTGAAAGCGCGGTCAAGATCGTCATTGACGACGACGAAATCATATTCCGTCCAATGCTCGATCTCATCGCGGGCGTTTTTCAGCCGGGTTTCGATGACCGCTTCCTGATCTTCGGCGCGGCGCTTGAGGCGCTCTTTCAGTTCCGCCATGGAAGGCGGCAGGATAAAGATCGAAACAATGTCGCCTCGCATCTTTTCGCGCAGTTGCTGCGCACCCTGCCAATCGATGTCGAAGAGCATGTCGCGCCCCTCGGCCATGGCGCGCTCCGCAGGTCCACGTGGTGTGGCGTAGTAATTGCCATGCACCTCGGCCCACTCCAGCAATTCGTCATTATCGCGCAGGATTTCAAATTCGCGACGGGTACGAAAATGATAATGCCGCCCATCGATCTCGCTGCCGCGCCGCGGACGTGTGGTGACGCTGACCGACAGTTCGAACTGGTTGTCGCTCTCCAGAAGGTTTCGCGCAATGGTCGACTTGCCGGCCCCCGAAGGAGAGGACAGAACGAGCATCAAGCCCCGCCGACGAATTTGGGAACCGGCATCTTTTGACGGCATCTGCTACTCCAGATTCTGAACCTGCTCGCGGAATTGATCGACAACGGCCTTCAGTTCAAGCCCTATGGCGGTGATCGAGGCGGCATTCGATTTGGAGCATAAGGTATTCGATTCGCGGTTGAATTCCTGCGCAAGAAAATCGAGCTTGCGCCCGATAGCGCCACCCGAAACCAGCAGCGCGCGCCCGGCGGCCAAATGGGTCTTCAGTCTGTCGATTTCTTCACGAATATCCGCCTTGGTGGCGAGGAATGCAGCTTCCTGATGGAGGCGCGCCTCATCCAGCTCTCTGGATGAATCGAGCAACAGCTTCACCTGCTCGCCAAGCCGCGCCCGGATGGCCGGAATCTCTCGCGACGGGTCAGCTTCAGCGCGCAATGTCAGTTCTTCGATACGTTGCAGGTGCCCAAGCAACAGGCCATTGAGCGCCTGCCCTTCCTGTTGGCGCGCCTGCTCAAGCTGTGAAAGCCCATGTTCAAGCGCCTGATGGATTGCAGCATCGAGTGCCGCGCGCATTTCCGGTGTTTCGGCCGCATCGGGAATGTCCAGAACGCCGCGAAGCGCCAACAGGCCATCTGCGCTGGGGGCTGCTATTCCGAACTGCTCCTGAAGACGCATGGCGAGACCGGCGACATTTTCCAGGAAAACTTCGTTCACCACAGGCTGAGCCATCGTTCCCGCAGGCCGGGTGACGTTGAGGCTGGCCTGAAAGCTGCCACGCGTAAAACGCTTCTGGATCGCCTGTCGAACTGGAAGCTCCAGCCTCTCGAAACCGGGCGGAAGGCGCAAACGCACCTCGGCACTCTTGCCGTTCACCGACTTGAGTTCCCACGCTACAGCCGAGCCCTCGTGCTCCGCAGTAGCGCGCGCAAATCCCGTCATGCTTTGCAAGGTCATGCGATTCTCTCCCGCCTTCCGCCGACAAGCCCGGCGGGCATCGCCACGATTTGACCGGACAAACGATCCGGCTACCGGTTCTACTGAGTTGAAGTTGTTCCCGCGGCTTCACCCGCCGCAGCGGGTTGGCCGGCAGGCGCCTTTGCCGCTTCCTCGGCCTGCTTGCGCTGCCAGGCGCGATAGCGCGCAACGTTTTCGTTATGCTCTTTCAACGTCGTCGCAAAGGCATGTCCGCCCGTTCCGTCGGCGACGAAGTAGAGATCTTCCGTCTTGGAGGGATTGGCGACAGCCTCAAGCGAAGCACGCCCCGGATTCGCGATCGGCGCGGGCGGCAAACCGTTGATCGTGTAGGTGTTGTACGGCGTGGGTTTTTCGATATCCGACTGATAGATCGGGCGGTCGCTCGGCTTGCCCTTGCCGCCAAACAGACCGTAGATAATCGTCGGATCCGATTGCAGGCGCATGCCCTTGCGCAGGCGGTTCAGGAAAACGCCGGCAATGCGCGAGCGTTCGTCCCCGCGAGAAGTTTCCTTCTCCACGATGGAGGCGAGCGTCACGAACTCGTTTTCATCGGCAACAGGCAAATCGGAATCGCGACGCGCCCATATCTCGGCGACGAGAGCTTTCTGGTCGGCCATAAGCTTGTCGATCATCTGCTGGCGTGTGGCCCCGCGCGTAAAGCGCAGCGTGTCCGTCGCGATACTGCCCTCCACCGGCAGTTGCGCCGGCATATCGCCGGTCAGCGCTTCATGGCCCGCTATACGCTCGAAAGCCTGATGCACGGTCAGACCTTCCGGAATGGTCAGCGCATATGTGACCGACTTGCCGCTCTTCAGCAGGTCCATGATGTCACGCATCGAGGCGTGCGGCTTGATCTCGTACTCGCCGGCCTTGAGCGCCTGATCGTTGTTGTAGGCGCGCACGCCCATCCGGAAGATACGTGCGTCGCTGATAAGATTCCGGCGCTCAAGCTGCTCTGCGATCTGCGCGACGCCGGTATTGGGTTTGACGAGAAAGGTGTCTCCGGCGAGGGACGGACCCTGCTCGATGAAAGCCTTCTTGCCAAAATAGACTGCGAGCCCCGCGCCAACCGTAACCAGCAGCACCAGCGAAAGCACGAAGTTCAGGAAGACGATCACCTGGCTGCGGGACTTGCGCGACCTCCTGGCCGGTGGAGGCGTGCCCTTTTCCGGTCGCAAAGCTTCGTTTGCCGTCTTCGGCACGATCGGACCGGCTTGCGGTGTAGCGTCTCGGCCAAACTCGTTGCCCGCAGAATTGGTGTTCATGGCGTCCCGGTCTGATATCGTATCGTTTCCCCTCCGGCAGAGTAGGAGCGAATATGGCAAAATTCCCGGCGTTCGACACTGCCGAAGGCCATACGCGTTGGGTTGTCAGCCATTAAATCGCTGGAAGATCAGCGAAGCATTGGTGCCGCCGAAGCCAAAAGAGTTCGACAGCGCGACATCAACCTGACGCTGGCGCGGCTTGTGCGGCACCAGATCGATCGCGGTTTCGCGTTCGGGATTGTCCAGATTGATGGTCGGCGGCACGATATTGTCGCGGATGGCGAGAATCGAAAAGATCGCCTCCGCAGCACCGGCGGCGCCAAGCAGGTGTCCGATCGACGACTTGGTCGACGACATCGAAATATTTTGGGCGGCATCGCCGACCAGACGCTCGACCGCGCCAAGCTCTATCGTGTCGGCCATGGTCGAGGTGCCATGGGCGTTGATGTAATCGATGTCCGACGGCTTGAGATTCGCACGCTTCAGCGCCGCCGTCATGCAACGGAACGCGCCGTCACCATCCTCGGACGGCGCGGTGATGTGATAGGCATCGCCAGTCAGTCCGTAGCCGGTGACTTCGGCATAGATGTGCGCGCCACGGGCTTGCGCGTGTTCCAGTTCTTCGAGAACCACAACGCCCGCACCCTCGCCCATGACGAACCCGTCGCGATCGCGATCATACGGACGCGACGCTTTTTCAGGCGTGTCGTTGCGCTCGGTGGAAAGCGCCCGGCAGGCGGCGAAACCGGCCAGGGAAAGGCGCGTCACCGGCGCTTCGGCGCCGCCGGCCAGCATGACGTCGGCATCGCCGAGCATAATCAGCCGCGCGGCATCGCCGATGGCGTGCGCGCCAGTCGAACAGGCCGTGACCACAGCATGGTTGGGGCCTTTGAGGCCGTGGCGGATCGACACCTGCCCGGAAACCAGATTAATGATCTGGCCGGGAATAAAGAAGGGGCTGATGCGGCGGGGACCGCGCTCCCTGAGCGTGATGGCGTTATCGGCGATGCCTTCGATACCGCCAATGCCGGAACCGATCATCACGCCGGAGGCGCAGCGCTCGTCCTCGGTCTTCGGCTCCCAGCCGGAATCCCTGAGGGCTTCATCGGCGGCCGCGATTCCGTACAGGATGAACTCGCCGATCTTGCGCAGTTCCTTGGCTTCGAGAACGGATTCCGGATTGAAGGTTCCGTTGGTTCCGTCGCCACGGGGAATGACGTGGGCGATCTTTGAAGCAAGATCGCTCACCTCGAATTCCGTTACACGGCGCGCTGCGCTCCGGCCGGACAGAAGCTCTTTCCATCCGTGCTCGTAACCCATACCGAAAGGCGAAAGCAGGCCAAGACCCGTAACGACAACGCGCCGCATGTCAGAAATCGATATCCGCCGGAGAAATCAGGCGGAAGCCTTGTCGATGAACTTGACGGCGTCGCCGACGGTCAGGATCGTCTCGGCTGCGTCGTCAGGAATCTCTACGCCGAACTCTTCCTCGAACGCCATCACGAGCTCGACCGTGTCGAGGCTGTCTGCGCCGAGATCGTCGATAAAGCTGGCCTGCTCGGTCACCTTGTCGGCGTCGACGCCGAGATGCTCGATAACGATCTTCTTGACGCGCTCTGCGGTGTCACTCATTTGGGCATCCTCGTCTTCAGGTTAGGTCTGTCTTCGTTAGCGGTCACAATGACGCTAATCAAGTTGAAAAGATGGTCCTGCAAGAAACGCTACGAAGCAGGCCGCTTCCGGCGAACGCCAAGGAATTGCGGGCCGCATTACACGAATTCCAGCCCGTATCCAAGATGAAATGCCGACTATCACCAGGTCGTAGCCCTGGATCATTCCCCTAGATCATCGCCATGCCGCCATTCACATGAATGGTCTGGCCGGTGATATAGGAAGCCTCGTTCGAAGCAAGATAGGCAACGGCGGCGGCGACCTCCTCGCCGGTTCCCATGCGCCTGGCAGGGATGGCCGACATGATGGTTTCCTTCTGCTTGTCGTTGAGCTTGTCGGTCATCGCCGATTCGATGAAGCCGGGCGCGACGCAGTTGACCGTGATGTTGCGAGTGGCGATCTCCTGCGCCAGCGACTTGGAAAAGCCGATAACGCCTGCCTTCGAGGCGCAGTAATTGGCCTGGCCGGGATTTCCGGTGACGCCCACCACCGAACTGATGTTTATGATGCGACCATGGCGACGGCGCATCATCGGATGGGTCAGTTCCCGCGTCAGCCGGAACACGGCCGAGAGATTGACGTTGATGACATCATCCCAGTCCGCGTCGCTCATGCGCACGAAAAGCCCGTCGCGCGTTATGCCGGCGTTGTTGACCAGAATATCCACGCCTTCCAGCTCTGCTTCCGCCTTCTGGCCAAGCTCCCTGACCCCGGCAGGGTCCGAAAGATTGGCCGGAAACAGCTTCACGCGGTCACCAAGCTCGCCAGCCAGCGCTTCAAGCTTTTCGACGCGCGTGCCGTGCAGGCCGACAACAGCGCCCTGCGCATGCAGCAAGCGGGCGATGGCTTCGCCGATGCCGCCTGTCGCGCCCGTAACCAGCGCCTTGCGGCCAGTCAGATCAAACATTCCTGCCTCTCCTTCAACGCCGCGAAGCAACTCGCCCGAACTCAGCCGAGAGCGGCGAGCGCCGCATCCACATCGGCCGGCGTTCCGACGGAACTGACAGCGATATCGCGATTTATACGACGCGCAAGTCCGGAAAGCACCTTTCCAGCGCCAATTTCATAAAGAGTGGCGACTCCATTGGCCCCGAACCACTCGACTGTTTCCCGCCAGCGAACCCTGCCCGTCACCTGTTCGACCAGACGCGCGGTGATCAGATCGGGGTCGCTGGTCGGCTCCACCGATACATTGGACACCACCGGAACGACCGGAGCGCTGCGTTGCACGCCTGCCAGCGCTTCGCGCATGGCGTCTCCCGCCGGCGTCATCAGCGCGCTGTGGAAGGGCGCGGAGACCTGCAACATCAGCGCGCGTTTGGCGCCCTTGCCGGTGCAGAGCGCGGCCGCGCGCTCGACAGCCGCCTTGCTGCCCGAAATAACGAGCTGACCGCCGCCATTGTCATTGGCGATCTGGCAGACCTCTCCCTGCGCGGCTTCCGTGCAGGCGGCGTCAACGTCGCGCTGTTCGAGACCGATGATTGCGGCCATGGCGCCTTCGCCGGGAGGCACCGCAGCCTGCATGGCGTTGCCGCGAATGCGCAGCAGACGCGCCGCATCGCCAATGGACACGAAACCGGCCGCGGCGAGCGCTGAATATTCGCCGAGCGAATGACCGGCCACATAGGCGACCTTGTCCTTAAGAGAGAAGCCGCGCGATTCCAGCGCGCGCATGGCCGCCAGCGATACCGCCATCAGCGCGGGCTGCGCATTGGCGGTCAGGGTAAGCGTGTCCTCGGGCCCCTCGAAGATCAGCTTGGAGAGCTTCTCGCCAAGCGCCTCGTCAACTTCCTCAAACACCTGACGGGCCTCGGGAAAGGCTTCCGCCAGTTCCTTGCCCATGCCTGCGGTTTGGCTACCCTGCCCCGGAAAGGTGAATGCGATCGTCATTATCCGCCTCGCTTTGCGCTTTGGCCCAGCGTGTCGCGCATTGCAGCCCGCCAAGTCAAGCCCAGGCCCATTTTGCGGGACCGTGAGGCGGCTTTCGCCCCTGCTTCCTATGGGTTGCAAGGGATCACGTATCGTTAAAACGGAACACGATTCTTTGGCCGGCTCTTCCCAATTTCGCCACACGCCATAGCTTTTCGTGACATAAGCATGACAGTTGCATGACAAGGCGTTCCACAGGGAAATGTGAGTTGGCGAACGGCAGACCAGATTTTGCGGAAAAAGCGCTGCAGGCGGGTGAAATCGCCTCCCGCAAGCGCGGTGCGGCGATGGTTACAGGCATCCGTCATGCGGTGCTGATGGTCCTTGCATCCGCCGCGCTGGTCTTCGCCATCGAATGGGTGTTCCGGGGCGATTTTGCCGGCGCCGTGGCCTTCTTCGCGCAACCTTACAAGCCCGGCTGGACCACGGTTCTGGTGTTCGCTCTCGTTTTACTCGGGCTTGACGCCATCCTCGGTCGCGCTTGGCTCGCATTGCTAGCTGTCGCGCCTCTGACCCTGACACTTGCCTTCGTAGGCTACCAGAAATCGCTTTATCTGGGCGATCCGCTGTTTCCGACCGACATTCTTTTTGCACGCCAGATCATTGAATTGCTGCCATTGCTGGTGGGCGAGCGCCCGTGGACGGGCGCAGCGCTGGTTCTGGGGCTCGTTCTGGCGATAACCGCCTTGCTCTATACATGGCGCTTCGTTCAGCGTCGGGTGCCGCGCATGAGCTACAAGGGCCGCGCAGCCCGTCTCGTGCTCGCGCTGCCGGCCCTCGCCTTTTTCGTCTCGCTGATGGACTACGCCACCTTCTCCTGGACGCGCGACCGGCTCCAGATCATCCCGATGATGTGGGACCAGAAGGAAAATTACGCGAGCAACGGCTTCACCCTCGCCTTCGCGCTCAATGTGCCGATGGCCCATGTGGCCGCGCCCAACGGCTATTCCGACAAGGCTATCGATTCCGTGCCGAAGCCCGCAGTGGACACCGCGCTTCCGGACGAGCGGCCCGACATCATCATGGTGATGAGCGAATCGTTCTGGGATGCCGGCAAGCTGACCGGCGTCACCATTACGCCCGATCCGATTGCCTCCACCCGCGCACTTCAGTCGGGTGAAATGTTCTCGCCGGAATTCGGCGGCATGACGGCGAATGTCGAGTTCGAGGCGCTGACCGGCTTCTCCAACGCTTTCCTTCCGGCAGGAAGCATTCCCTACCAGCAATATGTGCGCAAGCCGCTGCCGTCCATGGCCACCTTCCTGCGCGCCGAAGGCTATCAGACGCTGGCCATCCATCCGGGCACCGATTGGTTCTGGAATCGCAGCAATGTCTACAAGGCGTTCGGCTTTGACGAATTCCGCTCGGAAAAGACGATGGCGAGCGCGGTAAAGCGTGGCCCCCTCGTCTCCGACGAATCGATGACCGACGAGATCATCGCCTCAGCCGATGCTGCTGAGAACCCATTGTTTCTTTTCGCCGTAAGCCTCCAGAATCACGGGCCCTACGAGCCGAATCGGTACGGCAACGTCGTTCATGATGTTCATGCGCAAACCAGTGAATGGGCGCGCGCTTCTCTCGCCAGTTTTGCCGAAGGCGCAGCCGATTCGGACCGTGAGCTGCAGCGCCTGATCGACTGGGCGCAGAAGCGGGAGCGGCCGACCGTCATCGCCTTCTTCGGCGATCATCTGCCGCCGCTGGGACCGGTCTATGTCGAGACGGGTTTCCTCAAGACCAATGTCGCGCCGCGCAAGGACACGCCGGAAAATATGCTCCTGCACCGCTCGACGCCGCTGGTCGTGTGGTCGAATCGTTCCGGCAAGGCAGATGGGCTGGGCGCGGTCAGCCCGGCCTTCCTACCACTGCATGTGTTCAACGTGGCCGGCATCAGCCACCCCTATTACACCGGTTTCCTCGGCGATCTTCATCAGCGCTATCATGTGGTGGAGCGCTCCCTGCTTCTTTCGGGCGATGGCGAAGCCTCGCTGGAGTGGGCGCGGCAGAAGGAGATCGATCCCGCGATCCGTGATTTCCGCTATCTCCAGTACGACATGATGTTCGGCAAGCATCACGCCGCGCCGGGCTTCTTCCCGGAGACGATCGGCGACATCATTGCACACGCAAGCTGAGACGGGATTTGGACGAAAGGCGAGCGGAGACTTGACATTCCGGGCGCATCCAGTATGTGTCGCGCCAAGTTTCCGCTTCCGGGCGCCGCCCCGTATTGTTGCGGCTTAACCCCAGGAACATAAACGGACGAGCATCATGGCAAAAGCCGCGAACATCAAGATCAAGCTTCTTTCGACCGCCGACACCGGCTTCTTCTATGTGACCAGCAAGAACAGCCGCACGAAGACGGACAAGCTCTCCTTCCGCAAGTACGATCCGGTCGTGAAGAAGCACGTCGAATTCAAGGAAACGAAGATCAAGTAATCTTCATATTCCGGATTTTCGAAATGCCGCCTTTCAGGCGGCATTTTTTGTTTGCGCTCACTTCTCTCAGCGTGACTTTTTTCCCCATTTAAGAAACACTTCCCGCGCGCCATGATCCAGACCGAAAGGCCTGTACGTATGCTCATCCGCCTTACCTACACCTCCACCTTTCGTCCCCATATCACCGATGCTGACATCGACGGGATCACCGAAAAGGCTGCCGCTTTCAATAGGCGGCATTCCATTACCGGTATTCTCGCCGTCGAGGGCGAGCGGGTCTGCCAGATCCTTGAAGGGCCGAGGGAGGCGGTGGAACAGCTTTTCGAATCCATTCAGCGCGACCAGCGCCATTACGGTGTGGTTGAACTCGATATCAGCACGATCGAGAAGCCTGCTTTCGAGGATTGGGGCATGGTGCGCCGGCCGATGGTCGACATCGTCACGCTCGCCTTTTCGCTGTGAAAGCAAAAGCCCGTTGCAGCATGGTTATGATTTTGGAGGATCGGGGGCCGGTCGGCGATGGCAGCGGTACGAGGAGGCCACTATTGCCAAGGCCGGCCGGCCGACCCCACGGAACCCAGGAGATGCGGCGGACCTGAGAAACATGGGGTATTCCTTCGGACGCGGATATTTCTTCCATGCCCATGGCCTGCAACGTCGCGCAAGGGGAACCGAAAATCAACCATTTCTTAACCACGATTATCGACGTGGCGTAATTAACGTAAACCGTCAACCTTAAGCAGTTGGCGGATTGCCGGAGCGGCAGGCTTATGCCGCCTTGCCAACCACCTTGTTGCGGCCGCTTCTCTTGGCCTCGTAAAGCGCCATATCGGCTCGTTTCAGCAGCGCTCCCGCATCGTCGGCCTGGCCCCTGAGGGATGAAACCCCCACGCTGATCGTCACGTTGACCGCTTGCCCTTCCTTGCCGATGGCAAAGGGCGTGCGAGCAATTTCCGCACGTATCCGCTCGGCGACCTTTTCGGCAACCGGCCCGTCGGTATCCGGCATGACGACGACGAATTCCTCCCCGCCGAACCGGCAGATCAGATCGATGCCACGCATGTTCTGGCGCAGGCGGCGTGCAAATTCGCGCAGCACGTCGTCGCCCCCGTCATGGCCGAAGCTGTCGTTGATCGACTTGAAACGGTCGAGATCCACGATCATCACGGACAAAGGCCGCCGGCGCACCACCGCCCGTTCGAACAGGGTCTGCAGGTGATTATCCAGATAGCGCCGATTATGCAGCCCGGTCAGCGCATCCGTCACCGCCATCTCTATCGACTGGGCGACGCTGGCGCGCAGGCGGTCGTTGTAGCGCTTGCGCCTGATTTGCGTGACAAGCCGCGCCGTCAGCTCGTGAGGTTCGATCGGCCTGACGAAAAAGTCGTTCACGCCAAGTTCGAGACCCCGGATGATGCGCGCATCATCATCCCGATCCGCCAGCAGGATGATTGGCAGGAAACGGGTGCGATCCAGCGATCGCAGTTGCGAGCAAAGCCTCAACGGATCGACGTCCGGCAGCGCGGTCGACACGATCACGCATTCATATCCGCCTTCCGCCGCCTGGAAGAGCCCCGCGTTCGGATCGGTCGCCAGATCGAGCTGGATGCCGCCTTTCAGCCTGGAGCGGATCTTTTCGTAAGTCTCCGTGCGCGCGTCCATAAGCAGGACCCTTGCCGGCTCCTGCTCGGCCCCGCCGCCGCGGTCCAGAAGATTCTCAAGGCCGATGTTCGCCGCTGTCGACGTGCGAAGCCGCAGTTCATCGGTCAGCATCTTGAGCCGGACGAGGCTCTTCACCCGTGTCATGAGTTGCAGATCGTTGACCGGCTTGGTGAGGAAGTCGTCAGCGCCGGCTTCAAGCCCGCGAACACGGTCCGCCACATGATCGAGCGCTGTGATCATGACCACGGGCAGATGCGCAGTTGCCGGATCGCTCTTGAGGCGGCGGCAAACCTCGAAACCATCCATTTCCGGCATCATCACATCGAGCAAAACCACATCGACCTTGCTCGTCTCGCAGATCTCCAGCGCCTCGGCTCCGGAATTGGCGGTGACGACCTCGAAATACTCGGCCAGAAGGCGAACCTCGAGCAGGCGAACGTTTGCAGGAATGTCGTCAACGACAAGGATGCGCGCAGTCATGCATCCCCCAGATAGGATTTTATCGTCTCTATGAAGCGCGGCACCGAAATCGGCTTGGAAATATAGGCTTCGCAGCCACCCTGGCGGATGCGCTCCTCATCTCCCTTCATGGCGAAGGCGGTGACGGCGATCACCGGAATGACATGGAGTTCATCGTCTTCCTTCAGCCATTTGGTCACTTCCAGTCCGGACACTTCGGGAAGCTGTATGTCCATGAGGATCAGGTCGGGCTTGTGCGTGCGCGCCAGATCGAGCGCCTCCAGACCGTTCCGCGTGCGCACGGTTTCGTAACCGCTGGCCTCGATGAGGTCGCGAAAGAGCTTCATGTTGAGCTCGTTATCTTCGACGATCATTACCTTTTTCGGCATCGACTTCCCGTCGCGATTGTCATTCGGCCGAATGACATCGCCCCCTGCAATCTGGTCGGACCGCATCAAACCCAACCGATACGCTACGCGAAGATGATTGATGAAACGGAAACCAACCTTCGAAAATTGCGCATGATCCGGTCTGCTGTCCACAGGCAGCATACGAAACTTGCCGTGTCCGGCAATTGACATACCCTGCCGTTGCGATTCGAGCATACACGACAGACAGGCAAGAGGTTAACGATGACGGGCGCAGGGTCAATGCGTGAACAGGCGGAAGCCGTGGCCGTTCAGGCTCTCGGCTTCATTGCGTCCGATCCCGAACTTTTGCCACGTTTTCTTGCGATCACCGGCATCGATGCCGGTTCCATCCGCCTTGCTGCGCGTGAGCCGGGTTTTCTGGCCGGGGTCCTTCAGTTCCTGCTGGCGCATGAACCCACCCTGATGCGTTTCTGCGAAGCGTCAGGGATACCTCCATCCACCGTCGGTGAGACCCTGCGGCATCTGCCGTCAGGCGACACCAGTTATGAAAGTTCGATATGAGCGTCGACCCCGAAACCCTTCGCCAAATTGAGGAACTATCCTCCGATGACAGGCCGCTTCTCATCCTGGACGTGGATGACGTGCTGCTGGAATTCATCCGTCCATTTCCGCGATTTCTGGAACAGCGTGGCCTGAGGCTGACCATGGCCTCCTTCAGGCTGACCGGCAATATAGCCGAAACGGCTACAGGCAGGCTGGTTGAGCAACCCGAAGTGACGGCGCTGCTGGACGACTTCTTCGCCGGCCAGGCCGATTGGCAGAGCATTACCGATGGCGCGCCTGAAGCGCTCGCCAGTTTCGAGGATCGGGCCGAGATCGTCCTGCTGACGGCCATGCCGCACAAGCACCGCGAAACCCGGCGCGCTCATCTCGGGGCGCTCGGCTTGCCCTACCCGTTGCTGACCACCGAAATGGCGAAAGGCCCTGCCGTCGCTCGCTTGCGCGGCCCCGGCAACCGACCTGTCGCCTTTGTCGACGATCAGCCGCCGAACCTGATTTCGGCGCGTGAATTCGTGTCGGACGCCAGCCTCTTTCACCTGATGGCGGATAACAGCCTGCGCGAATTCATGCCACCATTGCCCGACGACATCACCGCCGTGCATGACTGGCACGACGCGACCCCCAAAATCGCCATGGCGCTCGGTTTCTGAATTAATAAGGAGCCGCTAACATTTTGATTGGGCGTCGGATTTTCCGAAAACCGGATTCCACTTTTCGGTCCGATGCTTTAATCCAGCGCGTGCTCGGCATAAAACTCCAGCACCCGCTGCTTGAACGTCTTGTCGCCCACCGCAAGCATATGGTCGCGGCCTTCAATGGCGAAAGGCGTGGCGTTGGGCATCAGGGCCGCCAACTCCCCGGGCGAGCCACCAATATCGTCCCTGTCGCCGACCGCAATCAGCGTCGGCTGGGTGATGCGCGCCATATCCTCTTCGCTGAGGATTTCGCGCGAGTTGGATATGCAGGCGGCCAACGCCCTGCGGTCGCTGCGCGTCTGGTCGGCGAAGGCGCGGAAAGACCGTCCGCGCGGATGCGTGATTTTGCTCGGATCGTCAGCCAGCAAAGCGGCCGCGATCGGATCCCAGTCGCCTACACCGTCCACCATGCCTATGCCCAGACCGCCGAACACCAGGGTGGCGACCTTCTCCGGCTCCGAAAGCGCCAGAAAAGCCGAAACGCGAGCCCCCATCGAATACCCCATGACATGGGCCTTCTCGATGCCGAGGTGATCGAGCAGGGCGACCGCGTCCGACGCCATTGCCGAAGGCGTGTAATCCGCCCCATCATAGCTCTTGGTCGAGGCGCCATGGCCGCGGTTGTCGAGCGCGATCACCCGATAACCTGCATCATTGAGCGTCTTGAACCAGCCGGGCGATACCCAGTTCACATGGTGGGTTGAGGCAAATCCGTGAATGAGCAGCACAGGATCGCCTTTTCCCCGCGTCGGCTGGCGATCGAGAAAGGCCAGATCGAAACCATCGTGCGTAAAGAACTGCATGCCATTTTCCGTTTTGTTCAGCCGCCCCGGCTTGATGAGCCGCCTGTTGCTCCGGTCGCCTTCATCCTGGGATGTTCGACAAGGTCGCCTTCCGTGACGCCCTCTCTTTCGGCCGTTCCGGCCTTCAGTTCAAGCACATATCGGGCAGGTTCGCCCGGGGAGATGATGGCCGGCGAAAAGGGCTCGCCTGGGAGAATCGAGACGATGCGCCCATCTTCCGCGATGAACAAAAGATCGAGCGCCATCGGCGTGTTCTTCATCCAGAAACTCACCGGCCGCGCTTCCTCGAAAATGAACAGCATGCCCCGGTCATCGGGCATGGACTGACGATACATCAATCCCGCAGATCGTTTGACGGCGTCATCGGCAATCTCGATGTTGAAGGCGCGCGCGCCGGATTTTGTGACGATCACCAGAGGCGCAGTGTCGATCGGAAGCAGCATCGGTTGCTCGATAGAGGCGTCATCATTCCGGGCAAAACATGATTGTGGCGCAGCCGTCATGGTCGCCGCCAGAAAAATCGCGGCGGCTGCCGAACCCCACCGGCCTGCTTTCATGACTCGCCTCACTGGAACGGTTGCTGGCCGCACCTTATGCCCTGAGCGGCTTTCCGGGCAAGGCGACAGGAATGGAGAAAAGGTCCGACCGCTGGCCGTTTCGACGGGATTGCAGGCGATACGGATGCTGTCGGAAAGAATTGCCTGAACGCCAAAGCCGGTTTCGGGATAACCATCGAAAGAACAGCTTGATGCGCGGCAAGCGTGCCTGAAGATCGCGACGCGCTGCTTCAGGCTTCAGTGCGAAATCGGCAGCGTTCCCATATCGGGATGGATTTCGGCGGCCATGAGCCCTTTTTCCCCGCGCCCGAAACGCACCAGAACCACCTGCCCCGGCCGGAGTTCGGTCACGGCGAAACGACGCAGCGTTTCCATATGGACAAAAATATCCTCCGTGCCTTCGCCACGTGTGAGAAAGCCGAACCCCTTGGTCCTGTTGAACCACTTCACCAGGGCTCGTTCGAGACCGCTCTCGGGCGTTACAGTCACATGCGTGCGCTGCGCCGGCATTTCGGTCGGATGCACGGCGGTCGACATATCCATCGACAGCACCTTGAACGCCTGCAAACCGCGTTCGCCCTGCTTCACGAGGCAAACCACGCGGGCGCCCTCCTGCGCGGTCTGGAAACCGTCGCGGCGCAGACAGGTGACGTGAAGAAGAATATCCCCGAGATGCGCCTCATCAGGCAGGATGAAGCCATACCCCTTGGCGACATCGAACCACTTGATCGCGCCGGAAACCTCGGTCAGATCGGCGCTCTCGTTCCGTCCTTCGCGGGCAGCCTCATCCTCACGGGAAATCATGTCGCCCCGCTCCACATCCCGCCCCATGAAAGAGGCCTTTTCCCCCATAAGACCGCCCCCTTTTCGTCAACACGCAACTGATTCTTCAACCGGAGGATAGCATTGCCGCTTCGCGGTTACGCAAGACCCGAGATGCATTTTGCACCTATCATTGAGTTGCATTGCAAATTCCCGTGGTTGCCGCATCGGCTGTGCGACCCTATGTTGCGGCTCCGTTCAGGAGGTTTCCATGCGTTATCTGCACACAATGGTCCGCGTCGCCGACGTCGACGCTTCACTTGATTTCTATTGCGACAAGCTTGGCATGAAGGAAGTGCGGCGGCAAGAAAACGAACAGGGACGTTTCACCCTGATTTTCCTTGCCGCTGGCCAGGACGAAAGCCGTGGCCGCGGAGAAAGTGCGCCGCTGCTTGAACTCACCTACAACTGGGATCCGGAAAGCTATTCCGGTGGCCGCAACTTCGGCCATCTCGCCTATGAGGTGGACGATATTTACCAGACGTGCCAGAGCCTTATGGACAAGGGTGTCACGATCAATCGCCCGCCGCGCGACGGCTACATGGCGTTCATCAAATCGCCGGACGGCATTTCAATCGAATTGCTGCAAAAAGGTGCGGCGCAGGAAAAGGCCGAGCCCTGGGCCTCGATGCCCAACACCGGAAACTGGTGACAAAAAGGGCCGCCGTGACCTGAGCCGCGGCGGCCTTGAATACGTGAACAGCGCAGATCAGGCTTTCGCCATGCAGATCGAGGTGTGGCCGGAACGGATGAAACCGAGTTCGTTCGCGGCGGCCTTCGACAGATCGAGCACCCTGCCCTTCACGAACGGCCCGCGATCATTGATGCGCACGACCACGCTCTTGCCGTTCTTCTTGTTGGTGACTTTCAGGCGCGTGCCGAAAGGCAGCGTGCGATGCGCGGCGGTCAAAGCCGCAGGGTTCATGCGCTCGCCGGAGGCCGTTTTGGAATGCAACGCATACCATGAGGCCCTGCCACATTGTATGCTTGCGGAAGCGTCGGTTGTGGAAGCGCCCATCGTTACACCGACGGCAGCAGCAGCCAGGGCCACGGCCAGCCCGCTCACTCGTCTCATAAAAATTGCTCCGTTGATCGTACGGAGCGACTAGACAAGGAATGATGAGACAAATAAGGCGCTCAAGCCCCTGATTCGCCTCTCGGGCACACATTTGGATTCCTGTGGAAACAGTTTGTCAGGAGCATCGGGCGAAACTTCCGATGATCACCTCCGACAATTCACGAAGAAGCAACTCCTGAGACGTTGGTCTTTCTTCCGGAAATATTTGACCCTGAAAAACTGTTCCGGAAAACTATCAAACCCCCAGCGATTTAAGCTTCCGGTGTAGCGCGGAACGTTCCATGCCTATGAACTCGGCTGTGCGCGAGATATTGCCCCCGAAACGGTTGATCTGGGCGATAAGATAATCCTTTTCGAATTGCTCCCGGGCTTCCCTCAGGGGCAGCGCCATGATGTGCTGGTCGGACTGTCCGGGCGTGCGCGGCATCACGTCGCCAATCTCCGAGGGCAGCAGATCTGCGGTAATGGGAGCTTCGGCGTCGTCGCCACGCGCCAGGATCATCAGCCGTTCGATGTTGTTGCGAAGCTGGCGGACGTTGCCGGGCCAATTGTGAGCCTGAAGGACGGCCAGCGCATCATCGCCGATACGGCGGGTCTTCACGCCAAGTTGCCGGGCCACCTGTTTCATGAAGTGATCGACCAGATAGGGAATGTCTTCACGACGTTCAGCCAGACCCGGCACCATCACCGGCACGACAGCGAGACGGTGATAGAGGTCCTCGCGGAAACGGCCGTCGGCGATCATGGCTTCGAGATTCTGGGCGGTCGAGGAAATGATACGCACATCGACCTTGACACGCTTGGTGCCGCCAACCCGCTCGAACTGCTGCTCGACAAGCACGCGCAGGATCTTGTTCTGCGTTTCGCGCGGCATGTCCGCCACTTCGTCGATATAGAGTATGCCGCGATGCGCCTCCTCCAGCGCGCCGACCTTGCGCTCAGTGCCGTTGGACTCGGTGCCGAACAGCTCGATCTCCATGCGTTCGGGCGTGATGCTGGCTGCATTCAGCGTCACGAAGGGCCCGCTCTTGCGCGACGACAGCGCATGGATGGCGCGCGCCGCCAGTTCCTTGCCGGATCCTGAAGGCCCGATGATCATGATCCGGCTGTTGGTCGGCGCCACCCGTTCGATTGTCTGGCGCAACTGGCTCATGGCGGAAGACATGCCGATCAGATCGAATGTTTCGCCGCTGCGCTGTTTGAGATCGGAGACCTCGCGCTTCAGCTTGGAGGTTTCCAATGCCCGTTCAGCCACGAGGATCAGGCGATCCGCCTTGAAGGGCTTCTCGATGAAATCATAAGCCCCGCGCCGGATGGCGGACACCGCCGTTTCGATATTGCCGTGACCGGAAATCATCACCACCGGCAGGTTCGGGTGGAGCGTCTTGATCTCATCCAGCAAAGCCAGCCCGTCCAGCCGCGACCCCTGCAACCAGATATCGAGGAAGATCAGACGCGGCGCCCGCTCCTGGATCGCCGCCAACGCGCTGTCGGCATCATGCGCTGTCCGGGTCTCATGACCTTCATCGCTAAGGATGCCCGCAACCAGTTCGCGAATGTCTTCTTCGTCGTCGACGATGAGAATATCAGACGCCATTTTCGACCTTTACAGTTTCTTTTTCAGACGGTGAGCCGCTGGAAGCGGGGGCCGAACCTCCGGCGGCGGGGAGAATGATGCTGACCATGGCGCCTTTTCCGCCATGGAAATCCTGGGGCGCGTCGTGGAGCTCCAGGCAACCGCCATGGTCTTCCACGATCTTCTTGACGATAGCGAGGCCAAGGCCCGTGCCCTTGTCGCGCGTCGTCATATAGGGCTCAAGCAGCCTTTGGCGATGCTCGCGCGGCAGCCCCTTGCCGTTGTCGGTCACATCGATGCGAATGCTATCGCCCTGCCGGAGAGCGCGAATACGGATCACGCCGGGGGCCCCGTCCTCACGCTCCACGCCTTCCATGGCCTCCGACGCATTCTTGATGACGTTGCCGAAGGCTTGCGCCAGAAGCCGGCTGTCGAACGTGCCGTGGAGCGGCTCGCTCCCGAAATCGCGTTCGAACCTGATATCAGGGCGGCTGACTTCGACCAGGAAGGACGCCTCGCGCAACGGCTCGCGCAGGTCCATCTGTTTCATGTCCGGCTTCGGCATGCGGGCAAAGGACGAGAACTCGTCCACCATGCGGCCAATATCGCCGACCTGACGGATGATCGTGTCGGTGCACTGGTCGAACACTTCGCGGTCCTCGATGATGACCTTGCCATAACGGCGCTTGATGCGTTCGGCCGAGAGCTGGATCGGCGTCAGCGGGTTCTTGATCTCGTGGGCGATGCGGCGCGCCACATCGGCCCATGCGGAAGAACGCTGCGCCTGAACGAGATCGGTAATGTCATCCACCGTCACGACGTAGGATTTGGAAGCGTCTTCATTGTCTTCCTCTTCCATCGTGACCTGAATGTTGAAGGTGCGCTCCGCCCCCGCCCGATAGAATGTCACCTGTTCGCGATAGACCGGCCTGTCGGATTTGCGGCCAATCTCGAACGCGCGGCCCACCAGGGGCAACAACACGGAAAGGTTCTGGCCGATGGCCGTCTCGGCGTCCATCGCCAGCATGGTTTCCGCCGACCGGTTGACGATGGTGACGATGCCGTCCGCATCGACGCCGATGACGCCTGCCGTCACGCCCTCCAGAACCGCTTCGGAGAAGCGCCGGCGCTCGTCGATCTGGTCCTTGGCCGTCAGCAATTCGTTGCGCTGCGATTTCAGTTCCAGCAACATGTAGTTGAAGGTGGAGCCCAGCGAGGCGACATCACCGTCGGAGGGCCGCACCGGAACCGCAACGTCGAGATTGCCGGTGGCCACTTCGTCGGCCGCGCCGATGAGCTGGCGGATCGGCCGGACCAGCCGGTCAGCGACGGCGATACCGGTCCAGACCGCCGACAGGATGATGATGAGCGTCATCGACAGATAGGGCAGCGCGAAGGCGATCTGCGACGGTCGCCTGTTCGATTCCAGCCCACGATACTCGTCGACATTGGCGCGGACGATCTCGCGGGCCTTGATCACCTCAGGGTCGATCACGCGGATCGTATAGAGAAACAATCCTTCCAGTTCCCGCAGCTTGACGATGGCGCCCATGATGTTGCGGGTGCGCGGCTCGATCAGCAGCGGCGGCCCGTTCTCGGCCTCCTGTATGGCCCCTTCCGGCGGTTCGGGCATGGCGAAATCGACGGGCGTTTGAGCGCTCATGACGAAGGATCCGTCCGACTTCAGAAGCGCCGCATGGGCGAGGCCCCGGCCCGCCGCTTCCTTGTTCATCAGGTCCAGGAAGCCGGTGCGGTCGAGTCCGTAGAGCGTTCGCGCATTGTCGAGGTCATAGGCCATCGACAAAGTGGTGCCCTGCAGGTTGCGAGCGTTTTCCTGCACATAGGCATCCGCAATGGACAGCGACGAGTTGATAATGGTCTTGGTGCGGATTTCGAACCAGCGGTCGAGACCGATATTGAGGGTCACCGATGCAACTATAGCGACCATGATGGCCGGAATGGCGGCCACCAGCGCGAACATGGCCACGATGCGCACATGCAGCCGTGACGCCGCTTTTCCGATGCGCCGCGCCATCACGATGCGGTGAATCTCGCGCCCGATCAAGGCGGCGAGCACAAGGATGAAGGCGGCGTTCACGCAGATGAGAAGCAGCGTAATCCTGCCATCAGGCGCAATCGGGGTTGCGCCTACAAGGATAGCGAACGACACCCCCGCCGCGAGCAGCGCGCCCAATATCGCGAGGATGCCGGGCAGCGCCAGCAAGCGTCGCCCTTCATGGGCGCGGCCTTTTGGCAGGCGCAAACGGCCGCTGGTGAGTATGTGAGTCGTCATACCGCCCTATGGCATCATGAATCGCGTTACATGTATGCAACATTGTGGCGAATATGCAACAAAACGGGCGAGATTGTGGCTTGCCCGATTGTCATTTGCATCAGCGGACGGCGTTCTCAGCCCGCCGATTTATAGATGCTGACGCCAAGGTCACGAATCTTCTTGCGCAGCGTGTTGCGGTTGAGCCCGAGAAGCTCCGCCGCCTTGATCTGGTTGCCGCGCGTGGCCGTCATGGCCGCAAGCACCAGCGGATGCTCCACCTCGGCAAGAATCCGCTGGTAGAGGCCGGGCGGCGGCAGCGACGGCCCGTAGGAAGCGAAATGGCGTTGCAGGTAGTGCTCCATCGCCTGTCCGATGGAGAGATTTTCCGGAATGAGCGTGGCGGCGGCGACCGGATCGGGCCTTTCGCCCGCGCCGAGCTCGGCCTCGATGATATCGGTAGAAATCTCGTCCTGCGCATAGAGAGCCGCCAGACGGCGCACCAAGTTCTCCAGTTCGCGCACATTGCCCGGCCAGGGATAGCGCTTCATCAGTTCGACGCCGCCCGGCGCGATGCGCTTGGTCTGCAAGCCTTCCTTCTCGCCCTGCTTGAAGAAATGGCGCACCAGATCGGGAATGTCTTCCGAGCGCTCGCGCAGCGCCGGCAAGCGCAGCGGCACCACATTCAGGCGGTAGAAGAGATCCTCGCGAAACAGGCCCTGATGGATGAGCGCGCGCAAATCCTTGTTGGTGGCGGCGACGATGCGCACATCGGTGCGGATCGGGGTGCGGCCGCCAACTGTGGTGTACTCGCCCTGCTGGAGCACGCGCAGAAGCCGCGTTTGCGCTTCCATCGGCATGTCGCCGATCTCGTCGAGGAACAGCGTGCCACCCTCGGCCTGCTCGAAGCGGCCTGTCGATCGGTTCTGGGCGCCGGTGAAGGCCCCTTTCTCGTGGCCGAAAAGCTCGGATTCGATCAGGTCGCGCGGGATCGCCGCCATATTGATGGCGACGAAAGGTCCGTTGCGGCGGCGGCCATATTCATGCAGCGCACGCGCCACCAGTTCCTTGCCGGTGCCGGATTCGCCAGAAATCATCACCGTGAGGTCCGTCTGCATCATGCGCGCCAGCATGCGGTAGATGTCCTGCATCGCTGCGGAGCGGCCAACAAGCGGCATGGCGTCGGGCTGGTCTTCCGGCCTCTGCTCGGACTTTGGCTTGCTCGGCTCCGCCAGAGCGCGCTGCACGATGGCAAGCAGTTCGGTGAGATCGAATGGCTTCGGCAGATATTCGTACGCTCCCGCCTCCGAGGCGCGAATAGCGGTCATGAAAGTGTTCTGCGCACTCATCACCACCACCGGCAGTTCGGGGCGCGCCTTACGGATGCGCGGCAGCATGTCGAAGGCGTTCTCGTCCGGCATCACCACGTCGGTGATCACCAGATCGCCCTCGCCCGCCGCCACCCAACGCCACAAGGTCGCGGCGTTGGAGGTGACCCGCACGTCATGCCCGACCCGTGACAAGGCCTGGGTGAGGACGGTGCGGATCGCCGCATCGTCGTCGGCGACAAGAATTTGTCCATGCACGCTCATCGGGTCCTTCCTTCATTGGGAACCTGTTCGTCCGGCGTCGTCTCCTTCCATGCCGGCATCAACACGCGAAAGGTTGTTCCGCGCGGATTCGACTCACACTCGACAATGCCGCCGTGCTCGCCCACGATCTTCGCGACCAGCGCCAGCCCGAGCCCGGAGCCGTTCGGCTTCGTCGTAATGAAAGGATCGAACAGGATCGGCAAAAGATCCTCGGCCACGCCCGGCCCATTGTCGCGCACGCAAAATTCCAGCGGCAGCGACACACGCTCCTGAGTGCCGGGCACGGACATGCGAATGCCCGGGCGAAAGGCGGTCGTCAGAACGATCTCGCCCAGCGGATCGCTTCCCACCGCTTCAGCGGCATTCTTGATCAGATTGAGGAACACCTGAATGAGTTGATCGCGATTACCGTAGACCGGCGGCAGCGACGGATCGTAGTTCTCGGCAATGGTGACGCCTCTGGCGAAACCGTTTTTCGCGATCGCCTTCACGCGGTCGAGCACCACATGGATATTAACCGGATACCGGTCAATCGGCCGCTCGTCCGAGAAGATCTCCATGCGATCGACCAGCGCAACGATGCGGTCGGTTTCCTCCGTGATCAGCCGCGTCAGCCCCCTGTCCTCATCCGACGCCGACTGTTCGAGCAGTTGCGCCGCGCCGCGTATGCCCGAAAGCGGGTTCTTGATCTCATGCGCCAGCATGGCTGCGAGCCCCGTCACCGAGCGCGCAGCACCACGATGGGTCATCTGCCGGTCGATCTTGTCCGCCATCGACCGCTCCTGAAACATCACCGCAACCGAGCCCGGAAATTCCGGCACCGGCGCGACGTACAGGTCCACCACCTTTTCGATACCAAGCCGCGGAGAGGAAATGTCGACACGATACTCATTGACCGGCGCATGACGCTCCCGCACCTGATCCACCAGCGCCAGCAACGGGCTGCCGAACGGAATGAGCTTCGACAGCGTGCTTCGCGCCAGAACGGACGCGCTGGAGCGGAAAAAATCTTCCGCATCCACATTGGCAAATGAAATGTACCCCTCGCAATCGACCATGATTACAGGTCGCCGGATCGTATTGAGCAGAATCTGCGCAGCATCGCCCGCATTGGCGGATTTGATCGGTATCGAACTCATGCCGCATCCCTCACATCGCCGCTCTGCCCGCCAAAAATCTCGCTCAAAAGGGACACGACCTCCTTGGGATCGCCTGAAGTCAGCAATGCCTTTCGCTGCCCGGCCGCGACGTTCGACGCATGGCGGTCCAGATACCAGCCCAGATGCTTGCGCGCCTGCCGCAAGCCGCTTTCCGTGCCGTAAAGCGACAGCATGTCCTCGTAATGGGCGGTGACATAGCCGGCCAGTCCAGCACCGGATGGAGGAATTCCGGGCGCGACCGCACCGGACACGCCGGCAACGAGTTCACCGGCCTTCCATGGCGCGCCGTAGTGCGCGCGCCCAACCATGACCGCATCGGCCCCCGATTGCCGGAGGATGACGCCGGCGTCTTCCACCGACCCGACATCGCCATTGGCCGCGACGGGGATGGAAACAACGGACTTGACGCGCGCAATCGCCCGCCAATCGGCCTTCCCCTTGTAAAACTGACAGCGCGTGCGCCCATGCACGGTCACCATCCTGACACCGGCCTGCTCGGCGCGCAGCGCCAGAAGGGGCGCATTCAATACATTCTCGTCCCAGCCGAGCCGCATCTTGACGGTGACGGGCGCCTCGACCGCACCGATGACCGCTTCGATCAGCGAAAGCGCGTGATCAAGGTCGAGCATCAGGGCGGAACCGGCATAGCCGCCCGTCACCTTCTTGGCGGGACAACCCATATTGATATCGATGATGTCGGCGCCCTCGCCAACTGCGATGCGCGCAGCCTCGGCCATGTGCGCAGCCTCCCGCCCGGCAAGCTGCACCATATGCACCGGCAACCCGGAATGGCGGATGCGCAGGTCGAACCCTGCACGCCCTTTGGCCAGCTCGCCGCTTGCAACCATTTCGGAGACAACGAGCCCCGCGCCGTGGGCATAGGCCCGCTTGCGAAAAGGCTCGTCGGTGACGCCCGACATCGGCGCCAGAAACACGCGATTGCGAATTTCGACGCCGCCTATATCCAAAGGTGTGGACAGGATCGCGTGATCAGACATGCATAAAAACCATGCAGATATTTTCTATGCACATTGTTTAAACAATCTCAGAAAATGACGCAATGCACAATCATGTCACATTCACGTCGGACTGCTGAAAAGGCTGGCCTTCGCGACGCCGCGCGACTAAGCCACCGCCATGGCTGAGCGAACCGACATTTCTGTGACGAAAGGGACGTACCGGATCGGGGCCGTGATTGTGGCCGCCGGGCGCGGTGAGCGCGCCGGACAGGCCGACGGCCCCAAGCAATATCGCCATATCGGCGGCCGGGCGGTCATTGCGCACACGCTGGAAACGTTCCTCTCGCATCCGCAAGTGGATACGGTTGTCGTCGCGATTCATGGGGATGACCGTGAATTACTGCGCAAGGCCGCAGGAGATTATCATGAGCGCATCACCATCGTGATCGGCGGCCCGACACGACAGGAATCCGTCCGCCTCGGCCTTCTGGCGCTCCACGAAGACGCCCCGGCCAAGGTGTTGATTCATGATGCGGTTCGCCCTTTCTGCGATATGGAGCTGATCAGCCGCACCATCGACACGATCACAGGCGACCAGGGCGCTTTGCCGGCCTTGCCGGTGGCGGACACGTTGAAGCGGGAAGCCTTCGGCGGCATGGTCAGCGAGACTGTGCCGCGTGCCGGCCTGCATGGAGCCCAGACGCCGCAGGGTTTCCCCTACACACCGATTCTTCAGGCGCATGACCGTGCGCATGCGCTCGGCCGCCACGACTTCACCGACGACGCGGCGATCGCGGAATGGGCAGGCATCCCGGTAAAGCTGGTGCCGGGCTCACCTGACAATGTCAAGCTTACTTGGGCAAGGGATATTTCAATGGCGGACCAACGGCTTAAAGGAACGGCTTCAAGTTTTCCGGATGTCCGCACCGGCAATGGCTACGATGTCCATTCCTTCGAGGCCGGCGATCATGTCGTGCTGTGCGGCGTCACCATTCCCCACACCCGCAAGCTGTCCGGCCATTCCGACGCCGATGTCGGCCTCCATGCTCTGACCGACGCCCTGCTCGCCACCTGCGGAGCCGGCGATATCGGAACGCACTTCCCGCCCTCCGATCCACAATGGAAGGGCGCGGCATCGCGGCAATTCGTGGAACATGCGGTGGCGATCGTGCGGGCGCGCGGTGGCCGGATCGCCAATGCCGACGTAACCCTGATCTGCGAGGTTCCCAAAATCGGGCCCCATCGCGAGGCCATGGTCGCGGAACTATCCTCCATGCTGGGCATTTCGGGTGAGCGCATTTCGATAAAGGCCACCACCAACGAAAGGCTGGGTTTCGTCGGCCGCGAAGAAGGCATTGCGGCCATCGCGACAGCAAGCGTCATCTATCCCGGGGAGGTTCCCGCATGACGGAGGCAGGCGTCGGAGAGGTCAAACAGGCCGATGTCGGAGAACTGGCGGATCGTTTCCTGAAAGCGTGCAAACGCAGCGGAATATTGGCCGCCACCGCCGAAAGCTGCACCGGCGGGCTGATCATCGCCGCCATGACCGATATTCCGGGCTCCTCGTCCATGGTGGACCGCGGTTTCGTCACCTATTCCAACGAAGCCAAGATGGAGATGCTAGGCGTTTCTGAACAGACGCTGGGTGAGCACGGCGCAGTATCGCCCGAAACCGCCGGCGAGATGGCCGAAGGCGCGCTCAAACACTCGCGCGCCGGCATCGCGCTCGCCGTCACCGGCGTCGCCGGCCCTGATGGCGGCAGCGCGGACAAGCCGGTCGGTCTGGTATGGTTCGGGCTGGCGTTGAAGGGCAAGCCCGTCCTTGTGGAGAAATGCATCTTCGACAATCGCGGCCGGGATTACATCCGCCGCGAAACGGTCACGCACGCGCTGCGCATGGGCCTCAGCGCGCTTGCAGACATTCAGGCCGTCTCCGCCGAACGCCCGTAGATCGCATCCGCGCGTTTTTCGAAGGCTTCGGCGAACATGCGGAAGGCGCGGTCGAACATCGACCCCATCACCGCCCCAAGCAGCCGGCTCTTGAATTCATAGTCGATGAAGAACCGCACCAGGCAACCCGCCCCGTCTTCCTCGAACTCCCAGACATTGCTGAGATATTTGAACGGACCGTCGATGTATTTGACGTCGATCGCCCGGTTCTCCGGTTTCAGAAGTACCTGCGTGGTGAACGTCTCGCGAATGGCCTTGTAGCCGACGCTCATCGAAGCGACGAGCAAGGTCTTGCCGTCCCGCTCGCGGCGCGACTGCACCGTCAGCGCCTCGCACAGAGGCAGGAACTCCGGATAGCGCTCGATATCCGCCACGAGCGCGAACATCTTATCCGGCGAATGGGCGACTTGGCGGGTGGCCTCGAACTTTGGCATGAAACGAAAGGCTTAGGCCGATTTCCGCAGCACAGCCTCACGGGCCGCCCGCAATCTTGCGAAGTCCTCGCCGGCGTGGTGAGACGAGCGCGTCAGCGGGCTGGACGCCACCAGAAGGAAGCCCTTGGTCTTGCCGATGGTCTCGTAGGAGCTGAATTCCTCCGGCGTTACGAAACGCTTGACCGGATGGTGCTTGCGGGTGGGCTGAAGGTACTGGCCGATGGTCATGAAATCGACATTGGCGGTGCGCAGGTCGTCCATGAGTTGCAGCACCTCGTTGCGCTCTTCTCCCAGCCCCACCATGATGCCGGACTTGGTGAAGATGGACGGATCGAGTTCCTTCACCCGCTGCAACAGACGGATCGAGTGGAAATAGCGCGCGCCGGGGCGCACCGTCAGATAGTTGGACGGCACCGTCTCCAGATTGTGATTGAAGACATCCGGCCTCGCCGCCACCACGATCTCAAGAGCCTTCGCGCCGTCCTTGCGCAGGAAATCCGGCGTCAGGATCTCGATGGTCGTCGCGGGCGTCGCGGCGCGGATGGCGTGGATGACATCGGCGAAATGCTGCGCGCCGCCATCGGCGAGATCGTCGCGGTCGACCGAGGTGATGACGACATGTGTAAGGCCCATCTGGCGCACGGCATGCGCCACGCGCTCCGGCTCGTTCAGATCAAGCGCGGTCGGAATGCCGGTGGCGACGTTGCAGAAGGCGCAGGCGCGTGTGCAAATCTCTCCCATGATCATGAAGGTGGCGTGCTTCTTTTCCCAGCACTCGCCGATATTGGGGCAACCCGCCTCTTCGCACACGGTCACCAGCTTGTTCGACTTCACGATCTCCCGGGTTTCGGCATAGCCCTTTGAAACCGGAGCCTTGACGCGAATCCACTCGGGCTTGCGCAGCACCTCCTGATCGGGGCGATGCGCCTTTTCGGGGTGCCTCACCCGCGGCGGATTTGCGATATTGTCAAGAACAGTGACCATGTCCGATCCAATTTTTTCGCGGGCGCGGATGGTGTCGCGCCCTCACTGTCATCTAGGACGTTTTGCCGGAATAAGAAAGGCCGTGGCGGAACCTGCCGCCACGGCCTTGGTGAAATGCAGAGCGAAGCGAAGCGCTACTGGCGCACCATCCGCCCCACGAAGATCAGAATGCACGCGCCGACAAAGCCCGTGATGAGATAGGCAAGCCAGCCCACGCCGAAAGAACCGATGTTGAGAGCCTGCAATATGGCGTTCAGCACCACCGCGCCGACGATCCCCAGAACGATGTTCATGAGGAGACCCATATTGCTCTTCATCACGATTTCGGCCAGCCAGCCGGCAACCCCGCCGACCACTATCGCCGCGATCCAGCCCACACCATTGACGTCCATATGAATGGTCCTTCCGCAAAGGATTAGAATTCACATGCAACGCTCGAACCTTTCATCTGGTTCCATGGCTGGCCTCGGGCCCGGCAGCGAAGATTCCGGATGGGTCTTCGCTGCCTCCGAGAGGCTGGCTCAGGCGTTCAGGGCGCGCCCATAGGCGTCGAGAACGCTTTCCTTCATCATTTCGGAAAGGGTCGGATGCGGGAAGACCGTATGCATCAGTTCTTCCTCGGTGGTTTCCAGGTTCATCGCCACGACGAAGCCCTGGATCAGTTCGGTCACTTCCGCGCCGACCATATGCGCGCCAAGCAACTCGCCCGTCTTCTTGTCGAAGATGGTCTTGATGAGACCCTGGTCTTCGCCCAGCGCGATGGCCTTGCCGTTGGCGGCGAACTGGAAACGGCCGACGCGGATGACGCGGCCTTCCGCCTTAGCCCTGGCTTCGGTGAGGCCGACCGACGCCACCTGCGGGCTGCAATAGGTGCAGCCGGGAATCTTCGATTTGTCCAGAGCATGAACGCCCGGAACGCCGGCGATCTTCTCCACGCAGATCACACCTTCATGTTCGGCCTTGTGGGCGAGCATGGGCGGGCCGGCGACATCGCCGATGGCATAGATGCCCGATACATTGGTGTTGCCATAGCCGTCCACCACCACGCAGCCGCGATCGGTCTTCACGCCAAGCGCCTCCAGCCCCAGATTCTCGATGTTGCCGACAACGCCGACTGCCGAGATCATGCGGTCGGCGGTGATCTTCTCGACCTTTCCGTCCTTTGTCTCGACATGGGCCGTGATCGAATTCGCACCCTTCTCGACCTTGGCGACCTTGGCGTCGAGCAGGATTTTCATGCCCTGCTTCTCGAACTGCTTCTGAGCGAATTTGGAGATTTCCGCATCCTCCACGGGCATGACCTGCGGCATCACCTCGACCACGGTCACCTCCGCGCCCATGGCGCGGTAGAAGGAAGCGAACTCGATGCCGATGGCGCCCGAGCCCATGACCAGCAGCGACTTCGGCATTTCCTTCGGCACCATGGCTTCGAAATAGCTCCAGATCAGCTTGCCGTCCGGCTCGATACCCGGGAGGGCGCGCGGGCGGGCGCCGGTGGCGACGATGATATGCTTGGCTTGATAGGTGCCTTCGCCCTTGACGCCCTTGGGCGCGGGGTTCTGTGGCTCCATCGGCTTCTTGGAGCTTTTTGAGACCACGATCTCGCCGGGTTTGGAAAGCTTCGCCTCGCCCCAGATGACGTCGACCTTGTTCTTCTTCATCAGGAAGGCGACGCCGCCGTTCAGCCGGCGCGACACGCCGCGCGAGCGCTCCACCACGGCGTCGATGTCGGCGCTGACCTTGCCGTCGATCTTCAAACCATAGGCGGCGGGGTTTTCGGCATAGTGCTTGATCTCCGCCGAGCGCAGCAGCGCCTTGGTGGGAATGCAGCCCCAGTTGAGACAGATGCCGCCCAGATGCTCGCGCTCCACAATCGCCGTCTTGAGGCCGAGTTGCGCGGCGCGCACGGCGGTGACATACCCGCCGGGGCCGGAGCCGATGATGATGACGTCGTAGGTGTCGGCCATAGATATCTGCCTTTCCTCAAGCGGCGCTGCGCGTCAGCAGCAGCCAATCATATTGCTTTCCGTTATCAAAGAGATGCTCAAAGCTCCAGCATCACCCGTACGACCGGAGCGAGCGCCTCTCCCAGTTTGCGCGTGTTTTCAGCATCCATATGTATGCCATCGATCGTGACGCCGCACACATTCGAAGCATCCAGAAAACCGCAGCCGGCTTCATCGGCGAGATTCTCGTAATAACCGGCAAGCTCGCCCGCACCCTTCTGGCCCGGAACCGAAACAGGCGGCGCAACAATGAGAATCTGCGGTTGGGGAAACCCCAGCGGATCGTCATGGCCGCGCACGATGGCGACGAGACGGCGCATGCCCTGCCGGGCGACGAATGGATCACCGTGTATCCACGGCTTCATGTCGTTGACGCCCAGCATGATGATCACCAGATCGAGCGGGCCATGCGAGGACAGCAATGTCGGCAGGAAGCGAGCGCCATTGCGATCGGCGCTCGTCAGATTGTCATCGAACGCCGTGGTTCGCCCATTCAGGCCTTCGGCGATGACATGAACGCCGTCGCCCATCTCCCGCTGCAACACGCTCGGCCAGCGGTCCTCCAGGGCATGGCGGCGCGGGCCCGAGGCGTCGTAGCCCCAGGTCAACGAGTCGCCGTAGCAGAGGACCGTGCGCATGCGCCTACACCACCAGTCCCATCGGGTTTTCGATGAGGCGCTTGAAGGCGCCGACCAGTTCGGCCCCCAGCGCCCCGTCCACGGCGCGGTGGTCGGTCGACAAGGTCACCGACATCACGGTGGCGACCCTGATCTCGCCGTCCTTCACCACCGCCCGCTGCTCGCCCGCGCCAATGGCCAGGATCGTCGCATGCGGCGGGTTGATGACGGCGGCGAAGTCCTTGATGCCGAACATGCCAAGGTTCGACACCGCCGTGGTGCCGCCCTGATACTCTTCCGGCTTCAGCTTGCGCATCCGCGCCCGCGCCGCCAGATCCTTCATCTCGCTGGAGATCGAAGACAGGCTCTTTTCCTCCGCCTTGCGCACGATCGGCGTGATCAGCCCGCCGGGGATCGACACCGCCACCCCCACATCGGCGTGCCGGTGCTTCACCATCGCGCCCTCGGTCCACGACACATTGGCGTCCGGCACCTCTTTCAGCGCCAGCGCCAGCGCCTTGATGATCAGGTCGTTGACGGAAAGCTTGTAGGCCGGCTCCGCGCCCCCACCGGCCGGGTTGTCGGTCTTTTTCACCGGGGCGGCGTCGTTGAGCTGCTTGCGCAGCGCCAGCAAAGCGTCCAGCTCGCAATCGACGGTGAGGTAGAAGTGCGGCACCGTCGACTTCGCCTCCACCAGACGCCTGGCGATGGTCCGGCGCATATTGTCGTGCGGGATCAGCTCGTAGGAGCCTTCCTCAAACAGGTTCAGCACCGCATCGTCCGACATCGGCTTGACCGCCGGCGCGGCGGCGGGCGCCGCTCCGGCCGCAGCAGTTGCCGGCGCAGCAGCAGGCTTGGCCCCGCCGCCGGCGATCGCCGCCTCGACATCGGCCTTCACCACCCGACCCTGCGGGCCAGACCCCGAAACCGCCGAAAGGTCGAGCCCGGCATCCTTTGCGATGCGGCGCGCGAGCGGGGAAGCGAAAACGCGATCCGTCTCGCCGGCTGCAGCTTTCGCTTCGGGTTTTGCAGGCGCAGGAGCTTCCGACCGAGGCGCTTCGGCAGGTGCGGGCGCGCTTTCCGGCCTGGTTTCCATCTTCGCAGATTCAGCCTTGGCCGGCGCGCTGCCGGCAGCCTTGGCGGCCGCTTGCGTATCCTCGCCCTCTTCAGCCAGAACCGCGATCAGCGCATTGACCTTCACGCCCTCGGCTCCGGCCGGCACGACGATCTTCGCGACCGTACCCTCGTCAACCGCCTCCACCTCCATGGTCGCCTTGTCGGTTTCGATCTCGGCGATCACGTCGCCGGGCGAAACCTTGTCGCCCTCCTTGACCAGCCACTTGCTCAGATTGCCCTCTTCCATGGTCGGAGAAAGGGCCGGCATTGTGATGTTGATTGGCATATCGTCCTCCCTCGCGCCTTTACCGGTAGGTGACGGCTTTCACCGCCTCGACGACTTCGCCGACATTCGGCAAGGCCAGTTTTTCGAGATTGGCCGCGTAAGGCATCGGCACGTCCTTGCCGGCAATGGTGATGACGGGGGCATCGAGGAAATCGAAGGCGCGTTGCGACACCTGGGCGGCGATGTGATCGCCCACCGAGCTTTGCGGGAAGCCCTCCTCGACCACCACCAGCCGGTTGGTCTTCTTCACCGACTCGATGATCGTGTCGAAATCGAGCGGGCGAATGGTGCGCAAATCGATAATCTCGGCATCTATGCCCATCGCCGCCAGCTCTTCCTCGGCCTTGACCGCATAGGTCATGCCGATGCCGAAAGACACCAGCGTCACGTCGTCGCCCTTCTTGTGGATGCGCGCCTTGCCGATGGGCAGCACGAAATCGTCCAGTTTCGGCACGTCGAAGTGCTGGCCGTACAGAATCTCGTTCTCAAGGAAGATCACCGGATTGGGATCGCGGATCGCCGCCTTGAGCAGGCCCTTGGCGTCAGCCGCCGTATAGGGCATCACCACCTTGAGACCGGGAATATGGCTGTACCAGGCGGCATAGCACTGCGAGTGCTGGGCCGCCACGCGCGCCGCCGCACCGTTCGGACCACGGAACACGATAGGCGCGCCCATCTGGCCGCCAGACATATAGAGTGTCTTCGCCGCTGAATTGACGATCTGGTCGATCGCCTGCATGGCGAAGTTGAAGGTCATGAACTCGACGATCGGCTTCAGGCCCGCGAAAGCGGCGCCCACGCCAACGCCTGCAAAACCGTGCTCGGTGATGGGAGTGTCGACGACGCGACGGTCGCCGAATTCCTGCAGCAGCCCCTGCGTGATCTTGTATGCGCCCTGATATTCGGCAACTTCCTCGCCCATGACGAAGACGTCGGGATCGCGACGCATTTCCTCGGCCATGGCGTCGCGCAGCGCTTCGCGCACGGTTGTCGACACCATCTCGACGCCGGCCGGGATGTCCGGATCGGCGGCCACTTCCGTCTTCGGCGCGGCAGGGACCGGCGCGGGCTTCGCAGATTCCGGCTCAGGCTTGGCTTCTTCCGCTTTGGGTTCATCGGCTTTCGGAGCAGCAGCTTTACCGATGTCATCGGCGCTTTCACCGTCCTGCAACAGAACCGCGATCGGCGTGTTGACCTTTACGCCTTCAGCGCCGGCGGGAACGAGGATCTTGCCCAGCGTGCCCTCATCGACAGCCTCGACCTCCATGGTCGCCTTGTCGGTTTCGATCTCGGCGATCACATCGCCGGCGACGATCTTGTCGCCTTCATTTTTCATCCATTTGGACAGGTTGCCCTCTTCCATGGTCGGGGAGAGCGCAGGCATGAGAATTTCAATGGGCATGTGCTCCCTCCCTCAGAGAACGATATCCGTCCAGAGCTCGGATGCATCCGGCTCGGGATCATTCTGTGCGAATTCAGCGGCGTCCGCGACGATGTCGCGCACCTCCTTGTCGATGACCTTCAGATCGTCCTCGTTCGCCCACTTCTTATCGAGAAGGCGCGCCTTCACCTGCTCGATCGGGTCATGCTCGGACCGCATCTTCTGCACTTCTTCCTTCGATCGATACTTGGCCGGATCGGACATGGAGTGGCCGCGATAGCGGTAGGTGTTCATTTCGAGAATGATCGGGCCGTTGCCGCTGCGGCACCATTCCAGCGCCATGTCGGACACGGATTTCACGGAGCGAACATCCATGCCGTCCACCTTCACGCCAGGTATCTTGAACGACGCGCCGCGATGCGAGAAATCGGTTTCGGCTGAGGAGCGGGTCACGGAGGTGCCCATGGCGTAGCGGTTGTTCTCGATGATGTAGATCACCGGCAGCTTCCACAGCGAGGCCATGTTGAAGCTTTCATAGACCTGGCCCTGATTGGAGGCGCCATCGCCGAAGAAGGTCAGCGACACGCTCTTGTTGCCGCGATAGCGGTTGGCGAATGCGAGGCCGGTTCCGAGCGGCACCTGCGCGCCGACGATGCCGTGGCCGCCGTAGAACTGCTTCTCCTTGGAGAACATGTGCATGGAGCCGCCCTTGCCCTTGGAGTAGCCGCCCTGCCGCCCGGTCAGTTCGGCCATCACTCCGCGCGGCGACATGTCCATGGCCAGCATGTGACCGTGGTCGCGATAGGCGGTGATCATCTGGTCGCCTTCCGACATCGCCATCTTCATGCCGGTGACAACGGCTTCCTGCCCGATGTAGAGGTGGCAGAAGCCGCCGATGAAGCCCATGCCGTACAACTGGCCGGCCTTCTCCTCGAAGCGCCGGATAAGCAGCATTTCGCGATAGGCCGAGAGTTCCTGTTCCCTGGTGAATTCCGCGGGCTTGGGCGCGGCTATGTTCGGCGACTTGGCGTCAGCCTTCGATCTTGCAGGCGCTTTTCTGGCTGCGGTGGCCATGCAACTCTCCCTGTGAGCGTCTCTTCTCGGACTTGCGGGAGATTTTCCTCCCCACTGACGGAGAGGGAAGCTACCATGCATATTTGCATTTCGCCATGTAGAAAATGCATAGCTGACATGCAGCTAAGCAGTTATATTCATTGAAAATTATAGCGATTAACCTGATTTTGGTTAACCGCCCGATCACCGCAGCATGATGATCACTTCATCCGGATCGGACATATTGAGCGCCTTTCTGGCCAGCTCGTCCAGCATGTCCTTTTCCAAGGTTCCATCATGCAGCAGACGCACGCGCTTCTCAAGTTCGCTGCGCTGGGCTTGCAATTTCCCGAGTTGAATTTGCAGGCGCGCGGTCTGCTCCTCCAAACGCTCGCGGGAATTGATGCCGTACTGGCCATGATAGGCATGGAAGCCGAAATAGGCGACAAAAACCGCGCACAGGACGGGGATGATCAGCCGCCCGGTCTTTCTCTGCTTGTACTGACGCGTCCACATGGTTCGGCCCGGAATCCTTTCGTTCCCTTGTCGCCGATTGTGCTTAATGGACGGTTACGCTCATACCCGCTCCCCGAACGAGACAAAGAAAAAGGGCGGGGTTGCCCCGCCCTTTCGATGCGATTTTCGTTTGCTTCGGCCGGTCACCCCTTGAGGATCGAGGTTCCGGCGTAGTGGGCCTGGCGACCAAGCTCTTCCTCGATGCGGATGAGCTGGTTGTACTTCGCCGTACGATCGGAGCGCGCCAGCGAGCCGGTCTTGATCTGGCCGCAGTTGGTGGCGACCGCAAGATCGGCGATGGTGGCGTCCTCGGTCTCGCCCGAACGGTGCGACATGACGGCCGTGTAGGCAGCCTTGTGCGCGGTCTCGACCGCATCCAGCGTTTCCGACAGCGTGCCGATCTGGTTGACCTTGACGAGGATCGAATTGGCGACGCCCATGCGGATGCCGTCGCGCAGGCGTGCGGAATTGGTCACGAACAAATCGTCGCCCACAAGCTGAACCGTCTTGCCGATAAGGTCAGTCAGGTATTTCCAGCCTTCCCAGTCGTCCTCGGCCATGCCGTCCTCGATCGAGATGATCGGGTAGTCGGCAGCCAGCCGGGCCAGATATTTGGCCTGCGCCTTGGGATCGCGGGTCTTCTTCTCGCCCTCGTAGACGTAGTTGCCCTCCTTGAAGAACTCGGTCGAAGCGCAATCGAGCGCCAGCGCCACTTCTTCTCCGGGCTTGAAGCCGGCCTTCTCGATGGAAGCCATGACGAAGTCCAGCGCGGCCTGCGCGCTCTTCAGGTTCGGCGCGAAGCCGCCCTCGTCGCCGACATTGGTGTTGTGGCCGGCATCCTTGAGGCTCTTCTTGAGCGTGTGGAAGACCTCCGAGCCCCAGCGTACAGCCTCGCGGATCGAGGATGCGCCGACCGGCATGATCATGAATTCCTGGAAATCGATCGGATTGTCGGCATGGGCGCCGCCATTGATGATGTTCATCATCGGCACCGGCAGCACATGCGCCTGCGCGCCGCCGACATAGCGGTAGAGCGGCAGGCCGGTGGCCTCGGCCGCCGCCTTGGCGACGGCGAGCGATACGCCCAGAATGGCGTTGGCGCCGAGACGCCCCTTGTTCGGCGTGCCGTCCAGCTCGATCATAGTGCGATCAAGGTGGATCTGGTCCTCCGCCTCAAGGCCGCCGATAGCCTCGAAAATCTCGCCATTGACCGCCTCTACGGCCTTTTCGACACCCTTGCCGAGATAGCGCGGACCGCCATCGCGAAGTTCCACAGCTTCATGCGCGCCGGTGGACGCGCCGGAAGGGACGGCTGCGCGGCCCATGGAGCCGTCTTCGAGCACCACATCGACTTCGACAGTCGGGTTGCCCCGGCTATCGAGAATTTCGCGGCCTACGACATCGACAATAGCGGTCATTCGAAATCCCCGTTCCGGCTGTTGAAGAGATGGGCCACGTCATAGCCAATGAGCGGGCCAAAAGGCAATCGCTTCCTTAAAGCATGTCGCCCGAAAGTGGGAACCGGTTTCGGGATAATGGCATGCGCAAAAACAATAACCTGAAGCGCAAAGAGCGACTCTGAAAGATCGCGACGCGCTTTGTCATCCCGCCCGTTTGGGTGAAACGCCTCAAGCCTTGGCGATGGCGTCGAAGGACATCAGCTTTTCGAGCAGACGCGGCAAATCCTTCAGCGGCACCATGTTCGGGCCATCGGACGGCGCATTATCCGGGTCCTGATGGGTTTCGATGAACACGCCGGCGACGCCGACCGCCACCGCCGCCCGCGCCAGCGTCTCCACGAAACGCCGCTCGCCGCCGGATGAACCACCCTGCCCACCCGGCTGCTGCACGGAATGGGTGGCGTCGAAGATCACCGGCGCGCCCAGTTCCGCCATGATCGGCAGCGCGCGCATGTCCGACACCAGCGTATTGTAGCCGAACGAAGCGCCGCGCTCCGTCACCAGCACGTTGGGATTGCCGGACGCCACCAGCTTGGCGACCACGTTCTTCATGTCCCAGGGCGCAAGAAACTGCCCCTTCTTGACGTTCACCACCTTGCCGGTGCGGGCCGCCGCAATCAGCAGGTCGGTCTGACGGGACAGGAAAGCCGGGATTTGCAGGATGTCGACATGCGGAGCAACGATGGCGCACTGCTCCTCGGTGTGGATATCGGTCAGCACCGGCAGGCCGAATTCCTTGCGGATGTCATCGAAGATCGGCAGGGCCGTTTCCAGTCCCGCGCCGCGCTTGCCCGAAAGCGAGGTGCGGTTGGCCTTGTCGAAGCTGGACTTGTAGACGAGGCCGATGCCGAGTTTCTGCGTCATTTCCTTGAGCGCGCCCGCCATGTCGAAAGCGTGCTGCCGCGTCTCCAACTGGCAAGGCCCGGCAATCAGGGCCAGCGGCGCGCGATTGTCGAATGTGACGGCTCCGGCTTTCACCGCGGCGTTGGGGATGGTCATGAATTCTCCTCGAAAATGAAGATCGCGCCCTGCCCCGGCGCGGCTGGGACAATGATGCGATCAGCCCGCATGTCGTGATCCACCCCGGTCGATACAAGATGCCGGCGCGCAGCATCGAGATTGCATACCGAAAACACCACGGCTGAAAATGCGAGGGGTTCGCGGGTATCGCACGGCAGGCCGAAATGCTTCGCATATCCATCCGGCGTCATCACGGCGATGCGCGAATTGGGCAGATCGAGCTCGCCAGCCTGTCCGGCTGCGCCTGCTTCGGCGCCGGTGCTCAGAAAATCCGTAATCGCCGCGGGCTCCGGCGCGACCGCTACGATTTGCGCGATCCGTTTCGCGCCGTTCGCATGGGCTTCGAGAGCGGAACGGTCGACACGCGGCGCATTCACTCTCTGGCAGGCGAAGACGAAGGTCCCACGCATCTGCGGCATCGCTGCGAAGGCCAGGCGAAACGAGGCTGTATCGCTTCGCCCCGAGGCATCGACGAAGGGCCGTGAGAAATCCAGCCGGTCGCCCGCTGAAACACCGGCCTGCACATAGCGGCGATGATCCTCGTCGGCATCCTCGCTGCCGAAGACGACGGCGGAAAATCCTTCGGAACCGAAATTTTCGCGGTACATGCGGTCGCGCGTGACAAAGACGTTTCCCACGGTCGCCGCCGCATCGGTTGCAGCCTGATCCGCAACGGCGAGAGGCTCGATGAACGTACCGTCCGAAAAATAGAGGCAGCGGTTTTCCGTACCGAAAGGATGCACGCCACGGGGAGCGACGGTAAAGCCGAGACTAGTCAATCGCCCGCGCGCCAGATCGAGATCGGCGGTGGGTAAAACGAGATGGTCGAGCGGACGCGTCATTGCTGGCGGTGTGCCCCATTCTGCCCTGTCGTTCAAGACGACGCTTCGGACGGCACCGCACAAACTCCCGGAAATGTTCAGGCCGCGCGCGCCTGCTCCAGAACTTCCTGATAGGTATCCAGGTCGACGTAAAAGACGCGCGTAATCTCCCCGATCACTTCATCGTCGTCATAGCCTTGGGATTTCAAAATATTGATAGCCGTCAGTATGTCGAAGCGCTCGGTCAACCGCCGTTTTTGATAATCTTCGAGAAACCGCTCCATTCCTTCCCCCTGATCGATTGCCCAACCCATGAACAACACTCAGACGCGGAACGAACCCTAGGCAGACTTGCTTGCGCGGAACTTGCAGACGCCGTCGGCGTCTCCTTCAACCCCTTCCCGATCAACCCGAAAAGCCGGCCGACTCACTTGGCGCGGATGAATAATAACATGCATCTGCCGACACGCCACGGTTGCATTCGACCCTCGCATCGCCTTCCGCGCATGAAGCAGATAAACTTTGGCCGCAGCCGACGACGCTGCTATTCAGGAGGAGGAACAGCCGGAAGACGCAATGAAAAGCATTCTGCCGCTTGCAGCCAGCATCGCCATGATGTGCGCGCCCGCCTCATCGGCGAACGCCGCCGAACGGCTGCCGGATGGCGTTTATCATTGCGAAGTCTATCTTCTGGGGCAGTTTTTGAGCCTCGGCGATATCACCATCAAGGGCGACATCTATACCGGGCCTACCTATTTCCCGATGCCGCAGCAGGGCTACAATTACCAGATCGAAGCCAATGGCGAAATCTCCTGGCTGGGCCCGCTTGGAGGGTTCAGTTCAGGCGGCAACAGCGTTTCGTTGACACAGGTGACCTCGCTTGACCCGGCTGACGCCTCCTTCGACATCATCATGCGCCAGCCGCATGGCGCGTTCACCGCTTCGACCTGCACGATAAGATAACGCCCCCGCTGGAAGCGGGGCCGGCACGGGTTCAGCCTTCCAGCACTTCCTTGACCACCGTCGCCAGTTGCTTGAGCGAAAATGGCTTTGGCAGGAAACCGAACTGCGCGTCCTCCGGCAGATTTTTCGCGAACGCGTCCTCGGCGTAACCGGACACAAAGACGAACTTGATGTCAGGCTGGCGCTTGCGCAATTCACCGAGCAAGGTCGGGCCATCCATTTCGGGCATCACCACGTCGGAAACGACGATGTCGACCTGACCCTCCAGCGATTCGAACAGGTCCAGCGCCTCGACGCCGGACGACGCCTCATGCACGGTGTAGCCGCGCGAGGTCAGCGCCCTCACCCCGCCCATGCGCACCGCGTCCTCGTCTTCGACAAGAAGGACGGTCGCCGAGCCGGACAAATCCCTGGCGGCATCGGCCGGCTTTGCAGGCGTCGCACTTGCGTCCGCTCCATTGGCCACCGGCTTTTCCTCGACGCCCAGAGCAGGCTGCGCGGCCACAGCGGGCACGTGTCGCGGCAGAAAGATGCGGAAGGTGGTTCCCCTGGCGACTTCCGAATCACAGAATATGAAGCCGCCGGTCTGCTTGATGATGCCATAGACCATTGAAAGTCCGAGCCCGGTGCCCTTGCCCACTTCCTTGGTGGTGAAGAACGGCTCGAATATCTTCTTCAGCACATCCGGCGGAATGCCGCTGCCGGTGTCCTCAACCTCGACCAGGACATAATCGCCGGCTTCCAGCTCGCGATACTGGAAGGCCTTTGCTTCGTCAGCCGCCACATTGCGCGTGCGCACCGTCAGTTCGCCACCGCCAGGCATGGCGTCGCGGGCGTTGACCGCCAGATTGACGACCACCTGCTCGAACTGGCCGATATCCACCTTCACCGGCCACAGGTCACGGCCATGGTCGATTCTGAGCTTGATGTCATTGCCGACAAGACGGGCGAGCAACATGCGCAGATCGGCCAGCACGTCGGTCAGCGTCAGCACTTCGGGACGCAGCGTCTGCTTGCGCGAGAACGCCAGCAACTGCCGCACCAGCGAAGCGGCCCGATTTGCGTTCTGCTTGATATTCATGATGTCCGGGAAGGACGGATCGGACGGCCGATGGTTGGTCAGCAAAAGGTCGGACGCCATAATGATGGCGGTGAGCACGTTGTTGAAGTCATGCGCGATGCCGCCGGCAAGCTGGCCGACCGCCTGCATCTTCTGACTCTGCGCCATCTGGGATTCAAGCGCCTTCTGCTCGGTGGTGTCGACGGCGTAGACGATCGCCGCTTCCTCGGCTCCATCTCCGTCGGCCACGGCATTGACGTAGAAACGGATGTGCCGCTCCTCATTGTCCGGCAGCACAGTGTCGATGGGCGCGATATCCGCCTGCCGCTGGCGCGCCTTCTCCAGAGCGGTCTCGAAGGCCGGACGATCGCGTTCGTGGATGACTGTGTCCAGCCGCACGCGCTTGTCCAGCGCATCGCGATCCACCGCCGAACCGAACAGCGACAGGAACGGCGCGTTTGTACGCAGAATCCTGCCATCCTTGTCGACCCCGGCGATCGCCATGGGAGTCGAATTGAAAAAGCGGGTGAAGCGAACCTCGGAAGCCCTCAGATCCGCGGACGAATCCTCGCCTTCATTGCGATTGAGCACGATGGTGCGCGTAGGGCCGGCATGGCCGTCCCGCGTCGCCGTCACACGGTGCAGGAAGCGGACCGGCAGAGCCTCGCCCTTCATCGTGGTCAGGTCGAGATCGATGACGGCGTTGCGCACGGCGCCCGGATCGGGGCGCACGGAACGGACCAGCGCCATGCCGTCGCCAGCCACGATATCGGAGAGCGCCACGGCTCCCGGCGTGAAGCTCGCCAGATCGATGCCCAGCCATCCGGCCAGCGTCGCATTCACATAGGTGACACGCCCGTCCTGATCGGTGGAGAAGAAACCCGCCGGCGCATTGTCCAGATGGTCGATGGCTTTTTGCAGATCGAGGAAGAAGCGCTCCTGCTCCTCACGCTCGCGGGAGATTTCCGCCAGTTTCCAGGCGTGGAACGGCTGACGCTGTCCGGGAATGCGGAACGAACGCGCCTCCACACGATACCAGCATGCGCCGGGGCCGGCTCCCGGACGAATTGCCTGGTTGAGCCGGAATTCGCCATCGCCCTGCTGACCGTCGCGCAAGCCCGATGCAAGACGATAAATGATGGATGAGGCTTCGGGCGCATCCGACAACAGACCCTCGACCGTGCGGATGTCCGCGGCCGACGCCGCGCCCGTCATCTCGGCGTAAGCGCGGTTGGCGTAGACGATGCGATTCTTCGCATCCGTGACCACAAGGCCCTGCGCCATAGAATCGACGAAAGCCTTGGAAAGCTCGTCGCCGGTCGAGCGCGGCGCAATCTGGATGAAACCGATGGCCGTCGCGAACAGGAACCCGACGCCGATCATGGCGAGCACGCCAAGCATGCCAAGCAGGAACGGATCACCGAAGCGTTCCCGGAAAAGCCCGAACGCGACCGCCGAAGCAATGAGGACCAGGATGAAGATGATGAGCCGCGTCACCGTTCCCGGTCGCGTATTGTGGTCCACCATCGGAACCGGATAGAAATCGCCGCGCACTTCCTTGGCCATTTGCCCCCTGCTTACGATTCCTGCCCCTTGCCGACCCGAGCCGGTTGAATCACATTCTCCTTGCCCCGAAAAGGCCCGATGGGCAACTCTATGGTTAAAATGACGCCGGCCTGCGCGCTCGCCGTGGCGAATGCATCCGTTGGGAAGCGTTGAAGCGGGCAAAGGCAACTTGCAGTGGCGCAGGCCGGCGTTCTACTGTCCCGCGGATTCTACTGTGTGCTCCTGGGGGTGCCGATGTCTGAGTTTCTCGATAACGCTGGCGGGTCCGGCTATAGCGCGGCCATTCTATGGACCCTTGCCGCACTGGTTCTGCTCCTTGTGGCGCTGATCGTCGTGAAGATGGTTCGCAGTATGCGTTTTGGAACCTTTGTTTCAGGCGGGCGCAACCGAAAGACGAGACTGGCGGTCATGGACGCCACGGCCGTCGACAGCCACAGGCGTCTGGTGCTGGTTCGCCGCGACGACGTGGAGCATCTTATTCTGATTGGCGGACCGACCGACGTGGTGGTTGAACGCGACATCCGGCTGGCCGGCCCCAGGCGCGCCGCCCCCGGCAATGAACCCGCAATGGCGCAGCCACCGGCAAGGGCGCCGGCGCCGCCCGTTCAGCCGCCACCACCCGTTGCTGC
Source organism: Aquamicrobium ahrensii (assembly GCF_040545755.1). Taxonomy (NCBI): domain Bacteria; kingdom Pseudomonadati; phylum Pseudomonadota; class Alphaproteobacteria; order Hyphomicrobiales; family Phyllobacteriaceae; genus Aquamicrobium; species Aquamicrobium ahrensii. The sequence continues at coordinate 431,138 of NZ_JBEPMN010000001.1, forward strand.
GCCCCACAGGTCGGCGCCGGCTCCGGCGCAGCCGCCGGCGACAAGACCCGCCGAGTCGGCGCCGCCTGTGCCTGCGCCCGTCTCGCGCATGAACGCTCCCATGCCACCCCGTCCGGTGCAGTCCGTTGACGAGGCGCTGGACGATTCGCTGGCCAGCGAACTGGCCCTGTCGCTGGGCGAACCGGCCCCGGCATCCCCGCCTCCCAGCCCGACACTGGACGACGAGATGTCGAGGCTGCTGGGTGAATTGTCCAACGGAAAGCGCTGAAATAATCCTCCCGACAAGCAGGGTTCGCTTTTCGGGACCTTGCCGACGCCAAAAATAAAAAAGGCCGCCTGCCGGCGGCCTTTTTGTCTGCCCGGAAACGGACCATTCAGTCGTCGCGATATACTTTCTCGCGGCGCTCATGGCGTTCCTGCGCTTCGATCGACAAAGTCGCGATCGGCCGCGCATCGAGCCTTTTCAAAGAAATCGGATCCCCGGTTTCTTCACAATAACCGTACGTGCCCTCTTCGATCCGCTGCAATGCCGAATCGATCTTCGAAATCAGCTTGCGCTGGCGATCGCGCGCCCTGAGTTCGATGGCCCGGTCGGTCTCCGAAGAGGCGCGGTCCGCAAGATCGGGAAGATTGGCATTTTCCTGTTGAAGGATTTCAAGCGTCTCCCGCGCTTCACGCAGGATATCGTTTTTCCAGGCGATGAGCTTGTTGCGGAAGTAAGACTTCTGCCGTTCGTTCATGAACGGCTCGTCATCGGAGGGTATGTAATCGGCAGCAAGGTTTTGATTCATTCGACTCACCCGACAGCCCCAAGAATTGGCGCCTATATATTCGCGGGAGCAAGCCTGCACAAGCCTGTACTCGCCTCATCACACGAACGTATAAGACGGACACTTTCCCACCCCGCCCGTTGTTGCGCTCGGCCGCAGCAATCGATAATCCTTCGAGTAAGGGACACACGGGAGGGCTGGTGGCCAGACTTTATCTCCTGAGGCACGCCAGAGCCGGCTGGGCGCAGCCCGGAATGCGTGATTTCGACCGGCCGCTCGATCCCCCCGGCGCGGAAGAAGCCGTCTCCACCGGCGCGGCCATGCGGGCGTGTGGATATCAGCCAGATCTGACCCTCTGCTCCAACGCCCGCCGCGCGAGGGAAACGCTTGAAGGCGTCGCCGGCGGCGTGGACACCGGCCGCGTCGTGTTCCTCGACACGCTCTATACGGAAGACGCCGCCTTCTATCTCGACGCCATCCGCGAACATGGCCATCTGGGCTCCCTGCTGGTCATTGGGCACAACCCCATGATGGAAGATCTCACAGTCGCCGTATCAGGCGAAGGCGATGATGGCGCGCTCGCCGCGCTCCACCACGGCTTTCCAACGGCCGGCCTTGCCGTGCTGAACTTTGAAGGCGGCCTGTCGGAGGCCGCTCCCGGCAAGGGATATCTGGAAGCATTTCTTACGCCTGCGGGAATCTGAACTTCGCGCCTATTACATTGGGCAGGACAACGCCCTATATCGGTCGGGAAACGGGCCGGAAACGGATCAAATCAGGTCGTTTGGTTTCAATCAGTTGCATAAGGTTCTGTAACCGAATTGGCATCTTCGCTGACCACCTTCACCGACGAAGCACGCATTGCGCTGGACACGCTTTCCGGCCGGGCCGCCGGGATGTTCGCACCCACCTTGCGGCTCGGCGTCACCGGCCTCTCACGCGCCGGCAAGACCGTCTTCATTTCCGCCCTTGTCCACAATCTGCTGCATGGCGGCCGCCTGCCCCTGTTCGAAGCCAGGAAATCAGGCCGCATCGCCCGGGCGTATCTTGAGGAACAGCCGGACGATGCGGTGCCGCGCTTCCAGTACGAAGACCATATCGCCACGCTCGTCGAAGAGCGCCTGTGGCCGGATTCGACCCGCGCCGTCTCGGAACTCAGGCTCACCATAGAATATGAATCCGCTTCGGGCTGGAGCCGTATGTTCTCCGCCGGGAAGCTGTCGCTGGACATCATCGACTATCCCGGAGAATGGCTGCTCGATCTGCCGCTGCTTGGAAAATCCTACTCTGATTTCTCTCGCGAAGCCTTTGAAATGGCGGAGCTTCCGGTTCGTGCAGACCTTTCTCAGGACTGGCGCTCCCTTTCCGCATCCGTCGATTCCGATGCCGATAGCGACGAAATCACTGCGCGACGCCTGTCGGAAAGCTTCGCGGCTTACCTGAGGGCTTGCAAGCTCGATGAGCGCGCCCTCTCCACCTTGCCGCCCGGGCGGTTCCTGATGCCGGGCGATCTTGAAGGCTCGCCCGCGCTCACCTTCGCGCCGTTGCCGGCAAATGGGGGACGCCGGGCGCGGCCCGGATCGTTGCGTGCAATGATGGAACGCCGCTACGAAGCCTACAAAACCCATGTGGTGAAGCCGTTCTTCCGCGAGCACATCACCCGGCTCGACCGGCAAATCGTGTTGATAGACGCCTTGCAGGCGCTGAACGCCGGCCCCGGCGCAATGGCCGATCTGGAACGCGCCGTCACTGAAATCCTTGCCTGCTTCCGCCCCGGCCGGGGCAATTTCCTGACCGATCTGGTATCGCGGCGCATCGACCGTATCCTGATCGCCGCCACCAAGGCCGACCATCTGCATCATGAAAGTCATGATCGTTTGCAGGCAATCGTGCGGCGGCTTGCGGATCGCGCTATCGCGCGCGCCAATTTCACCGGCGCCGATGTCGACGTGGTGGCCATGGCCGCTGTCAGGGCCACCCGCGAAGGCACGGTAAAGCAGGGCCGCGAAATCCTGCCTGTCATTCTCGGCACGCCTCTGGCGGGCGAAACCATTGGCGGCCAGTCATTCGATGGTGAAACGGAAACAGCCATATTTCCCGGTGACTTGCCGGAAAAAGCTGACTCTGTTTTTGAGACAGGAAACGGTCATCGGCAGAATGACGCCGATCCGACGATCCGCTTTGTCCGCTTTCGCCCGCCAAGGCTGGAACGCACCGCCGAAGGTGTTACGCTGTCCCTGCCGCATATCAGGCTCGATCGCGCCCTTCAGTTTCTGATCGGAGACCGGCTGGCATGAGCAATACGCCTCGCAGGCCATCAGCCTTCCCCATCTCGCCCGAGGCAATCGAAGCCGGAGTGGGCCACAAGGTGAAGGATCAGCTTCCGCCGGAAGCTTCGACCCCACGCAAGCCCCGCGCCGCGCCCGTCGAAATGGCGGTGGCGACACCCCTGGAGCAGGACGTCTTTCATGCGCCGGATATTTCCGAAGCATTACCGCCGCCGGCAACTGCACCACGCGGACATTCGCTGGCGGCCCGCATTCTGCTGGGCGCTGTCGGCGTTCTCATTTCGCTGGGAATCGGCCTGTGGATAGACAATCTCATCCGCTCGCTTTTTGAACGCACCCAATGGCTCGGCTGGCTGGCCGCCGGCGTCGCCGTGATCGGCGCGGTTGCCCTCTTCGTCGTGCTTGCCCGCGAACTCCGGGCCGTCGCCCGCCTTGCCGGGGTCGAAAAGATGCAGAAGCGTGCGCTGGACGCCCTCGCACGCAACGATCCCAAGGCCGCGCGCGCGGTGGTGGACGAACTCTCCGCCTTCCTGGCTTCCAGACCGGAAACCGCCGCCGGTCGCCGCGCGCTGGAGGAACTGCGTGGCGAGATCATCGACGGCGCCGACCTCGTGCGCCTGGCGGAAACCGAAATCCTCGCTCCCCTTGACGCCCGCGCCAAAATCATGGTGCTCGACGCCGCCAAACGCGTCTCGCTGGTGACGGCGGTCAGCCCGCGCGCCATCGTCGACATCGCTTATGTCGCTTTCGAATCGGCGCGACTCATCCGCCGGCTTTCGCAGTTGTATGGTGGACGCCCGGGCACGCTCGGTTTCTTCCGGCTGGCGCGTGGCGTGCTTGCCCATCTGGCCATCACCGGCTCGATCGCCCTTGGCGACGGCTTCGTTCAGCAGATACTTGGCCATGGGCTCGCAGCCCGGCTTTCCGCCAAGCTGGGCGAAGGCGTCATCAACGGCATGCTCACCGCGCGTATCGGTCTCGCCGCCATGGACACCACCCGTCCGCTGCCGTTTCAGGCTTTGAGGAGGCCCGGCATGGGCGATTTCCTCTCCGCCCTGACCTCCTTCGCCGGCAAGGAAAGCCGTGGGAAACCACAAGAAGAAACCTCGGGCTGATACACTTTGTGACGCGACGGAAGCTGGTGAAAAGGCGATTTGTCCGGCATATGGTCAGAAACCGTTAACCATTCTTGTTCATGGTTCGGCCAAGGTTCCTCTCAGTATTTTGTTGCCGGGTATCCTCGATGAAAAGCGTGATCGTGTCTTCCGTGCTGCCGCTGGCGATGGCCATTTCGGCAACCGCAATCCTTCCGGCAACCGCTTCCGCCGGCGAGCGCGACAAGCAGTTCTTCCAGACTGTCGAAGGCAAATGGGTTGGCCCCGGCGAAATCGTCGCGGGCAAATACAAGGGCACCCGGTTCACCTGCACCTTCACCGGCTCGACGCCTGAACTTAAGACCGGCATGACTCTCGATGGCTCCTGCCGCGTTGGCGTGTTCACCCAGCAGATGACAGCCACCGTCGAACACAAGGGCCGCAGCGGCTACAAGGGTTCTTTCATGGGCGGTTCGTCCGGCGAAGGACTCGACATCGTCGCCGGCAACGTGGTGGACCCGCGCAAGGTTGTCTTCGCCATCAACCGCAATCAACTCAACGGCGTGATGCAGGCGCGCATCCCCAATGACGATTCGATGATCGTGACCGTTTCGGTGAAGGTCGACAAGCAGGTGGTGCCGGTGATCGGCATGAACCTCAAGCGCGTGGATGGCGCACCGGTGGGCAAGCTCGCCAAGAACTGACGAGCCTGCCCAAATCCCGTCAGGCGGCGTTCGCGCCCGATTCCTTGTCGAGCACCATGTAGTCCAGCGGCAGCTCGGTCGTGCTCTTGATCTGCTCCATGGCGAAAGCCGACGACACGTCACGAATCTCGATCTTGGCGATCAGCCGCTTGTAGAAGGCGTCATAGGCAGCGATATCCGGCACCACAACGCGCAGCAGATAGTCGACATCGCCGCTCATGCGGTAGAACTCGACCACTTCCGGAAATTCCTGGATCACCTCGGAAAAGCGCCGCAGCCATTCGTGGCTGTGCGAATTGGTGCGGATCGAGACGAACACGTTGACGCGAACGTTGATCCTCGTCGGGTCGAGAAGCGCCACGCGGCGCTTGATGACGCCCTCCTCCTCCAGCTTCTGGATACGCCGCCAGCACGGGGTGGTCGACAGGCCCACCTTCTTGGCGACATCGGCCACGGCCAGCGTGGCGTCCTCCTGCAAGAGGCGCAGAATTTTTCGGTCGAGGCGGTCCATGGGCGCTCCTTGTAGAAAACTTGTCCAATTTTCAGATAAGGAAGCCCATTAAACAAGAAAAAAATTCCGGTCAAAACACGAATTGCAAGTGATAAATTCTCAAAACCTCAGCTTAACCGGTGGCGGATTTCCGCCTGGAGGAAGGGCAGCAATTCCATTTCGTACCAGGGATTCTTCTTCAGCCAGCCCGTATTTCTCCAGGAAGGATGCGGGAGCGGCAGAACCTTGACCCTGCCTTCCGCCTCCCAGACAGCCCGCCAGTCCTTCACAGTCTCGGTCAGGGACGCCTTGCGCAAGGCCCCCATATGCCAGTTCTGGGCATAGATGCCGATGGTCAGGATCAGGTCGATCTGCGGCATCAGGACCATCAACCGCTCACGCCATGCCGGTGCGCATTCACGGCGCGGCGGCAGATCGCCACCTTTGGCATCCTGTCCCGGAAAGCAGAACCCCATCGGCACGATGGCGAATTTTTCCGGATTGTAGAACTCGGCGCTCGTCACACCCAGCCACGAGCGCAAGCGGTCGCCCGAAGCATCGGTGAAGGGCGCGCCGCTGAGATGCACCTTCGTCCCCGGCGCCTGGCTGGCGATGAGGATGCGGGCAGTCGAGGACGTCACCAGCACCGGGCGCGGCTCGTGCGGCAGCGGATGCCCGATGGGTCGCTCCACGCAGATGCGGCAGGCCCGCACCTTGCGCGTCAGGAGCGCAAGAGCTTCGTCCGGTTCCGGTTTCCAGATTTCGGACACCAGGGATCAGGCGGCCGCGCTGGGCCGCGCCTTCATCGCCTGATGCCAGCGCCGCACATGGGTCAGTTCCTCCGGAAGCTCGATACGGGCAGGTTTCATGAAGTCGACGGCGACCAGCCCGGTGATGTCGGCAATCGAACAGGCGTCGCCGGCGACGAACTCGCGGCCGGCCAGCTCGCTGTCGAGAAAATGCAGGAAGTCGATGACCTTCGGCTTGTTGGCCTCACCCCATTCGGGAATCTGCGGCACCTCCCAATCTTTCATCGCCGGGTGAATATGGCGGAACGCGTTGGCCACGCGCATGAGCAGGTCCAGTTCCATGCGCCGCTGCCACATCTCCACCAGCGCCTTGCCCAGCGCTCCTTCCCCGAATAGCGGCGGAGTTGGGTGAAGCTCCTCGAAATAGCGGCAGATGGCCACGGATTCGCACAGCACCGTTCCGTCATCCAGTTCGAGAACCGGCAGACGCTGCAAGGGATTGCGCGACCGTATCTCTTCGGAACGGTGCCCCATCGCCCCCATATCGACCGGCACGAGTGGCACCTCGATGCCCTTCTCCGCAAGAAACACACGCACCCTGCGTGGATTGGGCGCCTTCCCGCCATCATACAATTTCATGAATTTCTCCCTGCCGCCTGTGTGAATGAAAATATAGGTCCGCCTTCACCAGAAGCGAAGCAGTTGCCGCAACCAGTCACCGATTGCGGCAAGCGCGTCATGTTCGGGTTCCACCTTTGCGCCTTGCCGGTCGCGCCACTGGCGCGGGCGCTCGAACTCGCCGGCCCATACGCCGAGCCCCGCCGAACGGGCGGCGGCCTCGTCCCGCTCGAAGTCGCCATAGGCCACGGCCCAGCCCTGCGCCACCTGCGCCCGGTTGAGGTCCACGCCGCCGGACGTGCAATCGGCGAGCAGGCGTCCATACTGATCGTTGCGCCAGCCGCTGCACGCCACGGTCTTGTTCTGGGTGAGCCGCAACAAGGCCTCGCGCGATTGCCGGCCGCACGGATATTCGCGCCCCTCGCGAACGCAGTTCTGCCGGTACTCGGGCGCATCGATGCCCCGCAGGCGTATGCGCTGGCCATCAAGTTCTATGGAATCGCCATCAACGATCTTCGCGGAGCCCTGCTCCGTGCGCGTATTCGCCTGATCGAGCCGAGCCACAAGAAAAGCCAGCACAGCGAACAGTGCGATGGTCATTCCATAGTCGAGCGCCCGCCTTGCCGGGCTGCGACGCCGCTGGCTGCGGTAGCGGTTTCCGTCACGCGAACGCAATCTGCTCATATGGCAAACAAAGTCTTAAGCATTCGCCCGTAGCGTATCGGCTGTAGATGCTGGCCGCATAGATTGAACCCTTTCATGCCGTTGCAACGCTCAACCACAGCGGACAAGAATATTGTGGACCGCCGCAAACCGCATCGCAACAGCGATGTGGCGCGCGCTGTACGCAAGACCCGCGACCGTCTGGCGCAACAGGCCGGCAATCCCGATTTCGACCGGGAGATGCTGAAGCTGCATGCCCGCGCCGTAGTGGGCGGCGCGCTTTTCCTTCCGGGGCTGATACTTCTCGTCACAATCGCCGGAGCGGCCGCCGGCGTCGGCAGCCGGATTCTCGTTTGGGGAGGCGTCACCCTGCTGTTCAACGCCGCCCTGCTTGTCGTGGCCCAGCGCATCGACAAGACGGACGCGGCCCTGATCAAGCCGGGCTCTGCAAAGCGAAACTTCCTGTTCGCGCATGCGCTTTCCGGTTTTGGCTGGGCGCTTTTCGCCATGCTAAGCTGCGCGTCCTGCGCCGTCGATCAGTTCCACGTAGTGAAGGCGGTCGCGCTGTTGCTCGCCATGGCCGCCACCGCGATCATGACCTCCTCGCTCAGCGGAGCTCTGGTCGCGACCTTCGCCTTGCCCGTCGCAGCCTATGCCTACGCTTCCAAATGGCCAATGGCGCCCATCGACATGATGATGCTGGCGCTGCTGGCCGTCGCCCTGCCCTTCCTGTCCTATGTCGCACGCCATCTGCATCGCTCATCGATCATGCTGCTTTCCTTCCGTTCCGAAAAGGATGCGCTGATCGCCGAACTGGAAACAGCCAAGGCGATGTCGGATGAAGCCCGCCACCGCGCCGAAGAAGCAAATCTGGCCAAGTCGCGCTTCCTCGCCTCCATGAGCCACGAGTTGCGCACACCGCTGAACGCCATTCTGGGCTTTTCGGAAGTGATGGCCGACGAGGTCCTGGGTCCCGTCGGTAACGAGACCTACAAGGATTACGCCGGCGACATTCATCAATCCGGCCAGCATCTGCTCAATCTCATCAACGAGATACTCGATCTGTCCCGCATCGAGGCTGGCCGCTACCAGCTTCAGGAGGAGCCGGTCACACTGGCGTTTCTCGCCGAGGACAGTTGCCACATGATGGAGCTTCGGGCGCGCAACAAGGGCATCCGCATCAATCCGCAGTTCGAGCCGACGCTGCCGCGCCTGTTTGCGGATGAGCGCGCTATTCGCCAGATTCTGCTCAATCTGCTGTCGAACGCGATCAAGTTCACGCCCACCGGCGGCGAAATCCGCGTGCGTGTCGGCTGGACAGCCGGCGGCGGACAGTACATTTCGGTCAAGGACAATGGGCCCGGCATTCCGCAGGACGAGATTCCGGTTGTCCTGTCGGCATTCGGTCAGGGGACAATCGCCATCAAGAGCGCGGAGCAGGGAACGGGCCTTGGCCTGCCCATCGTGCAGGGGCTCGTGGCCATGCATGGCGGCGAGTTCGAACTCCATTCGCGACTGCGCGAAGGAACGGAGGCGATCGTCATCTTCCCGCCGTCACGCGTCATGGAAGAGCTTCCGGCCCTGCCCACAAGAATGGCGGCGAACGCAGGCTGGTAAGGTCTATCCTGCGTTTCTGAGCAGCGGGCGTTCTGACGAACGCAGCTTCCGTTGCTCCAGCTTCTTTTCCAGGCCGCATTTGTGCAACGTCAGACGATTTCGTCTGACTGCAAAATGCTCTAGCGTTGCGCCGCCGCCATTCCCGAAGCCATCTGCACCGCAGCCTTCACCAGCCCTGCGCCAAGCGCTGCTCCAACGCCCTCGCCGTGCCCTATGCCGAGATCGAGCAGCGGCGTCATGCCGATGAACTCCGTCGCGCGTCGGTGGCCGGGCTCGGGCGACAGGCTCGCCAGAATGCAATGGTCGAGCGCGCCCGGCTTGGCCTTGTGCAAGGCGGCGGCGGCCGCCGTTGCTGCAAACCCGTCGATCAGAACCGGGATACGCTCCATGCGCGCGGCCAGAATGGCGCCGGCGATAGCCGCAAATTCGCGACCGCCCACACGCGCCAGCGCCTCCAGAGGGTCGTCAAGATGCGGTCCGTGAAGTTCGAGCGCCTGATCGACGATCGCCGCCTTGCGCGCAACGGCGGCTTCGTCGGCCCCGCTTCCCGGACCGACCCAGTCCCTGCCCGCACCGCCGAACAGCGCTGCCAGAAGCACCGCCGCCACCGTGGAATTGCCTACGCCCATATCACCGAGGCAAAGCAGGTCCGAACCGCCGGCGATGGCCTCCATGCCGAAAGCCATGGTTGCGGCACAGCCGCGCTCATCCAGCGCCGGTTCGCGGGTGATGTCTCCTGTCGGCAGGTCGAGCGCGAGATCGAACACCTTGAGGCCGAGATCGTAGGTCAGGCACACCTGGTTGATGGCCGCGCCTCCGGCCGCGCACAGTTCCACCGCTTCCGCCGTGGCCGTGACCGGGCGCGGCGAAACGCCGTGCGCGGCCACTCCGTGCGTACCGGCGAAGATCGCAACCAGCGGACGCGACACCTGCGGGCGCGCACGGCCGGTCCAGCCCGCGAACCACGCGGCGAGGTCCTCCATGACGCCGAGCGGCCCCTGAGCCAGCGCGGCTTTGGCGAAGACCTGACGGATGCCCGCTTCGACCTTCTCATCGGGCTCCGGCAACTTGTCCAGAAGGCCACGGAAATCCTCAAACGGCAATGCGCTGACCATGTGCGCCGGCTCCTTGCAAAACTGCCGTCCGCATAGCCCTCCAGCGCCTCACTGACAACCGCCATCGCCAAAAACGGCACAACCCGGCGGCGGTGGAAAAGCTTGCATCATCTTCCAGGGTGCACCATGTGGGATGGAGTCCAGCTTCTTTGTTTGGGCATGGAACCTGAAACCTGCTTCGTTTTTCGTCCCCATGTTCAGGGAAACACCATGACTGCGATCGAATCCCCCTGCATCCTCGTCTGTTCGATAGACCTGAAAACCGGCTATTGCTTCGGCTGCGGGCGCACGCGCGACGAGATTTCGGACTGGATTTCCATGACTTCGCAGCAGCGCCGGGAAATCATGGGGCAGCTCGCCGCCCGTCTTGAAACCGTCGAGCGCAAGCCCCGCCGCGAAACCCGACGCGCCCGCATGGCGCGTGAACGCGCGGAGGCTTCGCGGTGAACCGCACGCTCTGGATCATACTGGCGGTCATCGGTGTGGCTGCGGTCCTGCTGACGATCAACCATGAGTCGGGAACCACGCTCGGTTTCCTCAATGACGACTTCGCCGGCCTGATCTGGCTTGGCGTGCTTGCCGCGGTCATCGGCGCGGGGCTGCTGCGGTCGGGCCATCGCTTCGGCGAAATGGCGCGCAGCTTCGGCCTGTGGGGGCTGATCGTGCTGGCGCTGGTGGCGGGCTACCAGTATCGCTACGAATTGCAGGACTTCGGCAATCGCGTCACGGCCGGGCTGATCCCCGGAAGCCCTCTGATGCTCGGCATGGAGGATGGCCGCGCCACCGTCGCGCTGGACAAGGGGCGCGGCGGCCATTTCGAGGTGCGCATGGCGATCAATGGCAGGCCGGTGCAGGCGATAGTCGACACCGGCGCCACGACCACCGTTCTGAGCGCGGAAGATGCGCGCGTGGCAGGCTTCGATCCTCAATCCCTGAATTATACGGTGCGTGTCTCGACCGCGAACGGCACCACCGGCGCCGCCGCCGTTCGGGCCGACGAAATCACCGTGGGCAACATCACACGCCGCGACATGCCGGTATTGGTGGCCGCGCCCGGCGCGCTTCGCCAAAGCCTGCTCGGCATGAATTTCATCGGTTCGCTGTCCGGCTTTGACGTGCGCGGCGACAGTATGGTGCTTCGCGACTGAACACAAAGGAGCCGACATGGACATTTCGAGCATCGATCCCCGCATTGTAACCGACTTCTGGCGTCAATCCGGTCCCGAAGCATGGTTCCGCAAGGATGAGGCGTTCGACACCGACTTCAGGTCGCGTTTTCTCGACCTTCACCATGCAGCGGCGCGACGCGAATTTGATCGCTGGATCGAGAATCCGGAGGGCGCATTGGCGCTCATGATCCTGCTCGACCAGTTTCCACGCAACTGCTTCCGGGGCACCGGCCACATGTTCGCGACCGATCCGCTGGCGCGCCACTACGCGACCAAGGCGGTGGAAGCCGGTCACGATCTTGCGCTCGACGAGCAGATACGCGTGTTCTTCTATCTGCCGTTCGAGCACTCCGAAGACCTTGCCGACCAGAAGCGGTCGGTAGAACTGCACAAGGCCAACGCCGCCAGCTATCTGGAATATGCCGTGGACCATCACGACATCATTGAACGCTTCGGCCGCTTCCCTCACCGCAACGGCCCGCTTGGCCGCGAAACGACACCAGAAGAAAAAGCCTTCCTCGATGGCGGCGGATTCGCCGGCTGAAGCAGCCGCTCAGGCCCGCCACCACTCTCGTCCGGAAGCAAGGCGCTCGATTCCGCTCGTGTCCACCGCCGCCAGTCGTTGCTCGATCGGCTCACCGCCGATGTCGAGACCGGGCGCAAGCTCCGCCAGAGGCGCCAGCACGAAAGCACGCTCCAGCATGCGTGGATGAGGCACTTCAAGCCCCGTTTCCTGAATGATGCGGGCGTCGAACATCAATATATCGATGTCAATGAGGCGCGGCCCCCACCGCTCCTCGCGCACCCGCTTCAGGCGGCGCTCCGTTTCGAGGCAAAGTTCCAGAAGCTGCTGCGGCTGCAGCGAAATTGAAAGCTCCGCGGCCGCATTCAGGAAAGACGGTTGATCCAGCTTTCCCCATGGCGGCGTGCGGTAAAGCGAGGATACCCCGCTCACCTCCACATGGGGATGGGCATCAAGGGTCCGCAGCGCGGCGGACATCGACTTTTCCGGATCGCCCAGATTGCCGCCCAGACTCAGGAAAACGCGGCTATTGCGGCCAGGCAACGGTCACCTCGACATAGTCGAGAACGCCGCGCACCGGCGCATTCGGCTTGCGAACCGTGATTTCCGAACGTTGAATCTGCGGAAATCGCGCTGCAAGCGCCTTCGCCACCTCATGCGCAAGCGTCTCGATCAGGAAATGCCGGCGGCCGGTGACGATTTCCTCGATCACCTGAAAGGCCACGCCATAATCAACGGTCGCCTCCATGGAGTCCGATTCGATCGGTTTGCTCGGCTCAACATGCATCACCGCATCAACGTAGAAGCGCTGGCCGAGCCGCTCCTCCTCCTCCAGCAGGCCATGCCTTGCGAAGAAGGCGCAATTCTTCATGCGAATGGTGTACATGTTCTATTCTTCCGGCCGGGCGGCGAGAGAGGACTGGCGCGCCAGCATAGCATCCGCCACGGCCAGGGCGTCCATGTTGATTGCGACATCGTGGACGCGAAAAAGCTGGGCGCCCTTGAGGCGAAGAATGACGCTCGTGGCTGCCGTTCCCGCATCGCGATGCGGGGCCTCGCGTGCGGTGATCGTCCCGATGAACCGCTTGCGCGATGTTCCCGCCATCAGCGGAAAGCCGAGCCGGTGCAGTTCCTCGAATCGCGCCATCAGGTCGAGATTGTCCTCCGGCGTCTCCTTGGCGAAACCGAAGCCGGGATCGAGCACGATGCGCGAGTCGTCGATGCCCGCCTCACGGGCGATTTCCAGCGATCTGCGCAGGAACAGGAACTGATCCTCGATCGCGTCGGCCAGTTTCTGGCGTTCCCGGCCCGTATGCATGATCACCAGCCCTGCCCCGGTGTCCGCCGCGACCTTTGCGATGCCCGGCTCGCGCTGGAGCCCCCACACATCGTTGACGATATGCGCGCCTGCCGCCACAGCCAGCCGCGCCGTCTCTTCCCGGTATGTATCCACGGAAAGAAGCACGCCATCGAGCGAGGCCAACGCCTCGATCACCGGCAGAACGCGCTTCTGCTCCTCGGCGGCGCTGACAGGCATGGCCATGGGACGGGTGGACTCGCCGCCGACATCGATAATCGCCGCGCCCTGCTCCACCATCAGGCGAGCCTGCGCCACCGCATCATCGAGCGTGGTGAACAGACCCCCGTCCGAAAAGCTGTTCGGGGTCACGTTCAGGATGCCCATCACCACGGAACGCGCCCCGAGATCGATATGGCGTCCATGCGCCAGATGCCACTGTCCCATCATGCCTGCCGTTCAGCCTGTGGCGATTGACCGCTTTTTCGTTGCGCCGGATGCCGCCGTAACGCAAGGTGCCGCCAGAGACAACATGATGAAGAAAATTTTCCTCCCCCTGATCATAGCGGCCGCTGCCGCGGCGCCCGCCGCAGCGGAGACCCTTTCCAAAAGCTACAGCTATTTCGGCGTCGGCGGCACTACGTTCGAGCAGATCGAAAGCGAGCTCTTCAAGCGCGGGCCACATGTGAAATCGACCGGCCTGCGTCATCCGGGCGCAACGCGCATGAACTTCACCACAAAGGTCGGCTACGCCAATGACGGCCGCCATTGCCGCATCGTATCGGCGGATACGACCGTAAAAGCCAGCATCGTGCTGCCGAAATGGCGGCAGCGCCGCCATGCGAACGCAGAAGTCCGCATTTTCTGGGATACACTGTTCGCCGACATAAAAAGGCATGAGGAGCGCCATGTGGAAATCGCAAAGGCGCATGCCCGCGAACTCGAACAGACCTTGAGAAGGCCGGCAAGATACAAGACCTGCGAGCAAGCCGCAGCCAGAGCCGGAGAGATTTCGGCACGGGTGCTTGCAAAGCATGATCGCGCCCAGATCGAGTTCGACCGTGTCGAAGGCATCAACTTCGAGAACAGGCTCCTGCGCCTGTTGCTCCACCGCATCGACCGCCTGGACAAGGCCGGAAAGCAGAGTTGAGGCGCGGCCCGCCCAACCATCGTTTCGAAATCGGAGAAAAACAACAATGGACCAGCCGATTGGCGGCCAGCCGAAAGGGGCCGTTCCCGGTTTCTCGCTGAGTGATCGGGAAAAGAACGTCATCATCGCAGGCGTGCTTCTATCTATGCTGCTGGCCGCGCTCGACCAGACCATCGTCGCGCCTGCCCTGCCCACCATGGCGGCCACGCTCGGTCATGCCGAATATCTGTCATGGGTGGTCACGGCCTATCTGCTCACCGCCACCGCGGTGGCTCCCTTATATGGGAAGCTGTCCGATATTTACGGCCGCCGCCCGGTCATTTTCGCGGCGATCCTGATTTTTCTGGCAGGTTCCGTCATCTGCGCGCTCGCGCCCAATATGCTGGTTCTGATAGCCGGCCGCGCCGTGCAAGGGCTCGGCGGCGGCGGCTTGTTTGCGCTGACGCAGACGGTGATCGGCGATCTGGTGCCGCCGCTCGAACGCGCGCGCTATGCCGCCTGGATTTCCGGCACATGGGCAATCGCCAGCGTCGCCGGCCCGCTGCTCGGCGGCGGGTTCGCGGAGCATCTGCACTGGTCGCTGATTTTCTGGATCAACCTGCCGCTCGGGCTCATCGCCATAGCCTTCATCAGCAATCCGCTGAAGAAACTCGCCATAGCCGGCGCCAGGCACAACATCGACGGCTGGGGCGCGCTGCTGCTCATCACCGCAACCTCCCTGCTGCTGCTTGCCGTCAACTGGGGCGGTAACAACTACGCGTGGAGCGACCCGCAAATCGTGGGGCTTCTGGCGGGTTCGGCCGCATTCTGGTTCCTCTTCGGGCTGCGACTGCGCCTTGCCGACGAGCCCTTGGTGTCTCTGGAGGTGCTGGGCAATCGCATCGTGCTGACCGGCACCGTCACCATGTTTCTGCTGCAGGGCGGCAGTATCGGGCTAGCCGTCTACCTTCCGGTCTATATGCAGGCCACACTGGGCCTGTCTCCGGGCGATACGGGCCTTGCGATGCTCGGCCTCCTGCTGGGCATGACGGCCGGCGCTGGCCTGAGCGGCCGGCTTGTTCCGCGTATGGTGAATTACAAGCGCATAGCGCATGTCGGCCTCGCTTGCGCCATTTTGGGCCTTGGCGTGCTGGCTTACATTGCCGATCAGGCACACATTATGGAGGTCGAACTCGCCACCACCGTCATCGGCATCGGCATCGGCACGATTTTTCCGGTTTCGACCGTCGCCGTGCAAAACGCCGTCGACAAGAAGGATCTCGGCATCGCGACGGGGCTGCTGACCTTCCTGCGGTCTCTGGGCGGCGCGATGGGGGTCGCCGCTCTGGGCGCCATCGCGCTCGGCAACGACCTTCCACTTGCGGGCGAAGGCGCGATGACTGCCGAAATGGCCGGAACGCACGGATCTTTCTCGACAATATTCATCGCCACAGGCGTGATGATCACCGCCGCGCTTTTGACCTTCGCCTTCATGCCGCAGAAGCCTTTGCGCGGGTACGATGCTGCGAAAGCCCCGATCATGCCGGAGTGAGAAACTGGAGCGCCGTGCATACTGTCGGAATAATCCGAAAACCGCGTCCGCTTTTCGGTCCCCGATGCTCTAACCTTGGCGTTCCGGGACCGATACGACGAGACCGTCGAGTTCGTCCCGGACCCTGATCTGACAGGAGAGGCGCGAGGTCGGGCGGACATCATAGGCGAAGTCCAGCATGTCTTCTTCCATCGCCTCTGGTTCGCCGACGATATCCGTCCATTCCTCGTCGACATAAACATGGCAGGTGGCGCAGGCGCACGCGCCGCCGCATTCAGCTTCAATGCCCGGCACGGAATTGCGGATGGCGCTTTCCATGACGGTCGAACCATTTTCGGCTTCGACATCGAAACGGGTGCCGTCATGGGCGATGAAGGTCAGCTTGGTCATTTGTTCACCTGAGGGGAAGCCATCGCCGAGATAATCACTCCACCGGCTAAGTCAACTGCGGCGCAAGATCGCCGTGGCGGGCGCGCGGGACGGTCAAGGCTCCTGCTCCAGCCCCGACAGGAAAGCCAGAAACGCGTCCGCGGCCTGCTCAAGCCGTGTCCGGTGCTGTTCAATTTCGGGTTCACGCTCCAGAGCGTCCGCGCAATCGGCAAGCACGAATGCGCCAACCCCGCGCGCAGCGCCCTTCAGCCCATGCGCCATTGCGGCGCGGTCTTCGGGGGAAGCCGAGCCGACTCGCAGGCGCACCGACTGCGCCTGTTCCGCGAGCAGGTTGAGAACTTCGCGCTGCAGTTGCCTGTCGCCCATGGCCTGTCGCTCGAGATGAGCAAGGTCCACAGGCGATCGGGGCGCTTTCCCACAGCTTTCCATTGCGTGTCCCGAACTGGCCATATGCCCGCCTTTATTCATGCGCCCAACTCCCCCGGCGCGTCGATCACGACCGTCCGGCGGAGAGCAATTTGGCAATAAGCGGTGGACAGCGGGTTAAGGATTGAACCATGTACAGCCTGAAAAAATCTGGATTTCCGCGGTTTCGCCCTCACGCCGCCGTTAACCTTATATTTAAAGTTTTACGCATCGGCGCGAATGCATGTTTTATTTACCCCCCTGTGTCATTACGATACGAGGCTTCGATAGTTGGCCTCTCCGCAGGGCGTGAAGAACCAGAACAAGACGCTCCACGCAGCTAGTACAGGGTAGCGAAGGCATGGCGAAGAAAACCACGACGGCGAAGTCCCTCGACAAGGACGTTGCCCAGGAGCTTGAAAAAGCCCTCGATCTCGACCTGGATCTGGATACGTCCGATATCGGCGATCTCGATATTGCAGCCTCCATGGAAGATCTGGAAGCGCAGATCGCGGAAGCTGCCGACGAACTGGCGCGGGCGAGCCGCACCTCGCAGGAGCGCCAGCCCGAGCCACCGGAAACGGCCACCGTGCAGGTTGCGGAACAGCAGCCCGCGCCATCCGATCTTCGTCCCGTGGAGCCGCAAGCTGCGGGCTTTACGCCGGCTCCCGCGGGTTTTGCACCAGCCAACGATGATCGTCAGAAGGACTACAAGTCGCTTCTCCACAGCCTCAACCGCCGTGCGCCGAACACCATCTACTGGGTGGTTGCTTTCCTGTCGCTCGCATGGATTGCGGGTGCGGCGGCCCTCGCCAATCTGGTCATCGGGCCGGAGGTCTGGCAGGTGCGCTCCTTCGAGCAGTTCCTCGCCCGTCCGCAGCTGATCGGCCTTGTTGTCGCCACCGTCCTGCCCATCGTTCTGTTCTGGGCCTTCGCCGCCATGGTGCGCCGCGCACAGGAAATGCGCCTTGCCGCCCAGTCCATGACGGAGATGGCGTTCCGCCTGGCCGAACCGGAAAGCATCGCGCAGGATCGCGTCATGGCGCTTGGCCAAGCCGTGCGCCGCGAAGTCGCCGCCATGGGCGAAGGCATCGAGCGCACGCTGGCCCGCGCCGTCGAACTGGAAACGCTGGTGCACAGCGAGGTCAACCAGATCGAACGCTCCTACTCCGAGAATGAAGCGCGCATCCGTTCGCTCGTCGACGGCCTTGGCAGCGAGCGCGAGGCCGTCATCGGCCACGCCGAGCGCGTACGCGCCTCGATCGCCGGCGCCCACGAGACATTGCGCGAAGAGATCAGCTCCGCCGGCGACGCCATCCGCGAAAGCATCAAGGGCGCCTCGACCCAGCTTTCGATGACCATCACCTCCTCCGGCGACACCCTGATCGACCGTATCAACGAAAGCTCCCTGTCGATCTTCGATTCTGTCGAAACCCGGCTGGATTCCATCACCGACCGCCTGTCGACTTCCGGCGAAGCCTTTGCCTCGCTGCTCGACACCCGCATCGCCAAGCTGACCGACAGCGCCGACGGGCTCACCCGTTCGCTCACCGAACTGCTGGACGACCGCACTTCGGGCATGGTCTCCCTGCTGGGTGGCGCCGCGCGCACTCTCACCTCCGAGTTCGAGGCCAGCCTGACCGGCATCGAGCGCACGCTGGCCGAGCGTGGCCAGGCGCTGATCAGCGAGTTCGAAACCCGCGCCGAGGCGCTGGACACCGGCACCCAAAAGCTCAACGCCGCGCTTGAAGCACGCGCCCGCCAGATCAACGAGACGCTGGCCGAACGCACCCGCGATATCGCGGAAGCCTTCAACTCCGGCAAGGATTCGCTCTCCTCCACGATCGAGCTGGGCCGCAATCAGATCGGCTCCGACATGGCCGAACTGATTTCCTCGACCTCGACCATGCTGGAAGCCCGCGCCGGCGACTTCGCCGGTCGCCTCGAATCTGCCCGCGACACCGTCTCCTCCGCCTTCGATGCCGACATCGAAAAGCTGGCCGAGGCGCGCACGGGGATCGACGATGCGGTGCGCCGGCACAGCGCCGAGATGGCCGAAAGTCGCGAACGCATGGCCGCCGCCCTGCACGACGATCTGGCCAAATTCGCCGAGGGCCGCGCCGAGATCGACACCGTCGTCTCCAGCCAGATCGAGAAGCTGGCCGAAGGTCGCAGCCTGATCTCGCGCGCTCTTGAGGAAGACCTGCGCAAGGTCAACGAGTCCCGCGCCGCTATCGACGCGTCGCTGGGCACGCACCTCGACACACTTGAATTTGGTCGTAAGCGCCTGGCGGATTCGCTGCACGAAGACTCCCAGAAGCTCGTTCAGGCTCGTGTAAACATTGATGAAATGGTCGCCAGCCATGTTGGCAAGCTTGCCGAGGGCCGGACCATTCTGTCACGTGCTCTCGAAGCGGATCTGGCCAAGCTGGGCGAAAGCCGCTCGAGCATCGACGGGCTTGTCGCCGGGCAGGTCGAGAAGCTGGCGGAGGGCCGCGACATCCTGCGCCGCGCCATGGAAGCGGACCTTTCCAACATCAACCGCATGATCGCCGAGCATTCCGAAAAGCTTGCCGGCGACCGCAACCTGCTGTCGCAGGTGCTTGAAGCCGACCTCGCCAGGCTCGAGGAAAGTCGCGCCGGCATCGACGGTCTGGTCGCAGGCCAGCTTGAAAAGCTCACCGAGGGCCGCGACTTCCTCAAGACCGCGCTTGAAACCGATCTCGTTAATATCAACCAGATGATCACCGAACACTCCGAGAAGCTGGTCGGCGATCGCAACCTGCTCACGCAGGCGCTGGAAGCCGACCTCGCCAGACTGGCCGAAAGCCGTGCGGGCATCGACGGCCTTGTCGCCGGTCAGGTCGAAAAGCTGGCCGAAGGCCGCGATATCCTCAAGCGCGCGCTGGAGGGCGACCTCTCCTACATCAACCGCATGCTCGCCGAGCATTCCGAAAAGCTCGCCGGCGACCGCACTCTGCTCTCCCAGACATTGCAGGACGATCTGGCCCAGTTGGCCGAAAGCCGGAGCGGCATCGACGGCCTTGTCGCCGGTCAGGTCGAGAAGCTCGCGGAAGGCCGTGATATCCTGAAGGCCGCGCTCGAACGCGATCTGGACACCATCCGTAATGTGATCGCCGAGCAGTCCCAGCAGCTTGTCGGCGAGCGTGAGCGCTTCTCGCACTCGCTCGAGGACGATCTGCGCAACGTCAACAATCTCGTCGGCGCTCATGCCGATCGTCTGGTGCAGGAGCGCGCTGCGCTCGCCAGGGCGCTGGAAGAGGACCTCGCCAAGCTGGCCGAAAGCCGCTCCAGCATCGACGGTCTGGTTGCCGCTCAGGTTGAGAAACTGGCGGAGGGCCGCGATATCCTGCGGCGTGCGCTGGAGGCTGATCTCGCCAAGCTGGCCGAAAATCGCTCGGATATCGACGGTCTGGTTTCCGGACAGGTCGAGAAGCTGGCTGAGGGCCGCGAAATCCTCAAGCGCGCGCTGGAAACGGATCTCGGCGCCGTCCAGCAGGCCATTGCCGCGCAGGCGGACAAGATGGCCGAAGAACGCGCCCTGCTTTCACAGGCGCTGGATGGGGAACTGGCCCGCGTCAACACCCTCATCGAGCAGCATGCCGGCCGTCTGGTCATGGACCGCAACGCGCTGTCGCGCGTGCTTGAGGAAGACCTCGCCAAGCTCGCCGAAAGCCGTGCCGGCATCGATGGTCTGGTCGCCGGTCAGGTCGAAAAGCTGGCCGAAGGCCGCAACATCCTGCAGCGTGCGCTGGAAGCCGATCTGGAGAAGATTTTCCAGAGCCGGGGCCAGATCGAGGAAGCCGTTGCAGGTCAGGTGGACAAGCTGGCCGACGCGCGCCGAGAGATTGACGTGGCCGTTGGCGACCACATCGAACGCATCGCCTCGACCAGCACGCGTATTTCCGACTCGATCACCGGCGACATCGCCCGCATCGAAGGCGCCTTCGAGCGCCAGACCGGCGTCATCGACGAGCGCACCAGCACCATGGAGCGCGCCCTGTCTATCGGCGTCGACAATATTCGCGGCACGCTTGAAAAGAGCGCCGTGTCCGTGGCCGGCGCCTTGCGCGACAAGGTTCTGGAAATCACGTCGATGCTCAACGAGCAGGCCGGCATGGCCTTTACCGATGCCGACCGCAAGATCGCCGAGCGCGCCGAACAGACTTCGGCCGCCCTGCTCTCACGGGCTCAGGATATTTCGCGCGCCTTCGAGGACGCGGAAGGCCGTCTTGCCAGCCGCGCGGAAGATACGTCTTCCATGCTGATCGCGCGTGCCGAAGAAACCGCCGACAGCCTTGCTGCCCGCGCCGGGTCGATCGTCGAGAGCTTCGAGGTCGCCGACCAGCGCCTCGCGCAGCGTGCGATCGAAACGGCTCAGTCGCTGGCCGCGCGCGCAGGCGACATTCTGCGCAACTTCGAGGATGCGGACGCCCGTCTCGGCACCCGCATCGGCGAATCCGCAGAGGCTCTGGCCGCCCGCGCCGCCGACCTGGGCCGCATCTTCGAGACGGCCGATGAGAAACTTGTGGCGCGCATTGCCGAAGGCTCCGAAGCTCTTACCGGCCGCGCGGCCGAGATGAGCCAGATTTTCGATGCCGCCGATCAGCAACTGACGCAGCGCATCGCCGAAGGCTCGCAGACCCTTGTCGGTCGTGCCGCCGAAGTGGGCCGCGTCTTCGAGGAGGTCGACGGAAAGATCGCGCAACGTATCGCCGAGGGGTCCGATGTTCTGGGCGGACGTGCCGCCGAAATCGCGCGCGTGTTCGACGAAGCCGACAATCGCATCGTTTCACGCATTGCCGATACGGCGTCGACCATCGGTCAGCATGCCGAAACCATCGTCGGCGCCTTCGCGGAGACCGAACGGCAGGTTGCCGGACGCGCGGCCGAAACAGGCAAGGCGCTCGCCGATCAGGCCCGCTCCATCGAGGCCGCCCTCGCCGGCGCCGACGAGCGTCTGGCCGCTGGCGCGGCCAGTGTCGCAAGCCGCATTGGCGATGAAGTCGCCAGCGCCGAGAATCGCTTCGCGCGTTCTGCCGAAGTGATGGGCGAAAAGCTGAACGAGCAGATTTCGCAGGCCGAGAACCAGCTTGTTACGCGCGCCAACACCATTGCCGAGACCTTCACCGCCGTCGGCCAGCATATCGGCCAGAGCACCAACGAGGCGGCAAGGACCATCGGCTCCAACACGCGTGAACTCAACGAGATGCTGGCCACCCGTTCGGCCGAGATCACCCGCATTCTCGACGAAACCGCGCGGCCTCTGGTCGAGCGTTTCGCCGACGGCGGCGCGGAACTGCAGAAGAGCATGGAGGAAGCGACCGATCGCGCCACCGAAAAGCTGCGGCAGGAGAATGCGCGTCTTTCCAATGCGCTCGCCAACCGCACGGCGGAAACCCTGTCGGCTGTGGAGAATGCGCGCGCAACGCTCGCCGAGAACATCAACGATCTTATCGGCCGTCTGGGCGCGTCCAGTCAGGGGCTCGGCCAGCTCATCGAACGGGCGGCTGCCAACCTCGGCGAGATCGACGAGAAGCTCTCCGACAGCACGCAGAGTTTCGCGGCGACCACCGAAAAGGCAGCGCAGACCTTTGCAAGCTCGGCCCGTCTGGTCGATTCCAACACGACCCGCCTCACCGATCTGTCCTCCAATACGCTGCGCGAGGTGGCTTCCATCGCCACCAAGTTCGACGAGCACAGCCGCCTGCTGTCGAGCGCATCGGAACTGCTCAGCTCGGCGCAGAGCAATCTGGAGCACACGCTGGAGCGGCAGTCCTCGCTGGACGATCTCGCCGTCGGTCTGGTCAAGAAGTCGGAAGACCTCGAAAAGGTCATGAAGTCCTTCGAGTCGCTCGTCGGCCGGACCTTGCAGACCGCCGAAAGCCGCACGCTGGAATCGGCCGACAAGATCCGCTCGTCCATCGGCGATGTCGTGGAGTCCGCGACCCAGCGCTTCGCCGACGCCACCGACGAGATGCGCCGCACCGCCGCCGCCATCAAGAGCGAGTTGGACATCACCCGCGCCGAACTGAAGCGCGGTGTGGTGGAGATGCCGGCCGAGGCGAAGGAATCGACCACGGCCATCCGCCGCGCCGTTTCCGAGCAGATCAACGCTCTCAAGGAACTGTCGGCGATCGTCGCCAAGTCCGGCCGCAGCACCGATGCTCCGCAGTCGGATAACCTGCGCCCCGCAGCGCAGGCCCCCGCTCCGCGTCCCGTAGAACAGCCACGCCGGGCCGCCCCGCCTGCCGCCCCACAGGCTCCTGCCAGCCCGATTGGCGACACGGCTCTCCGCGGCGCGCTGGACAAGGATCAGGGCCCGCAAACGGCGCTGCGCCAGCGTGAGCCGGAGGCCCGCCAGCAACCGCAGGGCGGCTGGGTTCGCGATCTGCTCACCGGTGCTTCGCGCGACGAGGTCGCCAGGCCTGTAGCCGATGCGCCGCGCGCGGCGAAGCCGGCAGAGCGTTCGCCGCTGCATGTGGTGGAATCACTTAACTCGCTGTCGGTCGACATCGCCCGCGCCATCGACCATGAAGCGTCGATCGAGCTGTGGAACCGCTACCGGCGTGGCGAACGCGACGTGTTCACCCGTCGTCTCTACACGCTCAAGGGCCAGCAGACCTTTGACGATATCCGCCGCAAATATCAGGCGGAAGCCGAGTTCCGGGCCGCTGTGGACCGCTATTGCGAGGACTTCGAGAAGCTGCTCAAGGATGTCGCCCGCACCGACCGCGACAACATCATGACGCAGACCTACCTCACCTCCGATACCGGCAAGGTCTACACCATGCTGGCCCATGCCAGCGGCCGTCTGCGGTAAGCAGGGTTCGATACGAATCAGGAAAGGGCGGGAATTTCCCGCCCTTTCTTTTTGCAACATACTGCTCGTCGCGCGCGATGGCCCTTCAAGGCCGCGTGTCACGCAGGCAACCGGAACCATGGTTCCCTGAACCCATCGGTTTTCTGTGGGCGTCATGAGGGGAAAAGAGCGTCGTTCCCCTGGATATGGAAAAGAACGAAGCAGTTGTCGTGGTGAAACCACGCCGCTTCGAACTGTTCGTCGAAGCAACAAAAAAGGGCGGGAAAGCCCGCCCTTTTTCCACAGCCGCCGGCCTGCTCAGGTGAGCGGCGAAAGCTGGATTTCCACACGACGATTCTGCGCCCGGCCATCCGCTGTCGCGTTGGTGGCGACGGGGCGGGTCTTTCCGAAACCGCTGACGGCAAAGCGGCGCTGGTCGACGCCCTGCCCGGCCAGATAGTTGGCCACGGAGAGCGCGCGTCGCTGCGACAGATCGTAATTGTGCTGGTCGCTGCCGGTGGAATCGGTATGGCCGTAAACGTCGACCAGCGTCTGGTTATACTTGCGCAGCACCAGCGCCACCGAGTTCAACACCGGATAGAAATCGGCGCGTACGGCATCCTGATCGACGCCGAAGGTGATGTCGGACGGCATGTTGAGCATGATCTGGTCGCCGACACGGGTGACGCTCACGCCGGTCCCCTGCAACTGCGCGCGCAGCTCGGCCTCGTTCTGGTCCATCTTGGCGCCGACAAGGCCGCCGGCGAGCGCGCCAACGCCCGCGCCGATCAGCGCGTTGCGGCGATCGTCGCCGCCCGCCAGCGTTCCGAGCGCCGCACCTGCCAGAGCACCTATGCCGGCGCCGCCGGCCGTGTTGGAAATCTTCTGCTGGCCGGTGTAGGGGTCGGTCGTGCAGGCTGCTGCAAGCGCGCCGACAACCATCATGGCGATCACGGTTCTGGTCTTCATCAGGATTGTCCCTCGTAAGCTGCGGCGCGATGCGCCTTGACCCATTCCGGCCGGTTCTAACACAAAATGCGGCGAAATGCGGAACCCCTTCAGCCGAAATCTGTCCTTTGCGGGGTTGTCCGTCCTGAATTCAGAGCCGTTCAGTCGATATCGGCTATCGCTGCACCTTCGCTTCCGCTGATGCGGTGAGACAGCGATGCTTCCATGAACTCATCCAGATCGCCATCGAGCACGTCTGAAGGGCTGGTCGATTCCACGCCGGTGCGCAGATCCTTCACCAGCTGATAGGGTTGCAGCACATAGGAGCGGATTTGATGCCCCCATCCGATATCGCTCTTGGAGGATTCGGTCGCGTTGGCTGCGGCCTCGCGCTTCTTCAGTTCTTCCTCATACAGGCGCGAGCGAAGCATTTCCCACGCCTTGGCGCGGTTCTTGTGCTGCGAGCGCTCCGCCTGACAGGCCACGGCGATACCGGTCGGAATGTGCGTGATGCGCACGGCCGAATCGGTCGTGTTGACGTGCTGGCCGCCCGAGCCGGACGAGCGATAGGTATCGATGCGCACTTCCGATTCCGGAATCTCGATAACGATCGAGTCGTCGATCACCGGATAGACCCAGACGCTGGCGAACGACGTGTGGCGGCGCGCATTGCTGTCATAGGGCGAAATGCGCACCAGCCGGTGCACGCCCGATTCGGTCTTCAGCCAGCCATAGGCATTGTGGCCCTTGATCAGCACCGTTGCGGACTTGACGCCCGCTTCCTCGCCATCGTGGACTTCCAGAACCTCCACCTTGAAACGGCGGCGTTCGGCCCAGCGCGTGTACATGCGCAACAGCATCGAAGCCCAGTCCTGGCTCTCCGTGCCGCCGGCACCGGCGTGGATTTCCATATAGGTGTCGTTGGTGTCGGCCTCGCCCGAAAGCAGCGTTTCGACCTGCCGCGCCTTGACCTCGCCGCGCATCGAGCGCAACGCATCCTCGGCCTCGGCGACGATGCTGTCGTCACCCTCCTCCTCACCCATGGCGATGAGTTCGAGATTGTCCGCCAGCGCCTGCGTCAGGCTTTTTACCGCGCCGATCCCGTCTTCGAGCGTCTGGCGCTCGCGCATCAGTTTCTGGGCTTCCTGCGGATCGTTCCAGAGGCTGGAATCCTCCGCCAGGACATTCAGGTACTCCAGTCGTTTCAGAGCCTGATCCCAGTCAAAGATGCCTCCTCAGCAGGCTTATGGCCTGCTTGATTTCGTCGACAATGTTCTGCGTTTCGGCGCGCATGGCGGGCGCTGTTCCCTTGTTTGGATGGGATGATTTGATTGGTTGGCGCGATACATAGGCAGCAGCGTCACGCCTGTAAAGCAAAATGGGCAGGTCCAGGTTCCGCCCATCTGTAGCGCCGGAGCAAAAGGTCAGTACAGACCGCCGCCGCCCGACTGGATGGCCTGGCTGGCCTGCGGGGACAGCGCCTCGCCATAGCCGTTGGAGCCATCCTCGCCCATGCCGATCACCCAATAGGAATCCGCGGGGCCAGTGCCGGGTTTGAACGCCTCGACGATAGTGCCGGGCTGGCCGGCGGTGGCGTGCATGCCGGTCTTGCGATCGATCGACACAAGGTTCATGCCTTCGGGCGTCTTGAAGTCGACGTTGGGCGTGCCCTCCAGCGCCACCCGCATGAAATCCTTGAAGACGGGAGCGGCGAGGCCGCCGCCGGTGGTGCCCCGGCCAAGACTGCGCGGCTTGTCGTAACCCAGATAGACTCCCACCACGAGGTTCGGCGTATAGCCAATGAACCAGGCGTCCTTCTCGTCATTGGTGGTGCCCGTCTTGCCGGCGATGTGGCGGCCAAGTTCCGCGACGGAGGTGGCTGTGCCACGCTGCACCACACCCACCATCATGGAGGTGATCTGATAGGCGGTCATCGGGTCGAGAACCTGCTCGGCGTTGTCCACCAGTTCCGGCTCCGGCTGGTTCTGCCATTCGCCGGCGTTGCAGCCTTCGCAGCCGCGGTCGTCATGCTTGAACACGGTCTTGCCGTAACGGTCCTGAATGCGGTCGATGAGCGACGGTTTTATCGATCGGCCCCCATTAGCCATGATCGCATAGGCGGAAACCATGCGCATCACCGTCGTCTCGCCAGAACCCAGCGACATCGGCAGATAGGGCGCCAGCTTGTCGTAGACGCCGAAGCGCTCGGCGTATTCGGCGACCAGCTTCATGCCCATGTCGTTGGCCAGCCGCACCGTCATCAGATTGCGCGAACGCTCGATGCCTGAACGCAGCGTCGACGGACCGGCGGCGCGGCCGTCATAGTTCTTGGGGGTCCATGTGGTGTTGCCGCTCTGGATCGTGATCGGTCCATCCATGATGACCGAGGCCGGCGTGTAGCCGTTGTCGAGCGCGGCCGCATAGACGATCGGCTTGAACGATGAGCCAGGCTGGCGCATCGCCTGCGTTGCGCGGTTGAATTCGGACTGCGCATAGGAAAAGCCGCCGACCATGGCCAGAACGCGGCCGGTATGAGGGTCCATGGCGATCATGCCGCCGCTCACCTCAGGCAACTGGCGCAGCGCATAGGCATTGTCGGAGCCTTCGCGCTTTTCCACAAAGATGACGTCGCCCGGCTTCAGCACATCGGCGGGTGAATTTGCCTTGAGCGTCTTGCCGTCGACCACATGACGCATCGCGAAGGACATGTCCTCCTTAGAAACCGTTGCCTCGACGCGCTCCTTGACCAGTTCTCCGGAAACCTGTCGCGCCGGCTTGAGGCCGACGCGGAGGCCCGAAGCGCCGCTTTCCAGAACCACGGCCAGCGTCCATTCCGGCACGTCGTCGAGGCTCTTGACCTCGCCCAGCGGCACGCCCCAGTCTCCGGAAACATCGATGCTCGCCACCGGGCCGCGATAGCCGCGCAAGGTGTCGTATTTGATAAGACCGGTCTGCATCGCCTTGCGCGCGACACGCTGCATCTCGGGGTTGAGCGTCGTCCGCACGGAAAGCCCGCCTTCGTAGAGCGCGCTCTGGCCATAGCGCGCGCTTATCTCGCGACGGACCTCCTCGGTGAAATATTCGCCGGCGAAGAGATAGGTGCCGCCGCGGCGCGGTTTCACGCCCAGCCCTTCCGCCTTGGCCTTGTCCGCCTCTTCACGCGAAATGTAATTGTTCTCCACCATCTGGTCGATCACCCAGTTGCGGCGCTCCAGCGCACGCTCGGTATGACGGAATGGATGGTAGTTGGACGGGCCTTTGGGAAGCGCAGCCAGATAGGCGGCCTCGGAGGTGGTCAGTTCGTTGACCGATTTGTCGAAATAGGTCAGCGCCGCGCCGGCGATGCCGTAGGAACCGAGCCCGAAAAAGATCTCGTTGAGATAAAGTTCAAGGATGCGATCCTTGGAATAAGCCTGCTCGATGCGGAACGACAGGATCATTTCCCTGATCTTGCGTTCATAGGTCTGGTCCGAAGACAGCAGGAAGTTCTTCGCCACCTGCTGCGTGATGGTGGAGGCGCCCACCTGACGGCGTCCCGAACCCATGTTCTGGAAATTGGTGACCACGGCGCGCGCCAGACCGGTCGCGTCGATGCCGGGGTGATTGTAGAAATTCTTGTCTTCCGCCGAAAGGAAAGCGGCCTTCACGCGATCCGGCACCGCCTGGATCGGCAGGTAAAGCCGCCGTTCATGCGCATATTCGGCCATCAGCGAACCATCCGAGGCGTGGATGCGCGTCGTCACCGGCGGCTCGTAATTGGCCAGAACCTCATAGTCGGGCAGATCCTTGGCCAGGCTACCGATGTAGATCGCCACGGCTCCCGCGACGAGCAAGGCAAGCGCGGTGCCGATGCCGAAAAAGTAGCCGATAAGCCGAATCATGCCCGCTCCAGTCGAGAGTCCGCCACCTCCCTGGAAGACGCAGCCTCGCGCGCAAGGTTCCCGGGGGAGGTCCAAGATCGGGAACCAATGTCGCCCTGATGTGGGTAAATTACGGCAACAGGCAAACTCGATTCTCGATTGCGGAAACAATATCGCACTGTGTTGTGCGCTTGCAACGCCGCAGTGCAGCCGGAAGTTGTCTCAACCGCCCGCCCCAGCCTTTGCGGAAGCAAAAGCGGAAATGGCGTTTATGATGCTGGAGGCGGCCTTGTCGCGCCATTCAGGATTGATGAGTTGCGCCTCGTCTTCGGGATTGGACAGATAGCCAAGCTCGACCAGCACGGAAGGCACATCCGGCGCGCGCAGCACCTTGAAGCCGGCGAACCGGTGCGGATTGTTGATAAGGCCGACCGTCGTCGAAAGCTCTCCCACCAGCGTATTGGCGAAGCTCATCGAGAATGAATGCGTCTCCCGGCGGATGAGATCGAACAGGATGTCGGCCACCTCCGGGCTGTCCACCTTCACTTCGATGCCGCCGAGCTGGTCCGAAAGGTTCTCACGCTCGGCAAGCGCCTGCGCCTCGGCGTCCGACGCCTTGTCCGACACGGTGTAGACGGTTGCCCCGCGAATGCCTTTCAGCCGGATCGTATCGGCGTGGATCGAGATGAACAGGTCGGCCTCGTTCTGGCGCGCGATGCGCACCCGCTCATCCAGCCGCAGGAAGGCGTCGCTGTCGCGGGTCAGCATGACATCGTATTTGCGGGTGGCGTCCAGCTTCGCCTTGAGCTCACGCGCAAAAGCCAGAGTGACTTCTTTTTCCTGGGTTCCGCTCACCCCTTCCGCGCCGCCGTCGACGCCGCCATGGCCAGGGTCAAGCACCACGGTGAAGCGACGCAGCGGGTGTTTGCTCTTGCGGTCGCCCTTGTCGCCCGCCACGGTCGCAGCCGTGGTCATGGCCTGCTCCGCCAGCGCTTCCTCGAACTGCCGGTCGGAAGCGGCGGAAATCTCGACCGCGATGCGCTGGCCCGGACCGTCCTCGTTCGGGAGCACATCGAGCCTGTCTACGAGGAAAGGCCCCTTGCCGATGATCACCAGCCGGGAAACTCCGTCGCCGCTCTTGCCGTAGCGCACGCCCGAGACCAACCCTCTCGCCTTGAGGTCGGCCGCGGCAAGGCGCATTTCTGTGGAAGGAAGATCGATGACCAGCCTGTGGGGCGCGCGCAACAGGAACCATCTCGGTTCCGGCTCGCCGTCGAAATTCAGCACGATGCGCATTTTGGTGGCGTCGCCGGCCATCTTGTATTCGATGGCGGTCACGGGGTCGGCCGCCAGCGCCGGGGGCGCGGCGAGCCCCTGAATCCCGGCCAGCAACAGCAACAGGGCAAGGAGGCCGCCGAGCCGGCGGCAAAGGCCCGCTGGCTTGCTCAACTGCGCATCCGCACCCATATAATGTCGCGTGGCTTCCATTGCGGCGGCTTGCCTGTCGTTGATCGTGGCGCCGATACGACGCAGTTCGATTAACAGTTCGTAGCCAGAGAAGGTTAACCAAGCCTTTTCAGGAGCGACCTTACGCGACGTAAGGCCTATTTGCCGGCATCCGAAAACGGGGTTGCCTTCCATCTCGCCAAATCTTAAAAGCAGCGGTGGACTACCGCAATCTCGCAACCGTCCCTTGCGGCTCGCTGCCTTTCCATGATTGGCTGGCGGCCTTCCAGCGGGGTCGATACGGTTCGCGGCTGGTCACAAAAAGGTTTTCGCAGACATGGACCCGTGGCGGGGAGTGGTCTGCGTTCAGGAAAACGGCTGGGATGTGCCCCGCCGGCTCTGGTCAAGAGCAAACAAGCTGGTCCGGTTTCCGGGCTTTGGTTCAAGAGGTCCACTGGCTGACTATGCCTTCAAGCGCCATCATGGAAAGGTCCGCATCACACCGCGCCACATTGGCAGCGGGCGGCTCCGCCATCGCGCTTCGGCCGCGGCACAGGGACATACAATTATCCGGCACCCTCACCCATTTTAACCGGCAGCGGGCTTGGCCCGGCTGGCCGGCGCTGGCGGCTGCCGGGAGGACACGCAGTAATGCCCAACAACAAGATGCTTATAGACGCCTCCCACCCGGAGGAAACCCGCGTTGTCGTCGTTCGCGGTAACCGCATTGAAGAATTCGATTTCGAATCCCAGGACAAGAAGCAGCTCAAAGGAAATATCTATCTTGCCCGCGTAACGCGGGTGGAACCTTCGCTTCAGGCGGCTTTTGTCGAGTATGGTGGAAACCGGCACGGTTTCCTCGCCTTTTCGGAAATTCACCCCGATTACTACCAGATTCCGGTCGCCGACCGGCAGGCGCTTCTCGCGGCCGAGGCCGAGGAAGCACAGGCTGATCATGACGATGAGAATGGCGGCGGCGACGAGCGCAAGGAACGCGATCGTTCACGCCGCAACCGCCGGCGCGGCAGCAAGGCGCGCGACACCGGCGAGGATGCGAATCGCGTCGAAGCAGCCGCTGACGAGACAACCATTGATGATGAGGCCGCCTCCGAAGAGGTCGTGGCGATCGAAGAAATGGCTTCCGATGACGGCGTGGTAACGCCACAGGCGGACGAAAATTCCGACCCTGCGACGGATGCGGAGCGCAGCCCGGCCGAAACAGCCATCGAGGCGCAAGAAGAAGACGTCGACGAGGCGGAAACCGGTTCCCCCGACGACAAGCCGGCGTCCATGGCGGCAATTGTCGAAACCGATGTGATTTCCGAGGAGGTTTCCACCGAAACTGTGGAAACCTCGGGCGAAGAGCAGGAAAATGCCGACCGTGGCACGGTCGAGGAAGTCGCCTCGTCCAATGGCGACGACCATGAAGTCGAATCGGTCGGGGCCGAGGATGCTCTGGAAGAGGCCCGCAGCCGCCGCAAGCCGCTGCGCCGCCAGTACAAAATTCAGGAAGTCATCAAGCGTCGCCAGATCCTGCTCGTGCAGGTCGTCAAGGAAGAGCGCGGCAACAAGGGCGCGGCTCTCACCACCTATCTGTCGCTGGCTGGCCGCTATTCGGTGCTGATGCCCAACACGGCGCGCGGCGGCGGCATTTCGCGCAAGATCACCAACGCGCAGGACCGCAAGCGCCTGAAGGAGATCATGACCGATCTTGAGGTGCCGGAAGGCATGGGCGTCATCCTGCGCACCGCCGGCGAAAGCCGCACCAAGGCCGAGATCAAGCGCGACTACGAATATCTGATGCGCATGTGGGAGAATGTCCGCAACCTGACGCTCCAGTCCACGGCGCCGGCCCTCGTCTATGAGGAAGGTTCGCTCATCAAGCGTTCGGTGCGCGATCTCTACAACAAGGACATCGGCGAGGTGCTCGTCTCCGGCGAGGAAGGCTATCGCGAAGCGAAAGACTTCATGCGCATGCTGATGCCCAGCCACGCCAAGGTCGTGCAACCCTACCGCGACACGACGCCGATCTTCGTGCGCTCCGGCATCGAAGGCCAGCTCGACCGCATGGTGCAGCCACAGGTGACGCTCAAGAGCGGCGGCTATCTCATCATCAACCAGACGGAGGCGCTGGTCTCCATCGACGTCAACTCGGGCCGCTCCACCAAGGAGCATTCCATCGAGGAAACGGCCCTGCACACCAATCTGGAAGCGGCCGAGGAGGCTTCCCGCCAGTTGCGTCTGCGCGATCTTGCCGGCCTCATCGTCATCGACTTCATCGACATGGAGGAAAGCCGCAACAATCGCGCTGTCGAAAAGCGGCTCAAGGAATGCCTCAAGAACGACCGCGCCCGCATCCAGGTCGGTCGCATCTCGCATTTCGGCCTGCTGGAGATGTCGCGCCAGCGCATCCGCGCCAGCGTTCTGGAATCGACCATGAAGCCCTGCCCGCACTGCGGCGGCACCGGGCATGTGCGCTCGGATTCTTCCGTCGCGCTGATGGTCGTTCGCGCCATCGAGGAATTCCTGCTCAAGGATTCGCGTCATCACATCACGGTGCGCACACCTGCGGCCACGGCGCTCTATGTGCTCAACCACAAGCGCAGCATGCTGATCGAGCTGGAGAAGCGATTCGGCGTGACGATCACCATTGAGGCCGACGAAAGCACTGCATCGCAGCATTACCTCATCGCGCGCGGCGCTATCGCCGAGAAGCCCGAAGGGTTCGTTGAAATCCGCACGCAGACCGGTTTTGCCGACGAGCCGGAGCCCGAGGACGACATCGTCATCGAGGATGAAGAAGAGACGGAAGAGGCGAGCGCCCCTCAGGACGAGGACGGCAACGGTGAAAACCAGCGCGACCGCAAGCGCCGCCGCCGCCGTCGCCGTCGTGGCGGTCGCGACCACGATCACGGCGAGCAGACGCACGAGGCTGGTTCCGATTCGGTGTCGGATACAGCCGACGATGCTGCCGAAGAGGCCGGCGACGAGACCGAAGCTGTCTCCGAAAGCGAAACCGGATCTGTGAAAGCGGAAGCGGAGGAAGACTCCCAGCCCAAGAAACGCCGGCGCGGCAAACGCGGCGGCCGCCGCAACCGCAATGGCGATGAGGAAGGCGTCGAGGCCACGGCCGATGCCGACGGGGCAGACGAAGGCGATGTAACGGCGCAAGAGCCAGCCGCCGCTCTCCCGGTCGAGGCCGAAACTGGCGAGGCGGAAGCCTCTGTGACCGAAGCGCCCACGGAAGCTGATCCCGCGGTAACGACCGAGGTGACGGAAGACGCCGGGAAGGCGGCAGAGCCCGTCGAAGAGGCTCCTGCCGAAAAGCCGAAACGCACGCGCCGCACCACGACACGCGCCAAAAAGGCCAAGGCCGAGGAAGTTCCGGCAGAAGCAACCGGCGTAGAGACGCCCGCCCAGCCGGAAACGCCCGCCGAAGCTGAAACCGCTCCGTCCATCGAGGTTCAGGCCGCCGCCGGGTCGCCTGTCGTCAATGGCTCGGTCGAGGAAGCACCTGCCGCAAAACCGAAGCGCACGCGCCGCAAGGCCGTCGCTGCCGAAGCCCCCGCCGAACCGGTGGTTTCATCCGTGGTTCCGGAGACAGAGTCTGCCCCCGCGGAAGAAAAGCCGAAGCGGGCCGGCTGGTGGCAGCGCAAGGGCTTCTTTTAGAGCGGCGGACCGACAAGTGTAGGCGGTCGGATTATTCCGATGCTCGATCAAAGTGTTGGAGCGCCGTGCATCCGGCAGGACGCACGGCGCTCCAGGAACCTGACATTTCGGTTGTAAGATCAAAGACCCGGCCGCCAAAAACAGCCGGGTCTTTTTGTTCGTGAAAACCGGCAAGGATCAGGCCCCGAACACCGACCAGTTCATGGCGCGCGCCAGTTTTTCCAGCGCCAGCGTTCCCAGTTGCGAATTGCCATGCGCATTCAGGCCGGGCGACCAGACAGCCACCGAACCGACGCCCGGCACAGCTCCCATTATGCCGCCGCCCACACCGCTTTTGGCCGGAATGCCGACACGGAACGCAAAATCGCCCGAGCCGTCATAGTGGCCGCAAGTCAGCATCAGGGCGCTGATGCGCCGGGCCCGTTCCGCCGATACGACCGAGTGGCCGTCGGCGCTGCGTCCCCGATCCGCCAGAAAACGTCCGGCCAGCGCAAGCTGCCGGCAATTCATGGCGATGGCGCAGTGGTGGAAATAGACGCCCAGCGCGAGTTCCGGCGAATGGTCGAGATTGCCGAATGATTTCATGTAATTGGCGAGCGCGGCGTTGCGAAACCCGGTGGCGCGCTCCGATGCGGCCACCTGATGATCGATCACAATGCCGTCGTCATCGGCAAGGAACTGCATGAAACGCAGGATTTCCCCGATGGCTTCGCGCGGCTGGTGGCCAGCCAGAAGAATGTCGGCGACGACGATGGCGCCCGGATTGATGAAGGGATTGCGCGGCACGCCGGCTTCATGTTCGAGCTGAACGATGGAGTTGAAGGGATTGCCGGACGGCTCGCGCCCTACCCTGCGCCACAACGAATCCCCCACCTTGCCGAGCGCCAGTGTGAGCGTGAACACCTTGGAGACGCTCTGGATGGAAAAGCTCTCCTCGGCGTCTCCGGCGGTCAGCACCCGGCCGTCGACGAGGGCGACCGCGATCCCGAACCTGTCAGGATCCACCTTGGCCAGTTGGGGGATGTAGTCCGGCAGCGCGCCGCGATCCGTGCGCATCGACATTTCCGCGGCGATTTCATCCAGAACGCCCTGCAAATCCGGCACGTCCTGCCTCCTCCCGTCTGCTTCAAACCTGGAGCGGTTGTGGCTTTCACTGAATCGGCAGAACCGCTCCATCTCTTTGTTCTAGCCGCATTTCCGGAAGCAAAACCGATTCACACTTCTGCTGGAAACGCTCTATTTCAGCCAGCGCTCCAGACGCGCCAGAGCCTCGGTCATGTCGCTGTTGCTGCCAGCATAGGAAAAGCGGATGTAGCGATGCCCCTGAAGGGGGTCGAAATCCTTGCCCGGCGTGGCTGCGACATGCGCTTGCGTCAGCATGCGCCCGGCAAATTCCATGCTGTCGTTTGTGTGGCGGCTGACATCGCAGAAGGCGTAGAACGCCCCGTCCATGGGCGCGGCCAGCGGAAAGCCGAGTTCTGGCAGGCGTCGCATCAGCAGCTCGCGATTCTGCGCATAGCGCGCCTTGACCGCCTCAAGTTCGGCCGTTGCGGAAAAAGCCTCCAGGGCCGCGATCTGCGACAGTTCGGGAGCGGAAATATAGAGGCTTTGCGCGATGCGCTCCACCGGCCGCACCAGCTCCTGCGGCAACACCATCCAGCCGATACGCCATCCCGTCATGCAATAATATTTGGAGAAGGAGTTGATGACCGTAACCTCGTCGCCATAGGCAAGTGCGGTCGTGTCCGGCGCGCTGTAAGCCAGCCGATGATAGATTTCGTCGGAAATCACCGTGATGCCAAGTTCGCGTGCGGCTGCGACCAGCGCAGCCAGCTCTGTCTCGGGAATCACCGCGCCTGTCGGGTTTGCGGGGCTGGCGAAAAGCACCCCCTTCAGCGGCTTGTGCGCATGAGCCGTCCGAAGATGCGCGGCGTTCAGATGGGGCGCGCCATCCAGCTCGATTTCGACAACCTCGATGCCGAGCGCCATCATGATGTTGCGATAGGCCGGATAGCCGGGGGCCGCGATGGCCACACGGTCACCGGCGTCGAACATCGCAAGGAAGGCGAGATTGAAGGCGGCGGACGAGCCTGTTGTCACGGCGATGCGGGCGGCCGAGACCTCCACGCCGTAATGTTCGGAATAATGGCGCGCAATGGCTTCCCGCAGGCTCATGAGGCCGAGCGCGTCCGTATAGCCGATACGTCCGCGCTCCAAAGCCTCGGCGGCCGCACGCCGCACCGCGGCGGGAGCCGGGTCGGATGGCTGCCCGACCGCCATGGAAATAACGTCGATGCCCTGCGCGATCAGCCGGTTCGCGCCGGCAAGAACGTCCATCGCGTGAAATGGCTCGATCTGTCCGCGACGCGACGACGACACACTCATTTGCAACAATCCTCATTCCATAATGGCCAACCGGGCGCAGCCACGCGCCGCACAATTGCCCTATTGCTGTGGGGATCACAAGTTCATGAACTTTACGCCAGCGCCTTTTCATCGCACGAAGGCTCAGCTACGAGTGGAGCGGAAATGACGAACCTGCCCATAAACGTCCGGTCTGCGGCCCGGGTTGGCAAGGTGCTGGCCACCGTGTCGCTTGGCGTCGCCATGCTGGCTTCGGCCTGTGCGCAGAGCTTTGCGCAAGGCGTCCCGGTTGTGCGCGATGCCGAGATCGAGGCGCTGGTGCGCGACTATTCGCGTCCCATCTTCAATGCGGCCGGTCTCTCCAAAGCCGGTATCCAGATCGTTCTGGTCAATGACAAGAGCTTCAACGCCTTTGTCGCCGGACGCCGCATGTTCATCAACACCGGCGCACTGATGCAGGCCGAAACCCCCAATGAGATCATCGGCGTCATCGCCCATGAAGCGGGTCATCTCGCTGGCGGGCACCAGCAGAGACTGCGCGATCAACTCGAACGCGCCAAGACCATGGCCATCATCGCCGGACTGCTGGGCGCAGGCGCCATTGTGGCCGGCGGGGCCACCGACAGTCGCGGCCTTGCCGGCGCGGGCATAGGCCTCGCCACCGGCGGCAGCGAGGTGGCGCGCCGCAGCCTGCTGTCCTATCAGCGCGGCGAGGAAATGGCGGCGGACCGTTCCGCGATCACCTATCTCGACAAGACCGGCCAGTCCGGCAAGGGCATGCTCACCACCTTCCAGCGCTTCCAGAGTGCGCTGTCCTTGTCGGGCGCAAGGGTCGATCCCTATCGCGTCAGCCATCCCATGCCGCAGGACCGCATTTCCAACCTGCAGACGCTGATCCAGAAAAGCCCGAACTACAACAAGGCGGATTCGGCGGCCCTTCAGCAGCGGCACGATATGGCGCGCTTCAAGATCGCGGCCTACACGCAGGGCCAGGCGGCGGCCTCGCGCATGATCGCCAAGAATCCGGGAACGCTCGCCGCCAGATATGGCGACGCGCAGGTGACCTATCTGTACGGCAACCCGCGGTCGGCCCAGAGCAAGGCTGATGCGCTCATCAAGGCGCAGCCCGGCAATCCGTACTTCCATGAGCTGCGCGGCGATATCCTTATGAAGGCGGGCCGGCCCAAGGAGGCGGCGACAGCCTATGGCAAGGCCATCCAGCTGGATCCGGCCAAATCCGGCCTGCTGCCGGTGATGCAGGGGCAAGCCCTGCTTGCAATCGGTACGCCCGACGCGGTGAAGCAGGCCGTCGCGCAGATCAACAAGGGCCTGGAGCGCGACCGCGAAAACATTTCCGCCTATCGCCATCTGGCGCAGGCGCAGGGCATGCTCGGCAATGTAGCCGAAGCGGAACTGGCGACCGCCGAAGGCTATTATTACTCCGGCGCATATAAGGATGCCGCGATATTCGCCGCCCGCGCCCAGACCCGCCTGAAACCCAACTCGCCTGCATGGATGCGCGCGCAGGACATCATCAATCAGGGCAAATCGGCCCGCAGGTAACGCCATTCGCGCAACGCAGCGCTCAGACAAGGACGATCATCATGAAAAAAACGGTTCTGCTCGGCGCTTCGGCATTGGGGCTGGCGCTGCTTGCCGCCGGCTACGTCGCTGGCGACCGCGATGTTGCAATGACGACCCGTGCGCAAGCCGAGACACTGGATCGCACGGCGATCGAAAACATCGTGCGCGAATATCTGCTGGCCAATCCGGAAATTCTGCTGGAAGCGCAGGATGCGCTGGAGGCGAAGCAGCAGGAGCAGCAGCGCCTCGTCCATCTCGACACGATCAAGCAGAACAAGGACGCCATCTTCAACTCAAGCTTCGACGGCGTTGTCGGCAATCCCGACGGCAAGATCACCATCGTCGAGTTTTACGATTACAATTGCGGTTACTGCAAACGCGCCATGGACGACATGGACGCGCTGACCAAGGCCGATCCGGAGTTGCGCTTCGTGCTCAAGGAATTCCCGATCCTCAGCGCGGATTCGCAGAAGGCCAGCATCGTCTCCATGGCGTTCCACCTCATGCAGCCTGAAAAATACGGCGAGTTCCACCGTGCGCTGATGGCTACGGAAGGTCGCGCCACCGAAGATGAGGCGATCAGGATCGCCGTGTCGCTAGGCGCAGACGAAGCCGAATTGCGCGAGAAGATGAAGGACCCCTCCATTCCGCAGGCGCTTTCAGCCACCTATGAGCTGGCAACCAAGCTCTCGGTCACCGGCACGCCGTCCTATGTCGTGGGCGAGGAAGTCGTGTTCGGCGCGCTCGGCAAGGAAGTGCTGGCCGGCAAGATCGCGGCAGCCAGGGAAGCCCTCTGACATAGAATCGGCTTGATCGCCGGGGTAAGCCTGCTGTGGACAGGCAAAGAAGCGGCTTGCGCTCTTTTCGCACCGGGTTAAGCGCATTATAGAAGGTCCGGCGCGGGTGATCGACTTCCGCCACAGGACAAGGTCGGCATATTGAAAACTGTTTTCGTTCTGAACGGTCCCAATCTCAACATGCTCGGCAAGCGGGAGCCTTCCATCTATGGAACGCAGACGCTTGACGGCATCGCCGACCTTTGCCGCGAGTCCGGCCGCACCCTCGGGTTGGAGGTGGATTTCCGCCAGACCAACCATGAAGGCGTGCTGGTCGACTGGATTCATGAAGCCGCCGACAAGGCTGCGGGCGTCGTCATCAACGCCGCCGCCTACACCCACACTTCGATTGCCCTTCTCGACGCCGTCAAGGCGGTTCAGCCCTTGCCGGTCGTGGAAGTGCATCTTTCCAACATACATGCCCGCGAACCGTTCCGGCACGTCTCAAAGATCGCGCCGAACGCCGCGGGAATGATCTGCGGCTTCGGCCCGCTCGGCTATACGCTGGCGTTGCAGGCGCTCGCCGCGCGACTGTAACCGGCAACAACAAGAAGGCTCGACCATGACAAGCAAGAAAACCGGTGTTGACCAGCAACTGATCCGCGATCTGGCGGGAATCCTGAACGACACCAACCTGACCGAAATCGAGGTCGAGAACGAAGATTTCAAGGTGCGCATTTCGCGCCAGGCGCAGGCGGTTCACGCCGTCGCCCCCGCCTACGCTCCCGCGCCTGCTGCGCAGGCCGCGGCGCCTGCCGCCCCGGCCGCACCCGCGGCGCCTGACCTGTCCAAGAACGCTGTGCCCTCGCCGATGGTCGGCACCGCCTATCTCGCGCCTGCTCCGGGAGCCAAGGTGTTCATCGAGGTCGGCCAGAAGGTCAGCGAAGGCCAGACTCTGCTCATCATCGAGGCGATGAAGACCATGAATCAGATCCCCGCTCCCCGCGCCGGGACCGTCACCGCCATACTGATCGAGGACGCGCAGCCGGTCGAGTTCGGCCAGCCGCTGGTTGTGGTCGAGTAGGCCAGTTGGGCATGTTCCAGAAAATACTCATAGCCAATCGCGGCGAGATCGCGCTCCGGGTGCTCCGGGCCTGCAAGGAACTCGGCATCCAGACCGTCGTCGTCCATTCGACCGCCGATTCCGACGCCATGCATGTGCGTCTCGCCGACGAGGCCGTCTGCATCGGCCCGCCGCCTTCGCGCGACAGTTACCTGAACATCCATCAAATCGTCGCCGCCTGTGAGATCACCGGCGCCGACGCCGTGCATCCGGGCTACGGCTTCCTGTCGGAAAACGCCAAGTTCGCTGACATCCTGGCTGCTCACAACATCACCTTCATCGGCCCGTCCGGCGACCATATCCGCATCATGGGCGACAAGATTGAGGCCAAGCGCACCGCCAAGCGGCTCGGAATCCCGGTCGTTCCGGGTTCGGAAGGCGCGGTGAGCGAGGAAAGCGAGGCCAGGCGCATCGCCGCCGAGATCGGATACCCGGTCATCATCAAGGCGTCCGCCGGCGGCGGCGGACGCGGCATGAAAGTGGCCCGTTCCGAAAGCGAACTGGAAATTGCCCTCGCCACCGCCCGTTCGGAAGCGGGCGCGGCCTTCGGCGACGATTCCGTCTATATCGAAAAATATCTGGAGAAGCCGCGCCACATCGAATTGCAGGTGTTCGGAGACGGCGCAGGCAAGGGCGTGCATTTCGGCGAACGTGACTGCTCGCTGCAACGCCGGCACCAGAAGGTCTGGGAAGAAGCCCTCTCCCCGGCTCTCAACGAGGCCGAGCGCAATCGCATCGGCACAATCTGCGCCAACGCTGTTGCCGAACTCGGCTATTCGGGCGCCGGCACGATTGAGTTCCTTTACGAGAACGGCGAGTTCTATTTCATCGAAATGAACACGCGCCTGCAGGTCGAGCATCCGGTGACGGAAGCCATCACCGGCATCGATCTCGTCCACGAGCAGATCAGGGTAGCCTCGGGCGGCGGGCTGTCGGTGACGCAAAATGACATTCGCTTCCAGGGCCACGCGATCGAATGCCGCATCAATGCCGAGGATCCACGCACCTTCATGCCTTCACCGGGCACCATCACCCATTTCCACACACCCGGCGGGCTGGGCATCCGTGTCGATTCCGGCGTCTATTCGGGCTATCGCATCCCGCCCTACTACGACAGCCTGATCGGCAAGCTGATCGTGCATGGCCGCAACCGCGTGGAATGCATGATGCGCCTTCGCCGGGCGCTGGACGAATTCGTCGTGGACGGCATCAACACCACGCTGCCGCTGTTCCGCGATCTCGTCGGCAATCACGACATCGCGGACGGCAACTATGATATCCATTGGCTGGAAAAGTACCTGGCCAAGGGGGAGTAGCTTGCCGGCGGAGCCTGTCACCGCCCGTATCCTCACCCCCCTCGACGAGGGGGGTGAACAACGGCAGAACGAAGGCCTGAATACCGACCCGATGTTGCGGCCATGATCCGCCCTTTCGCACCTGGCTTCCGCATCCCCACCGATCTTTTGCTGAAAGCCTACGCTTCCGGCGTATTTCCCATGGCGGAAAGCGAGTCGGACCCGGAGGTTTTCTGGGTGCGGCCCGAAATTCGCGGCATCATCCCGCTCAATGCCTTTCACATCCCCAAAAGCCTCGCCAAGACGCTGCGCCACAATCCCTTCGACATACGGTTCGACACCGATTTCGAGGCGGTGATCGACGCATGCGCGGAAAAGCGCGACGAACGCCCTTCCACCTGGATCAACGGCCCGATCCGCGAAGCCTATATACAGCTTCACTATATGGGTCATTGCCATTCGGTCGAGGCCTGGCGCGAAGGCAGGCTTGCGGGCGGGCTATATGGGGTTTCGCTGGGCCGCGTCTTCTTCGGCGAAAGCATGTTCGCCAGAGAAACCGACGCCTCCAAGGTCTGCCTCGCGGCATTGGTCGAACATCTGCGCCGGCAAGGCTACAAGCTCCTCGACACCCAGTTCACAACCGACCACCTGAAGCGCTTCGGCGCCATAGACGTGCCGCGTGCCGAGTATGAAACCATGCTGGCCGAGGCGCTGGTCGGCACAGCCGCCTTCACGCCGGCAGGCAACCGTTGAAGCCTCGTCGCCGCTGGCGTAGGATGGCGTAGCTTCCTTGTATGTTCGACCGATGCGCGCTGCCGTCAATCACCCCGAACACGGCTTCTGCCGTGACTGCCTGACGCTGCAGCGGGATGCGGCACGGCGTTGCACGCATTGCGGAAGCCCGAGGCTGGTGCGCCACCCCGAGCTGTACAAGCTGCATCTGGCCCATATCGATTGCGACGCCTTCTATGCCGCGGTCGAGAAGCGCGACAACCCCAGCCTGAAGGACAAGCCCGTCATCATCGGCGGCGGAAAACGTGGCGTCGTCTCGACAGCCTGCTACATCGCCCGCATCAACGGCGTGCGCTCGGCCATGCCGATGTTCAAGGCGCTCGAAGCCTGCCCGGAGGCGATCGTCATCAAGCCCGACATGGAGAAATATGCGCGGGTTGGGCGCGAGGTTCGAACCATGATGCAGGAATTGACGCCGCTGGTCGAACCGATCTCGATCGATGAGGCATTTCTCGATCTCGCCGGTACGGAGCGGCTGCACGGCATGCCGCCGGCGCTGGTTCTGGCGCGCTTTTCGCAAGCGCTGGAGAAGGAGATCGGCATCACCGGATCTGTCGGTCTCTCCTACTGCAAGTTCCTCGCCAAGGTGGCTTCCGACTTTCGCAAGCCGCGCGGCTTTTCGGTCATCGGAGAGACGGAAGCGCTCGAATTTCTGGCCGGACAATCCGTCACGCTGATCTGGGGGGTCGGCAAGGCCTTCGCTTCGGTGCTGGAGCGCGACGGCATCCGCACCATCGGCCAGCTTCAGAAAATGGATCAGGCGGAACTGATGCGCCGCTATGGCGGCATGGGGAGCCGCCTCTATCACCTTTCGCGCGGCCAGGATGAGCGCGTCGTGACCGCCGACCGCGACACCAAGAGCGTATCGGCCGAAACGACGTTCGATCAGGACTTTGGCGGAGTGAACGACCTTGTGCCCGTATTGCGGGCGCTTTCCGAAAAAGTGTCGGCCCGCCTGAAAAAGGCGGATTTGGCCGGACGCACCGTAGTGCTGAAACTCAAGTCGAACGATTTCAGGATTCGCACCCGCAACCGCCAGCTCGGCGATCCGACGCGGCTCGCCGACAGGATCTTCGACACTGGCCTGCAACTGCTGCGCAAGGAAATCGACGGCACGAAATACCGTCTGCTCGGCATCGGCGTGTCGGACCTGTGCGACGCCGAAAAGGCTGATCCGCCGGACCTTGTCGACACCCGATCTCACAAGCGCGCCCTTGCCGAAGGCGCAATCGACGCGCTGCGCGACAAGTTCGGCCGCAGCGCCGTCGAGACAGGTTACACCTTCGGCAGAGGGCATCGCGGCAAGCCGACCCGCCCCGGCGACGAGGATGAACCGGACGTGCGCCATCCGTGGGAACGGATCTGAGCCGGGTCAATCTCCAATCAATCGTTGTCGTCGGGAATATTCAGGATATGGCCGCAGGCCTTGCAATGGACCGCATCCGGCTCATGCCTCTGCAAGCCGCAGCGCGGGCAGGGAAAAAACACCTTGTTGGGCCGAAACAGCGCCCGCGCCAGCCGCACGAACAGCGTGATGCCGATAATCATGGTAACGATGGCCGTAAGCTTGCCGGCGACGCCCGGCAGCACGATGTCGCCAAACCCGGTGGTCGTGACCGTCGCGACCGTCACATACATGGCGTCGACATAGCCTTCGAAGCCGGAACCATTGCGGAAGAAGAAGGTGTAGACGAAGCCGGTGACGACGAACAGGAACGTCACCAGATTGACCACGGCATGGCTGGCCTCGCGCCATGGCCGCAGCCGCTTCATCTCGAAATGCCGCCACAGCGAACCGGCCCGCGACAGCGACCACAAACGCAATATGCGCAGGAAGGCGAGATTGGCGAGCGCCTGCGGGAACAGCAGCGTAAGCAGGATGAACATGTCGATCCATGACGTGGGCTGACGAATCAGCCGCATCATGTCCGTGGAAGCGAGCAGCCTGCCCGCCAT
Source organism: Aquamicrobium ahrensii (assembly GCF_040545755.1). Classification (NCBI taxonomy): domain Bacteria; kingdom Pseudomonadati; phylum Pseudomonadota; class Alphaproteobacteria; order Hyphomicrobiales; family Phyllobacteriaceae; genus Aquamicrobium; species Aquamicrobium ahrensii. Next base: position 474,347 of record NZ_JBEPMN010000001.1, read on the forward strand.
ATCCACCGCGACAAGGGCAACCACCAGATAGTCGATCCACAGGAAGGTCGGCGTCTCCTGCAAAACCGGCGTCAGGATGAAGAAGACGATGATCGCCAGATCGACGATGATTGTCGCGATCTGGAAGCGGAAGGCGGCGGGAGAGTTTCCGTGATAGAGCCGGCGCAGGCGGTCTCTCAGGGCCGCCAGCCCGGTCAGTTGTCGTTCTTCGGCATCCTTGCTCATCGCCAAGCGATAAAGCATTTTGCAGCCGGACGGAATCGTCTGGCGTCGCATAAATGCGGCTGAAAAATCCGGCGTGGAGCGAGCGAACTGTCTAGTGAAGCCGGCTTACACCAGCTCCACATCCACCACGCCCGTAACAGCACCGATCGCCGAGGCGATGCTCGGGTCGATGCGATAGCGTTTTGGCAGCGCCACTTCGACTTCTCCCTGCCCTTCATCCTTCAGCACCACGATGCTGACCTGCCCTTCGCCGCTCTGCGAAAGACGTGTGGCAACCGAATCGATGGGAGCAGCGCCGCGCACGAAAATGCGCAGCATCTTCTGCACCTGGCTGGCCGCGTCGTCGAGCGACTTCACCGCCTGGATACGCAGATTGACGCCTTCCGGCCTGTCCTCCGCGCCAACCTCGATCACCACGGATTTACCCGCTTCCAGAAGGTCGCGGTATTGCGCCAGCGTTTCGGAAAACATCACCGCTTCGAACTGGCCCGTGGTGTCTGACAGGTTCACCACGCCCATCTTGTTGCCCGTGCGCGTCTTGCGCTCCTGTTTGGACGTCACCGTCCCGGCCAGTCGTCCGGCCGATGCGCCGCGCTTCACGGCGGCTGCGAAATCGGCCCAGTTCTGAACCCGCATCTTTTCCAGAACCCGCTTGTATTCGTCCAGCGGATGCGCCGAAAGATAGAAGCCGACCACCTGGAATTCGCGGTGCAGGCGTTCGGCCGGCAGCCACGGCTCGACCGCCGGCAGGTGCAGCGCATTCGACTGTGCGCCAAGCGACGCGCCGAAAATGTCGCCCTGCCCCGAGGTCGCGTTCTGCTGGGCAAGCGCCGCCAGCCCCATCATGCGTTCTACCCCCGCCATCATGGCGGCGCGCTCATGGCCGAAGCAGTCGAAAGCGCCTGCCATGATCAGGCTTTCAAACACGCGCTTGCCGACGATCTTCGGGTCGATACGCTCGCAGAAATCGGCAAGATTGCGGAACTGGCCTTCCTTGCGCTTTTCCACGATGTGATCGACCGCGGCTTCGCCCACGCCTTTGAGCGCCGCCAGCGAATAGAAGATCCTGTTCTCCGCCACCTCGAAGTCGCCATAGCTGGTCAGCACCGAAGGCGGCACCACATCGATGCCGAGCCGCATGGCGTCCTGCCGGAAATCGGCCAGCTTGTCGGTGTTGTTCATGTCGAGCGTCATCGACGCCGCCAGGAACTCGACCGGATAATGCGCCTTGAGATACGCCGTCTGGTAGGACACCACGGCATAAGCGGCGGCGTGCGACTTGTTAAAGCCATAGTCGGCGAACTTGGCGAGCAGGTCGAAGATGAAGTTGGACTGCTGCTTGCTCACTCCCCGCTCGACCGCGCCGGAGACGAAGCGCTCGCGCTGCTTGTCCATCTCGGCGCGGATTTTCTTGCCCATGGCGCGCCGCAGCAGATCTGCTTCACCGAGCGAGTAACCGGCCAGTTCCTGCGCGATCTGCATGACCTGCTCCTGGTAAACGATGACGCCCTGCGTCTCCTTCACCAGATGGTCGATCTTGGGGTGGATGGAGGCCGTTTCCTCTTCGCCATGCTTGCGAGCGTTGTAGATGGGAATGTTTTCCATCGGACCGGGGCGATAGAGCGCCACCAGCGCGATGATGTCCTCAATGCAGTCGGGACGCATGCCGATCAGGGCCTTGCGCATCCCCGCCGATTCAATCTGGAACACGCCGACAGTTTCAGCCCGGGAAAGCATTTCGTAGGTGAGCTGGTCGTCCAGCGGCAGCTTGGTCAGGTCGATGTCGACGCCACGCCGCCGGATCAGCTTAACCGCCGTTTCCAGCACGGTCAGCGTCTTGAGGCCGAGGAAGTCGAACTTCACCAGCCCGGCATCCTCCACCTTCTTCATGTTGAACTGGGTGACCGGCATGTCCGAGCGCGGATCGCGATACATCGGCACCAGCTCCCACAAGGGGCGGTCGCCGATGACGATGCCCGCGGCGTGGGTGGAAGCGTGTCGGTAGAGCCCTTCCAGCTTCTGCGCCATGTCGAGCAGGGTCTGGACGATGGGCTCCTTCTCCACCTCTTCGGCAAAGCGCGGCTCAGCCTCGATGGCGTCCTTGAGCTTGACCGGGTTGGCGGGATTGGCCGGCACCATCTTGCACAGGCGGTCGACCAGCCCGTAGGGCATTTGCAGCACGCGACCCACGTCGCGCAGCACGGCGCGCGCCTGCAGCGTTCCGAACGTGATGATCTGCCCCACCTGCTCGCGGCCATATTTGCCCTGCACGTAACGGATCACCTCTTCGCGGCGATCCTGGCAGAAATCGATGTCGAAGTCCGGCATCGACACGCGGTCCGGGTTGAGGAAGCGCTCGAACAGCAGCGAGAAACGCAGCGGGTCGATGTCGGTGATGGTCAATGCATAGGCGACCAGCGAGCCGGCGCCAGAGCCGCGACCCGGCCCCACAGGAATATCATGCGCCTTGGCCCATTTGATGAAGTCCGCAACGATGAGGAAGTAGCCGGGGAACCTCATGCGCTCGATGACGCCGAGCTCGAATTCCAGCCGTTCCCGATAGTCCTCTACGGTATGCCCGGCGGTAGGGCCGTGCGCTTCGAGGCGGCGTGCAAGACCCTCGCGCGCCTGCCGCTTCAGCTCCTCCGACTCCGCCTTTTCGGCCGTTTCCGGGTCCTCGACATCGCCGCCGGCGAAGCGCGGCAGGATCGGCTTGCGATTCTTCGGATAGTAGGAGCAGCGCATGGCGATCTCGACGGTGTTGTCGAGCGCCTCCGGCAGGTCGGCGAACAGCTTCGCCATCTCCGCCTGCGACTTCAGATAGTTATCGGGCGAAAGGCGGCGGCGGTCGTCAACCGCGATCACGGAACCTTCGGCGATCGCAATGAGCGCGTCATGGGCTTCATAATCGTCGCGCCTGAGAAAGAACGCTTCATTCGTGGCCACCAGCGGCAACTCGTGGCGATAGGCAAGATCGATGGTGCGCTGCTCGAGGGTCCGGTCATAGCCCCCCACGCGCTCCAGCTCGACATAGAGCCGGTCACCGAACATACCCTTGAGCAAAAGCAGGCGCGCTTCCGCCAGTTCGAGCCGATCCGCCTTCAGCGCGCCGCCGACTGGTCCGCGCGGCCCGCCGGTTAGGCAGATGGCGCCTTCGCAATATCGGGCAAGCATTTCGCTGGTGACATGCACCGGCTCGCCAGCCGGCGTATCCAGATAGGCATGGCTGACAAGCCGCACCAGATTGGCGTAACCTTCTTCATTGGCCGCGATCAGCACCACAGGCGCCATATCCGGCCCGGCCTTGCGCCTGTCTCGCGGCCCCTCCGAAGCCTCGCCGGAAAACGACAGATCGATTTGACAGCCCATGAGCGGCTGGACGCCGTCTTTCGTAGCCTTCTGCGCGAATTCCAGCGCGCCGAACAGATTGTTGGTGTCGGTGACGGCTACGGCCGGGCAGTTGTCCTTCAGCGCGTGCCCGACGATCGCGCCAAGCTGCAAAGCGCCTTCAAGCAAGGAATAGGCCGAATGGACGCGCAGATGGATGAACATGCGCCGCGAAATTGCAGCCGGCAGGGCCATCATCTTTTTGCTCACGGATTGATCGTCGCTCATATGTCGCAAACCGGGGATTCGTTCAGAGAGCTTTATAGTCGTGAGCCGGGCGGCGCGAGTCCACCCCGGCCCTGTTCACAACCTGTGTCGGGCGGGCCAGGGCATTCACACCATCAAGCGACGGCTTGCACGCCTGCCTCTTGCTGCTAGTTTGGCCGCAATCGGATTTGCATTACACGGAGAGAATTTCATGAAAACCCGCGCCGCCGTCGCCGTTGGAGCCGGCAAACCCCTTGAGATCATGGAAGTGGACCTGGAGGGACCGCGCGAAGGGGAGGTTCTGGTCGAAATCAAGGCCACAGGCATTTGCCACACCGATGAATTCACCCTGTCGGGGGCCGATCCCGAAGGCATCTTTCCGGCCATTCTCGGCCATGAGGGCGCGGGCGTCGTGGTCGATGTCGGCAAGGGCGTGACGACGCTGAAGAAGGGCGATCATGTCATTCCCCTCTATACGCCTGAGTGCCGCTCCTGCCCGTCGTGCCTGTCGCGCAAGACCAATCTGTGCACCGCCATCCGCGCCACGCAGGGTCAGGGCCTGATGCCGGACGGCACCAGCCGCTTCTCGGTCGGCGGCGAGAAGATTTTCCACTATATGGGCTGCTCCACCTTCGCCAACCACACGGTCCTGCCCGAGATTGCGCTCGCCAAGGTCAATCCGGACGCGCCGTTCGACAAGATCTGCTACATCGGCTGCGGCGTCACCACCGGCATCGGGGCCGTGATCAACACCGCCAAGGTGGAGATCGGCGCCACCGCCGCCGTGTTCGGTCTGGGCGGCATCGGCCTCAACGTCATTCAGGGGCTTCGGCTGGCCGGCGCCGACATGATCATCGGCGTCGACATCAACAACGACAAGAAGACGTGGGGCGAGAAGTTCGGCATGACCCATTTCATCAACCCGACCGAGGTTGACGACGTCGTCGCCCATATCGTCAACCTGACCAAGCGTGGAGCCGATCAGATCGGCGGGGCCGACTACACCTTCGACTGCACCGGCAATGTCAAGGTCATGCGTCAGGCGCTGGAATGCGCGCATCGCGGCTGGGGCGAATCGATCATCATCGGCGTCGCCGGCGCAGGTCAGGAAATTTCCACACGTCCGTTCCAGCTCGTCACCGGGCGCACATGGAAGGGCACAGCCTTCGGCGGCGCGCGCGGCCGCACCGACGTGCCGAAAATCGTCGACTGGTATATGGAAGGCAAGATCCAGATCGATCCGATGATCACCCACACCATGCCGCTCGAAGACATCAACAAGGGCTTCGAACTCATGAACTCGGGCAAGTCCGTACGCGGCGTGGTGGTGTACTAGGGAGCGAAGCATGGCGCCGGTGATCTACGTCGATGCCGACGCCTGCCCCGTCAAAGCCGAGGTCTTGCGCGTCGCCGAACGCTTCGACCTCGCGACGGTCTTCGTGGCCAATGGCGGGTTGCGCCCTTCGCGCGACCCGAAAATCCGTAACGTGGTGGTGTCGGCAGGGGCCGACGCCGCCGACGACTGGATCGTCGAGCACACGCGGCGCAACGATGTCGTCATCACCGCCGACATTCCGCTGGCCGCCCGCACCGTTGCGCTGGGCGCGCATGTGCTGGGGCCTACCGGTCGCCCCTTCACGCCGGAGACAATCGGCATGGCGCTCGCCATGCGCGATCTCAAACAACATTTGCGTGAAACCGGCGAAAGCAAAGGTTTCAACGCATCTTTTTCGGCACGCGACCGCTCCCGGTTTCTCGGTGAGCTCGACCGGCTTGTTAAGCTGGCGCTGAATTCCGGATCGGCGACATGAGCACGTCGCAACCTCGTCACCGCTGGTTGCCGATTCACCGCCATGCCCTGTTCGGCCTGTCGGCGATTGTGGGCGTCGTCGCGCTCGCAATCGCCCTGCTTCTGCAAGCCCCGCTTGCCTACTCCATCGGCGCAAATGCGTTCTTCGCAGCCTACAGCGCGATCATTCTGGCCCAAATTCCATTGCTCAACGCCGACTATCTCAGCCGCAACGCCCGCGCCACCGACTTGCCGGTGACGCTCATCTTCGGCGTCACGCTGCTAGTCGTCGGCGTCGCAATCGGCTCGCTCTTTCACATCATCAACAGCCAGGGAACGAATCCGGTCGGCCTCGTCTTTGCGCTGGCTTCGATTCCACTCGGCTGGTTCACGATCCATGCCATGACCGCCCTGCACTACGCCCATGTCTACTGGATGGACGATGCCGGACCGGAGCGAAACAGCACACGCAAACAGCCCGCCGGCGGGTTGGAATTTCCCGGGACAAAACGCCCCGAAGGCTGGGATTTCCTTTATTTTTCGACCGTCATCGGCATGACGTCCCAGACCTCGGATACCTCCGTCAGCACGACGCATATGCGCCGCATCGCGCTCGTCCACTCGATTGTGGCGTTCTTCTTCAATACAGTGATCGTGGCCGCAGCCGTCAATCTCGCCGTCAGCCTCGGCAGCTAGAGCAGCCCGACGCCGCGACCACGCCGGCATCGGGAAACCTTTCGAGAATATCGCGCACGTTCTCCTCCATCATCGGGCCGGGAATTCCGGCCACGCTGACAAACATGTCGATGTCGCCGGAGCCGAGCCAGCGAAGCCCCCGAAAACCGGCGGGGCCGCATTCCACCACAACCACATCATAGGCCGAGACGAGCGACCGCAGGAGCGGAGCCAGCCGATGGGCTGACCGCATCGCCAATGCCGGATCGACCGTGCCTACGGGAATGACATGGCATCCGCCACAGCGATCCGGATGAATCGCGTTGCCCAGTTCAGCCGCGCCGGCAAGCAGATCGGTAATGCCGGGCGGTGAAACCGGACCGAGCATGGATCGCGACGCCACGCCCGATACTGTCAGATCGACAAGCACCGTCCGCAGTCCCAGATCGGCGGTGTCGCGGGCAATCAGCAAGGAGGCGGTGGCCGCGTAATCGCCTTGCGGAGAAACGAATGCGGCGCAAGCGATTCCGTTCTCGATGATCCTGTGTACTGCCGACCCGATACTGACCGGGTTCCATCCCAATCCTGCCAAGCGCCCTGCTCCGGTGATCTCGAATCCGGTCCGCAATTTCGCACTGCTCCAACAAGCCGTATCGTCTCCGGGCTGACAAGCAAAGGCGCAGCTTTACCGGCCATTAACCCTAATAGGATGATAACGGAGCGGGTCCAAAAGATCGCACGGCCAAGATGGCCAAAAAGTCGAGTCGTCCATGAAAAGCCCCGCTGTCCTGCTGAGCGCCATGATCGCCGTTTCCGCGATCCTGTCCGGCTGCTCCAGCTATCGGCCCACACCTGCAGCCTTTCATGAAGTTCTGGACCAGCCCTATCAACTCGGCGCCGGCGACCGCGTGCGCGTCACCGTATTCGAGCAGGAGGGCCTGACCAACACTTACAGCGTCGACCAGTCCGGCTACATCTCCTTCCCACTGATCGGCGTCATTCCCGCCAGAGGTCACACCGCGCAGCAGCTTGAGAAACAGATCGCCGTCAAACTTAGGCAGGGCTATCTGCGTGATCCCGACGTTTCGGTGGAAATCGATCGCTATCGTCCCGTCTTCGTGATGGGCGAGGTCGGCTCCGCAGGGCAATATTCCTATGTTCCGGGCCTGACCGTTCAGAAAGCCATAGCAATTGCCGGCGGCTTCTCGGCGCGGGCCAATCAGGAAAGCGTCGACATCACCCGCGATATCAACGGCAAGGTCATCACCGGACGGGTGCAGACCTCGGACCCCATCCTGCCCGGCGATACGATCTATGTGCGTGAACGGCTGTTTTGACGGCCAGACAAAGGCGCTGCCAGTTCTTGCCCGTCGAATAGCGACAAACTAGCTTTCAACCTGAACTGTTTTTTAGCTATCACTCTCTAAGCAGTTTGGGAACCGACAGGCTGCTCATGAACGATATCGATCCCGCCAAACGCTTCCCGCGCGAAGCCACACGAGACCTTCACGCGCCCGCCGCCGGGGAGCGGCCTGATGCGCTGAACCAGACGGCGCGGCAGGTGGCCTCCCAGCTCGGCAACGAGACGATCACGCCGGTGATGGTCAGCGGCACGCTGCGCATACTTGAATTTGCCGTTCTGATGCTGTCCGGCCTTGCCGTCTATTGGTTTTTCGTCGGTCCGTTCGAGCTGGTCAACTGGCCATATTACGTGGTCATCGCAGCCGGAGCCGCGATAGCAGTCGCCTTCCTGGAGTTCAGCGATTGCTATCAGGTGGCGGCGCTGATGCGCCCCTTCGCCACTTTCTCCCGCATTTTCCTGGTATGGGCCGGCACTTTCGCGCTCATGGCGCTGACGGCTTTCATGCTCAAGGTAGGCGCGGATTTTTCGCGCCTGATGTTCGGCTTCTGGTTTGTGACAGGCTTCGCCTCCAGCTTTACATTGCGCCTTGCAGTGGCCCGGCTGATCCGCCGCTGGGCGCGCAATGGCCGCATGGAACGCCGCGCGGTCATCGTCGGTGGCGGCAAGGCCGCCGAGAACCTCATACGCGCGATCGAGCGGCAGCCCTATAACGATATACGCATCTGCGGCATCTTCGATGATCGTGACGACACCCGCTCGCCGCCCATCGTGGCAGGTTATCCGAAGCTCGGCACCATTTCGGAACTCATAGAGTTTGCACGCATCGCACGCATCGATCTGCTGATCGTCTCACTGCCGATCACTGCCGAGCAGCGAGTGCTGCAACTGCTCAAGAAACTGTGGGTTCTGCCGGTGGACATCAGACTTTCCGCCCAGTCCAGCTCGCTTCAGTTCCGGCCGCGCGCCTATTCCTACATCGGCTCGGTCCCCCTGCTCGACATTTTCGACAAGCCGATCAACGGCTGGGATTCTGTCGCCAAGCGCGCCTTCGACATCGTCTTCAGCCTGATCTGCATCCTGCTGTTCTCGCCGGTCATGATCGCGGCAGCCGTCGCCATCAAGCTGGATTCCAAAGGCCCCATCCTGTTCAAACAGAAGCGGCACGGCTTCAACAATGAGGTCATCGAGGTCTACAAGTTCCGCTCCATGTACGCCGACCAGTCGGACCCGACGGCAAAGAAGACCGTGACCCGCAACGACCCGCGCGTGACCAGGGTCGGCCGCTTCATCCGCAAAACCTCGATCGACGAACTGCCCCAGTTCTTCAACGCCCTGTTCGGATCGCTGTCGCTGGTCGGGCCACGCCCTCATGCGGTGGCCGCCCAGTCGCACAATCTGCTCTACGCCGAAGTGGTGGACGGCTATTTCGCCCGTCATAAGGTCAAGCCCGGCGTCACCGGCTGGGCCCAGATCAACGGCTGGCGCGGCGAGATGGATACGGACGAAAAAATTCGCATGCGCACCGAGTTCGATCTCTATTATATCGAGAACTGGTCGCTGCTGTTCGATCTGAGAATCCTGCTGCTGACGCCCATACGCCTGCTCAATACCGAAAACGCTTATTGAGCAGCGATGCGCTTGCAGGCCCTTCTGCATCGGCGCCTGGTGGCGGCGTCCGGATAGTCGCCACATTTTCCGGTCAGATGTCCTGTTCCCCGGCGTTTCCCGACTATGCGCCTCATCGGCGCGAATGGCTCGGCGGAAAGCCGATACGAAAGTTTACGGTAGCGCCCATGCAGAACGCAGCTTCCCTTCTCGCCCTGAGATTCTACGGACGTGTCCTGTTGTCTGTTCTGGCGACGATCGGAATAGCATGCCTCATTGCCATGCAAATCGGATGGTTGACGACAGCGACCAGCGCTGAATCGGTTTCGAACGAGGAAAAGCAACTCGCCACAAACGGTGTCGAGCTACTCTCCGCAAGCGGAGCAACCATGTTCACCTCGGCCCTGATACCGGTGGACCCTTCCCTGAGTTATGAGTTGTCGGGCGAAATACGCAGCTTCGCCCCGAACGGAGACGAGATCAGCGGCGCCGTCACCTATCTGGGTGTGATCGACTACAATGAAAAAAAAGAAAGGCTGACTTCAAAGCCCGGCCCCAACCGGTACGCGGCAGCCAGCAATTTCTACCTCGCTTCAGCACGCGGATGGGCCACCCTGTCTGGTGTGATCGGCGGCGAAGGCAATGAGAATCACAACCAGTTCCATCCGGGAACCCGCTTCGTTCGCGTGGTGGCGCTGCTGAACTACAAGGACGAAACGATGAAAAGCGAGATTCGCAATGTCCGTTTTGCGCCCCGCCTCGAGATGAAAACCAGATAACGATCCCGGACTTCCACTGCGGGCACACCGATATCGCCACCACAAGTACGGTCATGCTGTGCATGACGCCCCCGGATGCTTACTGGAGGCAATTACCGGGCTGATTCTCACGGTTACCGGAAGCGCGCGAACGAGGCGAACATCCGTGCGAATGTTCGTGGGGATTTCCACCACGGAATACCCCAAATCACCCCAAATTATCCGGTTCTGTTCTTTTGGAGCGTTTTAGCCCTTGCGCGCCAAGTGCGCAGAATATAAGGCTTCTCCCGGTTCGGAGTGTAGCGCAGCCCGGTAGCGCACTTGACTGGGGGTCAAGGGGTCGTGGGTTCGAATCCCGCCACTCCGACCATTTTTTTCAAAACATCAGAATGGCAAATCCGGCCGCTAAAGCGGCCGGAGCAGATACGTTTATCGCCTGCCGAAAAGAAACGATGCCGCGAGCCCGATAATGATCAGCCCCACGGCCGCCGTCGCCGCGGGGTGTTCCCGGGCCGTGTTTTCAATCACGCGCGCCTTCCTGCGCAGATCGGGCATGTGGTCGCCCAGGCGTCCGGAAATCTCGTCGTAGTAGTCGGAGATCGTGTCGCGATAATCGGCCAGCGCCTCGCGACCCTCCTCGTAATAGTGGTGACCGCGCCTGGAAAGCTGCTTCTTCAGCGATGCAAGCTCTTTGGTGAGCTGCGCGACCTGCTTTTCAAGGTCCTTATCGGAGAGGGACGAAAAAGACGCCATGTTGTTTCCTTCTTATTCAAACTTCAGGAAGGAAAACGGACGGTCAGCCTTTTGGTTCCAGCAATATGCGGGCTCTAGCGAACTGCGCATACAGGCGTCCCGGCGCAGGAAAAAGCCGTAGAGCCGTGGATGCTGGCCGTCAGCGCACCTGATCCAGCAGTCGCTTGCACTCCAGAAGATCGAAAAGCGCCTCCTGCAGCAAGGCGCGGTTGTCGCGCGAAAGCCTTCCACCATCGGCCTGGACCGGGCCCTCTTCATCGGCCTTGCCGAGACCGAAGAAGCGGCGGCTGGGCTTGGCCTTGGGCTGGCCCACAAGTTGCTCCTCATCACCCGCGCGCGGCTGCGCCGCTGGGGTAAGCTCAACCGCATCGGCCTGCTTGCGCTGCGCAATGGCCTCCACTGCGGCAAGGTCGCCATTGCCGATCGCGACCAGAAACTGGTTGCCGTTTTCGCGCAGCAGCTTCTGCACGCCCTTGATGGTGTAGCCCTGATCGTAAAGCATGTGCCGGATGCCCTTTATGAGCTCGACATCCTGCGGCCTGTAGTAACGGCGGCCGCCTCCCCGCTTCATGGGCTTGATCTGGGTGAAGCGCGTTTCCCAGAAACGCAACACATGCTGCGGAAGGTCCAGTTCTTCCGCAACCTCGCTGATGGTGCGAAAGGCGTCGGGGCTTTTTTCCATGGCCGATCCTCGCAAAACACGTAAGCGGACAGGATGCGCGGCGATAGCGGCATCCGGCTGTCAGGCAAGTGACGCGAATCGCTTCGCGAGCCGACACCTGAACCGGGATTCATTTCAACCGTTTATGATCCAATATTCAAGTCCGCCGGAAGCGTCGGGATATCTATCCGAAGCTTTCGAACCCGACAGGCCTATTTGCCGCCCTTTCCGCGATTCTGGTGCGAACGCAGAATCCGGTTTTTCAGAACATTGGATGCCTTGAAGGTCATCACCCGGCGTGGAAGGATCGGAACCTCCTCACCCGTCTTGGGATTGCGGCCGATCCGCTCGTTCTTCGAGCGCACCTGAAAGGTGGCGAAGGAAGACAGCTTCACGGTTTCACCGCGCACGATCGCTTCGCAGATCTCGTTGAGAACAGCTTCGACCAGTTCGGCCGATTCCGTCCTCGACAGGCCGACCTTCCGGTAAACAGCCTCGGCAAGGTCGGCGCGCGTAAGTGTCTTTCCCCCCATGCGTCCGTCCAATCCGTTAAAACAATGACCACAAGAAACGACGGCGGAGCCTAAGTAATTGATCCGTAAAGGTCAAGACCGTTTGGACCCGTCAATTGCACGGCTCACCAGCGCAGCAGCACCGCACCCCAGGTGAAACCGCCGCCCATGGCCTCCAGAAGGACGAGGTCGCCACGTTTGATGCGCCCGTCCGCGACCGCCACGGAAAGCGCCAGCGGCACCGAGGCGGCCGAAGTGTTCCCATGCTGGTCGACGGTGATGACCACCTTTTCCTCGGCGATGCCGAGCTTCTTTGCGGAAGCGTCGATGATGCGCTTGTTGGCCTGATGCGGCACGAACCAGTCGAGATCCTCGGCGCTGATTCGGGCCTGCGAGAACGTCGCCTCGATCACATCGGTGATCATCCCGACTGCATGCTTGAAGACCTCGCGGCCTTCCATCTTCAGATGACCAACTGTGCCGGTGGTGGAAACCCCTCCATCGACATAAAGCTTTTCCTTGTGCTGACCATCGGAACGCAGCGCAGCGGCCAGCACCCCGCGATCGGCTATGACGCCCTCGCCTTCGCCGGCTTCGAGAATGATGGCGCCGGCGCCGTCACCGAACAGCACGCAGGTGGTGCGGTCGTTCCAGTCGAGCAGGCGGGAGAAGGTCTCCGAACCAATGACCAGAGCCCTTTTGGAAAGCCCACAGCGAATATAGGCGTCCGCCGTAGTGACGGCATAGACGAAGCCGGAGCACACGGCCTGCATGTCGAAGGCGAAACCATGATGCATGCCGAGCCGGTTCTGGATTTCGACGGCAGTGGCGGGAAAGGTGTTGTTCGGCGTCGATGTCGCCAGCACGATCAGGTCGATATCATCGGGGGTGAGCCCGGCGTTGGCCAGCGCCGCGCGGGCGGCCGCCTCGCCCAGCGATGCGGTCGTCTCATCCTCCGCCGCGATGTGGCGCTGGCGAATGCCGGTGCGCTGCACGATCCACTCGTCGGAGGTCTCAAGCACGCCCTCAAACTCTGCATTCTTCATGATGCGGCGGGGCAAGGCCGAACCGATGCCGCGCACGACTGATCTGATCAAAGTCCTATCCTTCTTCGTCGGTCTTGACGGCAATGATCTGCGCCGTCTGGCCTTGCGGGTTGCGTGCGTGGAAAAGATCGATGTCGGCCTGCACAAGGTCGAGCAGCTTGTTGCGGACCATGTCATAGCCAAGCTCGACGGCGGCCGCAAACCCCGCCGAATCGGCGCCGCCATGGCTCTTCACCACAATGCCGTTGAGTCCCAGGAAAACGCCGCCATTGGAGCGGCCGACATCCATTTTCTCGCGCAACTGGTTGAAGGCGCCCCTGGCGAGGATGTAGCCGATGCGCGCCATCAGCGTGCGTCCCATCGCGGCCTTCAGGTAGCCGGCGATCTGGCGGGCCGTGCCCTCCGCCGTCTTGAGGGCGATGTTGCCGGCAAAGCCTTCGGTGACCACAACGTCCACCGTGCCCTTGCCTATGTCGTCGCCTTCGACAAAGCCGCGATAGTCGAGCGAATCGAGTTCGGCCTCGCGCAGCATGCGCCCGGCCTCCTTGACCTCTTCCTGTCCCTTGACCTCCTCGACGCCGACATTGAGCAGGCCCACTGTCGGGCGCTCGATGCCGAAGAGCGCACGGGCCATGCCGGTGCCCAGAATTGCGAAATCGACGAGTTGCTGGGCATCGCCGCCAATGGTCGCGCCAACATCGAGAACGATGCTCTCGCTACGAACATTCGGCCAGATCGCGGCGATGGCCGGACGGTCGACGCTGGCCATCGTGCGCAGGCAAAATTTTGCCATCGCCATCAGCGCGCCGGTGTTGCCGGCCGAAATGCAGGCATCCGCCTGCCCCTTCTTCACCGCCTCGATGGCGTTCCACATCGATGACGTACCGCGCCCATGGCGCAGGGCCTGGCTCGGCTTGTCGTCCATCTGGACAGCGACCTCGCAATGAACGAACTCGCTGGATCCGGCCAATGTCGGAAATTTCGCCAGTTCAGGACGAACGACGTCCTCACGGCCAAAAATGATGAACTTGATGTCCGGACGCCGGTCGGCCACGGCGGCCAGCGCAGGGATAACCACGCTCGCGCCATGATCACCGCCCATCGCATCGATCGAGATTCTGATCACGCTTGTCTTTATCTCACTGCTGGTTTGTCGGCTGGCCGAAATTTCCGGCGAAAATAGCGGTTTTGCTCCGCCGCACAACTGGCTTTTGCGATATGGCCCGGCTTTCAGACTTTTCCGAGAAGGCCGCGCAGTTTTTTCTGGAACTCGTTTTCCTCCGGCCCGTCCAGAGAGGACGAGTCCAGAGCGGCGCCCGGCTTGCGCGGATAGGGGTCGATGGCGAGGCCAAACAACTCCTCTGCCAGAGCGCCCGCATCGATGGTGTCGCCGCTGAACACCTCCGGGCTGTCGGGGCCTTCCGCATCGAGCAGCATTTCGCCATCCTGATCCAGGCGCGCCAGCTTCGAATCCTGCGGCAGGAACACCCCCTCGACCGCCTCGTCAATATGGGCGGCTACCGGCTCCAACGTCACCACGCACGACTGGGTGATGTCGGCCACGACGCGGCCCGAAATCTTCACACCATTGCGCTTCCAGGCGGTGACCAGCATTTCGGCCCTGTAGCCTTCGACGGAAAGCAGGCCATGGACCGCCGCCAGCGCCTTGCGTTGCGGCTCTGCGGCCTCGATCACAACCGGCAGGCCTTTTTGCGGCAGGCGCGCGACATGGACCTCGAAGGACACGGGGCTCTTTGCTTCGGCTTCTTTCATTTCACTGTCCTTGTTCGCCGGCGCGCGGGAATTGCAGCGAACCGGCGCATATGCTCTCAAGCGTCTGCGCGGAAAGATTCTGGACCGCTTCCTTTACATAGGCGGCCAATCGCGCAGATTCGAGCCATTCCTCGTCCGGCCGTATGTTGCGCCTAAGCGCAGCCACCAGCACCTCATCGTCCTGACGCTCCAGCGCGTCCGCATAGGCGGCGGTGCGCCCGTAATACATCTTCGCCAGCCGCTTCATGCGCTTTGGCACGCCGACATCGCTGATGCCCAGTTCGCGCAGCGAATGATCGACATCGAGGAAAAATTCGTCGATCAACACCTGTGCAATGTCCTGCGCCTGCCCTTCGACACCGTGCAAACGGTGCTGGAGGAGAAACATGTGCAGCGACAGCATCTCGAAGCGCCCCAGCGGCGTGTCGGGAACATTCAAATGCGAATAGAAGTATGGCTGCCGCGCGGCCGCCACGATTGCACCGTAGAGCGGATCGGTGATTTCGCGGTTTGTCTGGCGCTTGGCGCCGAACAGACGCTTGAACATGAAAAAGTGGTCTCCCGCGGACCCTCGGTGGTTTGGGCCTTGTTTGTTGAATGGCCGTGTTGCATCGGCGGCTAAGCTGGTTTACCGCTTTTGCGGCCCCGTGCAAGCGGGCGTGCAAGGCTGATTGAATGGAGTTGTCGTTGCGCGTGAAGAGATTCAAGTCGACATTTTCGTCACGCCCCGTCGGGCTGGCGTCGCTGATTGCCGTAACGGCAGTTCTTTCGGCCTGCAACAGCTCGAAAATGATCGGCGATCTCAACCCCGGCGAAACGCTGCATCAGGGTTATGTCGTGGACCAGCAGGCGCTGGACATGGTGCCGGTGGGTTCCAGCCGTGAGCAGGTTCTGCTGGCGCTGGGCACCCCCTCCACCACCGCGACCTTCGACAACGAGGTGTTTTACTACATCTCCCAGACCCGCAGACGGCCGGTCGCGTTCGCCAATGCAAAGGTGGTGGAGCAGAGTGTGCTGGCCGTCTATTTCGGTGCTGACGGACGCGTCAGCAATATCGCCAATTACGGCCTGAAGGACGGCAAGGTCTTCGACTTCATCAGCCGCACCACGCCGACAGGCGGCAAGGACCAGAACTTCCTCGCGCAGGTCATCAGCGGCGCAGGCAAGATGAGCCCCGGCCAGGTCGGAAACATCATCGGCGGCGGCGGCTGATCCGGCCGGAAGACAAGTTTTCCCCAATCAAAAACCCGCGAGGAACGCTCCTCGCGGGTTTCTTATAGGCTGGAACGGCGAATCAGCCCTGCGCAAGCACGGCCAATAGCAGCAGCGCCACGATATTGGTGATCTTGATCGCCGGATTGACGGCAGGTCCAGCCGTGTCCTTGTAGGGATCGCCAACCGTATCGCCGGTGACCGAAGCCTTGTGCGCTTCGGAGCCCTTGAGATGCTTCACGCCATCCTTGTCGGTGAAACCGTCCTCGAAGGACTTCTTGGCGTTATCCCATGCGCCGCCGCCGGAAGTCATCGAAATGGCCACGAACAGACCGTTGACGATGACGCCGAGCAGCGAAGCTCCGAGCGCCGCGAAGGCCGAAGCCTTGGAGCCCGAAATCAGCAGGACGCCGAAATAGACCACCAGCGGCGCCAGCACCGGCAGCAGCGACGGGATGATCATCTCCTTGATCGCGGCCTTCGTCAGCAGATCGACGGCGCGCGCGTAGTTCGGCTTCGACGTGCCCTGCATGATGCCGGGGTCCTCGCGAAACTGCTTGCGCACCTCCTCCACGATCGAACCCGCCGCACGGCCGACCGCCGTCATGGCGATGCCGCCGAACAGATATGGGATCAGGCCACCGAAGATGAGACCAGCCACCACATAAGGGTTGGAGAGATCGAACGACACCGTGCCGAGATCCGAGAAATAGGGATATCTGTCTGAGTTCTCGGCAAAATACTGGAGGTCGTTCGAATAGGCTGCGAACAGCACCAGCGCGCCGAGACCGGCCGAGCCGATCGCATATCCCTTTGTCACCGCCTTGGTGGTGTTGCCCACCGCGTCGAGCGCATCGGTGGACTGGCGCACTTCTTTCGGCAATCCCGACATTTCGGCGATGCCGCCGGCATTGTCGGTCACCGGCCCGAATGCGTCGAGCGCCACGATCATGCCGGCGAGACCGAGCATGGTGGTCACCGCGATAGCCGTTCCGAACAGACCGGCAAGCTGGTAGGTGGAGATGATACCGCCGACGATGACGATGGCGGGCAGCGCCGTCGATTCCAGCGACACTGCAAGCCCCTGGATGACGTTGGTGCCATGGCCGGTCACGGACGCCTGTGCGATGGAGTTCACCGGGCGCTTGTTGGTGCCGGTGTAGTATTCGGTGATCACCACGATCAGCGCAGTCACCAGCAGGCCGACCAGCCCGCATGCGAACAGGTTTCCACCGGTCAGCACCATGCCGTTGGCGGTGCCCACCTCGCCCCATCCGATGGTCAACTGGTTGGCGACGGCGAGCCCCCCTACGGACAGCACGCCGGTCACGATCAGGCCCTTGTAGAGCGCGCCCATGATCGAACCGTTGGAGCCGAGCTTGACGAAGAAGGTGCCGACGATGGAGGTGATGATGCAGGCGCCGCAGATGGCCAGCGGGTAAAGCATCATCTCGCCAAGGTTCGGCGCATTGCCGAAGAATATGGCGGCCAGAACCATGGTGGCGACCACGGTGACCGCATAGGTCTCGAACAGATCTGCCGCCATGCCGGCGCAGTCGCCGACATTGTCGCCCACATTATCGGCGATGGTGGCGGGGTTGCGTGGATCGTCCTCCGGAATACCGGCTTCCACCTTGCCGACAAGATCGCCGCCGACATCCGCCCCCTTGGTGAAGATGCCGCCGCCGAGGCGCGCAAAGATCGAAATGAGCGAAGCGCCGAAGCCGAGCGCCACCAGCGCATCGACCACCTCGCGGCTGGCCGGCGCGTGGCCCAGCGGGCCGGTGAGCACCCAATAGTAGACGGCGACGCCCAGCAGCGCGAGACCGGCGACGAGAAGGCCGGTGATCGCCCCCGCCTTGAACGCGATGTCGAGACCTGCGGCGAGGCTGTTGGAGGCGGCTTGCGCGGTACGCACATTCGCCCGGACGGACACATGCATGCCGATGAAGCCCGCAGCCCCCGAAAGCACGGCGCCGATCAGGAAACCGAACGCGGCGGTCGCGGACAACAGCCACCACACGAGCACGAAGACGACGACGCCGACGATGGCGATGGTGGTGTATTGGCGCGCCAGATAAGCCTGTGCGCCTTCGCGGATGGCCGCGGAGATTTCCTGCATGCGTGCATTGCCCTGGTCGGCGGCGAGCACCGACTTGGTCGCCCAGACCGCGTAAAGGACAGAAAGCAGGCCGCAGGCGATGACGACATAAAGCATGGTCATTGCCGGATATTCCTCACATTGTGGCCCGCAAGAACCCTCTCTCCCCCGGGCCGTTGCAACCAGGCCGCACCGCATTGTGCAGTGCGACCTAATGTAGCGGCTTAGGCGAAACCTGTGAGCAAGGTCAAGATATTGTTATATTTTTGCCCGGATTTCGCCCAAAAGCAGCATTCCGCGCTGCAAAAAGAGCGCGTATTTCAGCCTTGCTTGAGGTCGCGATCGGGCTGGATCACGTAGATCAGCACCGCCAGCATGGTCATGTAGAACTTGAAGGCGGCTTCCTGTCCGTTCCATGTGCTCGACTGCCACATGGCGAACCACTCGCCGCCGACGACCATGAAACCGAAATACCAGACCAGGAATCCCATGGTCGTGCCGATGATGACGAACTTCTTGGCTTCGTTGAAAGTTTCACCGCTGGCGTTGCGCGCTTGCCACAAGCGCGCCGCCGCGATCAGGAACAGCAAGCAGGTCAGCGCCTCGCCGACGATGATCAACCAGTAGCCCACCGTCCACAAAGTCGGGTTGGCGATGGCCCGGTACATCAGCTTGTTGCCCGGGAAGGTGGTGTCCATCGACAGCACATGCTGGACAAAGGCGTAGTTCGATCCATAGTCGGTGATGTTGCCGAACGCCACCAGGAAAGCGAAAGCGGCGAGACAAAGGCACATGATGATCTTGGAAAGTCGGGAGGTCATGGCGAAAGCTCCTTCAAATGCCCCAACGGGCGCATGAAAGGCTGAGTCCATCACCACAGGCAAGAGAGTGGCGAAGTGAAGCTTGTTCTTACCCGATCCGCGCTTCTGGAAGCGGAACGCGCCGGTATTGCAGCGCCTTTCGAGAAGGTGTCGTTGCCCGGCGAATGCATGACGGGCGACCTCGTCTCGCTCAAGATCGGCGTCACGGAGCATCACTTCATGGTGATTCGCCGGCGTTGGATTGTCACGGAAGAAGGCGCAACGCTCGAAGTGACGCTCGACCACCCGCCGCGACCGGGCGGCCGCTGATCAGCCCGCCTGTGCGCGACGGTCGGCGACGCCCTGCACGGCCAGCATGACAAGGCAAAGGCCGGAGAACGGAAAGAGTATCCACGCGAGCATGTCCCAGCCCCAGGCGTTGTAGACCGCGCCCGACATCAGCGACGCGAAGGCGACGCTGGAGAACAGTACGAAATCATGGAATCCCTGCACCTTGCCCTTCTCTTCCGGCCTGTAGCACTCGGCCACAATGGCGGTAGAGCCGATGAAACCGAAGTTCCAGCCAAGCCCGAGCAGAATCAGGGCCGTCCAGAATTGCCAGAGCTGTATGCCTGAGAGGGCTATGAGGCCGCAGGCGATCAGCAGCATGAAGCCGATCGCGACCATGGTCGGCGCGCCGAAGCGGTTGATCAGACGGCCTGTGAAAAAACTCGGCGCGAACATCGCCATCACGTGCCAGGAAATGCCGAGCGTCGCTTCGTCGGAGGAGAAACCGCAGCCAACCATGGCGAGCGGCGCGCCTGTCATCACGAAAGTCATCAGCGCATAGGAGCCCACCGCGCAGATCAGCGCGGTGATGAAGCGCGGGCGCGTGACGATTTCGATCAGCGGACGACCGGTCGAGACCGCATGCTCCACTTTTTGCACGAAAGGACGGGGGCGCAGTTGCGCCAGAACCAGCGCTCCAATGCCCGCCAGCACCACCAGGGAGGCAAAGGCGCCGGCGAACGCGACGGGCTGCAGCATGTCCTTGGTGAAGATCACCACTTGTGGTCCGATCATGGAGGTGAAAACACCACCGGCAAGCACGAAGGAAATGGCGCGCGCCTTGAAGGCGGGCGGTGCGTTGTCGGCTGCGGCGAAGCGGAATTGCTGCACGAACGCGCCGCCGAAACCCACCACAGCCAAGCCGAATGCGAAAAGCCAGAAGCTCGACTGGTAGAGAGCGATGGTTGCGATCACGCCGCCAAGGGCGGTCAGGCCGGCCCCGGTGAGGAACCCGTCACGCTGGCCAAGCCGGCGTATGATGGCCGCAGCCGGCAGCGCGCCAATGGCGACGCCCACGTTGAAGCCGGTAAGCGGGGCCGTCGCCAGCGACTTGTCCATGTCGAGGAGGTAGTGCCCGGCAAGAGCGCCAAGCGCGAAGCAGATCGGAGCGGCCGAGCCGAGAATGGCCTGAGCGGTGGCGAGGATCAGCGCCGTTCTGCGCGCCTCCCGCTCGACAGCGGGTGTCCGCGCGCCTGATGCAGCCTGTCCCGAGACGCTCATGAAGCCTCCTTGCCCTTTCCTCTCCCCTCGCCGCGGACGCGGCGCGAAATGCGGTCGAGGACTGCGTTGACGAGCTTGGGCTCGTCCTCTTCGTAGAACGCCTTGGCGATGTCGACATATTCCGAGACGATGACCGCGACCGGAACGTCGGCGCGCATCATCAGTTCAAAGGTGCCGGCGCGAAGGATGGCGCGCAGCGTGGAATCGAGCCGCGACAAGGGCCAGTCTTCCGTCAGCGCCTGGCGAACGATCGGGTCGAGCGTCTTTTGCTTTTCAACCACGCCGGCAAGGATCGCACGGAACCACTGCGCATCCGCCTCGCGGTAAAGTGCGCCGTCCACTTCCTTGCCCAGCCGGAAGGCTTCATATTCCGCCGTGATCTCCAGCAATCCGCTGCCGGCGACATCCATCTGGTAAAGAGCCTGCACGGCGGCGAGACGGGCCGCGCCACGCTTGTTGGCCTGTCGTACCGGCGGCTTGGTTTCTTCGGGACCAGTCACGTACGTTCCGCTCCAAGCCGCTCCTGAATCGCGATCATGGCCAACGCCGCCCGCGCCGCGAAGCCGCCCTTGTCGCCTTCGCTGCGACGCGCACGCGCCCACGCCTGCTCCTCGTTTTCGGTGGTGAGGACGCCGTTGCCGATGCAGACCGATTCCTGCACCGAAAGGTCCATCAGCGCACGCGCGGATTCATTGGCGACGATCTCGAAATGATAGGTTTCGCCGCGAATGACAACGCCGAGCGCCACGAAACCGTCGTAGCTTTCCCCGTCCTCTTCCTCGGCGTCGAGCGCGAAGGAAATTACTGCGGGAATCTCGAGCGCGCCCGGCACCGTCACCACGTCATAGTCCGCGCCCGCTTCGTCCAGCGCCGCCTTGGCCCCTTCCAGCAGAGCGTCGGCGAGATCGTCATAGAAACGGGCCTCGATGATGAGCAGCTTTTTCTTCTTGTCCTGGGTCATGGTCCTTGCGTCTCCGGCAGAGCCGGTCATTAGGCCTAAGCGCGCGAGACCGCAAGCCTCACGCGGCAGGGATAGATTGGATCAGTGAAGGCCGGTTCAGTAACCCTGCACGGCCGCTTCTGCAAGTCGCGCAGCATAGCGCGCCATCGTATCGATTTCGAGGTTTACCCGATCACCGGCCTGCCGCTCGCCCCATGTCGTGACCTGCAGCGAATGGTGAATGAGCAGCACGTCGAAGCGCCTGCCGTCCACCTTGTTGACGGTGAGGGAGGTCCCATCCAGAGCGACAGACCCCTTGGGCGCGATAAAGCGCGCGAATTCCGCCGGCGCTTCCAGCGTAAAGCGAACGGCGTCGCCTTCGTCCTGCCGCGCGACGATTTCCGCCGTCGCATCGACATGGCCGGAAACGATATGCCCGCCCAGCTCATCGCCGATCTTCAGCGCACGCTCCAGATTGACCCGCGTTCCCGACTTCCACTGGCCGGCGGTGGTCAGGCGCAACGCCTCCTCCCACGCCTCCACTTCGAACCAGCGCGCATTTGATCCGCCTTCCGCCAGGGCCGTCACCGTCAGGCACACGCCGGAACAGGCTATCGAAGCGCCAATATCGATGGTTTGCGGATCGTAGATGGTTTCGATGCGCAGCCGCACACCCTCCCTGAGCGGCTCGACCGCAGCAACGGTTCCCACATCGGTGACAATACCCGTGAACATCAGACTGTCCTTACCCACTCTGCGAATCCGTCCTGATCGAACCGCATCTCGCGCAGTTTGCGAAAACCGGACGGTATCCGGTCAGGTCCGAGCGGAGCGTCAACGCCCTGTACGCCCACTTCAGCAGGCCCATGAAACAGCACGATCCGGTCCACCAGCCCCTCATCAAGGAAAGACCGCGCCACCGCAGCTCCTCCCTCCACGATGAGGCTGGCTATGCCCAGCGCCGCCAGATCGTCAAGCAGTTCCGGCAGGGCGATCCGGCCGTCATGCACCTCGGTGCCGATGAAGCGTACGCCGTGGCGTTCCAGCGCCAGACGCCTCTGCGCATCGGCCTCGAGATTTGCCGCAACATAGAGCGGCACACGGTCAACGCCGGAAACAAGCCGCGCATCCGGCGGAAGCCTGATGTCGCTGTCCAGCACGATGCGCGCGGGCGACCGGTTCTCCAGTCCCGGCAGACGCACCGTCAGTTCCGGATCATCCTCAAGCGCCGTGCCGATGCCGATCAGGATCGCGTCGGCTTCCGCACGCATCAGATGCACCTCGCGGCGCGCCGCGTCACCGGTGATGGCGACCTGTCCCTGCCCCCTGGCGCCGATCTTGCCATCGCTGGAAAGCGCCATCTTGAGCGTGATCTCCGGCCGCTTCCTTAAAGAACGCATGAGGTAACCGGCAAGCTGGTCCGAGGCCTCCGCAGCCAGCACGCGCTCCGTAACCTCGACGCCGGCTTCCCGCAGAATTGCGTAGCCCTTGCCGGAAACGCGTGGGTCGGGGTCGCTGGCCGCGCCGACGACGCGTGCGACGCCGGCCGCAACGAGAGCTTCCGCGCAGGGCGGCGTCCGCCCGTGATGCGCGCACGGCTCCAGCGTCACATATGCGGTCGCACCCCGCGCCAGTTCGCCGGCTTCGGCCAGGGCCTCGGCTTCGGCATGAGGCCGGCCGCCGACGGCCGTGACCCCGGTTCCGACGATCATCGGCCCGGCTCCGTCATCGCGCACGATGATTGTTCCAACGGACGGATTGGTGGAGGTGCGGCCCAGATTGCGGCGCGACAGGCGCAGCGCCGCCGCCATGAATCTGCGGTCGAGGGCTTCCTGTTCAGAATCGGCGGCATGGTTCATCGGTCAGTCGAGATCCTCGTCGCCCTTGAGTTCGCCCAGAACCTCGTGGAAATCCTTGGCCTCGCGGAAATTGCGATACACGGAAGCGAAGCGCACATAGGCGACGTCGTCCAGGGACTTCAGCGCCTCCATCACCAGCCGCCCGACTTCCGCCGAGGGAATCTCGGTCTCGCCCGAGCTTTCAAGCTGGCGCACGATGCCGGTGACCGCCCGGTCGATACGCTCGGGATCGACGTTACGCTTGCGCACCGCAATCTCCACCGAGCGCAGCAGCTTGTCGCGGTCGAACGGCACCTTGCGGCCCGTCTTCTTGATAACGACCAGATCGCGCAGTTGAACCCGCTCGAACGTTGTGAAGCGCCCTCCGCAATCGGGACATACGCGTCGCCTGCGAATGGCCGAGCCATCTTCCGCAGGACGCGAATCCTTCACCTGCGTATCTTCGGACTGGCAATAGGGACAACGCATGAAAACCCACCCGATTCCTGAATGATGCGAAACTAGAGATTTTCTTCCAGGGTAGGAAGCGCCCGGAGGAAAATGCAGCGACGTCTCCCCATCCGTCTCTCCGGAAAGATAAAAGCAATGGCCGCCACGATACAATCGCGGCGGCCATGCAAATTCCGGCGCTGCCCGGCCCGTTATCCGAGATAGGAATAGAGCGGGAAGCGGTTGGTCAGTTCGACGACCCTCTGCTTCACCGTAGCCTCGACCGCAGCATTGCCCTCATCCGAGTTGGCGGCCTTCAGACCGTCGAGCACCTCGGCGATCAGCTTGCCGACCTCACGGAATTCGGCTTGCCCGAAGCCGCGCGTGGTGCCGGCAGGCGTGCCCAGACGCACGCCGGAGGTCACAAACGGCTTCTCGGGGTCGAACGGGATGCCGTTCTTGTTGCAGGTGATGTTGGCGCGGCCAAGTGCGGCCTCGGCGCGCTTGCCGGTGGCGTTCTTGGGTCGCAGATCGACCAGCATCAGATGATTGTCGGTGCCGCCCGAAACGATGTCGAGGCCGGTTTCCTGAAGGCTGGAGGCCAGCGCCTTGGCGTTGGCGACGACATTGTGCGCATAGAGCTTGAAATCGGGCTGCAGCGCTTCCGCGAAGGCCACCGCCTTGGCAGCTATGACATGCATCAGCGGCCCGCCCTGCAAGCCGGGGAACACGGCCGAATTGATCTTCTTGGCGATATCCTCGTCATTGGTGAGGATCATGCCGCCGCGCGGGCCGCGCAGCGACTTGTGGGTCGTGGTGGTGACCACATGTGCATGAGGAATCGGAGAAGGATGCACGCCGCCGGCGACGAGGCCGGCGATATGGGCCATGTCGACCATCAGCCATGCGCCGACCGCGTCGGCGATTTCGCGGAAACGCTTCCAGTCCCAGATGCGCGAATAGGCGGTGCCGCCGGCAAGGATCAGCTTCGGCTTCACCTCATGCGCCTTGCGCTCCACCTCGTCCATGTCGAGAAGATGATCGTCCTTGCGCACGCCATAGGAAACGACGTTGAACCACTTGCCGCTCATGTTGACCGGCGAGCCGTGCGTGAGATGGCCGCCCGAATTCAGGTCGAGCCCCATGAAGGTGTCGCCCGGCTGCAACAGCGCCAGGAACACGGCCTGATTCATCTGGCTGCCGGAATTGGGCTGCACATTGGCGAACTTGCAGTCGAACAGCTTCTTGGCGCGTTCGATGGCCAGCTCTTCCACAACGTCCACATACTGGCAGCCGCCATAATAGCGCTTGCCGGGATAACCTTCGGCGTATTTGTTGGTGAGCACCGTGCCCTGCGCTTCCATTACGGCGCGCGAAACGATGTTCTCCGAAGCGATCAGCTCGATCTCGTGGCGCTGACGGCCGAGCTCGTTGCGGATCGCGCCGAAAATTTCCGGATCGGCATCCGCGAGAGTTGTTTCAAAGAAAGATTCCAACGAACCGGATGCAGCCGACTGTATCGCCATTACCTGAAATTTCCCTAAGTGGAGTGAACCCGCAGGCCCTTAGCACAGTTGACCTGCCCTATCCACTTTCAGGGCGAAATAAGCTGGCCCTATTGCGCCAGCCATCGCTGGCCCACAGAGTCGGCGCAGTTTTCGGTGCAATGAAAAGGGCCGCCTTGAAGGCGGCCCTTATGAGAGTCCCGCTTTAGCGATCAGAAAGCGGAGGAAATCTTCAGTTCGTCAACGCCGTCCCAGCTATAGATGTCGTCGCGGAACTGCATGACGCCGTCGCCGGTCGACCAGGCGGAGACGTAGAGGAAATGCACCGGCACCGGGTTGGTGACAGCGACCGGTACTGTCTCGCCGGCCTTGATCGCCGCTTCGAATTGCTGCCGGGTCCAGCCGGGCGTGTCGCGCAGGATCCAGGTCACCAGATCGCGAACGTTCTGCACGCGCACGCAACCCGACGAATCGAAGCGCATCATCTGGCCAAACAGGCTCTGCTGCGGCGTATCGTGCATGTAGACGCCATCGGGGCTCGGGAAGTTGATCTTGACCGACGCCATGGCGTTGTTGGTGCCCGGCTCCTGACGGAAACGGTATCTTGCCGCCTCGTCGGTCGACCAGTCCACCGTCAGCGGATCGACCTCGCCGCCGTCCGGCGCGAACAGGCGAATCTTGCTGTCCTTGAGGTAATCCGGATTCTTGCGCATCAGCGGAATGATGTCCTTGCGCACGATGGAGGTGGGCGCCGTCCAGTATGGATTGACGATGATCTCGTTGATCCTCGAGTTCACGATCGGCGTCTGGCGGTCGATCTTGCCGACGATCGCCGTATGCCGCAGCACGACGCGGTCGTTCTCCACCGCCTCGATCTGCGCTGCGGGAATATTGACCAGCACATAGCGGTTGCCAAGCGTGCCGACCTTCTCGCGCAACCGGCCGAGATTGGTCTCGAGCTGGCCAAGGCGCGTTCTGGCGGAAACGTTCATGGCCAGATAGCTGTATTTGCCGAGCACGCCGTCGGCCGGCAGGCCATGGCGCATCTGGAAACGCTTCACCGCGGCATCGACATAAGAATCGAACGACTGCGACAGGCCCGCGTTCTGTGGCAGGTCGCCGGACACCATCAGGCGCTTGCGCAGCGGCACCACGTCGGGATCGATCACGCCCAGCTTGAGTTTCTTGGTGTCGGGCACCCGCTCCCAGCCGCCCTGCGCGACCAGATTGTGATACTGGCCGATCGCCTGTTCGGTATAGGCGATGGTCTGCTGGCTGAAGATCGGGCGCGTGGACTGGACCTTGGCGCTGCCGCTGGCGCGGGCGTCGAACGTATCGCGCCAGCCGCCCTGCCCCGCAGCCCGCAAAATGTCGTCGACTGCGTCCTGGGCACGCGCGCCACCGGCTATGAACGAAGCGGCAAGGGCCGAAGCTCCGGACAGAAACAAACGACGGCTCGTCATCATGGGCGTTCCAGACATATCCAGTCAGTGTTCAGGCAATGCAGCCGGGCACTCTAGGCCCGCGACCTTAATAATTCGCCAACCATGCCGGACTTTGGGCATCAAGCCCGCGCCGCGCCTGAACGGGTTGCTCTTCGTCGGACATCACGCCCGATCCCGCCATTCTCGCTTCCATCGGAATATGGCGGCAACGTGGCGCTGGCCGGCTTTCGGCCCCGCCGGACATGACAAAGGCCGGGCCTTGTGCCTTTGAGGCACCGCCCGGCCAGTCAGCGGGTCATACGCCCGCGCTCGCGACTGCAACTTACATGCGGTAGGCGATGGTGTCGTTCCAGAAGCGATCCAGACGCTGGAGGGCGCGATTCATCTGCTTGAACTCGTCGGTGTTGATGCCGCCGACCTGCTCGATCGAACCGATGTGCCGCTCATAGAGACGCGCCACCACATCCGCCACCTCCATGCCCTTGTCTGTCAGGCTGATGCGCACCGAGCGGCGGTCGAGCTTTGAACGCTCGTGATTGATGAAACCCAGATCGACCAGCTTCTTGACGTTATAGGACACGTTCGAGCCGAGATAGTAACCGCGCGACCGCAGTTCCCCCGCCGTCAGCTCCGCATTGCCGATATTGAACAGAAGCAGCGCCTGGATGGCGTTGATGTCGGAGCGGCCTGCACGTTCAAACTCGTCCTTGATCACGTCAAGAAGACGGCGATGCAACCGTTCAACAAGCTGAAGCGATTCCATATACAACGAACGGATAGCTTCCTGGCTTTCATTCAATACATTAACGGGCGTCGCCGCCGAGCGCTGGTTGTTCATTGTCTTTGCCTCTCGTTTGTCGCCTGGTGATTTTTTGTTTTTCTCACCTTGATCGCGACACTATCGAATACTCATAAAATTCGACTTAAACACCAAGGCTAACAAGAGCTTACCAGCGAGAGCCGTCGAAGACGCTTAACGAATAGTCACGCCTTGCGGGACAATTAACCTAAAAAATGAGCTAATGGATTTACAGAGTCCGGAACGAGCGATGCGATCTACCGCACCGCTTCCGGCCGCTTGCGCATCTGCAGGAGTGCGCGGAAACCGCAATAGGCTGCGGCGACGATCGCATGCGCGACGATTGCGGAAGGGCTGTGGCCGAAATACTGGGGAAAGCCGGCATACATGGCGACCTCGCCGGCCGCGCACAAGAACCAGATGACCGGCCCCCACGAGGCGAGCATCCACAGCCCTGCGGCGGCAAAGGGAAACAGTACCGCGAGGGCCGAGGCCGCGATCTGCCACTGCACCGGCATCAGATCGAAGCGATAGAGATCGCCTGGATAATAGCCGATTAGTCTTATCCAGTAGAGAATGCCCTGAACGAGGCACAGACATGCGACAAGACGCAGGAACACGGCGAACGCAAGGTCGAGCCTGTCCGGAACGAGAGCGGCCCGGGTCGGAAGCCCTGTAGTCACAGCACCAGCTCCCGCTCGCCGAGCGGCGCGAAATAGGCTTCCGCCGCGGCATCGCTCACGTCTTCCAGAGACGGTGGATTCCAGACCGGCGTCGAGCCCTTGTCGACGAGAGCGGCGCGAATGCCTTCATAGAAATCATGGCCGTCCAGCATGCGGTTGAGCACCCTGAACTCCATGCGCATGCAATCGTCCATCGAAAGGCCCGCGCCTTCTCTTATCTCGCGCCATGTGACCTTGAGGCTGGTGGGCGAGCGCGAAAGCATCGTCGCCAGCGTCCGGGCGGCGAAATCGTCACCCGCTTCGGCTTCCTTCTTCAGGCTGGCGAGAACCGCCTCCAGCGTTTCCTGCGAGAAGTGGCGCTCGATGGCGGCGAACGTCCGGGCGTCCGTCTCTGGCGGAACAGCGACATGGAAACGCCTGAGCGTCTCATCCACCTCGCCTGACGCCGTGAGCGCATCCACGAGGTCCTGCTGGCTTGCGGCCCTAATGGTCTGCGTTGCGAGCCCGACAGCCAGCGCATCGCCATAACGCACCCGGTCGCCGGTCAGCGCCATATACATGCCAAAGCCGCCGGGCAGCCGCGACAACACATGGCTGCCGCCCACATCGGGGAAGAAGCCGATGCCCACTTCCGGCATGGCCACCATGGCGTTTTCCGTCATCACCCGATGCGACCCATGGGCCGAAATACCGACGCCGCCGCCCATGACGATGCCGTCGATCAGCGCCACATAGGGCTTGGAGAAGCGCGCAAGCTGCGCATTCATGCGATATTCGTCGGCGAAAAATTCGGCATGGCGCTCGCCCGCCTTGCCGGCGCGATAGACATCCATGATGTCTCCGCCGGCGCAGAAGGCCCGCCCCTCGGCCTTGACCAGCACCAGGCGCACGGCGTCGTCCTTCTCCCATGCATCGAGGGCGGCCGCCAGCGCATGCACCATCTTGCCGGTCAGGGCATTGAGGGCTTTCGGACGTGTCAGCGTCACCACACCGGCCTGCGCCACGATCTCGAAACGGATCTCCTCGCCGCCGCCAAAATCCATCGCCACAGATTCCCTCTCATATCGTCTTGGGAAAAAGTGCTAAGTGCGGCGGCCCGTTACGTCAATGGCACGAAATCATTGCGGCATCGAGCAAAACGGCCACGAGAACAATGATGTCGCATTGGTCAGCGCCCGAGGTCATGTTAGAAAGCCTCCAGAATATGGCTTCGCGGGAAGCCTGAACTTGTGCGCACAAATGAGGACCGGGAATGGCGAATACGGCCGTCCCGCGGAGTTGGTCATGAACAGGTTTGCACCCACCAAAGCGGCAGGTACACGCACCGTAGACGAAGTCACCGGCTCCCGCCGCCTGAGGCGCATGCGCAAGGCTGCATGGTCGCGGCGGCTGGTGCAGGAAAATCACCTCACGGTCGACGATCTGATCTGGCCGATTTTCCTTGTCGAGGGCGAGAATGTTCGCGAGCCGATCGCGGCCATGCCCGGCGTCTTCCGCTTCTCGGTCGATGTTGCCGTGCGCGAGGTGGAACGCGCCGCAAAGCTCGGCATTCCGGCCATCGCCACCTTCCCCAAGGTGGATGTAGCGTTGCGCGATGTCACCGGCTCTCTGATCCTGGACCCCGACAACCTCACCAACCGCGCCACCCGCGCCATCAAGGAGGCGGTGCCGGAAATCGGCGTCATCACCGACGCCGCCCTCGATCCCTTCACCAGCCATGGCCATGATGGGGTGCTGCGCAACGGCGTCATCGTCAACGACGAGACTGTTGAGCAGATCGCGGTGGGCGCAGTGCTCCAGGCCGCCGCCGGCGCTGACATCATCGCGCCTTCCGACATGATGGACGGCCGTATCGGCGTCATCCGTTCCGCTCTGGACGACAACGGGTTCCAGGACGTGGCCATCATGTCCTATGCGACCAAGTTCGATTCGGCCTTCTATGGCCCTTATCGCGACGCCATCGGCACCGCCGGCCTGCTGCAAGGCGACAAGAAGACCTATTATATCAACGCCGCCAATTCCGCCGAGGCGCTGCGCGAGACCGAGCAGGACATCCTGGAAGGCACGGATATGGTCATGGTGAAGCCCGGCCTGCCCTATCTCGACATCATCCGCCTGCTCAAGGACGCCTTCGCCCTTCCCACCTTCGCCTATCAGGTTTCCGGCGAATACTCGATGATCCAGGCCGCCGCCGCCAATGGCTGGATCGACGGCGAGCGCGCCATGATGGAATCGCTGCTGGCCTTCAAGCGCGCCGGCGCGGACGGCGTTCTCACCTATTTCGCCCCGACCGTGGCCGAGAAGCTGAAAGGGTGAGCGGCGCAAATTCCGCCGCAGAGACAGCCAGCCAGCCATCCGACCAGCCGCAGGAAACGGGTTACGACCGCCACTGGCGTCGCAACCTCGGCGTCTGTTTCGCCGGCTCCTTCGCCACCATCGTGGCGATGACCCTGCTTCTTCCGTTCCTGCCGCTCTATGTCGAGCAGCTTGGCGCCGCAAGCCACGCCAGCATCGTGCAGTGGTCGGGCATCGCCTATGGCGCGACATTCTTCGCCGCGGCGCTTGTCGCTCCTCTTTGGGGCCGGCTCGGCGACCGTTACGGCCGCAAGCTGATGCTGGTGCGCGCCAGCCTCGGCATGGCCATATGCATGTCGCTGATGGGCATGGCCCAGAGCGTGGAGCAGCTCGTCCTGTTGCGCCTTCTGGTTGGTCTGGCTGGCGGCTATGCTTCGGGCTCGACCATCCTCGTCGCCATGCAGACGCCGAAAGAGCGGTCAGGCTGGGCGCTGGGCGTTCTTTCCACCGGCATCATGGCCGGAAATCTTGTCGGCCCGCTCATTGGAGGCCTGCTGCCGCCCCTGATCGGCATTCGCGCCACCTTCATGCTTTCCGGCGGAGCTATATTCATTGCCTTTCTGGCCACCGCCCTGCTCATAAAGGAGGAGCGCAGGCCCGGGAAAACCGCCAGCAGGAAGCGAGCGGGCGCGTGGGCCGCCATTCCGGGCAAGCGACCGGTGGTGGCCATGCTGGCGACAGGCATGCTGCTGATGTTCGCCAACATGTCGATCGAGCCGATCATCACCGTCTATGTTGCCCAACTGATCGAGGACCAGGCGCATGTCACGCTGATGGCCGGCGTCGTCATGTCAGCAACGGCGCTTGGCAGCATCGTGTCGTCAGCATGGCTCGGCAAGCTGGCGGACCGCGTGGGCCACTGGAATGTGGTGATCGGCGCGCTGGGCGCAGCCGCCCTGCTGCTCGTGCCGCAGGCGTTCGTCACCGCAGGCTGGCAACTGGTCGCGCTGCGTTTCCTCATGGGGCTGGCGCTGGGTGGCCTGTTGCCGTCGATCACCAGCGTCATCCGCCACAATGTGCCGGACGGCGTCGGCGGCAATGTGCTCGGCTATGCGATCTCCGCACAATATGTCGGACAGGTGGCCGGACCAGTGCTCGGCGGCTTCGTGGGCGGGCATATCGGCATGGAGGCCGTCTTCCTCGGCACGTCGGTGCTGCTTGGTCTCGGGGCCTTGTGGAACTGGCTTATCCGCAGGGGCGATTTGCCGGATTGATTTGTCACGCATCGCGCCCATAGCTGCGCGCCGCAACCATGTTTTCAGCTTCCGATTCGTGCGAGGAGCAGTTCCAGATGAACAATCGTATTCCCGTCTTCGTCGCCGGTCTTGTCGGCACGGCAGGTGTCGCGCTTTCGGCGGCGGCCTCGCATGGAGGCGGCCCCTTCACCGCCACGGCCGCGTCATTCATGCTGATGCACGCGCCCGTGCTGCTCGCCATCGGGCTGCTCACCGCCAACCGCACATTGCACGTCGCCAGCCTCATCCTGATTGCAGGCCTTGTGCTGTTCTGCGGCGATCTTCTGATGCGCGATTTTGCTGGTGCGCGCCTGTTTCCGTTCGCCGCTCCGACAGGCGGAACCCTGCTTATGACCGGCTGGCTCGCAATCGCGCTTGCCGCGCTTCGCCCCGCAAAAGCTGCGGAATAGGGTGCGATTCTTGAAAATTCGCCGACATGCACCATCTGAAGCCTGAAGGAACCCGTAACCGAAAGGCTTCGAATCCAAATGAACGCCCGCGTTCTCGACGGTGAGATCATCACCAGCCGGCTGGATGACATCCGCGCCTATGACGGCGTGCGCACGCGCCGCGTGCTGGCCTTCGTGATCGATTATCTGATGGTCGGCCTGCTTTCGATCCCGTTCGCCGTTCTTGTGCTGCTTCTCGGCATCATCACCTTCGGCCTTGGCTGGGCGCTGTACGGCTTTCTGTTGCCCGTCGTGGCGCTCACCTATGTCTGGTTCACGCTGGGCGGCAGGAATCAGGCCACCACCGGCATGAAGCTGATGAACCTTCGCCTCGAACGGCTGGATGGACGGCCGGTCGACGGCGTCTTTGCGATGGTGCATTCGGTGCTGTTCTGGGCCGGCAACGTCATCCTGACGCCGCTCGTGCTTCTGATCACACTGTTTTCGGATCGCAAGCGCACTCTGCACGACCTGCTGCTCGGCACGGTCGTGGTGCGTAGCGATCGCTGAGAGCCTTGCGCGCGTCAGGCGCAAGGCTTACGCTGCGAACCGATGGGGATGGAGCTCCCCGAAACCGCCGGGAACGGCTGATGGCTCCTGTCGCAACGAAATCGCGGCAGGAGTGCGTCTGAAAAAGGCCCCGCCGCATGGCGGGGTTTTTTGTGCCCGGCCGGTAAGAAGGAACGGAAACCGATGTCGTTCACCTCCTGTCTCGCAGTCGCTCTCGGGGGCGCGTTGGGAAGTCTCGCACGCTACCTGCTTTCCGCGGCGGCGCAGCCGATCAGCGGCTCGCTGCCATGGGGCACGATCATCATCAACATAGCCGGCTCCTTCCTCATCGGCCTGTTCGGCACGCTGACGCTGGCGCAGGGCCGCTATCCGGTTTCGGAAAATGTGCGCCTTCTGGTCATGGTCGGCATATGCGGCGGCTTCACCACCTTTTCCGCCTTCAGCCTGCAGACGCTGGAGCTCATGCGTAGCGGAGCGATGGGGCGAGCCGCAATCAATGTGATCGCCTCCGTGGTGCTGTGCGTCGGCGCGGTCGCCGTCGGCCATTTCACCGCCACATGGTTCAACCGCGACGTGCGCATCGTTCAGTTGGCCATCGAGGAAGAAAGCGGGCCCGCGCAAACGTCTTGAATTTTTCGGAGAACGGGCCAAGCTATCAATTGTCGCGGAGTTCGCTTGCCAGATGACGCAGCACCTGACCCAATCGCCGCAGTTCTTCCTGACTGCGCCCTCGCCTTGCCCCTATCTTGAGGGGCAGTTCGAACGCAAGGTCTTCACCCATCTCGTCGGCAACAAGGCTGCGGAGATGAACGACCTGCTGACGCAAGGCGGGTTCCGGCGCTCGCAGAACATCGCCTATCGCCCGGCCTGCGAGACCTGCCGCGCCTGTGTTTCGGTACGCATCCTCGCGCAGGAATTTGAAATCAGCCGCAGCATGCGGCGGGTGCTTCAGCAGAATCAGGATCTGGTGAGCACCATGAGCGACGCCCAGCCCTCGACGGAACAATATTCCCTGTTCCGAACCTATCTCGACGCCCGCCACCGCCTTGGCGGCATGTCCGACATGACGGTCCTCGACTATGCGATGATGGTTGAGGACACCCATGTCGACACAAAGATCATCGAATACCGCAGGCGCGGTCCTGACAGCTTCATCACCGGCAAGGGCGAAGGCGAACTGATGGCTGTCGCCCTCACCGACCGCATGGCCGACGGACTGTCCATGGTCTATTCCTTTTTCAATCCCGATATGGACGAGCGCTCGCTGGGCACCTTCATGATCCTCGACCATATCGAGCGCACGCGCGCCATGGGTCTGCCCCATGTCTATCTCGGCTATTGGGTCAATGGCTCGCGCAAGATGGGCTACAAGATGCGCTTCCAGCCCCAGGAGCACCTTGGTCCGAAGGGTTGGGAGCGCTATCAGGTCAAATAAAGCGCCCCCGCCGCCTCACAGCGGGAAATACGCCCGAACCGGGCTGCATTTGCTGAATATTTCTGTCTTGTTCCCGCCGCCTGCCGGAGTTGTCGCCTTGCCCAAAAATATCGACCAGCACACAAGGGGTCTGCTACTGACAGCCTTCGGCGGCATGGCGCTGACCATCGACATTCCCCTTATCAAGCTCGCGGATGGCGATTCCTGGTCGATCCTGTTCGTACGAAGCGCCACGACCTTCACGGTGGGGCTCCTGATGTGGGCGATCTGGCGGTTCTTTTCCGCCGACGCGCCCAGGCTCGTGCCCGGCCGCACCGGATTGATCGTCGCGGGACTCTACGGCGTCAGCTCGATCATGTTCATCACCGCCGTCTTCAACACCTCGACGGCGGACCTCGTCTTCATCCTTGCCTTCAACACCATGTTCTCGGCGCTGTTGTCATGGCTGTTTTTGCGTGAGCGCCCCCGTCCGCAAACTCTGCTCGCCATGGCGCTTATGATCGTGGGAATTTCGATCATCGTCGGCTCGTCGCTTGGAACAGGCAACCTGTTCGGCAACCTCGTCGCCATGCTTGCCGCCTTCCTGCTGTCCTGCGCAATCACCGTTTCGCGCTCAAGCGGGCAGGACATGGGTTTCACCGCGCTCGTCGGCGTCATCCTGCCATGCCTTGTCGCGGCTTTCATGGTTTCGAAAAACGGCCTGCACATCGCCGAGCCAGGCTGGATCATCTTCAACGGCGCGGTGGTCATGCCGATATCGTTCTTCTGCCTCGCCAACGGCCCCAGATACATTTCCGCGCCCGAGGTGGCGATGTTCTATCTTCTGGAGACCGTTCTGGCTCCGGTCTGGGTCTGGATGATCTTTTCCGAGACGCCGACCCGCAACAGCCTGATCGGCGGCGCGATCCTCATCCTGACGCTCGTCGGTCATTCGTTCTGGCAGTTGCGCGAGGGCCGCAGGAGACGCGCTACGCTGGCCCTGCGCCATCCTGCCTGAAAGCAGGCTAGGCCTCGAAAATCAGCTTTCAGCCGGCGCGGTCTCGCCCGCCTTGTAACGCGCGGCTGACGGACCTTGCTCCGCTTCGACGACGGCCTCCGTCGTCACCACAGGCACGATGGCTGTTTCGGTGACGTCGACCTCATGCTGCCACTCACGCCAGATGGCGACGAGAAGCGCCATCAACACGGGACCGACGAAGAGACCGACAAAGCCCATCGTCTTCACGCCGCCGACCAGCCCGAAGAAGGTCGGCAGGAACGGCAGCTTGATCGGCCCGCCGACCAGCTTGGGGCGCAAGGTCTTGTCGACGATGAAAAGTTCGACCGAACCCCATATGAACAGGCCAATGCCGGCAAGTGGCGAACCGCTGGCCACGAGATAGAGCGAGACAAGGGTGAAGGAGAGCGGAGCGCCGCCGGGAATGAGGGCCATCAGCCCTGTTAGCGCGCCAAGCGTCACGGGCGAGGGCACACCGGCCAGCCAGTAGGCGATGCCCAGCACCACGCCCTCGCCTATTGCGATCAGCGTCATGCCGGTGACGGTGGAACTGATGGTGGCGGGGACGACGCGCGAAAAACGCTCCCACCGCGCTGGCAGGATACGCTCGCCGATGCGGTCGACCTGCGCCGCGAAGGCTTCGCCGTCGCGATACGTGAAGAACAATGCGATCAGCATGAACAGCAAGGCGAGCAGCAGGCTGAAAGCGCTGCCGCCGGCGGCGACGACGCCGCGATAGATGCTGCCGATATTTGCGCCGCTGACGAGCTGGATCACTTCGCCGATGCCGCCGGGATGATCGATGGTCGTGGACCATTGCAGCGCCAGCCACTCACCGATGATTGGCAGGGCCGCAATCCATTCGGGAACCGGAGCGCCGTGGCGATTGGCCTCGACCGCCCAGACCACCCAGTCATGGATTTCGTTGAAGGCGTACATGCCCGCGAGCACGATCGGCACGATGAGGAAGGTGAGGATGAGCAACAGCGCGCAACTCGCCGCCATCGTCCTGTTGCCGTTAACGGCGGCCAGCAGGCGACGGTAAAGCGGCCAGCTCGCGAAGGCGATGACCAGCGCCGCCAGAACCGGCACGAGAAAACCGTGAAAGAAGTAGACGCCCGCAGCGACGATCAGGATCAGCAGCCAGCGAGCCGCCGACAGCGGCTGGATCAGCGCCGCCCTCACCGGCGCGGCGCGCCCCATGAGGCGGAGCTGGCGCCCGTTCGTCTGGCTGTCCTGATCTTTCAAACGCCGCGCCTCCAGTCGACTCGTTTCGCTCGGCTCCACCTTGCTTCAGCATAGTGCAGCAAACATTACGACAAGCCAATCACCGTGAAGATGAAGAAAAATAGTGTCGGAAGCGTGTTCGCAGCGAGTCCCAGCCAGCCCGAATCCTGATTCAAACGGTCAGAAAACTCTGCCAACATTCTGAAATCAGAATGGTTTCAGCTCAGCCAAACTTGCCGGTGCGCGGAAACCCCTTTGGAACCATCCGCCCGGCCGATGCACGCGCGCCGATCCACTCGTCGAGTTCCGCTTGCGTGCGCGTGAAGGTGCGCTCCGCGGAATCCTGCCAGGTCAGGCCGGCATCCATGGCGAAGGTCTTGAGATCGAGCACGCCTCCGGACTTGTACTTCTGCAGCCGGACGCCCTTGCCGCGCGTCATTTCCGGGATTTCCGACGCTACAAAGACCAGCATCTTGCGGTTTTCACCGACGATGGCGACATGATCGCCCGTCGCCGGAATACAGAAGCGCGCCTCGTCGGGTGTCTTGACGTTCATCACCTGGCGGCCCTTGCGGGTATTGGCGACGACCTCGTCCTCCGAGACAAGGAACCCATTGCCCTGATGCGAGGCGAGCAGCAGTTTGCGCTTCGGCTCATGCACGAAGGCCGTGACGATATCCTGATCGGTCTCCATATCGACCATGATGCGGATCGGCTCGCCATGACCACGCCCTCCGGGCAGTCTGTCGGCGCCTATGGTGTAGAACTTGCCGCCTGTGGTGAAGACGAGGATCTTGTCTGTCGTCTGGGCATGGAAGGCGAGCTTGAGGCTGTCGCCCTCCTTGAAGGAAAGCTGGGAATAGTCGGCGAGATGCCCTTTCATGGCGCGCAGCCAGCCCTTTTCCGAGACGACCACCGTGACCGGCTCCTTCTCGATCATCGCCTGCGCAATATCGGTGAGGTCATGTTCCGGGGCCTCGGCGAAGGTCGTGCGGCGTGGTCCGAGTTCCTTGTTTTCCTCCGGGCCGAAATCGCGGCGGATGGTCTGGATTTCCCAGGCGATGGTGTTCCACTGCTTCTGCTCGTCGCCAAGCAGGGTTTCGATCTGCTGCTTTTCCTCGGTAAGGGCGTCGAACTCCTTGCGGATTTCAAACTCTTCCAGCTTGCGCAGGGAGCGCAACCGCATGTTGAGGATGGCTTCCGCCTGCATGTCGCTGAGATCCCAACGCCCCATCATGACGGGCTTGGGCTCATCCTCCTCGCGGATGATGCGGATCACCTCGTCGATGTTGAGATAGGCGATGAGGTAGCCTGCGAGGATTTCCAGACGCCGCTCGATCTCGGCCAGGCGGTGGCGCGAACGGCGCAGCAACACCTCGCGGCGGTGATCCAGCCACTCGCGCAGCACGCTTTTCAGCGAAAGCACGTTCGGCACCTTGCCGCGCGAAAGCACGTTCATATTGAGCGAGAAGCGGCTCTCAAGCTCGGTGAGCTTGAACAGCGACTCCATCAGGATGCCGGGATCGACGGTGCGGCTCTTGGGCGCCAGGACGATGCGGATATCCTCCGCGCTCTCGTCGCGGATGTCTTCCAGCAACGGCAGCTTGCGCGCGATCAGCAGTTCGGCGATCTTCTCGATCAGCCGCGATTTCTGCACGCCATAGGGTACTTCGGTGACCGCGATCACCCATGTGCCGCGCCCCTGGTCTTCCTGGTGCCAGCGGGACCGCACGCGGAAGGAGCCGCGGCCGGTGCGATAGGCCTCGGCGATCGACGCGCGGCTGTCGATGACGATGCCGCCGGTCGGGAAATCCGGCCCTTGAACGAAATCCATCAGACGGCCGTCGGAAACGTCCTGTCCGGACTTGACGCCGTCGATCAGGCAAAGGGCTGCGTCGCACAGCTCGGCGGCGTTGTGCGGCGGGATTGAAGTCGCCATGCCCACCGCAATTCCGGAGGAACCATTGGCGAGCAGGTTCGGAAACGCGCCCGGCAGAACGACCGGTTCCTCGTCTTCTTCGTTGTAGGTCAGGCGAAAATCGACCGCATCCTCGGTGATCCCGGCGAGCAGTTCGGTCGCCACGTCGGTCATGCGCGCTTCCGTGTAGCGCATGGCGGCGGCGTTATCGCCGTCGATATTGCCGAAATTTCCCTGCCCGTCGACCAGCGGGTAGCGCATCGAAAAACTCTGCGCCAGCCGCACCAACGCGTCATAGATCGACTGGTCGCCGTGCGGATGGAACTTGCCCATGACCTCGCCGACGATACGGGCGCATTTAGCGAAACCCTGATCGGGATTCAGGCGTAATAACCGCATGGCGTGCATGATGCGCCGGTGGACGGGTTTGAGGCCGTCACGCACGTCCGGCAGCGCGCGATGCATGATGGTCGACAACGCATAGGCAAGATAACGCTCTTCGAGCGCCTGCTTCAGGTCGACCGGTTCGATATGATCGCCGCCATCACCGGGCGGCAGAAGGCTCTTTCCCATGGGGTTTGACTATCCGAGGCTCCGATTCGCGGCAAGGGCAAGAGGGTCGTCAAGAACCCTTTCGATCACCGAAAAATGCAACCGGCTTCGCTATTTTGACGTGAATTTCCACCAATGGGTCAAAATTGGCCTTGCTCATGCCCTGCTGCTACGGACAGATGCAGGAATATTCCTTTCAAGAAATCTTTGGAGCCCATGATGAGCCTTCAACGCAAAAACTGGAACAGGCTGGCCGTTTCGACCTTCCTTTTCGCGCTGGCTGTTGGTCCGGCGTCGGCTCAGAGCGTCGATGACGTGGCCGCGCGCCTGAAGTCCACCTTCAGCGAGCAAGGCATCGAAATCGACTGGGCCGGCGTTTCCGGCGACACATCCTCCATGCGGCTTCAGGGCGTGAAGTTCAAGCCGGCCGGCGTGGAGGACGCCATGGACATCGGCGATGTGACGCTGGAAGGCGTCAGCGAGGCGAACGGCGATTACACGATCAACACCGTTTCCACGTCCGCCTATTCCCGCAGTGAAGGCGAGTTGTCGTTCGAAATGAGCCCGTTCATCATGCGCGACGTGGTTCTTTTCGCCGATGGGACCAACAGCCCGTTCGGCGGCATGCTTTATTACCGCGCGGCCAATCTGGACAACCTTGTCGTCAAATCAACCGGCAAGACGGCGTTCTCCGCATCCGGCATTGCGATTGAAATGTCGGAGTTCGATGGCGGCAAGCCTGTTTCCATGTCGGCCACTGTTCCCGCTTTCACCAGCGATCTCACACTGGTTGAAGATCCAAGGTACAAGGACGCCATCGAGGCTCTGGGCTATCAGAACATCAACGGCTCCGCGCTGATGGAAGGAAGCTGGGACCCGGCCGACGGCAAGATGGACATCTCAAAGTACGACATAAAGGTCGATGACGCCGGCACCTTCGGCATAACCTTCAGCATCGGCGGATATACCGTCGAGTTCATCAAGTCCGTGCAGGAACTGCAAAAGCAGATGGCGGCCATGCCCGAGGACGCTGACAATTCCGCGCAGGGCATGGCGATGCTCGGCCTCATGCAACAGCTCAGCTTCAACGGCGCTACGATCCGCTTCACCGACGATTCGCTGACCAACAAGGTCCTCGACTATGTCGGAAAGCAGCAGGGCATGTCCGGCAAGGATGTCGCGAACCAGGCCAAGGCCATCGTGCCGTTCGGCCTCGCCCAGTTGCAGAACCCCGATCTGGCGGCGCAGGCCTCGGCGGCCGTGAACCAGTATTTCGATGATCCGCGCAGCCTTGAAATTCTGGCCAACCCCGCATCGCCTGTGCCGTTCGCCATGATCATGGCCGACGCCATGGCCAATCCGGCCAACCTGACCAGGACGCTCGGCGTCGCGGTCCAGGCCAATCAGAACTGAGCGGCAAAGGCGCAAACAAAAGGCCGCATCGGAAACGATGCGGCCTTTTTTCGCAGGCTGGAACGCCGCGCTGTTCTTCAGGCCGGCGCAAGGACGGCCTTCTGCTGGCCATGGGCTGCCGCGAGCACGCCAACCGGCATCAGCGGATCGAGGTGAATGGTGCCAAGCGTTTCGCCATCCTCGAACACCAGCTTGGCGTTGTAGCGCCGCGCAAGCGCCCGCATCGCCGCATTTTGCGGGTGGGTGGTGACCAGCAGCTTGGCGTAGCCGAAATCCCTCGCCTTCTCGATAAGGCGCTCGAAGAGCTTGCCGCCGAGGCCCCGATGCTGAAGATGCCGTTCAACACTGAACGCGATCTCGGCTGTCGGCTGGCTTTCCTCGGCGCGCTCGTGGAGTTCGGCTGCGCCCAGCACCTTGTCTCCCTCGACATAGCCGATCATCGTGGTGCCGGCGGCGAAGGAACGGTAGACGTAGGTTGAAATGAATCGATCGTCGGCAAGACCATTGAAACGGTCACGCCGGCTTTCGGCGTCGAGCCTGAGAAGATGCTCGCGAAACCTCGGCAGGTCCGAAGGCCTCAGCTGGCGTATGGTCCCCGTCAGGCGAGCGGGGCTCTTGAAATTCTGCTCCATGTCGCACTCCTCTGGGTTCCTCCCTGAGTCGCTTCCGACATGCTTCATATTGTGCAATGCAACATGAATATCAAGTGGTTGGCGCGCCTTGCAGGGCGGCAGGAACGGGAGGCTGCCATGCGAAATCGAATGGCTCGCAATGCCGCTTCTGCGGTTTGAGCGAACTGCTCAAAGATAAAGCGTGCATCGCCACATCTGACGTCATAGAAAAGCACCCATAAAGGTGACAAGAAAATTCATAATTTTTAACAGGCTTGTCTAGAATTATTCCAAGGTATAGGCCATATATAACGCACAGCTTCCTGCGAGGTGAACCATGCGACTCACGCGCCAGACCAACTACGCCATACGCATCCTGATGTATTGCGCGACCAATGACGGCCAGTTGAGCCGTATCCCTGAAATCGCCGCGGCCTATACGGTTTCGGAGCTCTTCCTGTTCAAGATCCTGCAGCCGCTCGTCGAGAACGGTCTGGTGGAAACCGTGCGTGGCCGCAATGGTGGCGTTCGTCTCGGCAAGCCGGCAGAAGACATCACCCTGTTCGAGGTCGTTCGTGTCACCGAAGATAATTTTTCCATGGCCGAATGCTTCGACAGCGACACCGCCGATTGTCCCCTGATCGACAGTTGCGGGCTCAACGCCGCGCTGCGCGAGGCTCTGGGCGCCTTCTTCGCCGTTCTGGAAAAGCACACGATCGCAGATATGGTCGCTGCCCGTCCCAACATGCGCGAAGCGCTCGGTATCGACAATATCGCGCCCCGCAAGGTGAGCGCGCGCAAGGCCGCGGCGGAGCAGCGCGTGCCCGCAGCCTGACCCAGCGACTGCACCGTGTGATCCAATCGTCAGCGGCCAGCTTTGCCGGCCGCTTTCTTTTTGAAGCATGTCGCCCGAAAGCGAACCGCGCGCGAACCTGAAGTATCGGGGCGGTTCAGGTCACCGATTGCGGCAGAACGAACGGCATGTTTGCGGCAGGGACCGCGCCGACGCGCAGCTTGCATCCAAAAACCCGTTCGATCATGGCGTCTGTGAGCACATCCTTCGGAGCGCCCACCGTATCCAGCTTGCCGGCATGCATCACATGGATGCGGTCCGCATACATCGCCGCCAGATTGAGGTCGTGCAATATGGCCACAACCCCACCCCCGGCGCGTGCGAAATCGTGGGCGATGTCCATGATGATGAGCTGGTGCTTGATATCGAGGCTGGACACCGGCTCGTCGAGGAACAGGTAACGCGGCCGCCCGTCCAGAACCGGCATCCATACCTGGCACAGCACCCGGGCCAGTTGCACGCGCTGCTGCTCGCCGCCGGACAATTCCTGATAGAAGCGGCCTGCGAAGCCCTCCAGATCGACGCGCGCCAGCGCCTGCTCCGGCAAGCGATCCGCGTCCGCTCCAATGACGCCGGATCGGCCGCCAATGAGGCCCATTTTCACGATCTCACGCACTGTGAAAGGGAACGCAAGCACTGTCGCCTGCGGCAGCACGGCGCGGATGGCCGCAGCTTCCACCGGCTTCAACGACCGCATGTCACGGCCGTTGAATGTGACGCGCCCGGAACAGGAAAGTTCGCCACACAGCGCCTTGAGCATTGTGGTTTTGCCCGAACCGTTGGGACCGACGATGGCGACGAGTTCGCCGGGACGGGCCGAAAAATCGAGGTCATGGACGATAGGTTTCGAGCCGATACGAACAGAAATGCCCTGTGCTTCGATCATCACGGCCTCACAGATCGATGACGCCGCGCTTGCGCAGCAATATCCACAGGAAGAAGGGAGCGCCGGCCACGGCGGTCACAATGCCGATCGGCAGTTCGGCGGGCGCCACGATGGTGCGCGCAACCGCATCCGCCAGCAAAAGCAGCGAAGCGCCCAGCAGCGCCGAGGCCGGCAGCAGGTAGCGGTTATCCGGTCCCATGGCCAGACGCAGCAGGTGCGGCACGACGATGCCGATGAAG
The DNA here is from genome assembly GCF_040545755.1 of Aquamicrobium ahrensii. NCBI lineage: Bacteria > Pseudomonadati > Pseudomonadota > Alphaproteobacteria > Hyphomicrobiales > Phyllobacteriaceae > Aquamicrobium > Aquamicrobium ahrensii. The sequence continues at coordinate 517,123 of NZ_JBEPMN010000001.1, forward strand.
CCGATTCCGCCGCTGACCGCCACCGAGGAGCCGACCGAGGCGGCCACGCTGACGATGGCGAAATATTTCAGCCTCTGGACCGGAATGCCGAGGTGGGTGGCCGTCGCCTCGCCCAGCGCCAGCGCATTCAGGCCGCGGGCCAGAAACAGCGTGGCGGCCATGGCAAGAACCATGATCGGCGCTACTGCGCCGATCTTGAGCCAGGTGGCTCCGGCCAGAGAGCCGAGCTGCCAGAAGGTCAGGTCCCGCAATTGCCGGTCGTCGGCCACAAACACCAGAATGCCGGTGACGGCCCCCGCAAGAGCGGCCAGTGCGATGCCGGCCAGAAGCATGGTGGCGACGGATGTGCGCCCCTGACGCGTCGCCACCTTGTAGAGCACGAGTGTAGCGGCCAGACCGCCGAAAAAAGCCGCGATGGGCAGCGAAAACGTATCGAGCGCCGTTGTCAGCGGCGCAAGAAGGGTGCCGCCAAGAACGATGATCAGCACCGCGCCGAGGCTGGCCCCGGCGGAAACGCCGATCAGGCCGGGATCGGCCAGCGGATTGCGGAACAGCCCCTGCATCACCGCGCCGGAGACGGCCAGCGAAGCGCCGACAAGCGCGCCCAGCACAATGCGCGGCAGGCGTATATCGTTGATGATGATGCGGTCGCGCACGCTCAGCGCATCTTCGCCCGCGCCGAAAAGCCAGCCGCGCACAACGGACACGGCCGAGGCGTCGGAAGCTCCGGACGCAAGGCTGAACAGCATGGTCAGCCCAAGCAGGACGACCAGCATGATCATGACCAGCCGGGCGAGCGCCGAACGATCGCCAGTGGCCAAGGCATTCCTCAGGCTGGAACTTCCAGCCGCGGCGATATGATTCGTCATCCCGTGTCCGCGCTCAGTCAGCGGCCTGGTCGCCGTATAGCGCAACCGCGACGTCGCGAACGGCGTCGGCGGTCCGCGGGCCGAAGCCGAGCATATAGGCGCCATCCATGCGCACGATCCTGCCTGCCTTACCGGCAGGCGTGGTCGCAATGGCGGGATGGCTCAGGATTTCGTCGTCGTTTGCGGCATGACCGCCCGCCCGGCTCATCATCAGGATGACATCGGGGTGCGCCTCAACGATCGCCTCTTCCGTGAGTTGCTTGTAGCCGGAATAACCCTCTATGGCGTTAACCGCGCCGGCAAGGCGGATGACGCCATTGGCGGCGGTGTCGACCCCGGAAGCCATGACCTTGCCGCCCTGCATCGACAGGATGAAGAGGACACGCTTGCGTTCCGTCACATCCTTGGTGCGCGCTTCGGCCTCCTTGAGCTTCGCATCGACCTCGCCTGCCAGAGCATCAGCCTTCCGCCCGACGCCGAGCGCTTCGCCGACGGCATGGATCTTGGCCAGGATGCCTTCATGATCGAAGCGTTCCGGAACCTCGATGTAAGGCACGCTGGCCTTCTTCAGAACGTCGACGGTTTCCTTCGGCCCGCTGCCTTCAAGGGCCAGGATACCGCCCGGGCTCACGGAAAGGACGCCCTCCGGGGAAAGCTGGCGCATATAGCCGACATCGGGAAGCTCCATCGCCTCCGGCGGGAACACGCTGGTTGTATCGCGCGCAATGAGACGGTCGCCTTCCCCCAGCGCGAAGACGATTTCGGTGATCGAGCCGCCAATGGCCGCAATCCGCGAAGGATCATCGAATTTCCCGTTCGTCTCATCGGCCTGAGCGGAAAACGGCGCGGCGGCCAGGCAAAACAGCATGGCCGCACGCGAAGCGAAACGGGAAAATATTGTCATTACTGCACCTTCAAACCGGGATCGAAACCGGCACTTTGGGGAGATTTTCGGCAAGGAAGCGCCAGTCGTCACGCTCCATTTCGCCTTCATGGCGCTCACCGAAAAACTGGATAATGAGCCTGTCCTGTGAATCATAGGCCTCAATCGAGGTCACGAAGCCGTCGCGCGTCGGCTTGCGGACGCCCCACACCTCGGCAATGTGATCGAGGCGCAAATGCAGGTGGAACGTCTCGTCGAGAACGTTCAGCCATGGCCCCATAGGCTTCACGGAGCTGATCGGACCGGTATGGATCTGGATGCACCCGTGATTGCCGACGAAGCACATGATCGGCAGTCCCTCGGCCGCGGCATGATGCATCAGTGCGGAAACCGCGTCCCCGTCGACCTTCCAGGCATAATCCGGCCCCACCATGCGCATGGCCTGGAGGCGGCTGATTTTCAGCTCGCGCAACATTCCGAAGAACTGGTGCACGTCAGTGAGCGCACCCCAGCGGTCGCGCAGGTCCTCGACACGAACCGAAGCCCCTTCTGTAGAAGAAGGCGCAGGCCCCGAAACCGGATCGATGTCGATATTCAGGCCCTGATCGGAGCTGCGCAACTCATCGACCAGCTTGTGAAAAGCGTAAAGATTGGAGGCGTTGCGCAGATGGATCTTGTGCACCGCATAGCCGGCGGGGTCAAAAAATTGCAGACTGTGGCGCACCTCGTCGCCGATGTGTTTTTCCACCGCAAATCCGTGCGCCCACGCTTTCGGAAAAATGCGCAGGTCGATGTCCCGGCCAAGCACGAGAGCATTGTGCTTTCCTGCCGAAACCTTGTCATAGACGCCGATCTTCTCATGCACGGCGCTATCGTTGCGGGTCAGCGCCATCACCTCGCCCACCCCGCGAAGGCCATTGAGAACGGCGGCAAGCCGGGTATCGACGCGCACGACTTCATGGCCGCAATGCGCGGCCAGAAGCTCGGCCTCGGAAATGCCGAGTTGCGCCGACAGATCACGCTCACGCATCTTCGGATTTTCGGCCCGAGCCCGCCTGATTTCCAACGGGCTCGGCTTTACGCGCTGGTCCATGGCTCCACCTGTTGAAAGGCGACGGCTTATTTGTTCAGGATCAGCTTGCCCTGACGGGTGATCTTGAGCCGATAGAGCGCACCATGATGCTCGATGCCGATCTCGTGCTCCCCCTGGAAAAGGCTGTTGGAAGACAGCGTCCTGACTGAAAACGGCATGCGCTCGACCTGTACCGGAACGGGCTGGTCCGCGTGGCGGATGCGGTAGCGGAAGTCGTTGGAAGTGTGCGCAGTCATCGGTCTCGGTCCCTCTCATTGGGTGGCTAGGGCTGCTCGACATGATCATTTCTTGACTGAAACGATCATGTTTATAACCACTGCAATACCGGACCAAATTAGTCAACATTAAAGACAGGCGCCAGAACAAAAAACCGCAGATGACAGCCGCCATGTGGATGGTCGCTGCAAGGCTCCCCAGCGGCTGCCTCCATGAAGGCGGTCATTCCGCCAAACAGCACGCAACAGTGCCCAGGCTCCGCTGGCGTTCGATATTTTGGCGAAGGGCCTGTGTTTGCGCCCTCGACAATCGTCTTGCGAGCATGCAGGACTTATAACATGTCAAGATGGTTCAAGTTTTCGGTTCCAATCCGGTATCCGGCGATATACGACCAGCGTGCTGGCCAACTTTGTACTGAACGGCAAGAAAGGTGATGACGACCGTGAAACGCCCCGCCCTTTTCCCGATCGCGATGCTGGCTTGCGCCTGCATTATGGCGTCCCCCGCCCTCGCGCAGGACCCCGCTCCCGAACAAGCAGCCATGCTTTCGCTCGAACTCAACGCCGCCCAGCCGTCCGACAAGGGCTGCCGGCTGACATTCGTCGTCAACAACGGTCTTGGCTCGGACCTCACCAAGGCGTCATACGAGATCGCCCTGTTCAATGATTCGGGCGTCGTCGATCGCATGACGGTCCTCGACTTCAAGGAATTGCCGGCTGGCAAGACCAAGGTGACGCGCTTCGACCTCGCAGGCACGGACTGCACGAAGATCTCGCGCGTGCTCGTCAACGGCTCCAACGATTGCGCCGGAGACGGCATAGAGCCTTCAGCCTGCATGAAGGCGCTCAAGCCCGCTTCGAAGACGGACATCAGCTTCGGCCTGTAAGCCGGCTCCCGTTAATTTGAGAGGATACCCAATGTACATCGCCATGAACCGTTTCAAGGTCCTGAAGGGCTCGGAGACGGATTTCGAGAACGTCTGGAAAAATCGCAATTCGACGCTGCATGAGATGAACGGCTTTCGCACTTTCCACCTGTTGCGCGGGCCGGTGAACGAAGCCGAAAACTACACGCTTTATGCCTCGCACACGGTGTGGGAAAGCGAGGACGACTTCGTCGCCTGGACGAAGTCGCAGAACTTCCGTGATTCCCACAAGAGCGCCGGAACCGGCAAGGTTATGACGGCGGGACATCCCGTATTCGAAGGCTTTTCGGCGGTCGAAGGCGCCTGAAGCGCGAAACAGACATCACACCGATGGCCTGGAGCGTTTCCAGCAAAAGTGTGAAGCGGTTTTGCGTCCGGAAATGCGGCTAAAGCAAAGAGATGGAGCGGTTCGGTGAAAATCAGAACCGCTCTAAATGACGAGCGGGCGTCGACGATGCCGACGCCCCATAGCGCAGATGCTCAGGCGCTCGCCAGCAAGCTGGCGTTGCCGCCGGCCGCAGTCGTATCGACGCACACCGCACGCTCATGCGCATAAGCCGCGGGATAGATCACCTCGGTGATCAGCGGCACGATCGGACCCGACCGTTTCGCCAGGGCGCGGCGAATGGCCCCCGCCTCTTCAGCGGCTCCTGAAAAGGCCATGACATCGACCGCCAGCAATGAGAGTTCCGCCTCGTCGGGGCGCGCATCCAGCACGGCTACGGGCAAGCCCTTGCCGGTCAGCGCCGAAAGTGCGGCGGCGGCATCGGGTGCGACGGCCAGCACTGCGTTGCCAGCAGCCAGCGCCTGTATTGCTTGCGCCAGAAGCGTATCGGCGTCCGGGCCGAGGCAAAGCACGCGGCCACGAGGAACGAGCGCCAGCGTGTTGGCTTCGCCGGTGGGACCCGGCAGGTCCACCTGCCCGAAATCGATGCCCGCAGCGGCGGCGACCGCCACCGCTCCCTTGCCGCGCAGATGCTTGCGCAGGATGGCGATGCGATCCGGCCGCGTCGACCAGCGGCCAAGCGCCGGATCGGGCATATTGTCCCTCAATTCCCTCGCCGTCGCGACGCGTGACTGGCCAGGCGCCGACCCCGCCTCCGCGCCCTTGCGGAAACGGCGCAGATAATGCGGCCCGCCAGCCTTCGGACCCGTGCCGGACAGCCCCTCGCCTCCGAACGGCTGTGAGCCGACCACCGCGCCGATCTGGTTGCGGTTGACATAAACATTGCCAGCATGAATCCCATCGACAAAATGCTGGGCGCGGCCCTCGATACGGGTATGCAGGCCGAAGGTGAGGCCGTAGCCGCGTGCATTGACCGCCCCGATCACCCTGTCGAGCTTGTCGGCGTCGAAGGTCGCCACATGCAGCACCGGGCCGAAGACCTCGCGCTCGATCTCTTCGATGCCGCGCACCGAGATGACATGCGGCGCGACGAAACGGCCTCCTTCAGGCGCATCCAGCTTCGCCACCACCTTGCCGCGCGCCTCCATGTCGCGGCAATAGCTGCCGATCGCGTCCTGCGCTTCAGCATCGATCAGCGGTCCGACATCGGTGGAAATCAACCATGGATCGCCCAGTTGCAGTTCCTTCATCGCGCCGGTGAGCATTTCCTGCACCTTCTTCTCCACATCTTTCTGGACGTAGAGAATGCGCAAGGCCGAACAGCGCTGGCCGGCGCTCTGGAAGGCGGAGGCGAGGATGTCGCGCACCGCCTGTTCGGGCAGAGCCGTGGAATCGACCACCATGGCGTTGAGGCCGCCGGTTTCGGCGATCAGCATCGCGTCGGGCTGAGCGGTCTCGGCAAGCTGCTTTTCGATGAGTTTTGCAACCTCGGTGGAACCGGTGAAGCAAACGCCGGCAATACGCGGATCGGCGGTCAGCGCAGCCCCTACCGAAGGCCCATCTCCCGGCAGGAGCTGGATCACGTCTTGCGGCACACCCGCCTCGCGCAGCAGCTCGACGGCGCGATACGCGATCAGCGGCGTCTGTTCGGCCGGCTTGGCGACAACCGCATTTCCGGTGACGAGCGCCGCCGCAATCTGGCCGCTGAAGATGGCCAGCGGGAAATTCCACGGCGAGATACAGACTATCACCCCGCGCGCCTCGGTTCCCGTCTCGGCGTTGGCCGCCTCGGATGCGTAGTAGCGCAGGAAATCCACCGCCTCGCGAACCTCGGCCACGCCATCGGCCAAGGTCTTCCCCGCTTCGCGGGTGGCGAGCGCGAAGAACTCGGCCGCATTCGCTTCATAAAGATCGGCTGCGCGGCGCAGAACACCGGCCCGCTCGGCGACCGGGCGCGCGGCCCAGCCCGGCTGGGCCTTCACAGCGAAGCCGACCGCCTCCTTCACCTGCGCTTCGGTGGCCTCGGTCACCTTTCCAACAGTTTCCCCGGCATTGGCGGGGTTGATGATATCGCGCGCGCCACCATCGCCCCGGGCGCTGGTGAGCGGCTTCGCCTGCCATTCATGCGGCGCGGCGAACGGTCGTCGCTCCTCATCCAGCCTGTCCAGCGTCACCGTATCGGTGATGTCCCAGCCCCTGGCGGCGGGACGGTCCGCTCCGAAGATCGCATCAGGCCGGACGATGTTCGGATTGGCCGCCGGCCCTTGCGTCTCGACGATCTCCAGCGGGTCGCGGGCGATGGCTTCCGGCGGCACCGCTTCGTCGGTGAGCTGATGCACGAAGGACGAGTTCGCGCCGTTTTCCAGCAGACGGCGCACCAGATAGGCAAGCAGGTCCGCATGTGCGCCCACCGGCGCATAGATGCGGCACCGCGTTCCTTCCGCCTTGCGCACCGTCTCGTGCAGTTGCTCGCCCATGCCGTGCAGACGCTGGAACTCGAAGCAATCGCGGTTCGTCGTCATGGAGAGAATCGCGGCGACCGTATGGGCGTTATGGGTGGCGAACTGCGGATAGATGCGGTCGGTCATCGACAGGAGCTTCTTCGCGCAGGCCAGATAGGACACGTCCGTGTTGGCCTTGCGGGTGAAGACCGGATAGCCGGAAAGGCCCATCACCTGCGCCCGCTTGATCTCCGTATCCCAGTAAGCGCCCTTCACCAGCCGCACCATGATGTTGCGGTCGAGCTTCGTCGCCAGCGCATGCAGCCAGTCGATGGCGAAGGCGCAGCGCGGCCCGTAGGCCTGCACGACGACGCCGAACCCGTTCCAGCCGGCAAGGCGTTCATCGGCCAGCACGCGCTCGATGACATCGAGCGAGAGGTCGAGCCGGTCGGCCTCTTCGGCGTCGATATTGAGGCCCATATTGGCCTTCTTCGCCGCCAGCGCCAGTGACAGCAACCGCTCGGCCATCACCGGCAGCATGGCTTCCTTCTGCGCGACCTCGTAGCGCGGATGGATCGCCGACAGCTTCACCGAAATGCCGTGATTCTTGCGGATGTCAGGGCCGTTGGCGGACGTATCCAACGCGCCAATGGCGTCGGCATAGGCCTTGAGATAGCGCAGCGCGTCCGCCTCCGTGCGGGCCGCCTCGCCCAGCATGTCGAAGGAATAGAGATAGCCCTTGTCGGTCATCGACTTGCCGCGCTTCATAGCCTCGGCGATGGTGCGGCCAAGCACGAACTGCTCGCCCATCTCGCGCATCGCCGCCGCCACCGCCTTGCGGATGACCGGCTCGCCCAGACGCCGCACCATGGAGCGTAGGGTCTTGTCGATGGTGCCCTCGCCTTCGTCCAGCACCCGCCCGGTCAGCATCAGCGCCCATGTCGAGGCGTTGACGAATATGGACGAAGACGAGCCCGAATGGGCCGACCAGTCATGCGGAGCGATCTTGTCGGCGATCAGGTCGTCCATGGTCTCGGCGTCCGGCACGCGCAGCAGCGCTTCGGCCAGACACATCAGCGCGACGCCCTCCTTGGTGGAAAGCCCATAGGCCGAAAGGAAAACCTCCATCAGCCTTGGATCGGAGGATCCGCGCACCGACTTCACAAGTTCCACCGCCCGTCGGGTGATCGCCTCGCGCTCTTCAGGCGAAAGAGCGACGGTTTCGACGAGCCGTTTGATGGCGGCGTCCTCGTCGGGCAAATAGCTGGCGCGGATCTGCTGGCGGATAGCGGCAAGAGTGGACATGGCGTTCCTGTCGAAACAAATACAATCTCAACGGTCTGGCGGCCGCCACGACCGATGAGGAAAGCCTACCACGCGCCTGCAAAATTGCCCGGTCCAAAGAACTCGACTGTTTGGTTCAAATGAACTATCATATCGGGTAATTTTTACCATACATAGACTGCGTATCTGAATATGGAAGATCAACTGGACCGAATAGACCGCAACATCCTGATCGCGCTGGCGCGCGACGGCCGCCTTTCCATGGCGGAACTGGCGGCAAGGGTAGGATTGTCCAAGACGCCGGTGCAGGCGCGCGTGAAAAGGCTGGAGCGCGAGGGCTTCATCCGCGGCTACAGCGCGATCATCGACCGCGAGCGGATGGGCGAAGGTCATGTCGCCTTCGTGCAGGTGAAATTGTCGGATACGCGCTCCGCGGCGCTTGACGAGTTCAACCGGGCTGTCCAGAGCGTGCGGGAGATCGAGCAATGCCATATGATGGCGGCCAGCTTCGACTATCTCCTGAAAGTCCGCACCAGAGACATAGCCAGCTACCGGCGCGTTCTGGGAGAGCAAATCTCGGCGCTGCCCCACGTCGCGCAAACCTCGACCTTTGTCGCGATGGAAACGGTGAAGGACAGGTAAGGCCCCTGCTTCCTGCCCGTTACAGCGTGATATTGAAAACGACGGTGTCGGTTCCGGCCGCCGCGAATATCCACAGGCGCAATTGCCACCAGCCGGGGACCGGGAATTTCACGCCCTCGATCCGGTAGCGTCCGTTGCCGAGATAGCCGGTCGCCTGCGGGCTGGTCGGCAGTCCCTGATTCTGCTCCGGCATACCGCCGGAAACATGCAGCGCCGCATTCTCCACCGGCTGACCCTCTTTCGATTTCACCGTCACCAGCCAGACCTGCGTTTCGCCCATGCGAACCTGGCCCTTCTCAGGCTGCATGGTGACGCTGAACAGGCCGCTTTCGCTTTGCTTGGCCCTCGCAATGTCCTGTCCGCCGTTCCTGTCCGCCCGTATCATGTAGATAGCGACCACGATGGCGACGAGCGCCGCCGTGATGCCGGCGGAGATGAGAAGATAGCGTCCCAAGGATGCCAAAACGTTGCCCCGGCGGAAAATGAAACCTGATCGCCCGGAAAACCGGATCAGGAACAGAGTATATGGGCTTCATGGTCGCCACGACCAGAAATTGCGCGCCTCAAACAAAAAAGGCGCGCCGAAGCGCGCCTCTGATATCAACGGATCACAGCCTCAGCATCAAAGGCCAAGCCCACCGATGCAGACATATTTTGTGTCGAGATAGTCGTCCATGCCCTGATGGCCGCCCTCGCGGCCGAGGCCGGATTCCTTCACACCGCCGAACGGCGCTTCAGGCGTGGTGATGATGCCCTCATTGACGCCGACCATGCCGTATTTCAGGCCCTCCATGACGCGGAAGGCGCGGCCCAGATCGCCGGTGTAGAAGTAGCAGGCCAGTCCGAACTCGGTATCGTTGGCGAGCGCGACGGCTTCTTCCTCTGTCTCGAACCTGAACACCGGCGCCAGCGGCCCGAAGATTTCTTCCTTCATGAACTTCATCTGCGCGGTCGCGCCCGAAATCACGGTCGGCTGGAAGAAGGAGCCGCCCAGCTCATGACGCTTGCCGCCGGTGACGACCTTGCCGCCCTTGGCGACCGCGTCCTCGATGAATTCCTCGACCTTTTCGACGGCGTTGACATCGATCAGCGGACCCTGCTGGACGCCCTCGTCGAGCCCCGACCCTACCTTGAGGCTGCGGGAAGCCTCCGCAAGCTTCTCCACGAAGGCGTCATATATGCCGGCCTGCACGAAGAAGCGATTGGTGCACACGCAAGTCTGGCCGGAATTGCGGAACTTGGCGGCGATCGCGCCCTCCACCGCGCGGTCGATGTCGGCATCGTCGAAGACGACGAACGGAGCGTTGCCGCCGAGTTCCATCGACACTTTCTTCACCGTCGAGGCGCACTTTTCCATCAGCATCTTGCCGACTTCGGTTGAGCCGGTGAAAGTCAGCTTCCTGACCAGCGGGTTGGAGCAAAGCTCGTCGCCGATTGCGCCGGCCGAGCCTGTGACGATATTGACCACCCCCTTGGGGAAGCCGACTTCCTCGCACAGCGCGCCCCATGCAAGACCCGAATAAGGCGTCTGCGAGGCAGGCTTCACGACAGCCGTACAACCTGCGGCAAGCGCCGGACCCAGCTTGCGCGACAGCATGGAGGACGGGAAATTCCACGGCGTGATGGCGGCAATGACGCCGACCGGCTCCTTGGTGACCAGAACGCGGCGGTCCGCCCATGGCGACGGCACCACGTCGCCATAGGCGCGGCGCGCCTCTTCGGCGAACCACAGCACATAGGCGGCGGAAGAGCCGACCTCGCCCCTGGCCTCGGTCAGGGACTTGCCCTGCTCCAGGGTCAGCAGTTCAGCCAGCGCGTCCTGGTTGTCCATGATGGCGTCATGCAGCTTGCGCAGCAGTTTCGAGCGTTCCAGCGCCGAAGTTTTGCGGAACGACTGGAACGCCTCTTCCGCAGCCGCGATGGCGCGGCGGGTTTCGGCGGCGCCCGATTTCGGCACGGTGCCGATCTTGAGACCGGTGGCCGGATTGATCACGTCGACGGTCTGGCCGGAATCAGCCTGTACCCACTCACCGTTGATGAGATTCGCCTGCTTCATGAAATGGCTGGTCTTCTGGAGCATATTCTTGCCTCCGCTGGGCGCTGTTCCAGCGCCGCTGTCAGGAATTCGTGAAACGACGCGCAATGAGAACACGCGTGCACGCAGCTCTTATCGCAGGCAAACTACACGGATCAACCGCTGTCGCCCATCTTTGCGATGGTCCAGCGCATCGCAGGCGGCGTCCAAACGAATAGTTGATTCGCCCGCAAAGCTCGCCTTCTTGTTTTTCAAAGGGCTTTAGCATCCCTATATGCCACGAATCGAAACAGGAATGTTCATGCTCCGATACCTCACAGCGCTGCTGGTCCTGCTTTTTGTTTCCCCTGCCCACGCCACGGATGCGGGCTGGGCGGCGTTGCGTGATGGCGGACATGTCGTTCTGCTGCGGCACGCCATGATCAGCGGCAGCACCGAACCAGCCAATTTCGACATAGACAAATGCAACACGCAACGAAACCTGTCCGATCGCGGCAAGCAGCAGGCGCGAAAGATCGGTGCGCTGTTCGGCGCGCGCGCCGCCCGTATCGAAAGGGTGGAATCAAGCCGCTATTGCCGTTGTCTCGAAACCGCGCGCCTCGCCTTCGGCGGTCAGCCGGAAGCTCTGGACGCACTGGATCCGCTGAGCGAGGACGCGGAGGAGCGGGCCCGGCAGAAGGAAGCGATCCTGGAGGAGATCCGCACCTATTCCGGTTCGGACCTGCTGGTGCTCGTCACCCACCTGGAAAACATCCAGGAAGTCACCGGCGTTTCGCCCCGCGAGGGCGAGGCGGTCATCGTCGCTCCCGATGGCGATGGCGTGCGGGTTCTGGGCCGCGTGGTGTTCTGATATCCTCAGGCCTCGGCGGCGATGAATTTCAACACGCCTGCGACGCCTGCTCCGCGGCGCTTGCCGTCCGAGGGATGGTTTATGCCATCCGTCACCACCACCTCCTCGAAATCGAAAGGGCTCACCCCTTCGAGGCAAGCGACGTTGACACCGTATTCGTTCGGGTTGGAGCGTCTCTGGTGATGGGTGTATATTCCGCAGATCGAACAGAAATAGTGCTTCGCCGTACCCGTGTTGAACCGATAGAGGGTCAGTTTCTCCTTCCCCTCCAGAATTTGCAGGTCGCCGAGTTCGGCCGTCACCGCCACCGCGCCGCGCATCCGGCAGTAGGTACATGTACAACGGCGCGCCGAGCGCAGCCCTTCCCGCAGTCGCACATGGAACCGAACCGCTCCGCAATGGCAGGCGCCGTTGGCTTCGCTTACATCGAGGTCTGGCATTGCAATCTCCATCAAAGCATCCGACATCAGGCCGGCACGGAAAGGCGTCGCCACATGTCGGCGGCGCGGCCATGGCCGGGGCTGCGGCACATTCGGCCTTTTCCTGCCGGCAAAAACCGATTAGACAGCGGCCAAACGCTTGAATACAGCTTTCGCCGGAAAACCGAAGGAAAAGCCCTTGTCCACCACGTTCGATAAAGTCGCCAAGATCATCGCCGAGACCAGCGAGATCGACCTCGCCACGATCACGCCCGACAGCCACACCATCGATGATCTGGGCATCGACAGCCTCGATTTCCTGGACATCGTGTTCGCCATCGACAAGGAATTCGGCATCAAGGTTCCGCTGGAAAAGTGGACGCAGGAGGTCAACGACGGCAAGGCCTCCACCGACGAATATTTCGTCATGAAGAACCTCTGCGCCAAGATCGACGGCCTGATCGCCGCCAAGGGCGCCTGAACCAAGAGAGCAGCCCAAGGATCGGCAGAGGATCGTCAAAGCCATATGAGCCCCCGCGACGTCGTCATCACCGGCATCGGCCTCGTTTCCTCTCTGGGAGAAGGCGCCGACACACATTGGCGGAAACTGTCCGCTCCCGGCACGGAGCCAGTGATCGACGCAGAACGCTTTGCGCCCTACACCGTCCATCCGCTGCCACAGATAGACTGGAGCCTGCAGATCGCCAAGCGCGGCGACCAGCGCCAGATGGAAACGTGGCAGCGCCTCGGCGCCTATGTGGCCGGCCTCGCTCTGGCCGACGCCGGCATCAAGGACGATGAGGAACTGTGCGCCACCATGGACATGGTTGTGGCCGCAGGCGGCGGTGAGCGCGACGTGGCCGTCGATTCCGACATTCTGGCCGCCTCGGAAAAGCGCGACGATTTCGACGTGCTGCTCAATGAAAAGCTGACCACGGAACTGCGCCCCACCCTCTTCCTCGCGCAGCTTTCCAACCTTCTGGCCGGCAATATTTCCATCGTCCACAAGGTCACTGGCTCCTCTCGAACCTTCATGGGCGAGGAAGGCGCAGGCGTTTCGGCCATCGAGACGGCGGCCGCACGCATCCGCTCCGGCCAGTCCACCCATATGCTGGTGGGCGGCGCGTTCCAGACCGAGCATCCCGACATGCTGCTGGGCTACGAACTGGCCGGCTATCTGCATCGCGGCGAATGGAAGCCGGTCTGGCAAAGACAGGGTGCGGAAGGCGGCGGGGTCGTTTCCGGCTCCGGCGGCGCGTTCCTCGTGCTGGAAAGTCGCGAGCATGCCGAAAAACGCGGCCAGCGCATTTATGCAACGCTTGGTCCGGTCGCCTCCAGCCGCGCCCGCCGCCAAAAGGGCGAGCTTGATGCCGGTATCGGCAAGCTGCTCGATACGGTCGATGCTTCCGAGGGCGGGATGCTGGTCATTTCCGGCGCATCCGGCGCACATAAGGCGACCTCGACGGAAAAAGCGGCGTTCGACACAAGGAACGGCGCCACCCTTCGCGCCTTTTCCACATTCACGGGTCACCTCAAGGAAGCGCAATTTCCGTTCGCGGTGGCGCTCGCCGCCCTTGCCGTCAGCAACAAAGCCTCCTATCCGGCTTTCGGGGCTGGCGAGAAGGCTTTCGAGGGGCCGCTCAAATCCGTTCTGGCAACGACCATCGGCTATCACCATTTCGAGGGCATGGCGCTGGTCAGCGCGCTCGACTGAAGCCCGGAGCCTGGCATGACGAAATTCACGGATCATCTAGGGCGTCCCGTCGTCGCCGTCACCGGCATCGGCGTGGTGACATCGCTCGGCGTCGGCAAGAAGGACAACTGGGAAGCGCTGACCGCCGGCAAGTCCGGCATTCATCCGATCACCCGCTTCCCCGTAGATCATCTCAACACGCGCATCGCCGGAACGGTGGATTTCCTCGCTTCCAGCTCTAGGGGCTCCAGCGCGCTGACCTATGAGCTGGCCGAGACGGCCGCCGGAGAGGCCGTTGCGGAAGCGGGTCTCGCCATCGACGATTTCGGCGGGCCGCTCTTCCTCGCCTCGCCGCCGGTCGAACTGGACTGGCATGATCGCCTGGCGCTCTACAAGGGCGGCGAACGTGAGCCGGCTTCAGACCGTCTGCTGGAGGTCGCGCGAAACCTCAATTCGCTGGACATGTTCGACACCTCCCAGTTCGCCAGCATCGCCGACCGTCTGGCCGACCGTTTCGGCGCCACCGGCCTGCCGATCACGCTGTCCACCGCCTGCGCCTCTGGCGCGACGGCGATCCAGCTCGGCGTCGAGGCGATCCGGCGCGGTGAAGCGCAGCGCGCCCTGTCCATTGGAGCGGACGGCTCGGCCACCGCCGAGGCGCTGATCCGCTTCTCGCTTCTGTCGGCGCTTTCCACCAGCAACGATATGCCGGAGAAGGCGTCGAAGCCGTTCTCGAAGGATCGCGACGGGTTCGTTCTGGCGGAAGGTTCCGCCGCGCTGGTTCTTGAATCGCTGGAGGCGGCCACCGCCCGGGGCGCGACGATCCTCGGCATCATCCAGGGTTGCGGAGAAAAGGCCGACGATTTCCACCGCACCCGCTCCAAGCCGGACGGATCTCCCGCCATCGCGGCCGTGCGCGCCGCCCTTGCAGACGCCGGCCTCGGCGAGGACGGCATCGACTATATAAACGCCCACGGCACCTCGACGCCGGAAAACGACAAGATGGAGCATCTGTCGCTGTCCACCGTGTTCGGCGAGCATATCAACCGCATCCCGATTTCCTCCAACAAGTCTATGATCGGCCACACGCTCTCCGCGGCCGGCGCGATCGAGGCGGCGTTCTCGCTCATGACCATGCGCGCGGGCGTCATTCCGCCGACCATCAACTACGACAATCCCGATCCGGCGATTGCGCTGGATGTGGTTCCGAATGTGAAGCGCGAGGCCGAGGTGAAAACGGTGCTCTCCAACTCCTTCGGCTTCGGCGGCCAGAACACCTGCCTTGTCATGGCCAGGGAACCTCTCTAATCCCCCTGTGGTGAAATTAATTGCACGGATGGGGCGGCCCCGCCGCCCCTCCTGCTGGTTTTTCTAAAGGAGCGTCGTTCGATGCGGGCACTGCAACTCATCGAAGACCGCCGTCTGGAGACGGTCGACATCGCCCCGCCGCCTGCGCCCGGACAGGGCGAGGTGACCCTGCGCATCAAGGCCGTGGCGCTCAACCATATCGACGTGTGGGGCTGGCGTGGCATGGCCTTCGCCAAACGCAAGCTGCCGCTCACCGTGGGCGCGGAGGCTTCCGGAGAGGTGGAGGCGGTCGGTCCCGGTGTGTCCAACCTACTGCCCGCCCAGCTTGTTTCCATCTATGGCGCACGCACCTGCGGCCTGTGCCGCGCCTGCCGTGAAAAGCGCGACAATCTGTGCGAGCATGTCTCCGGCGTGCACGGCTTCCACCTTGACGGCTTTGCGCAGGAGAAGATCAACCTGCCCGCCCGTTTGCTTGTGCCCGCCCCGCCCGGCGTCGACGCCATAGGCGCCGCCGTCGCGCCCGTCACCTTCGGCACGGTCGAGCATATGCTGTTCGACAATGCGAAGCTTGAACCAGGCGAGACGATCCTCGTCCATGCCGGCGGCTCCGGCATCGGCTCGGCCGCCATCCAGCTTGCGAAGAAGATGGGCTGCACGGTTATCACCACGGTCGGCTCCAACGACAAGATCGAAAAGGCGAAGGCGCTGGGGGCCGATCATGTCATCAACTACCGCGAGGACCGCTTCGAGGGCGTCGTGCGCAAGCTGACGAAGAAGAAGGGCGTCGACGTGGTGTTCGAGCATGTCGGCAAGGACACATGGGCCGGTTCGATGCTGTGCCTGAAACGCGGCGGCCGTCTGGTCACCTGCGGCTCGACCTCCGGCGTATCGACCGAAGTGAATCTGATGATGCTCTTCCAGCAGCAGCTCAAGCTGCTCGGCTCCTTCGGCTGCCGCATGGAGAACATGGCCAACGCCATGCAGAAGATGGCGGCGGGGCTGGTTCATCCGGTCATCGACACGGCTGTCGAGTTCGACGGCATCGACGCGGCGCTGAAGCGCATGGAAGGCCGCGACGTGTTCGGCAAGATCATCCTCAACGTCGGCTGAGGGGATTCTCGCCTTGGCCCCCGGTCCGACCGGCAATTGGCGGCGTGAGTTGAAGTTCCGCGCCGTTCTGCGCTTTCGCAAGGTGCGTCATTGGCTGGTGGCGAAGCTCGCCATCGGCGTCATGTCCGTGTTGCGGCTGCTGCCGGCTGACAGCGCGCTGAACTTCACAGACCGGGTCGCGCGCCGCATCGGCCCGCTCACCGGCCGCCATCGCCTGACGCTGGACAACCTGCGCCATGCCTACCCGGAAAAGAGCGAGGCAGAGATCAAGGCCATCGCCCTCGATATGTGGGGCAACATGGCGCGGCTCGGCGCGGAATATATCTTCCTCGACAAGCTGTTCGATCTCGACCCCTGGTCGGATACGCCCGGCCGCATCGAAGTCTCGCGCGAGAGCATCGCGCTGTTCGAGCGCATCGCCGCCGAGGATCGCCCGCACATCATCTTCACCGGCCATCTCGGCAATTTCGAGCTGCTGCCGGTGGCGGCGGCGACCTTCGGCATGAAAGTGACGGCGCTGTTTCGCCCGCCGAACAATCCCTACATAGCCGAATATATCCAGTCGATGCGTTCATCCAACATGGGCGCGCTGCTGCCGTCGCTGAGCGGAGCTTCCTTTGCGCTCGCCTCGATTCTCGATCGGGGCGGCAATGTCGGCGTGCTGGTCGACCAGAAATTCATCAGCGGGCTGGAAACCACCTTCTTCGGCCGCACCTGCCAGACCAATCCCCTGCTTGGCATGCTCGCCCGTCACTACGACTGCGACGTCTATCCGGCGCGCTGCGTGCGCCTTCCCGGCAACCGCTTCCGGCTCGAAGTCGAGGAAAAGCTCGACCTGCCGCGGGGGCCAAAGGGCAATGTGGACGTCAAGGCGACCACCCAGCTCGTCACCGAAGTGGTCGAGCGCTGGGTGCGCGAAGACCCCGGCCAGTGGATGTGGTTCCACAAGCGCTGGCAATTGAGCGGCCGCCGCCGCACCCTTCGCGGTCGGAACTGACGTTTTCAGCCTGATGAAAATCAGGTTACGATATTCCCTTGCGTCACTTCACCTTCACGCACAGTGTGTTACACTGCGTGTGCAATGTTGGTGAGGGAGGCTCGAATGAGAACGACCAGAGACAGCAACCGCCCCCCGATGCTGTGGACACCATGGGGTGAACAGAAGATCGCGCAGCCGGGCGAGAAGTTCGCTGCCCTGCGGCGACTGGCCATCAGATTGCGCAAGGCACGTCAACTCAAGCTTGCGCCGCAAAACCCGACGAACTGAACAAAGTAAAGCCTCGCAATTCCGCGAAGGCGAAAAAGCCGAAGCCAGGCAGGGATACATGTCCCTGCCTTTTCGTTATCCGCCATAGTAGTTCATAACCGCATGGCGAGCTTCTGCGAAGAACAGCCACCGCTCCGCCAACAAGCCGGTCACGAAGGCCAGCAGCGCAAGAGCCGCAAGGGACGCTCCCGCAACACCGCCCAGCCCCCACATGCCCAGAACGAGCAGCAGCACGCAGGGGAGCACCGCACCAAGCGCCACCGCGATCTTCCACAGTTTCGCCGCGTGCTTGCGCCCGACACGAAAGCCCATTTCGCGGGTGAGATAATTCTCCGTCATATGCGGGCGCTCGAACAGGCGCACGCGGCCGATGCCGCCGAGACCCGTCGCGCTTTCCGGCGTGGAAAGGGGTCCAGCTTCCTGCAAGCGCGCGCGCCATTTCACCTTGACCGTCCACGCCGCCGCCAGCGCGACCACCGCGCCGACAGCCAATGGCGGTGTGAGCGCGCCAGAGCAGGCGGCAAGGAACACGGTGAGAACCAGCCCGCCTGCTATCGCGAAGAGCAGGTAGCAGGCCGGCGTCAGGCGCGTGTGCCACGCCTGCACGGATTTGAGCGAGGCGTAGATCATCGCCGTGCAGAATACGGTGACGAGACTCATCGCCGCGCCCAGCAACCCCGGCAGCCAGAAATAACGGCCCTCGATGACGGCGAGCCATGCCGACCATGTGAGCGGCACGAAGGTGGCGATGGCCATCACGCCTTCGCGCGACAACCAGCTTGAGCGCCATTGGCTGAGCGCCCGCCAGGCGCGTTGCGGATTGCCGAGATGCGCGGTGGACGACAGCAGGCCGGCCGAAATCAGAGCCAGCGCAAGGACATGCGCGACTTTCGTCGCCATATGGGCCGGATCGAGCAGGCCGAGGCCCAGCATCATCGCGAGCCCGTAGCCAAGGCCGGACAGGGTGGTGAACAGGATGATCGAGGAGGCCGGATGCAAATTTCAGATCCTGTCCAGCATCTTGTCCAGCCATCCGAAGAAACCGGTGGCGTCGCCGGCGTCTTCTTTCAGCATGTATTCCTCCAGCAGCCCGGCGCTTGCGGAAAGGGGTTGGCGTTGTCGCGGCGGCAGGTATTTGTTGACCGGCAGCGTCCCCTGCTCCGGCATCAGGTCGATACCTCCGCGCTCGGCGACCAGCTTCGACACTTCCGAATCGGGATCGCCAAGATCGCCGAAATGACGGGCATTGGCCGGGCAGGTGCGCACGCAGGCCGGCGTCCTGTCCACCTCCTCCAGCGTCTCGTTGTAGATGCGATCGATACAGAGCGTACACTTTTTCATCACGCCGGCGGCAAGGTCCATTTCGCGCGCGCCATAGGGGCAGGCCCAGGCGCACAACCCGCAGCCGATGCACATGTCCTCCTCGACCAGAACGATGCCGTCATCGGCGCGCTTGTAGGAAGCGCCGGTGGGGCACACGGTGACACAGGGCGCAGCCTCGCAATGCAGGCAGGACTTCGGGAAATGCACGATGCGCGCCTCCCCCGCCTCGCCCACGACCTCGCCATCGGGAATCATCTCGAAGGAATGCACGCGGTTCAGCCATGCGCCCGACACCGTGGCTCCATAGGGGTCCTGATCGGACAGCGCCGCCCCATAGCCGCCGGTGTTCCATTCCTTGCAGTTGACCACGCAGGCATGGCAGCCGACGCAGGTGTCGAGATCGATGACGAGGCCGAGCTTTTTCGGAGTGGGTAGCGAAGGCAAGGAGGTCATTGCGCCCACTCCTGCCCGTAGCGCAACTCATCGGGCCGCGGCTCCGCCTCGGGTTGCGCAAGCGGCGGAAACTGCGGATCGCTGACGAGGCTCGAATCCGCCTTCTCGATTCGCACCCGCAGATCGTACCACGCCGCCTGCCCGGTGACGGGATCGGAATTGGAAAGCCGCATTCCATCCTCACGCGGCGGCAGAAGCTCCGCGATCAAGTGATTCAACAAAAACCCTTTTCTGGCTTCCGGGGAATCCTTGTCCAGCGCCCATGCCCCCGCTCGCTTGCCGATGGCGTTCCACGTCCACAGGGTCGAGGCGTTGACCGCCTCCATGCGCGCCACCTCGACCTTGATACTGCCGTGGTGCGATCTCACCCACGCCCAGTCGCCGTCCTTCAGGCCAAGCTCGTCGCAGATCGGACCCGGCACATAGAGTGGATTGCGCGTGTGAATCTGCCGCAGCCACGCATTCATCGAGCCCCACGAATGATACATGGCGGCAGGCCGCTGGGTGAGCGCGTGACAGGGATACTCCCTCTGGTCCACCAGCGCCTCGCCGAGAGGACGATACCAGTCGGGCAGCGGGTCGAAAGCCTGCAATATCCGCTCCCGGTGGGTTTCGGGAGCAAGCGGCTCGCGCAATCCCTCGGCAGACAGGCGGAATTTCTGCAACACCTCCTGATAAAGCTGGAAGGTCACCGGCTGGGGCGTGTCGAAGAAGCCCATGCGCACGGCGAAATCCTGATAGGCCTGATTCGCGTGCTTGAAGAACTGCGCCTCCATGGGAATATGCGCGGAAAAGAACGAGCCGTTTTCGATATAGCGCTGCAATTGCCGCCGGTTGGCCGCCCCCCTGCCCTCCCTGTCACCATTCGACCCGCGAAAGCCGGCCAGCGGCCCGATGCCCGGCCGCCGCTCATGGCGCACGATGTAGTCCGCGTAATCCTTGTAGAGCGCCCTGCCGTGGCCATCGGAAAATCCCGGCAAGTTGAGCCGCGCACCGATATCGAGCAGCACGGTCTGGAACGGGCGCACATCGCGATCCGGCTCCAGGACCGGCCAGCGGATGGCGTCCTGCACCGCGTCCGGTTCCGAGATCGGCCGGTCGAGCAGCGAAATGCAGTCGTGACGCTCCAGATAGGTGGTGTCAGGCAGCACCAGATCCGCATAGGCCACCATTTCCGAAGCGTAGGCGTCGGAATAGATGATCCTGGGAATGCGGTATTCGCCAGTCGCCTCGTCCTTGTCCTCCAGCATCCTGATCGTGCCGGCCGTGTTCATGGACGAGTTCCACGCCATATTGGCCATATACATGAACAGAACGTCGATCGGATACGGATCGCCGGCATGGGCGTTGGCGACCACCATATGCATCATGCCATGGGCGGCTATCGGAGCATCCCATGAGAACGCCTTGTCGATGCGCGCCGGCTGGCCATCCTCATCGATCAGCAGATCCTCCGGCCCGCGTGGAAAGCCCAGATGCGGTCCGGCCAGCGGCGTGTTGGAACCGAAATGCTCGGCCTTGCCGTGCGGTGTCGGGTGCGCCGACAGGGGCTTCGGGTAAGGCGGCTCGAAGCGGAAGCCGCCGGGGCAATCCACCGCGCCGATCAGCACCTGAAGCATGTGCAGCGCGCGCGTCGTCTGGAAACCGTTGGAATGGGCGGAAAGCCCGCGCATCGCGTGGAACGACACCGGCCGCCCGACATAGCCCTGATGGCGCTGGCCGTTCATGTCGGTCCATGGCTGCTCGATGAAGATTTCCTCCTCGAACGCCACGCGGGCGATTTCGGCGGCCAGCCCGCGAATGACCTGCGACGACACCCCGGTTTCAGCCGCAATGGCCTCCGGCGCATATTTGTCGTCCAGATATTTTTCGGCAAGGAGCTGAAACGAGGGCACGGCAAAGCGCCCGTCGTCGAGCCGCACGCGGCCCGACAGCGCCGCCCGAGCGCCCTTGCTTCCGAAGGGCACGACCTGCTCGGTCACGGTCTCATGGATGAGCGCGCGGCCCTCGCCGTCGCGGGCGAAAAGGCCATGCTCAGCCGTTCCGGGCGCATCGATCACCAGCCAGCTGGCGTTGGTGTAGCGCACCAGATAGTCGACATCGATCCTGCGCGCCTTCAGCAACTCATGCACGACCGATAGAATCAGCAGCCCGTCGGTGCCCGGCCTGATCCCGATCCAGTTGTCGGCGACAGCCGAATAGCCGGTGCGGATCGGATTGACCGAGACGAAGCGCGCGCCGCGCTTCTTCAGCTTCGCGATGCCCATCTTGATCGGGTTCGAATCATGGTCTTCCGCCACGCCGAACATGACGAACAGCTTGGTGCGCTCCCAGTCCGGCGCGCCGAACTCCCAGAACGCCCCGCCGATGGTCATGATGCCGGCCGCCGCCATATTGACGGAGCAGAAGCCGCCATGGGCGGCATAGTTTGGCGTGCCGAACTGCTGCGCCCAGAAGCCGGTCAGCGATTGAGACTGGTCGCGCCCGGTGAAGAAGGCGAGCTTCTTCGGGTCGTCCGCGCGCACTGCGCCCAGCCATTGGGTGGCGGTGGAGAGGGCTTCCTCCCACGAAATTTCCTGAAATTGCCCGGAACCGCGCGGTCCCACCCGCTTCAGCGGCGCGCGCAGCCTTGCCGGCGCATAATGCTGCATGATGCCCGCGGAACCCTTGGCGCACAGCACGCCCTTGTTCACCGGATGGTCGCGGTTGCCTTCGATGTAACGGATCTTGCCGTCCTTGATATGGACATTGATGCCGCAGCGGCACGCGCACATGTAGCAGGTGGTCTTGCGCACCTCGTCAGCGACCGGCCTTGAAAGCGCGACACGCTCTCTGGGTTTCATCGGCAATGCTCCTCGCCACCAGTGGTAGCCGGGCTCAGCCGGAAAGGAAACTCCGGATGAAGTGCAAAATGCATCCGGTCGCGTTTGGTTTCCACCTCAATTGGTGACGACGATGCGGGTATTGTTCATGCCGACCTCGCGAACCAGCGCATAAAAGGTCGCGGCGTTGCCTGTCTGCAGCCGCACGCAGCCATGCGAGGCGGGCCGGCCGAGCTGTTTCACGGCGCCAGTGCCATGAATGGCGTAGCCCCCATGATAGAAGACCGAATAAGGCATGGGCGACATGTCATATTTGCGCGAATGCCACATCCTGTGCATCCGCTTCGGCCGCCATGCGCCGCGCGGCGTCACATATCCCTTGCGCGCCGTGGAGACCTTCCATGTGTAGAGCACGCGGCCGTGTTTCCGGACCGTCATGGTCTGCGAGGAAATGCTCACCTTAGCCTCAAGAACTCCCGCATCGGCCTGAACCGGAGATCCCAGCATCATCGCCATCAACGCGGTTACGACAAGCATGGCGTTCTTCATCGACAGTCCCCTTAACAGCCCTGTTTCAATCCAGTCTCCGGATTTTCTTCAAACACCGACAGCAGCTTTCCATGATCTGCCCTATTGATTGACATTTTACTGATTGAAAGCCGGCAATTGCTCCCATTCGCTTATTGAACATACGGCTTGCCAAGAGCATCCGATCCTTGCTCAACTGTCGGCATGCAAGATCGACTCTCTTTTCCTGAAAAGCTGCTGGAAGCCGTGGAGGCGCGCCGCGACGAAGTCACGGAGCTGACAAGGGAACTGATCCGCTTCCCGACCGTCAATCCGCCCGGCGAGGCCTACACCCCTTGCGCTGAATTCATCGGCGATTACCTGAAGCGGCATGGCTTCGGGGTCGAATATATTCGCGGTGAAGGCGCGCCCGGCGACACCGACCTCTATCCGCGCACCAATGTGATCGCCCGTTTCGATGGGCGCGTCCCCGGCCCCACTGTGCATTTCAATTCGCATATCGACGTCGTCGAGGCGGGCGAGGGCTGGACGCTCGATCCCTTCGCCGGCGTCGTGAAGAACGGGCGCGTGTACGGACGCGGCGCCTGCGACATGAAAGGCGGGCTTGCCTCGTCCATCGTCGCCGCGCTCGCCTTCATGCAGGTCTGTCCGGATTTTCCGGGGGCAATCGAGATTTCCGGCACGGTGGACGAGGAATCCGGCGGCTTCGGCGGCGTCGCTCATCTGGCGAAGCTCGGCTATTTCTCGAAGCCCAAGGTCGACCACGTCATCATTCCCGAACCGCTCAACAAGGAGCGCATCTGCCTCGGCCATCGCGGCGTGTGGTGGGCCGAGATCGAAACCAGAGGCGAGATGGCGCACGGTTCCATGCCCTTCCTCGGCGACTGCGCGGTTCGCCATATGGGCGCGGTGCTGCAAGCGTTCGAAGACGAGCTTTTCCCGGCGCTGGACGCCAAGCGCACGGTGATGCCGGTGGTGCCGGAAGGCGCGCGGCGCTCAACCATGAACATCAATTCCATTCATGGCGGACAGACGGACGATTTCCGGCCTGGCCTGCCCTCACCCAACGTTCCGGATCGCTGCCGGGTGACCATCGACCGCCGCTTCCTGCTGGAAGAGAAGATCGAGGACGTGAAAGGCGAGATCGTGTCCATCCTTGACCGGTTAAAGCGCGACCGCAACAGATTCGACTACGAAATTCGCGACCTGATGGAGGTTCAGCCGACCATGACCGAGCGCGACGCGCCGGTGGTCAAGGCCGTTGCGCAAGGCATCATGGCGCTGTTCGATCGTGAGCCGGATTATGTCATTTCACCGGGCACCTACGACCAGAAGCATGTCGCCCGCCTCGGCCATCTCTACGATTGCATCGCCTACGGCCCCGGCATTCTGGATCTGGCGCACCGCCCGGATGAATGGGTCGGCATCGACGACATGGTGGACGCGGCCAAGGTCATGGCCATCGGCCTCAACGTATTGCTGCGCGGCGGCGCGCGATGACGCCTTATGCCGCAATGCACAAGAACCGCGACAAAGGCGATTTACTCTCAGGTCATTCCGCGCTTTGATCCGTCCGATCGGGAGACAGGGAGCAGGCCGATGAAATGCTGGACATCTTTCCTCGCGGCGGCAGCCATGGCAACAGTGTTCAGCCTGCCGGCATTCGCGGCGCGCACCGACCTCGTCATCGGCATTCCGCTGGAGCCGCCGCATCTCGACCCGACCGCAGGCGCCGCCGCGGCCATCGATGAAGTGCTCTACGCCAATGTGTTCGAGGGTCTCACCCGCATCGGCCCTTCCGGCGAAGTGCTGCCCGCGCTTGCCGAAAGCTGGGACATTTCCGAAGACGGCACAGTCTACATCTTCAAGCTGCGCAGCGGCGTGAAATTCCATGACGGCAGCGATTTCGATGCGGAAGATGTCAAATTCTCGCTCGACCGCGCCCGTGCCGAAGATTCGGTCAACGCCCAGAAAATCCTTTTCGAGGCCATCGACACTGTGGAAGCCGTCGATCCGGCCACGGTGAAGATCGTCCTCAAGCACCCGCAGGGCGCATTCCTCTATAATATGGGCTGGGGCGACGCGGTGATCGTTGCGCCGGAATCGGCCGGCGCAAACAAGGAAAAGCCGATCGGCACCGGTCCGTTCCGCTTCGAGAACTGGGCCAAGGGCGCCGCCATAAAGCTGGCCAGGGCAGACAGCTACTGGGGCGAACCGGCCTATCTCGACAAGGTCGAATTCCGCATCGTACCCGACGCCGCCGCCGCCGTGCCGGCCCTGCTTTCGGGCGATGTGCAGGCTTTTCCCTTCTTCCAGCCCGATGGTGTCGCCCAGATCGAAGGCGATCCGCGCTTCAAGATCGAGGTGGGCGCGACCGAGGGCGAGACGCTGCTGTCGATGAACAACAAGAAGGAGCCTTTCGACAAGTTGCAGGTGCGGCAGGCGATTTCTTATGCGCTCGACCGGCAGGCGATCATCGACGGCGCTTCGGCCGGGCTCGGCACGCCTATCGGCTCGCACCAGTCGCCAGCCTCGAAAGCCTATGTGGACCTCACCGGAACTTATCCGCACGACATAGCTAAGGCGAAGGAGCTGCTGAAGGCGGCCGGGCTCGAAAACGGCTTCAAGACCACATTGAAACTGCCGCCGCCCTCCTATGCGCGGCTTGGCGGCGAGATCATCGCCTCGCAACTGCGCGAGATCGGCATCGAAGCCGAGATTATCCCGGTGGAATGGGCGCAATGGCTAGATCAGGTGTTCACCCGCAAGGACTTCGACCTCACCATCGTCTCGCACACCGAGCCGAACGACATCGATATCTATGCGCGCAAGGACTACTACTTCAACTATGACAACCCGGCCTTCGACAAGGTGATCGGGGAACTGAACCTCACCTCCGACGAAGCGAAGCGCAACGAACTGCTCGGTCAGGCGCAGAAAATCCTCGCCGACGACGCCGTGGCCGGTTTCCTCTACGAACTGCCCAAGGTGGGCGTGTGGGACGCCAAACTCGAAGGTTTCTGGAAGGACGCCCCCATTCAGGCCAACGACGTGACGAAGGTGCGGTGGACGGACTGAGCGCCAAATCCCGCGCCGGATCGCCGATCCGATGACAGCCTATCTCGCCAAACGCCTCGCCATCGCCGCCGTTACGCTGGCGCTGGCTTCGATAGTGGTGTTTTCAGTGCTGGAGATCGTGCCGGGTGATCCGGCGCGCGTCATGCTGGGCATGAACGCCAGCGAGGCGCAGGTCGAGCAGTTGCGCCAGCAGATGGGCCTCGGCGGCTCACCCATGCAGCGCTACCTGCATTGGGCCGGCAACCTTCTGTCGCTCGATTTCGGCCGTTCCTACACCTATTCCGTGCCGGTCATCGATCTGATCGCGGAACGGCTCGCCGTCTCCCTGCCTTTGGCGCTGATCGCGCTGGCGCTCTCCACCGCCATCGCCATCCCGGTCGGTCTCTACGCCGCCTCACGACGCGGCAGGGCCGGTGACGCGATCTCGATGGGCGCGGCGCAGCTTGGCGTGGCGGTGCCCAATTTCTGGTTCGCCCTGCTGCTCGTCTACCTGTTCGCCGTATGGCTGCGCTGGCTGCCCGCGGGCGGATTTCCAGGCTGGAGCGCCGGCGTCTGGCCGGCCCTCAAGGCGCTGTTGCTGCCCGCGCTGGCGCTCGCCCTGCCGCAGGCCGCGATCCTTGCCCGCGTCACCCGCTCGGCGCTGGTCGATGTGCTGTCGGAAGACTACATCCGCACCGCCCGCGCCAAGGGCATGCCATGGCGCAAGGTGTTGTGGCGGCACGCGCTGCGTAACGCATTGATCCCGGTCGTCACCATCATGGGCCTGCAATTCGCCTTCCTGCTGGCCGGCACCATCATCATCGAGAACGTGTTCTACCTGCCGGGCCTCGGCCG
This sequence comes from Aquamicrobium ahrensii, assembly GCF_040545755.1. Taxonomy (NCBI): domain Bacteria; kingdom Pseudomonadati; phylum Pseudomonadota; class Alphaproteobacteria; order Hyphomicrobiales; family Phyllobacteriaceae; genus Aquamicrobium; species Aquamicrobium ahrensii. Next base: position 543,542 of record NZ_JBEPMN010000001.1, read on the forward strand.
CCTCGTCTTTCAGGCGATCACCCAGCGCGACCTGATCGTGGTCGAAAGCGTGGTCATGCTGTTGGTGGCCACCGTCATCGCCGTCAACCTGATCGTCGACCTGTCCTATGCGCTGGTCGATCCGCGTCTCAGGAACCGGGCATGAGGGCGCTCGCCAACCGGCCGCTGGTTGCAGGTTGCCTGATCACCGCGCTGGTCGCCCTCATGGCGCTCATCTCCTTCCTGTGGACGCCCTATGACGTGACGAAGCTCATCGTGGCGGACAGGACGCAGGCGCCTTCCCTCACCCACTGGTTCGGCACCGACCATTTCGGCCGCGACATCGCCTCGATGATCATGGTGGGCGCGCGCAATTCCATCGCCGTGGCCCTGGTGGCGGTCGGCATCGGGATGGGCGCCGGCGTGCCGCTCGGCCTGTTCGCGGCGGCGCGCGGCGGCCTGCTGGATGAAGCGCTGATGCGCCTGAACGACCTCGTCTTCGCCTTCCCCGCCCTGCTGTCGGCCATCATGATCACCGCCATTTTCGGCCCCGGCGCCATCAACGCCATCATCGCCATCGGCATCTTCAACGTGCCGGTGTTCGCCCGCGTGGCGCGCGCCGGCGCGCTGTCGGTATGGCCGCGCGAATTCATTCTGGCGGCCCGCGCCGCCGGCAAGGGACAGGCGCTGATCACCGTCGAACACATATTGCCGAACATCGCCAACCAGTTGCTGGTGCAGGGCACGATCCAGTTCGCGCTCGGCATATTGGCGGAAGCGGGCCTCTCCTATCTCGGGCTCGGCGCACAACCGCCGATGCCGAGCTGGGGGCGCATGCTGTTCGACGCCCAGACGCGCATGACCATCGCGCCATGGATGGCGCTGTTTCCCGGCATGGCCATCGTCATCACCGTGCTGGGGCTGAACCTGCTTGGCGATGGCGTCGCCGACCTGCTCGATCCCAAATCGAGACGACGCCGATGAGCCTGCTTGAGATCGAAAACCTGTCGCTCTCCATCGGAGCCGTGCCGGTTCTGCAAGGTGTCGACCTGTCGGTCCGGCAGGGCGAGATCATGGCTCTGGTCGGCGAATCCGGCTCCGGCAAGTCGATGACGGCGCTGACCGTCATGCAGCTTCTGCCGCATCTTACACGGGCATCGGGCAGCGTGCTGTTGGATGGTGAAAATCTTCTGGACGCCGGCGAGGAGCAGATGTGCGCGCTGCGCGGCGACGACATCGGCATGGTGTTTCAAGAGCCGATGACCGCGCTCAACCCGCTCAAGACCATCGGCGAGCAAGTGGCCGAAGGCATACGCTGGCACACACGCTCCAGCCGGGCCGAGGCGGAAGAGCGCGCCCGCAAGATACTCGACCGTGTCGGCTTGCCGGATACCAAGTTCCCCCTGTCTCGCTACCCTCATGAACTGTCCGGCGGACAGCGCCAGCGCGTGGTCATCGCCATCGCCTGCGCACTGAAGCCCCGGTTGCTGATCGCGGACGAACCGACCACGGCGCTCGACGTCGTGTTGCAGGCGCAGGTGCTTGAGCTGCTGCGCGATCTGGTGGCGGAAAACCGCATGGGCCTGCTTTTGATCTCGCACGACCTCGCCGTCGTGGCAGACATGGCGGACCGCATCACCATCCTGCGCAATGGACAGGTGATGGAGGATGGAGAGACCGCGCAAGTGCTTTCAGCGCAAACGCATCCCTACACCCGCCAACTGGCGCAAGCCTCAACCCATGTGCCGGAAATCCGTGCGGAAACCGCACACGACAAACCCGATAGCACGCAAGCCCCGCTCCTTTGCGTTCGCAATCTCACGCGTGACTATCCCGGCCGGCGGCTTTCCCTGTTTCGACGCGGCGCGCCCACCCGCGCCGTCGACGATGTGTCGTTCTCCATCGCGCCCGGCCGCTCCGTGGCGCTCGTCGGCCGCTCCGGCTGTGGCAAGTCCACGCTGGCGCGCATGGTGCTGGCCCTGGACCGGCCGACCGCCGGTGAAATCCGCTTCCGGGGCGAAACCCTCACCGGCAGGAGCGAGGCCGAACTGAAGCCCGCCCGCCGCGATATGCAGGTGGTGTTCCAGGACCCCTACGGCTCCTTCGATCCGCGCCAGAAGGTCGTAAAACTGGTGACGGAGCCGCTGCATCTGCTGGAAAAATCACCATCGAGGACAGAGCGCCGCGATATGGCAGCCGCCGCGCTGTCAGAGGTGGGTCTCGAGCCGGGCGCGCTCGACAAATACCCGCACGAATTCTCCGGTGGTCAGCGCCAGCGCATTTCGATTGCCCGCGCCATCATCACGAGACCCAGGCTTGTGGTGGCAGACGAGCCGGTTTCGGCGCTCGATGTATCGATCCGCGCCCAGATTCTTGATCTTTTCGCCGATCTGAACGCACGGCTCGGCATCGCTTACCTGTTCATCACCCATGACCTGACCGTCGCGCGCGCCATAACGGACGAGGTGATGGTCATGGAGGAAGGCCGCATCGTCGAGCGCGGTCTTACACACGCGGTGCTGGACAATCCGCAATCCGGCGCGGCGCAGGAACTGGTTTCGGCCGCACCCGACCTCAAACGCGCCCTGGCTCTCAGACTGCGGGAGCAGGGGTAACCTCAATCCCTGCGCTTCACCACATCGGCCGGATCGACGTCCAGAACTTCGAGGGTGCGTTTCAGCAGCCTGATCTCGGTGTCGGCGAGGCTGGCGTCGGCCTTTGCAATCTCGGCCATGTGGCCTGCAAGAATGCGCCGGCGCTCGACCGGCAGATCGCGGAACAGCGCAATCGCCTGCGCGCCGGTCGTCTCATAGCCGGACTCGTTGAGATACTCGATCACGCTATCGATGCTGGATTCGGGAATGCCGAAAGCATCGCGGCAGATGCGGCGAAACGTTTCCATCTCGCTGTCGCTGACCGAGCCATCGGCAAGGATCATGCGGAACAGCATGAGCAACTCGGCCGACAGAACGGGATCGTCGGCAACCTTGCGCACGCCGGGATCGCCCTCGAACATGCTGCGGATATGGTCCAGAAACGCGAACGCCATGGCAAGCCCCCTCATGCGGCAACGCGCTCATAGTTAGAGCATAGCGCACAAAAGGGGAATCCCGGTTTTGCATGCATGCATCAACACAAGCTCGAGTGTGGCCATTGCACAATCCTGCGTCATGTGGTGGAAGCATGCCTCACACGCTTTCATCCTCCCCGGTGCAAAATGCTCGAACTCGCCGCCGATACCGTGGCCCTGCTGGCGCTGGCCGCCTTCCTCGCCGGTATCATCGATTCAATTGCCGGCGGCGGCGGACTCGTCACTATCCCCGCCCTGTTGCTGGCCGGCATGCCGCCCGTGGAGACGCTGGGCACCAACAAATTGCAGGGTCTGTTCGGTTCCGGCTCGGCGACGATCGCATATGCGAGCAAGGGACATGTCGACCTGCGCAAGCAACTGCCAGCCGCGACGCTCGCTCTGATCGGCAGCGCTCTCGGCGCGGTGGCGGCGACCATAGTGCCGGCCGAAATCATGCAGGCTGCGCTTCCCGTCCTGCTGATCGCCATCGCGCTCTATTTCGCGTTCAAACCCAATATGGGCGACGTGGATCGTACCGAGCGGATTTCGCCTTTCCTTTTCGGGCTGACCGCAGTGCCCGCCATCGGTTTCTACGACGGCCTGTTCGGGCCGGGCACGGGCTCCTTCTACATGCTGGCCTTCGTGATGCTGGCCGGTTACGGCGTATTGAAAGCCACGGCCCACACCAAGTTGCTCAACTTCGCCACGAATATCGGCGCTTTCGGCGTCTTTGCGGTTGCCGGCGTCATCTACTGGAAGGTCGGCCTCATCATGGGCGTGGCGCAATTCCTGGGCGCAAGGCTGGGCGCGACGCTGGCGATGCGCATCGGCGCCGGCCTTATCAAGCCATTGCTGGTCGTCGTCTGCGTAGCATTGGCGGTGAAGCTGCTGGCCGATCCGGCCAACCCGCTGCGTCTGGCGCTTGGCGTCTAGCGATCACCGCGCCAGCGCGAAAATGGCATCGCAGTCGAGGCAGGCTTCAAGCTCTTCGGCAATGTCATCCAGCGCCCGCTCCACCTGCGCGCGATAATCGAGGCCGGAACCCTTCACGCCAAGGCTTTCAAGAAAGCGCGCCCGGAAACCGTCCGCGCCAAAAAACCCGTGCAGATAGGTGCCGAACACTTTGCCATCCGCCGAAGTCGCGCCGTCCGCGACGCCTTCAACCATGGCGACCGGCCGCACGCAATCGGGGCCGATAGTGCGGCCCAGATGAATTTCGTAGCCCTCCAGCGACAGATCGAAATGAACCGAACGGGCACGGACATTGCGCACCGTCTTTTCGGCCTCCATCACGGTCTCGATGTCGAGCAGGCCCAGCCCTTCCGCTTCTCCCAGGCCGCCCTCGACACCGTCCGGATCGCGCACCTTGCGGCCGAGCATCTGATATCCGCCGCAGATTCCGACAACGTGCCCGCCGCGCCTTCGGTGCGCCTCCAGATCGCGGTGCCAGCCGTTTTCGCGGAACCGGATGAGATCGCCGATGGTCGACTTGGAGCCCGGAATCACAACCAGCCCGGCATCCTCGGGCAGCTTCTGCCCGGGCGGTATGAACACCACCTCGACCTGTGGTTCAGCCCGCAGCGGATCGAGATCGTCGAAATTGGCGATACGCGACAGCATCGGCACCGCTACCTTGAGCGACCGCGCTTCACCTCCGGCCAGACGTTCCAGCACGACCGAATCCTCCGATGGAAGGCGCGATGCGGCTTTCAGCCATGGCGCCACCCCAAAGCAGCGCCAGCCGGTAAATTTTCCAATCGCCTCAATGCCTTCTTTGAACAGGCTGACATCTCCGCGGAACTTGTTGATGATATAACCTTCCACCATGCGACGGTCTTCTTCCGGCAGGATGAGATGCGTGCCCGCCAGCGAGGCGATGACGCCGCCGCGATCAATGTCGCCCACCATCACCACGGGGACGTTGGCACGGGTGGCGAAGCCCATATTGGCGATGTCGCGCGGGCGCAGGTTGATTTCAGCCGGCGAGCCTGCTCCCTCCACGATGACGAGATCGGCCCCCTCGCAGATCTTCGCCCACGAATCCATCACCGCGCCCATCAACCGGCCTTTCAGGGTCTGGTAATCGCGGGCGCGCGCTTCGCCCTGCACCTTTCCCTGCACCACCACCTGCGAGCCGATGTCGGTCTGCGGCTTCAGGAGAACCGGGTTCATATGCACGCTTGGCGCGACCCCGCACGCCAGCGCCTGCAACCATTGCCCCCGGCCGATCTCGCCACCGCCGACCTCGCCCGGAATGTCGGCCACGGCTGCATTGTTCGACATGTTCTGCGGCTTGAAGGGGCGGACTTTCATCCCCCGCCGATGCGCCACGCGGCACAACCCGGCCACCAGAACGGTTTTGCCGACATCGGAGCCGGTGCCTTGCAGCATCACCGCCCGCGCCATCAAAAGACGCTCCGCTGGCGAAGTGGCTCATGCATTTGTGTCAGCATGCGCTATCCTGATCTTCAATTTTTGCACAGCCGCTCCGCCCATGGTCGGGTTGCGCGACCTTTTCATTGGTCTAGAGTGTCCTGCATCCATAGCCAAGCAGTGCCGGCGAGCAAAAAACGGCCGCCGACCGATCGGGAGGACGCGATGGACGGCGCTGTTTCGACACATGTCAATCAGTTCGAACTCACCGAGGACCAGCGTGCGATTCAAGAAATGGCGCGCGCCTTCGCGGAAGATCGCGTTGCCCCCAACGCGCTTGAGTGGGATAGGCAAAAACACTTTCCCTCAGATGTGATCCGCGAGACCGGGCCTCTCGGCCTTGGCGGCATCTATGTGCGCGACGATGTTGGCGGCTCCGCCCTTTCGCGTCTGGACGCGGTGCTGGTGTTCGAGGCGCTGTCGCACGCCTGCCCCGCCTTCTCGTCCTTCATCTCCATTCACAACATGGCCGCCTCGATGATCGATCGCTACGGCGACGAAGAGCAGCGCCAACGCTTCCTTCCGAAGCTCACCTCCATGGAATGGCTGGCGAGCTATTGCCTGACCGAGCCCGGCTCGGGTTCCGACGCAGCGGCGCTGCGCACCCGGGCCGCGCGCGACGGAAGCGACTATGTGCTGAACGGCGTCAAGCAGTTCATTTCCGGCGCCGGCGACAGCGACGTTTATGTGGTGATGGCGCGCACTGGCGAGGATGGGCCGAGGGGCATTTCGACCTTCGTGGTCGAAAAGGACACGTCCGGCCTCTCCTTCGGCGCTAATGAGCACAAGATGGGCTGGCACATGCAGTCCACCCGACAGGTCGTTTTCGAGGATTGCCGGGTTCCAGCGCGCAACCTGCTCTCGCAGGAAGGCAAGGGCTTCTCCATCGCCATGTCCGGTCTTGACGGCGGCCGCCTGAACATCGGCGCATGTTCGCTGGGCGGGGCGCAGTCCGCCCTCGACAAGGCGCTGGCCTATGCCGGCGAACGCAAGGCCTTCGGTAAAAGCATCGACCAGTTTCAGGCGCTCCAGTTCCGCCTCGCCGACATGGAAACCGAACTCCAGGCGGCACGCATCTTTCTCTATACTGCGGCGTCGAAGCTCGACGCCAAGGCGCACGACGCGTCGAAATGGTCCGCCATGGCCAAACGCTTCGTCACCGACGCTGGCTTCAGCGTGGCGAATGACGCGCTCCAGCTTCTGGGCGGTTACGGCTACTTGCATGACTATGGGATCGAGAAACTGGTCCGCGATCTGCGCGTCCACCAGATACTCGAAGGCACCAATGAGATCATGCGCGTGATCATCGCGAGGCATATGATTGGAAAACCATAGAGCCGCCTCTTCAGACCGGCTCTTCCTGACCGCCCCGCCGCCTTATCCTGTTGCCGTAACTCCGGAGGAAACCACATGACCACCATCGCCTTCATCGGCCTCGGCAATATGGGCAATCCCATGGCCGCCAATCTGGTCAAGGCAGGTCACAGCGTGACTGGTTTCGATCTGATGGCGGAAAACCTCGCCACGGCGCGCGAACACGGCGTCGCCATAGCTGCCGATGCGAAGGAGGCGGTCCGGGACGCCGAAGTGATCGTCACCATGCTGCCTGCCGGCAAGCATGTGATCGCGGTCTATGAAGAGATCGCACCGGCGGCGAGGCCCGGCACGCTGTTCATCGACTCCTCCACCATCGACGTGGAATCAGCGCGCAAGGCCCATGCTCTGGCTGCCGCCAGCGGCCACATCTCCATCGACGCCCCGGTTTCGGGCGGTACGGGCGGGGCGGCCGCCGGCACGCTGACCTTCATGTGCGGCGGCGCTGAAGAAGCCTTCGCCCGCGCCGAACCGATCCTGCAACCCATGGCGGGACGCATTGTTCATTGCGGCGGCCCCGGCGCGGGTCAGGCCGCCAAGATCTGCAACAATATGATCCTCGGCATCTCGATGATCGGCGTGGCCGAAGCCTTCGTTCTGGGCGAAAAACTCGGCCTGTCGCATCAGGCGCTGTTCGACGTGGCCTCCACCTCCTCCGGCCAGTGCTGGTCGCTGACCACCTATTGCCCGGTTCCGGGGCCGGTGCCCACCTCACCCGCCAACAACGGCTACAAGCCGGGCTTCGCCGCCGCACTCATGCTGAAGGACCTGAAGCTGGCGCAGGAAGCCGCACAGGGCGCAGGCGCCGCAACGCCGCTCGGGGCCGAAGCCGCGCAACTCTACAGCCTGTTCAACGCCCAGGGTGGCGGCGGCACGGATTTTTCCGGCATCGTCGAGTTCCTGCGCGACAAGACCGCCTGAAACCGGCCCATCCGGACGTCGCCTTTTCGCCCCCGGGTTGCAGTCGGGGTGCGTTTTTGCACGTCCAGCGTTAGGTCTAAGCCATCAAGAAATATTGCAAATTTAGGTTTGATTAAGCACTCGCTAACCGTCCGGTAACGATGTCGCGGTAAAACCACATCCGAAGGCGGGCGACCGCCTCAGGCTCCGGATCAGGTGTTGCGTACCGGAGCGTATAGTTCGAATGAGCGTACCGGTTTTGCGGTGTTGAGTAGCAAAACCGTCTGGCGTATCCGGCAATGCCGCGCCCCGAAAGGAGCGCGGCTTTTGCTTTGTGGGGCCATCGTAATCAGTGGTGGAGGTCTTTCTCCGCCAGATCCAGCGCCCTGACGATACGATCGCAGGCGAGATCGATGGTCTCGCGGGTCCAGATCAGCGGCGGCGAGAGGATCATTGTGTCGCCGGTGGCGCGCAGCATCAGCCCATTGGCGATGGCATGGTCGCGCACCACGACGGCCGCCCGGCCCTCGCCCTCGAAACGCTCTTTGGTCGCCTTGTCCCTGACGATCTCGATCGCGCCCATCAGGCCGAAGGAGCGCACCTCGCCCACCAGACGGTGGTCCGCGATGCGCTCTCGCAGCGCCTGCGCGAAATAAGGGCCAGTGTCGTTCTTCACCCGCTCCACCAGCCCTTCCCGCTCGATGATGTCGAGATTGGCGAGCGCCACGGCGCACGCCACGGGATGACCGGCATAGGTGTAGCCGTGGTAGAACTCGCCGCCCTTTTCCACCAGCGTCCCGGCGATGCGATCACCGACCAGCAGCGCCGAAAGCGGCTGATAGCCGGAGGTCAGCGCCTTGGCCGTGGTGATGGTGTCCGGCTCGATGCCGAAGGATTGCGCGGCGAACCATTCGCCGGTGCGGCCATAGGCCGTGATCACCTCGTCCAGCATCAAAAGCACGTCGTATTTGCGGCAGATACGCTCGACTTCCGGCCAATAGCTCATCGGCGGAATCTTCACGCCGCCCGCCCCCATGATCGGCTCGCCGATGAAGGCCGCGACCTTTTCCGGGCCGGCCTCCACAATGGCGTCCTCGACCGCCCTGGCGGCGCGCAGACCGAATTCATGATCGCTCTCTCCGGGCAGCGCCAGTTCATAGGCATAAGGCATCATCACATGGACGATGTTGGGCACCGCGCCGCCAAGTTGCTTGTGCATCGGCTCCATGCCGCCCAGCGACGTGCCGGCCACGGTGGAGCCATGATAGGCGTTCTTGCGCGAGATGATGCGGTTTTTCTCCGGCTTGCCTTCCAGCGCCCAGTAGTGGCGCACCAGACGCAGCGCCGTGTCGTTGGCTTCCGAACCGGAGGAGCCGAAGAACACCTGATTGACGCTCTTCGGCGCGAGTTCCGCCAGCCGCCTGGCCAGCAGCACCGGCGTCGGTGTCGAGCATTTGAAGAAGGAATTGTAATAGGGAAGCTCCTTCATCTGCCTGTAGGCGGCTTCGGCCAGTTCGTCACGCCCATAGCCGACATTGACGCACCACAGGCCAGCCATGCCGTCGAGAATCCCGTTGCCTTCCGAATCGTAGATATATGCCCCCTCGGCGCGCGTTATGATGCGCGATCCCACCTCCCGCAGTTCCTTGTGGTCAGTGAAGGGATGCAGGTGATGCGCGGCGTCGATCTGCTGAAGCTGCTTCAGCGAATAATTCTGATAGGTCATGATGTTACCCCAGTTTCCTGAATCTGTCCGGCACGCTGGCCGGGGCGGATTTTCAGGTCAGGAGGTGCGGTGAATAGCCGATGCGCGCGCACAGGCGCAGAAGCTCGGCATGGCGCGTGCGCGGCGATGGTGTCACCGCGACAAACCCCTTTGCAGAATGGTTCACAGCCGAGCACATGCACAGACCCTAGCAAAGCACATCGCAAAATGCCAGTTTGCGCCACGCCGCGCACAGGCAAACCCCTGTCGCAACCGGCATTGACGCAGTTACCGCTGAATCCCTATGTCTGTGGAAACAGACGCCGAAGGCAGTTCTCCATGACAAATCCTATCGAGGCCCTGATCGCCGAAAAAGGCGTGCTGCTTGCCGATGGCGCGACCGGCACGAACCTGTTCGCCATGGGGCTGCCCGCAGGCGAAGCGCCGGAGCTGCTCAATGATACCGCGCCCGACACCATCAGCGCGCTGCATCGGAATTTCGTCGACGCAGGCGCCGATATCATTCTCACCAATTCGTTTGGCGGCACCCGTCACCGGCTGAAGCTGCATCATGCGCAGGATCGCGTTCATGAACTGAACAGGCGTGCGGCAGAAATCGCCCGCGCCGTGGCGGACAAGGCAGGCCGCAAGGTCATCGTTGCAGGCTCTGTCGGTCCAACCGGCGAACTCCTGATACCGCTCGGCGCTCTCACCTACGAGGAGGCCGTGGACGCCTTCGCCGAGCAGATCGAGGGTTTGAAGGCAGGCGGCGCGGAAGTCGTCTGGATCGAAACCATGTCCGCTCCCGACGAAATCCGCGCGGCGGCCGAGGCGGCAATCCGCGTCGGCATGCCCTATGTCTATACCGGCTCGTTCGACACCGCCGGACGCACAATGATGGGCCTCCTGCCAAAGGATATCCACGCCGTCACGGATGGCCTGGCGCAAGCGCCCCTCGGAGTCGGGGCGAATTGCGGCGTCGGCGCTTCCGACATTCTCACCTCGCTGCTTGATATGACCGAGGCCAGGCCGGAAGCCACCGTCATCGTGAAGGGCAATTGCGGCATTCCCGAATTCCACGGATCGGAAATCCGCTATTCCGGCACGCCCGAATTGATGGCCGATTATGTGCGGCTGGCGATCGATGCCGGCGCGAAGATCGTGGGCGGCTGCTGCGGCACGTCCTTCGCCCATCTGGCGGCCATGCGTCAGGCGCTGGACAACCACAGCAAGGCGTCGCGCCCGACCGTCGAGATGATCGTCGAGCGCATCGGTCCGCTTCGCAACAAGCCGGCGAGCCAGAACGAAGCCGCGCAAGGCAGACGCGAACGCCGCCGCTCAAGAGCCTGATCAGAACTCGGTGTAACTGGAGAGCACCGACGCCTGATCCTTGGCTGCGCCCTCGCCGCCGCGCATCATCATCACCGCCTCACTGGAACGCGGATCGGAAATCCGCTCCAGCATGGCGCCAAAGCGCTCGTTATGCAGCGCCGACAGCGCGGTCTGGCGCGCCGCCTGCACCGCGCTCATCATCTCTTCGGAGCTGCTGCGGTTGCCGGTCACCCCCTCGCGCGCCGCGTAAGCGCCAATTCCTGCATATCCATCGACGCGCATCGAACAAATCCTCGTATCCATTGCGCACATCATGGCGTGCAGGCATTTCGATGCCGTCTTCCCGAATGGTTGCATTTTAACGATGTGGAAAAAACCGGCGGAACACCGCCGGTTTCATCAGGAAAACCAAATCGTCAGTTTCGGCCGGACAGGGCCTCGGCAAGCCGCACCAGCGACAGGAACTCCGAGCGGTAGCCGAACGGATCGGAACCCCGGCTTTCGGAGGCCATTTGCAGGATGCGCTCATAGCTGAAGCCGGCGAGTTCCCCCTCTTCCCGCAATTTCTGGCCGAAAGCCGCAACGGCGACCGAAAAGCGTTGGTCCACGCTCGCAGCGTCCAGTAAAGCCACTTCGTGCTCAACAGTCACCGGGCGGCTGATGAGCTTTGACGCATCCTCATTCGGCAGCTTGTAGCGGATTTTCACGAAAGCATATTCTTTCGCGTTGGCGACGCCGCCATTGTCGGTCGTCGCCTCGCCATAGCGCAGCGGATCAATGCGCTGGGCGGCCCCCTTCGGCGTGATCTCGTAGATCGCCGTGACGGAGTGGCCGGAGCCGATATCGCCGGCATCGACGCGGTCGTTGTTGAAGTCCTCGCGGGCCAGCGCGCGTGTCTCGTAGCCGATCAGGCGGTATTCCGAGACCGTCTGCGGATTGAACTCGACCTGCAACTTCACGTCCTTGGCGATGGGAAACAGCGTCGAGGCCGCTTCCTGCACCAGCACTTTCTCGGCTTCCGCCAGCGTATCGATGTAGGCGGCCGCGCCATTGCCGTTCTGGGCGATCGTCTGCATCATGCTGTCGTTGAGGTTTCCACGCCCAAACCCCAGAACCGAAAGGAAGATTCCGGCCTTTCGCTCACGCTCGACCAGCCGCTTGAGATCACCGTCATCTGTCTGGCCGATATTGAAGTCGCCATCGGTGGCCAGCATGACGCGGTTCACGCCGCCTTCCACGAAGGACTGTTTCGCCAGCCGGTAGGCTTCACGGATACCAGCCTCTCCGGCCGTCGATCCGCCCGCCTGCAAGCCGTCTATCGCGGCAAGGATCTTCGCCTTGTCGGACGCCTTCGTGGGTTCGAGAACCGTTCCGGCCTCGCCCGCATAGGTGACGATTGACACCGTATCGTCGGCCTCCAGCCGGTTGACCAGCAGACGGAAGGCCGATTGCAGCAGCGGCAGCTTGTCCGCCTCGTTCATCGAACCCGAAACGTCGATGAGGAAGACAAGGTTGGACCTGGGCTTTTCGGCCGGCTGCACATCATAACCCTTGATGGCGACATGCATGAGCTTGTGCTCGGCGTTCCACGGCGCCGGCATGACCGTCACATTGGCGTTGAAGGGCGTTTCCGCCGATTCCGGCCCTTTCCAGTCGTAGGGAAAATAATTGACCATTTCCTCGACCCGCACCGTATCGGCCTGCGGCAGCACGCCTTCCCTCAGCGAACGGCGCACATAGGCATAGGAAGCGGTGTCCACATCGACGGAGAAGGTCGAAACCGGCTGTTCGACGACAGGCCGCACCGGATTGCTGTCGAAATTGCCGATACGGTCACGGTTAGGCTGCGCCGGCGCAAAAGGCTCCGGCAGGGGGCGGGCCAATATCGTATGCCGAGGCATGACCGCCGAACGCCCGATCTCCCCTTGCACACGCGCATTGGTCCGCGCGGCGGACATATCCACCGGCGCGGGCGCAGCCGGGAGCGCCTTCATTTCAGCCTCGGCGGCTCTCTCGCGCACGATATCCCCGGCAGCTTCGGTTTTGACCTGAGCAGGGCCGGCGGGTTCGTCAGCCTGCTGACTTGCGTCGCGCGGGGCTTGCCGACTCAAGCCGAAGGGCGATTCCTGCATGAGGTAAACCGCCGTATAGCCGGCGATCGGCAGGGCGATGAGGCCGGCTATGGCCGGCATGGCGATCAATTTCTTCTGCATCATATCTCTCCAGAGCTTGCGTGCTCTGTCGGTGAGACGATGCTTCTCAGCCCTTCCTTGGGGAGCATTGGAAATTTCTTCGCTCACCTCGAATGCCTGCATTGCGGCATGAAGCGCGTGCAGACGCGCTTCAGGGCTCGCCTCCGGGGCGTCCATCATGCCCAGCCTGCCGAGTTGCTTGTCTTCGACCATGGTCACACTTCCCCGGCCTGGCGCATCAGCACCTTCAGCCGCTTCTTCGCTTCATGGATGTGCCAGGACACCGTCGCTTCGGATATCCCCATCGCCTCGGCGGCAACGGCGTGGGTCAGCCCCTCGCCATAGACGAACAGAACCGCATCCTGCTGCCTGGCCGGCAGCGCACGCACGCAACGCCACAAGGCTTCCGTCTCGTCCTCCGCCATTCCATCGGCCTCGACCACGGTGAGGAATTCAGCGCCATAGGCCTTCGCCTTGGTTGTTTCGCGCACGTTCTTGCGGGCCATATCGCGCACTGCGTTGAGCGTCATGGCGTAGAGCCATGTGGTGAACGCGCCATCGCCCTTGTAGGCCCTGATTGAGCGCCCAATGCGGATGCAGACTTCCTGCGCGATGTCCTCGGCGTCCGTACGGTTGCCGCTCCAGCGCCATGCCACGCGATGGACGAAGTCGTAATATCTTTCGATCAGTGCGCCGAAGGCCGCCCTGTCCCCGTCCCTCGCCCTGCCGATCAACTCGGCATCGGCGGCATCGCCGTCATCCAGCATCATCGTCATCATCGTGTCTTGGACGACGCCGTTTGGCCATTCCTTGGGTGACGCCCAAAAAATTTTATCGCGATCGGGATTTCCGGTTTTCAAGCCGCACCGTACGCGCGCCGACATGCAGAGCCCTGCCCGCACCGGCGCCGGCGAGCCCCGCGCCCAGACCGAGCACGACGATGAGCGCCACCGCCGCATCGAAACTGCCGGTCCAACTGCGGATCAATCCCAGAAGCAGCGGCCCGATCGCCGCCAGTACATAGCCGACGCCCTGCGCCATGCCTGAAAGATGGGCCGCGACGTGAGAATCGGAGGAGCGCAGCACGATGACGATCATCGCCGCAGCAATCAGTCCGCCCTGCCCGATGCCCTGCATGACGGCCCAGAACAGCACCGACCATGCCGGCGCGAACATCATGCCGACGAGCCCAATCGTGGCGCAGAGCACCAACGCGATATTGACGCCACGCTGGTCCTTGCAGCGAACAGCAAGAGACGGCACGGCGAGGCACGTCACCACCTGCACCATGACCGACAGCGATACGATGCCGCCGGCGACCGTCGGCTCGAAACCGCGCTCGCGCAGCATCGGCGCCAGCCAGCCGAACACGCAATAAGCCAATGCCGATTGCAGTCCGGTGAACAGCGTGACCTGCCAGGCCAGGCGGTCGCGCCACAGGCCTTCCACCCGAAAGCCCGTGTGAGCGGCCTGCGGCTTCACCCGCAAAGCCTGCGGAATGAAGAGCAGCAGAACAACAACCGCCGGCGCCGCCCATGTGGCGAGCGCTGCCGACCATGAGCCCAGCACATGCTCGATCGGCAGCGTCAATCCGGCCGCCGCCGCCGAACCGGCGCAGAGCGCCATGGTGTAAAGGCCGGTCATGATGGCCGCACGCTCGGGAAAGTCACGTTTCACGACGCCGGGCAGCAACACGTTGGAAACCGCAATGGCGGCGCCGGCGGCAAATGTGCCGAAGAACAGCAGCGTCACCGAATCGATGCCGCGCAACGCCGTCCCAAAGGCCAGCAGAGCCAGCGCCCCCATCAGCGTGCGTTCCGCGCCGTAGCGTTGCGCAAGGCCCGGCGCGAAAGGCGCGAACAACCCGAGGCAAAGCACGGGAAGCGTGGTCAGAAGGCTGGCCCCGACCGTCGACAAGCCGGTATCGCGGATCACCTCCGGCAGGACGACCGAAAGCGAGGGAAAGATCGGCCTCAGATTGAACGCGATCAGCACCAGGCTGATCGCAAACAGCAGACGCGCGGCCGGGCTGCCGAATTTCGGCGACGCCGGCGGTGGCAGGCTGTCAGCCTCTGCATCGACCAGTTGCTCTTCGAGCGCAGCGGGCACCATATGGGACCCCGATACGCCGGAGGCGGATATGTTGACGGTCATCGGGATAGAAGCCTATCGAGCTGGAGAAGAACGGGCGCCATGAAGGCGCGAACGGATGCGGCAGCCCTGTCGGGATCGCCGGATGCAACCGCCTCCACGATCTCGGCATGAGCCTGGCCGTTCGGCTCCGGCAGTTCGCCCCGCAGCGTTGACCCGATGACGTCTGTTATGGCCGCTGTGAAGAAATCGTAGATTTCGACCATCGCCTGATTGCCGGACGCCTTCACCACAGCGCGATGGAAGGCCAGATCGCGCCTGATGAAGGCCTCGCGTCCGCCATCCGCCACCGTTCCGCGTTCGGCCAGCAGCCTGCGCAAGGTCACGATATCCGCCGGTGTGTGCCGCAGCGCGGCAAGCCGCGCGGCTTCAACGTCGAGAAGCGCACGCGCCTCCCACTGGTCGCGCAGGCAGGTTTGCCTGACGCGGTCGAGGGCAGCTGCGGGGTCGGCCGTCGCCAGCACATAGGTGCCGGAGCCTTGCCGGGTTTCCAGCAACCCTTGCGAAACCAGCGCCCGCACTGCTTCCCGCACAGTGCCGCGGCTGACGCCGAGCATGTCGACGAGCGTCGCCTCGTTGGGTACGCGCTCACCTACAGCCCAGCGCCCGGCGGCAATTTCGGATCGCAGGCTGTTCGCCGCGCTATCGGCAAGATTGGTTCGGACTGGCTGCTTCATAAGTCATCAAATCATCTGATGACTTTTAGTAAGCTGTGGAGCGTCCCGATGTCAATATGGAGACAAGCAAACGAAGTCGGGGCATCTACTGGCAGTTCTCACCACGGCGACGCGAAAGCAGCCATGTGGAACGCCTGCACCTCTGCCGGATAGCGATAAGCCGCGCCATAGGGGCATGCGTTACGGTCGAGACAGCCCTGCGTCCTGCAAGAGCCGCCCGTGGAGCCACGCACGTGGGACAGGCAGGCGGGGTGGTCGAAACCTTGCCCGGAATATGTCTCGACCGGACAGGCTTTCATGCAAGGTTTTCCGGCACATGCATCGCAAAGGTGAATCACCTTTTGAAAGGCCTCAACCGGAATCTCATGATCGAACAGCAGCGCACCGCGATAGGCATGCCAGAGCCCATATTCGGGATGCATCAGAATACCCAGCGGCGACGGCTTCAATCCCTCCGCGCGCATCGCCCATTGCTGGAATGGGAGGAAGGGACGGTCATTGGGACAAACCGCCCTTGCCCCAAAGCGCTCGGCCACACCCGCGATGATCTCGCGCGACCAGATATCGAGTGGGTTTTCCCGCACCTGCGGCCGTTCGCGCCGCCAGCGCATGAAATGCGGCCATGGCGCAGCTCCCGCCTGCCCCACAAGCAGCACGGCGCGCGCCGGCGTTTCCGCCATGCCGGGCGGGGGGCGGTCGTCAGACGTGAAATTGAACCCGCCTCGCGGCACAAGGCCATGCGCCGCCAGCGCATCGGCAATTTTCAACCGCCAGCCTTCACCACACAGATGGCCGGACATGGCGGATCACTTCCCGTCCGGATCGGAGAAAGCGCTCCGCCAGACTTCCTTGTGAATGATATTGGCCACTTTAGCCCGGCCTGAATCGGGCTCCTTTCAAGTGAAGGCGTCTGGCATCGATTCCTTCTTGCGGGCGATAAAATCCTTCAAACCGTCATCGATGCCGGGATCGAGGAACGGAGCCTCGTAGCTTTCCAGCCACTGGCGGGCAAGCTGGTTGGCGCGCTGCGGAGCGGTTTTGGAGCCCTCCGCCTGCCACTGCTCGAAGGAGTTGTTGTCGGCGATGCTCGATCTGTAGAACGCGGTCTGGAAATTGGCCTGCGTATGGTCGCAGCCTAGGTAATGGCTGCCCGGCCCCACCTGCCTGATGGCGTCCATGGCCTGGCCGTTCTCCGACAGGTCGACCCCCTCACACATTTTCTGGCTCATGCCGAGCTGGTCGATGTCCATCATGAACTTCTCGTAGCAGGACGCCAGACCGCCCTCCAGCCAGCCGGCGGCGTGCAGCACGAAATTGGTGCCGGCAAGAACGGTGGAGTTGAGGGTGTTGGCGCTCTCATAGGCCGCCTGCGCATCGGGAACCTTTGAGGCGCACAGAGAGCCGCCGGTGCGGAACGGCAGGTTCAGCCGCCGCGCAAGTTGCGCCGCGCCGTAGGAAACCAGCGACGGTTCCGGCGTGCCGAAGGTCGGCGCGCCCGATTGCATGGAGATGGACGAGGCGAAGGTGCCGAACAGCACCGGCGCGCCGGGGCGCACCAACTGGGTAAACGCAGCGCCGGCCAGCACCTCGGCCAGAACCTGTGTCAGCGTGCCGGCGACCGCCACCGGGCTCATAGCTCCTGCCAAGATGAAAGGCGTGACGATGCAGGCCTGATTGTGGCGCGCATAGACCTTGGCCGCGCCCAGCATGGTCTCGTCGAACACCATCGGCGAATTGGCGTTGATGAGACTGGTGAGCACCGTGTTGTTCTCGACGAAATCGTCGCCGAACACGATCTTGGCCATGGCGACCGTATCCTCGGCGCGCTCCGGCGCGGTCACCGAGCCCATGAACGGCTTGTCCGAATAGCGGATATGGGAATAGACCATATCGAGATGGCGCTTGTTGACCGGCACGTCCACCGGCTCGCACACAGTGCCGCCGGAATGGTGGATCGACGGAGCCATATAGGCGAGCTTCACGAAATTGCGGAAATCCTCGATCGTGGCGTAGCGGCGGTTGCCTTCGAGATCGCGCACGAAGGGCGGGCCGTACACCGGCGCGAACACCGTGGCTCTGCCGCCGATCTCGACCGAGCGCGCGGGATTGCGGGCGTGCTGGGTATATGTGGATGGCGCGCTCTTGAGCAGCGAGCGGCACAAGCCTTTGGGAAAATGAACGCGCTCGCCGCGCACGTCTGCGCCGGCCCCTTTCCACATCTCCAGCGCTTCCGCGTCGTCCCGGAAGATGATGCCGGTCTCTTCCAGCACTGTGTCGGCGTTCTTCTCGATCAGCGCCAGACCTTCCTCGTCCAGCACCTCGTAAACGCCCATCTTGCGCGTGATGTAGGTGAGCTGGGTTCCGGGACCGCCGCCAGCGCGCGCGGCGCGCCGCGCCGCAGCCCCGCCC
Source organism: Aquamicrobium ahrensii (assembly GCF_040545755.1). Lineage (NCBI taxonomy): Bacteria > Pseudomonadati > Pseudomonadota > Alphaproteobacteria > Hyphomicrobiales > Phyllobacteriaceae > Aquamicrobium > Aquamicrobium ahrensii. The sequence continues at coordinate 561,764 of NZ_JBEPMN010000001.1, forward strand.
CCGGCGCCACGCCCCCGGCGACCGCCTGTCGCCTCCTGATCGACTGCCGCACTATCGCTCATGATCATATTCCCTGAAAGCTGGTCCCGGCGCGCATATCGCCGCTTCTTGCCGGATCGTAGCCATGCCCCGGCCCTGAAACGGCTCCACAGCGCCAAGGATTGTCGCAAAATCGACAGAAGCCAAAGGCTTTCGCCAGTCGCTTTCCCATTGACGGAAGTCGCAAATCAGCCATGGCCGCAAACGCGCCTTATGTACCTATTATGAAGCGATCATTGCTCGCGAGAAAGGCGGCAAGTGGGGCGCGGCAACCTGGAGTGGGACTATGGCCGACGACGAGATCATCCTTTCCGAACTTTCCGACGACGAACTCGTCCAGCAAATGCATGACGACCTTTATGACGGCCTCAAGGAAGAGATCGAGGAAGGCACGCAAATCCTTCTCGACCGTGGCTGGCTGCCCTACAAGGTTCTGACCGAGGCCCTGGTGGAAGGCATGCGAATCGTCGGCGAGGATTTCCGCGACGGCATCCTGTTCGTGCCGGAGGTGCTGCTGTCGGCCAACGCGATGAAGGCCGGAATGTTCATCCTGCGCCCGCTGCTGGCGGCGACCGGCGCGCCCAAGCAGGGCAAGCTGGTCATCGGCACGGTCAAGGGCGACATCCATGATATCGGCAAGAACCTCGTCGGCATGATGATGGAAGGCGCTGGCTTCGACGTCATCGACCTCGGCATCAACAATCCTGTCGAGAAATATCTGGAAGCGATCGAGGAGCACCAGCCCGATATCGTCGGCATGTCGGCCCTGCTCACCACCACCATGCCCTACATGAAGGTCGTCATCGACACGATGAAGGAAAAGGGCATACGCGACGACTATGTGGTGCTGGTCGGCGGCGCTCCGCTGAACGAGGAATTCGGCAAGGCCGTGGGCGCGGACGCTTATTGCCGCGATGCGGCCGTGGCGGTGGAGACCGCCAAGGATTTCATGACCCGCAAGCACAACATCCGCGCTTCGGCCTGACAGATATGGAAAAGGCCGCCCCCTTGCGGCGCGGCCTTTTCTTTCCCAGATTGGAGAAACGTCAGTTGACGGTGTCCTCGACTGCATCTGCAGTAGACTGAACATCCCGCCCCACCCCGCGAACGGTGTTGGCGCAGGCGGTCAATGCAAGGACGCAGATGAGAACGGCGACTGGCGCAAAACGTGACATGAATTGTGTCTCCCTCTTCGGTAGTTTCGCCTGAATGCAACGAAAAGCGGTCGTACTGGTTCCATGGCAGCCGCGCAAAAACAGGAAAGAACGCCTGAGACCCGCCTCCAGCGGGTGCTCGTTATCGCCTGCGGCATGATCGCGCGCGAGATACTGGCGGTCAAACAACAGCTCGGCCTCGACCATATCGATCTCACCTGCCTGCCGGCGGAATATCACTTCTATCCGGACCGTATCGCGCCGGCCATGGACAAGGCCATCGAACAGGCCAGGTCCGATGGCTACCGGCATATTTTCGTCGGCTATGCCGATTGCGGCACCGGCGGATTGCTCGACCGGATCTGTGAAAAGCATGGCGTCGAACGCATGGCCGGACCGCACTGCTTCGCTTTCTATCAGGGGCTCGAAGCCTACAGGAAGGTCGAGGATGCGGACATGATGTCATTTTACATGACCGATTTCCTGTGCCGTCAGTTCGACGCCTTCTTCATCAAACCCCTCGGCCTCGACCGCCATCCGGAGCTAGTCACCGACTATTTCGGCAATTACGAGAAGCTGATCTATCTCGCCCAGACCGACGATCCGGCGCTGGACGCCGTTGCCGAGAACGCCGCCAGGATGCTCGGCCTCGTCTATGAACGTCGCTCGACAGGTTATGGCGATCTTGTCCCGGGTCTTGCGCGGGCGGCGCCTCCTGCCCTGTAATGCGGTGGCGGGACGCGCACCGGACAGGACGATCATGAAACTCGCCATCATAGCCCTTGCTTCCGCCATGGCCGCCACGCCCGCCTTCGCCGATGGCGAGGTCGGGAAACTGATCACCGCGGCCGACACCGCCCGCCTCGATAGCTATGAAACCACGCGCAAGGCCGCGCTCGACGAGGCTCGCGGCGGCGATCTCGCTGACCTCGCCGTGCTCGACCGGCTCCTGGCCCGGCCGGCGGTCTCGTTTTCCGACGCAGATCTGACCGGCGACTGGCGCTGCCGCACCATCAAGGCGGGTGGGATCGCAACACTGGTCATCTATGACTGGTTCCGCTGCAAGATCACCGATGACGGATCCGGCTGGATGCTGGACAAGACCAGCGGCTCGCAACGCACGCGGGGCCGGCTTTACGATGACGGGGACAAGCGCGCCATCTATCTCGGCTCGCTTCGCTACAACGATGACCCCGCCAGAGATTATGCCGCCGATCCGGAGATGGACCAGGCGGGTTACGCGTTCCGCACCGGCGCGGACGAATGGCGGATCGAGTTCCCCCAGCCCAGAAGGGAATCCCTTCTCGACATCCTTGAATTGCAGCGCTGAGACTTCCGCTTTTCTTTTTGCGGCGACGCCCCGGCAAATGTCGCATTCAGCGTCGTTTTTGAATGGTCGGGCGTCGCCCCATGAGAAGCGGCGCGCCGGTGGTTGCGGCAATGCTCGAAGCCTGAACATGTCTCCCGAAAGCGGGAAGCCGTTTCGGAATGAAACAGAGACATAGGCCCCGAATTAAAGAGTGCAGCTCATGGCCGATCTGGTCGTCCTCTACTGGCGCGATATTCCCGCACAGGTGATCGTTCGCAAGGGGCGGCAGAACGCCAAACGCGAGCTGTCTCTGCGCTTCACCGAAGCGATCGACATGGCCGCCATGCGCTCCGGCGCGGCGGAAAGCGACGACTATCTCGCCGAATGGCGCAAATCCGAACCCTTAGCAGTGGGCGAAGACCTTGAAGCGGAGGCCGAAAAGGCCGCGGCCGAGCTCGAAGCGCAATATGGCCGGGAGCGGCTGGTCGCTCTCGCAAAGGCTGGCGGCAGAGAAAATGGCTAGCGCTCCCCTCCAGTCACAGTCCACGACCGCGAAAGGTCCCGCGTCCGGCGATACGCCTGTCGTTCCTCCCTCCGCCACCGGCACGACGACACAAGCCGCCATGGTCAAGAAGACCGCGCCAAAGAGCGACTACAATCCGGCTGACGTGTCGCCGCAACGCCGTGTGCAGCGCTCCTATTCGGTGCGGCTGTGGTCCGTGCGCCATTCCCGGCTTCTGGAATGGGTCTATGGCCGCTTCGCCGACACTTTTCTGCTCCTGCATCCGCTGTGGAAGGCTATCGGCTACGGCCGTGTCGAAGCTCCCGTCAAGTTCGTGGAAAAGCGCGTCAAGGGGCTCATGTTCGACTGCCGCATGTGCGGCCAGTGCATCCTCTCCTCGACCGGCATGTCGTGCCCCATGAACTGCCCCAAGCAGCTGCGCAACGGCCCCTGTGGCGGCGTGCGCGCCAACGGCAATTGCGAGGTCGAGCCGGACATGCCCTGCGTCTGGGTGAAGGCGTGGGAAGGTTCGCGCACCATGGTCAGGGGCGACGCCATCCTCAACGTGCAGAACCCGGTCGATCAGTCGCTGCGCGAAACCTCCGCCTGGCTGCGCGTGACCGCACAGGCGGCCGCCGCGCGCGAACAGGCGAAGGCCTCGTCGGACATGGGGGCCGCCGCATGAGCGCCACGCACCGGCAGCAGCCCGACGAAAATCCGGCAGGACCGCACCTGCCGCTGGAACCGCTGCCCGGCCATTCCTCACTCGGGCGGCTGGAACGGGTGCTGCGGCGCGGCGAATTCGCGGTGACCACCGAACTCAATCCGCCAGACAGCGCCGACCCGGAGGATGTCTACAACCGGGCGAAAATTTTCGACGGCTGGGTGGACGGCATCAATGCCGTGGACGCCTCGGGCGCGAATTGCCACATGTCCTCGGTCGGCATCTGCGCCCTGCTCACGCGCATGGGTTATGCACCGATCATGCAGATCGCCTGCCGCGACAAGAACCGCATCGCCATACAGGGCGACGTGCTGGGCGCGGCCGCGATGGGCGTGGCCAATATTTTATGCCTGACCGGCGACGGCGTGCAGGCGGGCGACCAGCCGGGGGCCAAACCGGTCTTCGATCTCGATTCCATGTCGCTGCTGGAGACGATCCGCGTCATGCGCGACAATGGCAAGTTCCTGTCCGGCCGCAAGCTGACCACGCCGCCGCAGGTTTTCCTCGGTGCGGCGGTCAACCCGTTCGCTCCGCCCTTCGACTTCCGCCCGATTCATCTGGGCAAGAAGATCGCGGCCGGCGCGCAATTCGTGCAGACGCAATATTGCTTCGACGTGCCGATGTTCCGGGACTTCATGCAGCGCGCCGGCGATCTCGGCCTGACCGACAAGGTGTTCATGCTATGCGGCGTCGGCCCGCTCGCCTCGGCCAAAACGGCGAAATGGATACGCTCCAACGTCCCCGGCATCCACATTCCCGATGCGATCATCAGGCGGCTGGAAGGCGCGCAGGACCAGAAGGCCGAGGGCAAGCGCCTGTGCATCGACATCATCAACGAGGTCAAGGAAATCCCCGGCGTGTCCGGCGTGCATGTCATGGCCTACCGGCAGGAGGAATATGTGGCTCAGATCGTCGATGAATCGGGCATTCTGAAGGGTCGCCGGCCATGGAAACGCGAGGCGCGCGCAGACGATGCGCTGGTGGCCGAGCGACTGGAACACATCCTCGGCGAGGACGTGACCGAAAAACAGGTGGACATGGTCAGGAGCGCGCATTGAAACCGGCGCTCCGCATACCCGCCACCATGAGGCACAACGGAACTCTCTTCATCAACGGAGACATTGCATGACCCGCACGATCGTCGCCTCGGCGACCAGGGAAATCGTTATCGGCTTCGACCAGCCCTTCTGCGTCATCGGCGAGCGCATCAACCCGACCGGGCGCAAGAAACTGGCCGCCGAGATGATGGAGGGTAATTTCGATACGGTGAAGAAGGATGCGCTGGAACAGGCTGCGGCCGGCGCGACGATGCTCGACGTCAATGCCGGCGTCACCGCCGTCGACCCCAACGCCACCGAGCCCGGCTTGTTGGTGCAGACGCTGGAAATCGTGCAGAACCTCGTCGACCTGCCGCTCTCCATCGACTCCTCCGTCACCGCAGCCATCGAGGCGGCCCTGAAAGTGGCGAAGGGACGGCCGCTGGTGAACTCCGTCACCGGCGAAGAGGAGAAACTGGAAGCCATTCTGCCGCTGGTGAAGAAATACAACGTTCCCGTAGTCGCCATTTCCAATGACGAGACCGGCATTTCCATGGATCCGGACGTGCGCTTCGCCGTGGCCAAAAAGATCGTCGAACGTTGCGCCGACCATGGCATTCCAGCTCATGACGTGGTGGTCGATCCTCTGGTGATGCCGATCGGTGCGCTGGGCGACGCCGGCCGTCAGGTGTTCGCCCTGCTGCGGCGTCTGCGCGAGGAGCTGAAGGTCAACACCACTTGCGGCCTTTCCAACATCTCCTTCGGCCTGCCGCATCGCCACGGCATCAACGCCGCCTTCATCCCCATGGTGATCGGAGCCGGCATGACCTCCGCCATCATGAACCCGTGCCGTCCGCAGGAAATGGAGGCCGTGCGCGGCGCCAACGTGCTGGCCGGCACGGACAGGGACTGCACGACCTGGATCAAGACCTACAAGGATTATAAGCCGGGCGCGCATGTCGCCCCCGCGCCGGTGGCGGTCGTCGCCCAGTCCGCCGATGGCATGGCGTCCGCCGGCAATGGCGGGCGTCGGCGCGGCGGTCGTGACGCGCGCCGCGCGACGCCTGGATAGAAATTCCATGCCATGCGGGCTTTCATGGAACAGGTCCACGAAAGCCCGGAAGAAGAGCAATTGAGTAGCAGGCAGGCAGGAATTGAACGCACCGCTCAACAAGACCGACCCACTTGTGCTGTTCATGCCCTCGGGCAAGCGCGGACGTTTCCCCGTCGGCACGCCCGTCCTCGACGCCGCGCGCCAGCTCGGCGTCTATGTGGAAAGCGTATGCGGCGGGCGCGCCACCTGCGGCCGCTGCCAGATCGAGGTGCAGGAGGGCAATTTCGCCAAGCACCAGATCGTCTCCACCCTCGACCACATATCTCCCAAGGGTTCCAAGGAAGAACGCTACGAGCGCGTGCGCGGCCTGCCTGAAGGAAGGCGGCTTTCCTGCTCCGCCACCATCCAGGGCGATCTGGTGGTCGACGTGCCGCAGGACACGGTCATCAACGCGCAGGTGGTGCGCAAGGCCGCCGTGGACCGGCACATCGACCGCAATCCTCCCGTCCAGCTCTGCTATGTCGAGGTGGACGAGCCCGACATGCACAAGCCGCTGGGCGATCTCGACCGGATGAAGCTGGTTCTGGAAAAGGATTGGGGCTGGAAGGACCCGCTGATCGCCTCACACATCGTGCCGCAGATACAGGGCCTCTTGCGCAAGGAGAACTGGGGCGCCACCGTCGCCATCCACCGCGACATGGACATTTCGCGTCCCTTCATCATCGCCATGTGGCCGGGGTTGAAGAACGAAGCCTACGGCATCGCCTGCGACATCGGCTCGACCACCATCGCAATGCATCTGGTGTCGCTGCTTTCGGGTCGCATCGTCGCATCCTCCGGCGCGCCTAATCCGCAGATCCGCTTCGGCGAAGACCTCATGAGCCGCGTTTCCTACGTCATGATGAACCCGGACGGTCGCGAGGCGATGACGAAGGCGGTGCGCGAGGCTGTCAACGGGCTGATCGGCAACGTATGCGAGGAAGGCGGCGTCGATCGCCACGACATTCTCGACGCCGTGTTCGTCGCCAATCCGATCATGCATCATCTGTTCCTCGGCATCGACCCGACCGAGTTGGGTCAGGCTCCCTTCGCTCTCGCCGTTTCAGGGGCGATGCATTACTGGGCGCATGAGCTCGACATCGACATCAATCGCGGCGCGCGCCTCTACACGCTGCCGTGCATCGCCGGACATGTCGGGGCCGACGCGGCGGGCGCCGCCCTTTCGGAAGGGCCGTATCGTCAGGATCGGATGATGCTGCTGGTCGATGTCGGCACCAATGCCGAGATCATCCTCGGCAACCGCGAGCGGGTCGTCGCAGCCTCCTCGCCCACCGGCCCGGCCTTCGAGGGCGCGGAGATTTCGTCCGGCCAGCGCGCCGCACCCGGCGCCATCGAGCGCGTGCGCATCGATCCCGACACGCTGGAGCCCAAATTCCGCGTCATCGGCGTCGACAAATGGTCCGACGAGGAAGGCTTCAAGGAAGCGGCCGGCGCGGTCGGCGTCACCGGCATCTGCGGCTCGGCCATCATCGAGGTGGTGGCGGAGATGTATCTGAGCGGGATCATATCCGAGGACGGTGTGATCGACGGCGATCTGGCTGCGCGCTCGCCGCGCATCTTCCAGAATGGCCGCACCTTTTCCTATCTGCTGCGCGACGGCGAGCCACGCATCACGGTGACGCAGACCGACGTGCGCGCCATCCAGCTCGCCAAGGCCGCGCTCTATGCCGGCGTCAAGCTGCTGATGGAAAAGCAGGGCGTCGACCAGGTCGACGTGATCCGCTTCGCCGGTGCGTTCGGCTCCTTCATCGATCCCAAATACGCCATGGTGCTCGGCCTCATTCCCGATTGCGACCTCGCCGACGTCAAGGCGGTAGGCAACGCCTCGGGCACCGGCGCGCTGATGGCCCTGCTCAACCGCGACCACCGGCGCGAGATCGAGGAGGAGGTGAAGAAGATCGAGAAGATCGAAACCGCGCTGGAGCCGCATTTCCAGCAGCTCTTCATCAACGCCATGGCGCTGCCCAACAAGGTCGATCCGTTCCCGAAGCTCTCGCAAGCCGTCAAGCTGCCGCCGAGGAAAGCACTCGCAGAGGACGGTTCTGAAGCCGGCGCAAGCGCAGCGCCCCGTCGTCGCTCACGCGAGGAACGCGCCGCGCGGCGCAGGGGTTAGAAGCATTTTACAATCAGAGGGAATCATAGAGCGGTTCTGGTTTTCATCGAATCTCCAGAACCGCTCTATCTCATGGTTTTAGCTGCATTTCAGGGCGTAAACCGTTTCACACTTTTGCTGAAAATGCTCTAGATCACGCAAATGCGACACGATTTTGTATTCAAAAACAGCAGCATAACAAAGTGTTGAAGATTTTTTCTCGACTTTGAGAAAAGCGGAGACGCCTAGAATTTACCGGTCTGGCGCAGCACCTCGAAAGTCGCCCTGATATGATCAGCCACCGCCTTGACCGGCGCGCTGGCCTCGGGCGACACCACCATCGCCAATGAATAATTGCCAATGTCGGGCATGCCGTGCTCCGCCCCCAGTTCCACCATGTCGCAGCCGAGGAAGGATTTCGGCAGCGGCGCGACCGCGAGATCGGCCATGATCGCTGCGCGCTGGCCCGCGGTATGCGCGCTCATATAGGCGACACGATAATCGCGCCCTTCCCGTCCGAGCGCCTCAAGCGCGCCGGCGCGCCATACGCACCCCTCTTCCCAGATCGACACGGGCAGCGGTTCGCGCAGATGCGCGCCTCCCCCTTTCGCACCGGCCCATACGATCGGCTCCGTCAGCAGGACCTCGCCCCCGTCGGCGATCGCCTTGCAGGAATTGGTGAACAGGGTGAGATCGAGCGCCCGGTCGTCCATGCGCCGACGCAGATTGACGCTCTGGTCGATGGTCACGTCGACGGCGATGCAGGGATGCGACTGCGCAAAGCGCTTCAGCACATGCGGCAGAACCCGCTCGCCAAAATCGTCCGGCGAGCCGAGGCGCACCACGCCGACAATGTCCGGCACGATGAACTTTGAGACAGCCTCGCGGTTGATCGCCAGCATGCGGCGCGCATAGCCAAGCAGCATCTCGCCATCCGTGGTCAGTTTCACCGAGCGCGCATCGCGCGAGAAAACAGAACGGCCAAGGATATCCTCCAGCTTCTTGATCTGCATCGAAACGGCGGAAGGGGTGCGGTAGACGGAACTGGCCGCCGTCGTGAAACTCCCGGTTTCCGCGATCGCCACAAAGGTTCGCAACACGTCGAGATCGAGAAGCGGAAGAGGATGATTGAGGGGCGCGTTCATCGTTCTGGCCTTCAGTATTTTTGAATGTAAACGTCATTCCATTTCGTTTGATTGAACATCAATCCAGCCTCATAGTCAATCTCATGAAAAGCTGAAAGGGCGGAACAGACCATGGTTCCGCCAGCCATGAAGAAAGGGACACGTCATGTTCGCGGTGGCTTTTTTAAGTGATACAATGCGCAGGATTGGCGAAGCTCGCGCCCGCCACCAGACCGAGCGGGTTCTGCGCTCGCTGCCACTGGAAATACAGAAGGATATCGGGTGGCCGGAGATCGTCGAGCAGCGGCAGCCGCCAATCGAGATCGCTGCCTGCAACAGCCTGGGGATAGTGCCGCACCACGCCTGAAAACACTACAGGTCAAGATTTCCCACGCCAAAGATCTCACTTTCGGATCCTTGCCGGCCGGCCAATGAGGGCCTGCCGGCAAAATATCTTGTTACCGACACCCTACCCGATTGACAGAAAACGATTTTCCTGATGACGCTATGCTCTAAGCGACGTTCCGCACGCGCCTTGGCACCAGGAGGGTACCTTGAACGCCGTAAAGCAGCCTGTCAAAAGATCGTTCGTCTTTTTTCTGGTTCCGGACTTCACCATGATCGCCTTCGCGACGGCGCTGGACCCGTTGCGTTCAGCCAACCGCATGCTGGGCTACGAGGCCTATAGCTGGCGTCTCGCCAGCCTGGATGGAAAGCCGGTGCGCGCCTCGAATGGCGTGCAATGTGCGGTCGACACCTCGCTTGAGGACGAGCGGAGGAAGATGTCAGGCCCTGACCGGCCCTCCATGGCCATCGTGTGCAGCGGCCTCGATGTCGAGAAATACTACAACAAGTCGGTTTTTGCCTGGCTTCGCGAGGAATACAATCGTGGTGTCGCGATTGGCGGACTGTGCACCGGCGCGCACATTCTGGCGGCGGCCGGCCTGCTCTCCAACAAGCGCTGCGCCATTCACTGGGAGAACCTGCCCGGCTTCTCCGAGGCGTTTCCGAAGGTGAACGTGTTCGCCGACCTGTTCGAGGTGGACCAGAACATCTACACCTGCGCCGGCGGCACCGCCGCGCTCGACATGATGCTCAAGCTGATTGGCGAGGATTTCGACGAGAATGTCGTCAACCGGGTCTGCGAACAGGTGCTGACCGACCGCGTCCGCAGCCCTACCGACCGCCAGCGCCTGCCGCTGCGCGCCCGGCTCGGCGTACAGAACTCCAAAGTCCTGACAATCATCGAGTTGATGGAGGCCAACCTTTCCGAGCCGCTGTCGCTGATCGAGATCGCCGACCATGTCGACCTGTCGCGCCGGCAGATCGAGCGGCTGTTCCGCTCCGAGATGGGACGCTCGCCCGCGCGCTACTATCTGGAGATCAGGCTCGACCGCGCGCGCCATCTTCTCATCCAGTCATCCATGCCGGTCGTGGAAGTCGCGGTGGCGTGCGGTTTCGTTTCCGCCTCGCATTTCTCCAAATGCTATCGGGAGCTTTATGCGCGCTCGCCGCAGCAGGAACGCGTCGACCGCAAGCAGCTCATGGCGGCATAGCCTGCGCGGGACGAGGCACGCGCCGTCACTGCGCGTCCATCATCCAGTATCGGTCGCGCCACATCTTCTCGCCCGCGAGACAGTCGCTGGCCGACATAGTCTGCGCCAGAATCACAGGCGGGTTCGACAATTCGGCAGTATCTCTCAGGGGTGGTATGCCGGCGAGTTCCAGAACCAGCTTGCGCCGCACCGCCTCCGCAAACTGCGTCCAGTCGTTCACGGGGATCATGAAGGCCCCCGGCCCGCCGATCACACAGTCGGTATAGTACCGATCCAGATTGGCGATATCGTATCCCCCATCGAAGCCGCCATTGGTCATCAACGGCAGACCGTTGATGGTGATGCCCTGGCTGACAAGCCGGTCGCGCACTGCCGCCACCGGGCCGCCCTGATTGTTGGGACCGTCACCGGAAATGTCGATGACCCGCTTCACGCCCTCAAAACCGCTTTCGGCAAACATGTCGCCGCCGAATTCAAGAGCGGCCGAGATGGAGGTCCGCCGCGCGCTGTTGGGCGGATGCACGGAAAGCCGCGCCGCGACACGCTCCGCGTCTTCCCTGCCGGCGATGGCCGTCCAGGGCACCACGATGTGCTGGGTGGTCATGCCAGCCCACTCGACATAGGAAATCGCAATGCGTCCATGCGCACCATCGGCGATGGCTTGCAGAACGCTGTCATGAGTGAGTGCGGCGGCATAGCCGCGCCGCTGGATTTCGAGCTCCGCCGGGGACATGGAAAGCGACACATCGACCGCCAGAACCAGTTCCACATCAACCGGTTCGGCGCTCGCCATTCCCGCACCGCAGAAACCGGCGGCCACAAGCGCCACGCCGGTCGCCAGAACATGTCGCGCATTGCTCCACAAAGCAGACATGGGCTGACACTACGCCAGATTGCAGCACGGTAAAAGCAAGGCCCGCCCCGGTCGTCCGATCCGTCCCTTCACATTTTTGAGAGCGCAGACCCTTTTTGTGGAATTCGCCCTCCCCAATGGAAAGCCCCTTCCATTCTTCCGAAGAGGCTTTATACGAATTTCATGACTAATAGAGTCATCTTTATGGCTCATTTTTCGATCCGGGGTGATTTCCGCAAGGGGGTGGGAATCGCCGGCGGAAATTACGTTCAGGAGGTGGGAGTCCGGCGATCAAACGCAGGATCAGGCACACACCGCACCCGCCTTCCATTGTCGCAGCCAGTCAGGAACTGACCAGCCAAAAAAGCACCAGACACGACCGGTGCGTTTTCGGCTGCACCAACATGTCTCCACAGACGCATTGCAGCCGACAATCAAGGATCACGGCGGCTGGAGATGCACCGTGATGCGGGACAGGAGTGAAAAGAAATGCATAAAGTCGCAACCGGCACAGTTGGCGGCCTGGCGAGTCTTCTTTTGCTATCGGCATCGATGAGCGCTGTTTTGGCGCAAACGGCCGAAAATGCGGACGAAGAGGAACAGGCCACCGTCCTGAAGCAGATCGTCGTGACTGCAAGCGGCCATGCCCAGACCTTGCCGGACGCGCCCGCAACGGTGACCGTCATCAGCGGCGAGAAGATCGCCTCGAAACCCTATGCCAGCGTTGCAGATGTCCTGCGCGACGTGCCCGGCGTAATCGTCAACGCACCGTCCGCCCGCTCCGGCGCGGCATCGATTTCGATCCGTGGCATGAGTGAGGGCTACGTTTCGATGCTGGTCGACGGCAGGCCGCTCGGCAATTCGTCGGAAGCCACCTACAACGGTTTCGGCTCCGGGCTCGCCACGGGCTATCTGCCTCCGCCCGGCGCAATCGAACGCATCGAGATCATTCGTGGTCCGATGTCCTCGCTCTACGGCTCATCCGCCTTGGGCGGCGTGATCAACATCATCACGAAACCGGTTTCGGACGTGTGGTCCGGCACAGTCACCACGGGCGTTACGGCATATCGGCACGACGAGGCCGGGAACACTCATGAAGGCCGCTTCTATCTGAGCGGACCCGTCATGACCGACCGGCTCGGCCTCTCGCTCTGGGGCTCCCTGCACAATCGCGAGGGCCACGGGCTGACGACCGGGGCTTCGCAGGACATGTCCCGCAAAAGCCTTGGCGGCAGGCTGAGCGCGCGAATCACAGAAAATCAGGACCTCTCGCTTGAGATCGCCCAAAACCGAAGCGACACGGAGACGAAAGCGGCCACTGTCAGCGGCGTCGATGTCGACCATATGAATTACGCCGCCGTTCACAAGCTGCGCTGGGGCCAGGATTATGAAACGACCTCCTTCCTGACTTACGAGGATGTCGATTTCGAGAACGGGACCAATATTTCAGGCTACAACCAGCTCAATTTCAATACGAAGACGAGCGCCAGCATCGGCAATCACGACCTGATTGCAGGCTTCGACTACAAGGCGGAGGAAACCCGCCATTCGCCCAATCGCGTGCCGACGGATGTCGATCCCAATATGGAGCGCTGGCACTGGGCGTTGTTCGGCGAGGACAACTTCCACATCACCGAAGACTTCACAGCGACGCTTGGCCTGCGCTACGACCAGAACGAGCGCTACGGTTCCCATTTCACGCCGCGCCTCTACGGCGTCTACCATTTCACCCCCGCGCTCACCTTCAAGGGCGGCATCAGCGGGGGCTACAAGGTTCCTCAACTGAAACAGGCCGACGACAACATCCTTGAACCGTCCGGGGGCGACGGCATGGCCAGGGATCAGGGCAACACAAATCTCAAGCCCGAGGAAAGCACCAATTACGAAATAGGCATGGTCTGGGAAAATGACTTCGGCCTTCAGTTCGGCCTGACCGCCTATCACACGCGCTTCAAGAACAAGATCGCCAAGGAGCGACTGTGTGAAGGGACACCGGTTGGCGGCCCCTACGATCCCGATGTTTGTTTTGGCTACAAATGGCTCGATCAATACGTCAACCGCGACGCCGCCGAGCTGAACGGCGTTGAAGCGACCGTGGACTTCCCGGTCGGGGACGTGGACGTGTCGATGAACTACACCTACGCGCGCTCCAGGATCACCAAGGGCGACAAGGTGGGCGAACGGTTCAACAACCTGCCCGAGCATGTCGCCAATCTGGGCCTCGACTGGCGAACCACGGAAGCGCTCACCGTTTGGGGCAAGGTCCAGTATCGCAGCCAGACCTACGACACCGGCAACAACCATATCGGGTCGCACGCCATCTTCGATGCGGGTCTCGAATATCGTTTCAACGATAACTTCAAGGGCTCCGCCGCGATCTACAATATCGGCGACAAGCGGTTCGATAACGACTACGAAGATGGTCGCCGCTTCTATCTGGGGCTGACCAGCAGCTTCTGACATGCAAAAGCCCCGGTATTTTACCGGGGCTTTTGCATGTCAGCTTCGCGGCTTAAGGTTTTCCGGATCATAGAGCGGCTTGTAGCCAACCGCCGCGACCTCGACCGGATAGGTCTCGCCGAAATACTCCACCGCCAGCTTGCGGCCTTCCTGACAATAGCTCCACGGCAGATAGGCGAGCGCGATGTTCTTGCCTATGGTGGGACCATAAGCCACCGATGTCGTATAGGAGCGGCGGCCGAGTTCATCGACCAGTACCTCCCGGGTGGCGGGATCGATCACCGGCATGTTGCCGACAGGATAACGGGCGACGCCGTTCGCATCGACATTTTCGGTCATCACCAGCGTGCACAGCATGGCCGGCTGATGCTCGCGGGCCCTGTATTCCAGATGCTTGGACTTGCCGCAGAAATCGGCTTCCTTGACCTTCGGACGGGCCAGATCGGCCTCCAGCAGATTGTATTCTGTGAGCAGGTCCGCATTCTGGAGACGCAGGCTCTTTTCCATGCGCCGCGTGTTCGCATAGGTTTCGACGCCCACGGCGATCGCGCCGGTAGAGCGCAGCGCGTCCCACACCGCCAGCCCGTCCTCATAGGCCATGTGCAGTTCCCAGCCCTGCTCGCCCACATAGGAGATGCGGAAGGCGGTCACTTGCCTGCCGGCGATGCGAATCGGCCTGATCGCCGCGAACGGGAAGTTCTCCTGCGAGAGACCGTCCGGATCCTCGACCACCTTCTGCAGGGTGGCGCGCGCGTTCGGTCCCCATATGCCGAGCGTGATGTACGTCTCGGTCACGTCGGTGATGGTGACGTCAAAACCCTGGTCCTGCGCCACGCGCTTCATGTAGGTGAAATCGCGCGGACCGGCGTCGGCGCCATCGACGACACGGCAACGGTCGGCCATGCGGAACACCGTCAGATCGGCGCGCACCATCCCTTCCTCATCAAGGAAATGGGTATAGATGCCTTTGCCGATATTGGCGTCACCGCCGATCTTCGCGGCGCACAGCCATTCCATCAGCGCAACGTGGTCGGGACCTTCGATATCGTACATGGCGAAGTGCGACAGGTTGATGATGCCGCAATCCTCGCTGAGCGCCAGATGCTCGGCATTGGAGACCCGCCAGAAATGGCGGTTGTCCCATTCGTTCTCCCGCACTGGCGCGCGATCGCCATATTTCTCAAGCAGATGCTCGTTCGCCGCATAGCCATGCGCGCGCTCCCAACCGCCGAGTTCCATGAAGTAGCCGCCAAGCTCCTTCTCACGCTCGTAGAAGGGCGAACGGCGGATGTCGCGGCCGCCGGAGAACGGTTCGCGCGGATGGACGGCCGGATTGTAGACCTTCATCGCCGTTTCGGTGCAGCGCGCGGTGATGAAGTCCTCCTCAAGCTGGAAAGGCTGGAACCGGCTGTAGTCGATGCGGTTGTGGTCGATGGGCGTGCGGCCGTCCGTCATCCAGTCGGCGATCAGCTTGCCCATGCCTGGGCCGTCCTTGACCCAGACGCCGACCGCGTACCACAGGCCCCTCACCTTCTGGCTCTCGCCCATGGAAGGTCCACCATCGGTCGTGACCTGAAGCAGGCCATTGAAGGAATGGCTTTCATTGTAGCCGAGCTCGCCAAGGATCGGCGTCAGTTCCATGGCCCGCTCCAGAGGTTCCAGAATCTGGTCCATGTCGAGGTCGCGCTGCGAGGGCGAAAGCCGCGCCTCTTCCTTTTCCAGCAGATCGCGCGGGTGGACGAGACGGGGGTTGATCTCCTCATAATAACCCCACTCGATCTGCCCGCCCTCGGCGGTTTTCGGATCGCCGGTGTCGCGCATATAGGCCGAGTTGCCCTGATCGCGCAGCAGCGGCCAACCGATCTCCTTACCCGTTCCGGCAAACTCGTTGTAGGGACCGAAGAAGGTCAGCGGATGGTCGATCGGCATCACCGGCAGGTCTTCGCCCGCCATCTCGGCGATCAGCCTTCCCCAAAGACCGGCGCAGACGACCACATGATCGGCCATGATCGTGCCCCGATCCGTCACCACGCCCTTGATTCGTCCCTCTTCGATGATCAGTGAACGCGCGGACGTGTTGGCGAAGGCTTGCAGCTTGCCGGCGGCGACGCCCCGGTCGACGAGCTCGCCCGCCACCGTCTGCGAACGCGGAATGACGAGGCCGGCATCCGGGTCCCAGAGCCCGCCCTGCACCATGTGCTCTTCGATCAGCGGGAATTTTTCCTTGATTTCGGCCGGCTCGATCAACCGTGCGCGCGTTCCGAACGCCCGGCCGGAGGTGACCTTGCGCCTGATTTCCTCCATGCGGGCGTCATCGCCCACGCGCGCAACCTCAAGGCCGCCGACACGCGCATAGTGGCCCATCTTGTCGAAAAATTCGATGGAATAGAGCGTGGTCCAGCAGGACAGGAAGTCGTGGCTGGTGGCGTAGCAGAAGTCGGAGGCATGCGCGGTCGAGCCGATGTCGGTCGGGATTCCGGATTTGTCGATGCCGACGATATCGTCCCACCCGCGCTCGATCAGATGGTGCGCAACCGAAGCGCCCACAATACCGCCAAGACCAACGATGACGACCTTCGCCTTTTCCGGAAACCCTGCCATTGCCCGCGACTCCAAAAGTGCTGTTGCGACAGGACTATAGGGCGAGAGGGCGACGGGAGCGCAGCCTGTTTGCGACACGCTCGTCATACAGCGCGACGGAAGCCGCGCGGCTGTTTCCGATGCTCTTCCAGAGAAGCAAAAAAGCCGGGCCTGACGCCCGGCCTGCATTCCAGAAGACTGGCCCGGAAGGGGCGCAACTTATCTCACGCGGGCCACGCCACCCGAAATCTCGATGGTTTCGGAGCCGGTCAGCGCCTCAAGGTCGCCGTTGGGCATGGTCACGAAACAGCCGTTCGGGCAAAATTCGACCGTCTCGCCCGGACCAAGCGTCAATTCGCGCTTGCTGCTGCCCTCGGTGACGATGAGCGTGCGCGGATCGGTGTCATTGTTCACGGCGCTGGCGGCCAGCGCGTTGCCCGACACCGCCAGCAGGGCCGACACGGCGATCAGTGATTTCCACATTGCGTTTACGGTGTCGCCACCGCCCCTGTTTGCCATTGCAAGGCATTCCCGCCAATGCAGGCAGTTTATAGAAGAACGAAGCTGAACGGCAACTGAATGCCTGCTTCATGTCGCAATCCGATGCAGCAGACTTCTTGCCTTATGCGGGATCGGGCCTGCCAGACTTGCGCCGTCCTTTCCGCGCCTTCTCTTCTTTCTCCGCCTTCAACCGCTCCCGCTGTGCAAACTCGGCCTCGGTCTTGTCGTCGTCATGCGGCCACGGCTCCAGTCCGGGCGGCTTGTATTCGGCGCGAGGCGTGGACGGAATCTCGATCCCCTCACGATTGAAAGCATCGATGATCGCAAACCGGATGTCATTCTGCACCCCGCCGCTGCTGGTGATATCGGCCAGGAAGAACCTGATCTCGAATTCGAGCGCCGCCGGGCCGAAATTCACAAACTGCACGAACGGCTCCGGATTCCTGAGCACCATTGGATGCGCCCGCGCAATCTCCAGCAGGATTTCCTGCGCCCGCCTCGCATCGCCGCCATAGGCCACACCGACCCGGATCTCCGCTCGCCCGAGTTTGTTGCGGTGGGTCCAGTTTCCAACAGCGCCGTTGATGAGACTGGAGTTCGGCAGGATGACCGTCTGGCGCTGGAAGGTCTCGATCTCCGTGGCCCGCACGCTGATCTTGCGCACCGTGCCGCTCACGTCGCCGGCCACGATCCAGTCGCCCACCTTGAAGGGCCGCTCGGCCAGCAGGATCAGGCCCGAAACAAAGTTCGAGACGACATTCTGCAGGCCAAAACCGATGCCGAGGGAAAGAGCGCCCGCCACCAGCGCGAGGCTGGAAAGATCGATGCCCGCCGCGGATATGCCGACCAGCGCGGCGAGCGCGATACCGGCGTACCCCACCGCAAGCCGGATCGAGTTGCGCACGCCTGCATCGACCTTGCCACGCGCCATCACCGACCCGTCGAGCCAGCCCTGGAACCATCGGGTCAGGAAATAGCCGATCCCGAAGACAAGCACGCCGCTCAAGATGCCGAGCAGCGATATGGTGACCGAACCGATGCTGAAACCGGTAGCCAGCTTCTGCGCCCAGGCCTGTATGTCTCCCGGCTGGAAGCCCCACATGAACAGGGTGAGCGGCAGGAAGATCAGGAGGATCAGGATGTTGAGCAGGACGCTTACGCCCAGCCCGATCTGGTCCATCGAGCTTTCGTCGGCATGGCCGCGGTCCATCATCCAGCGACCGAGCCATGAGCCGCCAAGCCCGCCTTCCGCACCGATGGCGCCGGCGCAAAGGAAGCCGATATAGGCCGTCACCAGAATGGTGCCGGTCATGACCACCTGCAATGAGACGAAAATTGCAAAGCCGATATAGCCGAGCAAGGCGGCCGCGATAGTAAGGCCCCCGATCGCGAACAGGCTGTAGCGCAGCCAGGCGGGCCACGGTCTCCAGTTGCCCCCCGCGCCCCTGAACGGCTTGACCATGCCGATCAGGATCAGAATCACGCCGACAATGAGCGAAGCGACGAAACTGCGCGTGACAGTGAGCGACAGCGGCGACGACATCTGGTCGGCCACCTGCGAGAGGAAATTGTTCAGCGCCACGGCGATCGCCATGGCCGTCGCCAGCCGCACCATCCAGCGCGCCGGACTGGATTCCACCGGAACGAGCCGCCATTGCGGAAGCGTCGGCGCAAGCGCGGCGGTCGCCAGCCTGTGGACCAGGAAGACGCCGAGAATCATCAGCATTGCCGAGCGCAGATAGAGCCCGATATCGCCGCGCAGCACCTGGTTGGAATTGAAGAAAAACCAGGTTGCGGCAAAGAAAACCGTAAGCGCAGCCGTTGGCAGCAGCGTGGACCAGAACGCCACCGAAAGCCGGGTCAGGTAAGGCGGCTCATCGATCGCGGGGTCAGCCCTGTACAGACCGCCCACCAGACGCCGGCCACCCAACATGAGGACGAGAGCGGCTACGAGCGCCATGATCGTCGCTGCGACCATGGCGTTGAACTTGAACTTGTAGGCGAATGTGGCCCAGGAAGAGACAGCGCCGCTGAACTTTTCGAACTCGCTGACCGCCTCCGACACGACCTTGCCGTTGAACATCTCGGCCAGCGGATAGCGCCTTGTCAGCATGCTGCGGAACAGATCCCGGCGGATTACCGCAATCTGCTCGATCAGCTTGTTGGACCGTAGCGACAGATTCTGCGCGATTGCGATCACCGCGTTGATCTCGGTCTTTTCGGTGGCGAGCGACTGCCGCTCTTCCTTGATGGTTTCCTCCTCCGGCGGCTGGTCGTCAGCTGGCGGAGCTCCCAGTCGCTCAAGGCGCGCGTTGATCTCGGCAAGCCGGGGCTTGAAGGCCAAAGCGCTTTGCAACGACGCGGCAGATGCGTTGTGGAGCTCCAGACGAAGGTGCACCAGATAGGCGTCGTCGTCGTCATGGGCGGCGATGTCCTTCTCCAGCCCGTCGAGCGTGGTGGTCAACGTCTGGAGCGCTTGCCGCTGATCCTGCACCAGTTGCGCCGTCTCGGCCGCCGCCATGTCCTGTGCGCAGAGCGAAGAGGTGGCCGCGCCAAGCGCAATGAGAACGGCAAGCAAATAGCGGGCAATATGCAAGAGCATGATCTTGTCGTGATCCCGTTGGCACATGCGCCGCGACAGCCCTGCTTTGGCCGTTGCGGGGATGGTCATTGATAAAGAGGCGCTGTCCAACCGGCAAGCCGCCAGCCATGGCCGAACGGCTGGTGCGCGCTGGCTGCTCCCAAAAAACGAATCCTTGCGGTAAAAGCAGGCCGGTCAACCACAAGTCAGGCAGGTTTTGTTCCTTTGCAACGTCGCCTGCACGCAGTCTCGAAGAGTAGAAATGCCAGCACCGTCATCTCGAATCATCGGCGTTTCGCCATCCGGCAAGGACGGCTGGGAGGTTCACGCCAGCGCCATGGCCCGCCGCCACGCCGGCGAGGACATCATCGTCCTTTCCGTAGGGGACCATGACTTCCACACACCCGCCGACACGGTCGAAGCCTGTGTGAGAGCTGTTCGCGAAGGCCGCCATCATTATACGCATCTGGCCGGCATACCCCGGCTGCGCGCCGCCATGGCGCAATTGTCCACACGCAGTTCGGGACTGGAAACCCCGATAGAGCAGGTGATAGCCACACCCGGCGGACAGGCCGCCCTCTACGCAGCTGTCCAGGCGACGCTCGATCCGGGCAGCCACGCCATCGTCGTTGCTCCCTACTACGCCACCTATCCGGGCACATTCCGCGCCGCCGGCGCGGAATTCACCGTGGTCGAAGCGCGGGCCGCCGATGGCTTCCAGCCGGACGCCCGCGCCATCGAGGCCGCTGTTCGCCCCAATACCCGCGCCATCCTCATCAATACGCCGAACAACCCGACCGGAGCCGTCTACACGCGCGCGACGCTGGAAGGCATCGCGCAACTGTGCATACGCCACGATCTGTGGCTCCTGTCAGATGAGGTGTACTGGACGCTCGGCGCTTGCGAGCATCTGTCACCCCGAGCCCTCCCCGGCATGGCGGAACGCACCGTGGTCATCAACTCGATGTCCAAGAGCCATGGCATGACCGGCTGGCGCATCGGCTGGCTGACCGCGCCGGAATCGCTTGTCGGGCTGCTGACCAGCTTCAATCTGGTTTCCACCTACGGCTTGCCTGAATTTATCTCCCATGCAGCCGCCGAGGCCATGGAAAACGACTATGGCGTGGCCGAAATCGCCGCGCGCTACGCCGGCAGGCGCGCCATTTTCCTCGACGCCATAGGCGGCGCGGACCAGCTTCAGCTGCGCGGTTCCGATGGCGGCATGTATATCATGCTCGACATCACCGCTGTCGAGCCGGACGACGAGGCCTTCGCATGGGCGCTGCTCGAAAGCCGGAAAATCAGCGTCATGCCGGGTTCCAGCTTCGGCGAGGCAGCCGCCGGACATATCCGCATCAGCCTGTGCAAGCCGGAACCCGTATTGCGGGAAGCGGCGACCCGTCTGGTCCGCTTCGTGTCGGAATACAGAAGAAAGGCGGCCTGAGCCTGCGCAACGGCTTCGCATCGACAGACCTTATCGGAACCGATAGTGGTTGATGGACATCTGACACGGCGGACCGAGGAACCGGAATGGCGGCGCAAGCGCGGAAAATCTGGTGGGGCGACTTCAAGACGTCCGACTTTGCGAAGATCGATCCCGAACAGACGATCGCCGTGCTGCCGGTAGCCGCTGTCGAGCAGCACGGGCCGCATCTGCCGCTATCCACCGACGCCGACATCATGAACGGCATGCTGGCGACAGCTATCGCGCTTGTCCCGCACGATCTCGACCTGCGCATCCTGCCGGTTCAGGCCGTCGGCAAGTCGGACGAACACGTCTATGCGCCGGGAACGCTCACCCTCCCCGCCGTCAGCCTCATCGAAGGATGGACCGAACTCGGCGCTTCCGTTGCGCGCGCCGGCGTGCGCAAGCTTGTCGTCGTCACCTCGCATGGCGGCAATGAGGAGGTTATGGGTATCGCCACCCGCAGCCTGCGCGTTCGCTTCGGCATGATGGCGGTGCGCACGAGCTGGGAGCGGTTCGGGCGGCCGCAAGGCTTGTTCAGCGCGCATGAAGTACGGCGCGGCATTCATGGCGGCGATGTGGAAACCTCGCTGATGCTGCATTTCCGGCCCGAGCTTGTCGACCTCGGAAAAGCCGAGGATTTTGCGTCCAGCGCCGACAGGGCCGAGGAGGAATTCGCCTTGCTCAACGCCCAGAGCCCACACGGCTTCGCCTGGATCGCCAGCGACCTCAATCCGCATGGAGTGGTCGGCGACGCCGCCGCCGCCACCGCAGAAAAAGGCCGGCTGACCGCCGCGCATCAGGCTGCGGGATTCGTCACGCTGCTGAACGATTTGCGCAAGGCGAAGCTGACAGATTGGTTGAGTTAGAGCGGTTCTGGTTTTCGCGGAATCGGCAGCCCCCCCTCTATCTCTTTGTTTTAGCCGCATTTCCGAACGCAAAACCGCTTCATACTTTTGCTGGAAATGCTCTAACCAAACGGATCCAGCTCAAACGGCTCACCCTCGAACGCGTCGGCCCCTCGCCCGATATCCCTGATCGCCGCAACCATGCGCCCTTCACGGCCAAGCAGCGCATCGGCGACCGAAACCAGGCGCGGGTTGGGTGTAGCCGAGGGCGACAGCCAGCGCAGCGTGGCGGCAAGCTCCCCTTCATCGCGCTCGGGATTGAGAGCGGCCGCAACGATATAGGCGGCGGCGGTGGAGCGGCTGACGCCGGCATAGCAATGGATGACCATGGGCTTCGCCCGGTCCCACTCATACGCGAAACTCAGAAGGCGGCGCACATGGTCTTCGCCCGGCATCGTCATACCATCGCGCAGTTCGGCGATGTCGTTCATGCGCAGATACAGGTGATCCGGCTCCACCACCAAAGCCGGGCGCACCATGTCCATATCGGCCGAGAGCAGCGTTACAAGCCGTCCTGCGCCAGTTCGCGAAACGGTCTGTTCCAGCTTCGAAAGCGGGCAGACATGGATCATTGCACATCCTTCCATCCGGCCAGCGCCGCCTCCAGCCGCCGCCACTCCTCGTCATTTCCCGGCAGGCCGGCGCGCAGGGCATGGGGCCGATCCGTGAAATGGCGCAGCAATATGCCTTCCCGGCCGAGCGCGCGGAACAGCCTCCCGGCTTCGGCAAACTCCATATAGCGATAGAGCGACGCGCCACCCCGCACCTCGACACCGTGGCGGGCGAACAATCCGTCGAGGCGCGCCGCTTCGTCCTCCAGCCTCGCACGCATGGCCTGCCGCCAATTCACGTCGGAAAGCGCCCTGACGCCATATTCCAAAGCCGGACCGGACACCGCCCAGGGTCCGAACCCGGCACCAAGCCGCGCCGCCGTCACCTTGTCGGCAAGTGCGAAACCCAGCCGCACGCCGGCAAGACCGTAGAATTTGCCGAAGGAGCGCAGTACGACCAGTCCTCCGTGCCCCACATCGCGGCCAAGGCTCTCGTCTTGCGGCCCCACATCCATGAAAGCTTCGTCCACCACCAGCAACCCGCCCTTGGCTTTCATGTGGGCTGCGAGTTCCAGCAGGTCGTGGCGGAGCGCCACGCGCCCGTCGGGATTGTTCGGATTGACGACAATGGCGAGGTCCACCGCATGCAGCGCCTCGAAATCGGATGTCTCCTCCACCTCGTGACCGGCGATGCGGGCGGCGCGCGCGTGCTCGGCATAGGTGGGGCCAAGCACCAGCGCCCGGCCCGGCTTCGCCAGCGCACAGACGCGCGGCAGCAATATCTGCGTGCCCGGCGCGCTCGCCACATGCGCCGGCGACGGCGCGCCATAAGCAGCGGCGGCGACAGCCTTCAACTCATCCGCCCGCGCCTGTTCAGGCAGGCGGGTCAATGCGGTGGCGGGCAGGTCGAAAAGCGGATAGGAGTGCGGGTTGATCCCGGTCGAGAGATCTACGACGGGTTCCGGCGCATGAGGAAACAGCGCCCGGGCCCTGCCGAGGCTTCCGCCATGATCGACCGCCGCCAAAAACTCATCCGGAACGTCCATGTCGGTCCTGATCGCCTTCATCTCGCTGATTGTCGAACGTATCACCGGATATCCGGACTGGCTGTTCCGCGCCATCGGCCATCCGGTGACGTGGATCGGCAGGCTGATATCCTGTCTCGACCATATGCTCAACCACGCCTCCCGCTCCGACGCGACAAGGCGACTTTGCGGCGTGCTGGCGCTGGTGGTGATTATATCGGTTCCGGCAGCCATCGCATTCATTATCGAGGTCGCGGCTGGCCGCATCGTCTTCGGTTTTATCCTCACCGCGATCATTGCCTCCTCGTTGCTCTCGCAACGCAGCCTCGATGAGCACGTCGAGGCTGTTGCGGAAGCGCTGGAAACCGGTGGCCTCGACGCCGGCCGCAAGGCTGTTTCGATGATCGTCGGGCGCGATCCCGAACAGCTCGACGAGGCCGGCGTCTCCCGCGCCGCGATCGAGAGCCTCGCCGAGAATTTCTCCGACGGCATAGTCGCCCCCGCCCTGTGGCTCGGTGTGGGAGGGCTGGCCGGCGGCGTCGCCTACAAGGCCGTCAATACCGCCGATTCCATGATCGGCCATCGCACCCCGCGCCACGATGCCTTCGGCTGGGCCTCGGCGCGCTTCGACGATCTTGTCAATCTGCCCGCATCGCGGCTCAGCGGCCTCCTGATCGTGGCGGCCGCCTTCCCGATGAAGGACGCCGATCCGCACGCCGGCTGGCGAGCGATCTGGCGCGATGCGAAAAAGCACCGTTCACCCAATGCCGGCTGGCCGGAAGCGGCCATGGCCGGCGCGCTGGGGCTGGCCCTTGCCGGCCCGCGCGTCTATGGCGGTGTGATGGGTGATGACGCTTTTATCGGCGAAGGCGGCCGGCGCGAGATCAGAGCCGCAGACATCCGGCGCGCGCTGAAGCTCTACCGCATCGCCGACACGTTGCTCATCGGCCTGTTCGGTCTTGTCGCGGCGGTAATCTGGCTCATCTGATCAGGCGCGCCGGGCCTCGAAAGTGATGATGCCGTCACCCTTTTGCGGCTTTCGCCCATGCTGATAGTCGCCACAGGCGACCACATCGGTAAAGCCAGCCGCGCGCAACGCCATGCCGAACTCCACCACGCCCCACCAGCGCAGGCCAAACAGGTCAATCTCGCTGTCCACCAGCTTGCCAGCCCGCCAGTGCTCATAACGCAGGCTGGCCATGGTGGTTTGCGCCACATAATTTGTGTCGATCCGGTCGGCGGTCAGAGTAAGCAGATCCTCGCCCGCCTGCCATGTTCGCACCGAATGCGGCGCATCGAGAAAGCCATCGATCGTATCGAGATCGAGGATCAGCCGCCCGCCCGGAGCCAGATGGTCATGGAAGCGCTTCAGAACGACGAGCGCGGCTTCATGGTCGGTGATGAGCTGAATGGACCCGAGCGGTACGAGAATAGCTTCGAAGCGCTCGTTATAAGAGAAAGCCTCGAAGGTCTGCATGCTCAATTGCGCCGGCAGGGACCGGCTCGCGCAGGCCGCGCGGCAATAGGACAGCATCTCGTCGGAAACGTCGAAGCCTCGCACATCAAGACCAGCTTCCAGCAGCGGCACGAACAGACGCCCATTGCCGACAGCCGGCTCAAGAACCGGGCCGCTCACGCCCTTCAGCCGTTCCTGATAAAACTCGACATCACCGAAGGATCGTCCCACCGGCTTGTCCAGCTCGTATACCCAGGCGGCGAGCGTTGCATAACGATTGCGCACTAGAATTCTATTCCCTTCTGAGCCTTCACGCCCACCGCGAAATGGTGCTTGGTCGCGCCCATTTCGGTGACGAGATCAGCCGCCTCGACCATCGCCGGCCTGGCGTTGCGACCGGTCACGACCACATGCAGGCCTTCGCGCCGTCCCTTCAGCGCCGCCACCACCCTCTCAAGGTCGATGTAATCATAGCGCAGCGCAATGTTGAGTTCGTCCAGAACCACCAGGCTGATGGTCGGATCGGCCATCAGTTCCTGCGCCTTGGCCCATGCGGCCTGCGCCGCGGCGATGTCGCGTTCGAGATCCTGCGTTTCCCATGTGAAGCCTTCGCCCATGGTGTGCCAGGCGACCAGATCGCCGAAGCGGGAAAGCGCGTCCTGTTCGCCCGAATGCCACGCGCCCTTGATGAACTGGACGACGCCGACACGGCGGCCGTAACCCAGCATACGCAGCGCCAGCCCGAAGGCGGCAGTGCTCTTGCCCTTGCCCGGCCCGGTGTTGACGATCAACAGGCCTTTCTCCACCGTCTTGCCGGCCACCTCCGCATCCTGAACCGCCTTGCGCTTTTCCATCTTGGCGCGATGACGCTCGGCTTCCCTCACATCGATCTTGCGTTCGTCCGACATCTCACTTCACCTTCATCGGCAGGCCCGCCACCATGAAAAGAACCGTTTCGGCTATGGAAGCGACCTTCTGGTTCAACCGCCCCGCCTCGTCGCGAAAGCGGCGGGCCAGAGCGTTTTCCGGCACGATACCCTGCCCCACCTCGTTGGAAACCACGAACCACGGTCCGCGCGGATTGGCGAGAACTTCCGCGAGCCGCCCGCACTCGGCCTCCGCATCATGTGCGGCCAGCATATGGTTGGTGAGCCACAATGTCAGGCAGTCGACCAGCACAGGCTGCCCCGATGGCTGCGCCGCCAGCGCTCCCGCCAGATCGAGCGGCGCATCGAACGTCCGCCAGCCAGCGCCGCGTCGGCTGCGATGCTCGGCGATCCGCGCGCGCATCTCGTCGTCATAAGCCTCGGCTGTGGCGATATAGGTCCAGGGTGCTGGCAGCGCCGTCGCCAGTTCCTCGGCATGCCGGCTCTTGCCGGAGCGCGCGCCGCCGATGATGAATGTCAGGCCCTTCATGGCGATCACCCTTACATCGACTTCGGCACGTAACGCCAGCTTACCGCCGCGCAGCCCGCCATCAGCAGGCCAAGTGTGACGAAAACCGAGCCGAGCCCGAAGAAGGCCAGCACGATCGAATAGATCATCGGCGGTGTCAGTTCGGAGAAATCGAGATAGGTACGATAGACGGCCGCCATCTGCGAACGCTCGTAAGGATGTACCGAACGCATGAAGACGGTGGAGCCGAGCGCATCGATCGCGATGGTGAAAAGCGCCCCGCACAGAAGCAGCGCGCCGGTGACCAGCGGCGCGGTCGTGCTCACCCAGCCGGCCGCGAACAGGGCAAGGGCCATGGCGGAGAAGGCGAACGCGATGGTCACCCGAGCGCCGAAGCGCTTCCCCGCCCTGCCCCAGAAAATGGCGGTGAACAGCAAGGCGTTGCCAGCCGAAATCAGCAGACCGCCGGCGACCTCGCCCTCACCGGCGATGACCATAAACAGCGGTCCATAGACGAAGAACGTCGTCCAGTAGCAGGAACGGCCGAAGGCGATCACCCAGGCCAGCCGCAAGCGCGGCTGCGCGATGAAGCGGCCGATGCTGGTGACCGGATTGAGCGGGCGGCTCTTGCCGGCGACAATCATCTGGTTGTCGCTCAACCGGTAGTACCAGAACAGCGCCAGCAGGATGAGCGCAAACACGGCCACCGCGCCGTGAGCGGCATAGATGCCGTAATTGGTGTAAAGCAGGATGCCGAGCGTCGGCCCCCCCGTCCAGGCGAAGGTGGACCACGCCATGCGCAGCGATTCGGAACGGATGAACTCCGTCTTGCGGATATGATCCATGATGTAGAGGTTGAGCGTGATCGAAAGCGCGCTCGCCCCCATAACCCGGCACAGCATGCCAAGCGCCTGCCCGACCAAGGTGTCGGTAACGAAGAACAGCGACCCCACGGCCAGCAGGCATGCCCCGGCAGTGTAAACCCAGCGCCGTGCGAAACGCTGGATGAGCATCGGCATGAACAGCGTTGCCGAAAGGCCGATCAGCGACACCACGGTATAGAGCATCGAGACTGACTGTTCGCTGCGCAGGATGTCGTAGGCCTGAATGGGGATGACGCTGGAGATGGTCGCCCGCGCGAAGGATTCCATCGTGTAAAGCGACGCAAATGTGCGGGCCCCGGCCGGCCGAACCTGCCGCAGCCAGATGGGGTGCCGCACATGCGTTGCCATGAAATCCTCCCGCCGAATCTCCTCCGCCGGATTCGACGGTTGCCATTGTGTAGCCTTTATGACCCGCCCGGATGGCGGAAAACCGACCTGTGAGGGCGGAAACGCAAGATAGTCCAAAGGCTTTTCGGGTCTGGACCAACCCGGGAGTGGTCGAATGGCGCTGCTGCGACCAGGATGAGAGCGCCGGAGCACAGGACGTTCTGAGAAATGCAGTCCGCCGCTCCGGTTTGATCGTTAGCCGCATTGTTGCAACGTCAGACGATTCCGTCTGGCTGCAAAATGCTCTAGGAATCGACGAACGACCTTCCGGAGCTTCCATGCAACCATTCCCCTCCGCCAACAGGCTGCAACAACCCGCGCGCCGCATCGAGGCCATCGACGCGGCGCGCGGCATCGCACTGCTGGCGATGGTCAGCTATCATTTCACCTGGGATCTGGAGTTCTTCGGCTACGCGCCGCCCGGCCTCACCGCATTCGGCGGCTGGAAGATCTACGCGCGTGGCATCGCCACCAGCTTCCTGTTCCTAGTCGGGGTCAGCCTCATGCTCGCCCATGGCGACGGCGTTCGCTGGCGAGGCTTCGGCAAACGGCTTGCCATGATCGTGGCGGCCGCCACGGCCATCACCATAGCGACATGGTTCGCCACGCCCGGCTCCTTCATCTTCTTCGGCATCCTGCACCACATCGCGCTGGCCAGCGTGCTCGGCCTCGCCTTTCTGCGCTTTCCGGCATGGGCGCTGGCGCTGACAGCGATTCTGGTGGCCGCCGCGCCCCACTATGCGCGCCTGCCGGCATTCGATCACCCCGCGCTATGGTGGCTAGGCCTTTCAACCGTCAGCCCGCGCTCGAATGACTATGTGCCGCTGTTTCCCTGGTTCGCCGCCGTTCTCGCCGGAATGGTCGCTGTCCGCTTCGCACGTCATTTCGGTCTTTTGGCCCGGCTTGGTGGGGAACTGCCGCAGCGCACGGCGCGCCCGCTGGTGAAGATCGGGCAACACAGCCTCGCCTTCTACCTCGTCCACCAGCCGGTTCTGGTCGCCTGCGTGTGGCTTTTCGCACATATCTGGCCGGCGCCGGCTCAGGATCCACGCGCCGGCTTCCTGCAGGGCTGCGAATCCTACTGCCACGAATCCCGCGACCAGACCTTCTGTACCGCCTATTGCGCCTGCATGTTCGACGCCGTGCAAAACGAAGACATTCTCGACAAGGTGATGCGCGGTAAGCAGACTGCCGAACTGTCCAGCCGACTCGGCGAACTGGCGTCCACCTGCACTGTGGAAACAGACATGAGGCTGATGGGGGAAGAAAAATGAAAGAAGTTCCAGCCTGGCGGCGCATTCCGTGGCCGCCGCTGATCTATCTCGCGGCGATTGCAGCCAGCATAGTGCTTGAGCTGCTCATTCCCCTGCCTCGCATCACCGGTCCGTTCGGAAATGTGCTCTACGCCATAGGCTGGCTGCTGATCGTCGCATTCGTCGCCCTGTGGTTGACGTCCTTCCGGGCCATGCGGCGCGCGGGAACAACGCTCGATCCTTTCGGAGAGCCAAGCCATCTGCTCACGGAAGGCCCTTTCTCCATCACGCGCAACCCGATCTACCTCGCCAACACCCTTTTGATGTTCGGCGTCGGTTTCGTGTCGGGCAACTGGTGGTTCCTGCCTCTCGCCATCATGGCGGCGGTGCTCACGCAGAAGATCGCCATCGAGTTCGAGGAAAAAGTGCTGGCCGGGAAATTCGGCCGCAGATACCGGGACTATTCAAAGAAGGTGCGGCGCTGGGTCTGATATCCTTGTACCTATGGCCATGAGCGCCAACGGCGTCAAAACGCCAGGATCGTCGTGCCGCGAAACAGCGACTTTCAGGTGTTCACGCCAAGCTCGGCCATACGCTCCAGGCAGGCGTCCTCCGCCTGATCGAGTTCGGCGAGCGTATCCTCAAGGTCGCGGCGCTTCTGGCGCAGTTCCTCGCGCTTTTCCTCGATGCGCTTGACCATGAGCTGCAGCTGGCCGACCTCGCCCGGCGGCTCCTTGTACATCTTGATGATCTCGCGGATCTCGTTGATGGAGAAGCCCAGCCGCTTGCCGCGCAGAATCTGGCGAATGAGATGACGGTCGGACGGCCGGAACAGCCGCGTGCGTCCGCGCCGGACAGGCTGGACCAGGCCTTCGTCTTCGTAAAAGCGCAGGGTTCGAGTGGACACCCCGAATTCACGCGTCAGCTCGGTGATGGTGTAATATTCCCGCATCGTCATCCTGTAGCTGGCGCGGCGCCGGCGTGGACGAGCCGCACCGCGCTCTTTCTCATTCTTCCTGCTGCTTTATGCAACGACAGGTGTCCCGCCCAAAATTTCGCCAGACCACCTGCCGTAGCGGGCACATTTGCCACCCGCGGGTGCAATGGAACGTCAACTCTTCCGAAGCGTCGCAGACCTTCGGCTTGAACCAGCGTTCACGCCAGGTCCGAAACGGACTTTTCCCATACAGACTATCGCGGAACCGTGAATCCATCACAGTCGAGCAAGATTCGGAAATCTCGCACGGCACTTACGTAAAAGTCAATTACATCCATTAGCTGAAACCGAACCACCATGAAGCCAGCCCGAGAAACGCGAAAAATCCCACGACATCGGTGACGGCGGTGACGAAAACGGCCGAAGCCACTGCGGGATCGACACCGTAACGGTCGAGCACCAGAGGAATAAGAATGCCGGCCAGCGCCGCTACGAACATGTTGATGACCATGGCGCTTGCAATGATGCCGCCCAGATAGGGATCGGAGAACCATGTCGCGGCGACGGCGCCGATCAGCAAGGCGAATATGACGCCATTGATGAAGCCGACGCCCATCTCGCGGCGTATGACGCGCCACGCATTGTAGATGTCGATATCCTTGGTGGCAAGCGCGCGCACCGTCACCGTCATGGTTTGCGAGGCGGCGTTGCCGCCCATACCCGCCACGATCGGCATCAGCACCGCCAGCGCCACCACCCGCTCGATCGTGTGGTCGAAGAGTCCGATGACGGAAGCCGCGAGGAAAGCGGTGAACAGGTTGACCAGCAGCCACGGCACGCGCGAACGCGAGGCGGCCAATATGGTGTCGGACAGTTCCTCGTCGCCAACGCCGCCGAGACGCATGAGGTCTTCCTCCGCCTCCTGCTGGATTACGTCCACCACATCGTCGATGGTCAGCACGCCGACCAGCCGCTCATTCTCATCCACAACAGCCGCCGACAGAAGGTCATATTGCTCGAACTCGCGCGCCGCTTCCTCCTGATCCATCGTGGCTGGAATGGCGTGACGGGTCTCATGCATGATGTCTTCGACCTTAACCGTGCGCTTGGTGCGCAAGATCTGGTCGAGATGGACGGCTCCGAGCAGCTTGAAGGTGGGATCGATGACGAATATCTGGCTGAAGCTGTCCGGAAGGTCCTTGTCCTCCCGCATGTAATCGATGGTGTGCCCGACCGTCCAGAAGGGCGGCACAGCGACGAACTCGGTCTGCATGCGCCGGCCGGCGCTTTCCTCCGGATAGTCCAGCGAACGCCTCAGCCTGATCCGTTCGGTGAACGGAAGCTGCGCCAGAATTTCGTCCTGATCTTCCTGGTCGAGATCTTCCAGAATGTAGACGGCGTCGTCGGAATCGAGTTCCTGAACCGCCTGCGCGATCTGCTCGTTGGGCAGGTTCTCGACAATGTCGAGGCGGATCGCCTCATCAACCTCGGTCAGCGCCGAGAAATCGAAGTCCGCCCCCAGAAGCTCGACCAGCGACCGGCGCTGGTCCGGCTGCAAGGCCTCCAGCAGATCGCCGAGTTCCGATTCATGAAGGGATGCGACATCTCCTTTGAGCGTCAGCGTATCCCGATCAGCGATGGCCGCGCCGATATGGGCGAGAAATGACGCGCGAACGACGCCGTCGGCGTCATAAATGTCGCTATGCTCCACGTTTGCATGAGCGTCATCAGCAGCTTGTTCGTTTCCACTTTGCAAGACTGCCTCGCGCTGCTTTGAATTTGCGGATCGGCGTCTCCGTAGCGCAATTCCGACGGAATTAACAAGAGAGACGAAAGCGCCACAATATCATCCGCCCGGATGAAAATTAGCTGACATTCATAGAGATAGGGCAAAGTTGAGACAGGGAAACGGCAGCGTCACGAATCTGCAAAGCTGCGCCGCCATGTTGGAAACGATATCCGAAGCCATGCTCAGCCACGCAATAGACGCACTACGCCACATCAAGCGCCATGCGCAATCGCCCAAACACCCCCCTGCCCTCATCACAGGGATGAGAGGCCTGTTCATGATACGCGATAGGCTGTCCGAGCCGAATATGCGGGCGCATTCGTTGGAAATTCTGCCCAAGGGCGCAGAATTGAAAGCAAACAAAAGGACCGAAGCCACCCGGCGCCGCGACTCCCGGCAGGGCATGAAATCCAAAATAATATCAATATGATGCCCTTGAATGGTGCGGCCGAGAAGAATAGACCATCCGCCGAAAGCCGCAGATTTCCAATGGTTATGTGTCCTACGTCGCTGGAACTGACGCCATTGTAAAACAATCGGTTACAGTGCCTGTGTCCCACGCCCTCCACACATTTCGATCACTGTGGATATGGGCCATTTAGCCCTTCCGATGCCCGTTGCCGTCAAGCTTGACTGCACCTACCGTCAGATTCATGGATGACGAACCGATGCCCTTTCCCGAACATGATCCACGCATAAACGCCGTAGCCGCCAGCGACCTTGTGTCGGCATCCGTTCTCGCCTCCCTGATCGGCATGCTGGGCGCAAAAGGCCTCCTGTCCGACGAGGAAGTTCGGGAGGTTTACGAACAAGCTCTCTACCTCCTCGAAACTCAGCAAGGTGCCGACGAGGACATGGCGCCAATCTACGAGGTCGCCCGGAAGATCATCGAAGACCAACTACGACCCGATGATGGCGAATAGATTATCTGAGGTGGTCCCGGTTTCCGAGACAGGGGCATAAGGTGGATCGACCGATGAAAAGGACGATCCAGCATGAAGACACGCAGACGGTTCTCGGCCGA